>NZ_JBJDOA010000013.1:0-183618 GCF_044900785.1 Pseudomonas sp. NPDC087358
GTCGATCAGCGCACTTACCTGGACAAGATGGTTATTGATCTGGAATCCTACGGTACTCTGGATCCTGAAGAGGCAATCCGTCGCGCTGCAACCATCCTGCAACAGCAGTTGGCTGCGTTCGTCGACCTCAAAGGTGACAGCGAACCCGTTGTAGTCGAACAGGAAGACGAGATCGATCCGATCCTGCTTCGTCCGGTTGACGATTTGGAACTGACCGTGCGTTCGGCCAACTGCCTTAAGGCGGAGAACATTTACTACATCGGCGACCTGATTCAGCGCACCGAAGTAGAACTGTTGAAGACTCCGAACCTGGGCAAGAAATCCTTGACTGAAATCAAGGACGTTCTGGCTTCTCGTGGTCTCTCCCTCGGCATGCGCCTCGACAACTGGCCGCCTGCAAGTCTTAAGAAGGACGACAAGGCGACTGCCTGATCGTCGTAATCACCGAACGTTGTGTTTGGTAAGGAATGAACCATGCGTCATCGTAAAAGTGGACGTCACCTGAGCCGTACCAGCTCTCACCGCAAGGCCATGTTTCAAAACATGGCGGTGTCGCTGTTCGAGCACGAGCTGATCAAAACTACCCTGCCGAAAGCCAAGGAACTGCGTCGCGTTGCCGAGCCGCTGATCACCCTGGCCAAGATCGACAGCGTCGCTAACCGTCGTCTGGCTTTCGACCGTACCCGTTCGAAAGAAATGGTCGGTAAGCTGTTCAACGATCTGGGCAAGCGTTATGCAACCCGCGAGGGTGGCTATCTGCGCATCCTGAAGTGCGGTTTCCGCGCTGGCGACAACGCGCCTATGGCGTATGTCGAGCTGGTTGATCGTCCTGTCGGTGGCTCTGTAGAAGCTGCTGAATAAGACGTCAGTCGTTACGAAGAACCGGGCCTAGTGCCCGGTTTTTTGTTGTTGGGAGTTCACTAAATCAAACGCGTTATCAACTGGGTTGCGTAGTAATTGCGTGAACTCTAAGTGATAAACAGAACTCTCCTCATTTACGGCGATTTTCGACACTTAATGTTAGGTATTCGCTGTTTTTCTTCGCTTTTCTGCCTTTGGTCGGGTGACCTGTCAGCAATGATGGTTCAAACTAACGCCTTTCACGAAGGAGATTTACGGCGATGCAAGGCCACCCGGACGTCATCGATTACCTCAACACGCTGCTGACCGGCGAATTGGCTGCACGCGACCAATATTTCATCCATTCGCGGATGTATGAGGATTGGGGCTTCAGCAAGTTGTATGAGCGCATCAACCATGAGATGGAAGAAGAGGCACAACACGCTGACGCGTTGATGCGCCGGATTCTGATGCTTGAAGGCACCCCGCGCATGCGCCCGGATGACCTTGATGTCGGCACCACCGTCCCTGAAATGCTCGCCAGCGATCTTCGACTGGAATACAAGGTCCGTGCTGCGTTGTGCAAAGGCATTGCCCTTTGCGAACAGCATCGGGACTACGTCAGCCGCGACATCCTGCGGGTGCAGCTGGCCGACACCGAAGAAGACCACACATACTGGCTCGAAAAGCAGATGGGTCTGATCAAATCCATTGGCCTGGAAAACTATCTGCAATCGCAGTTCTGATTTCCAGCTCAATAAAAAGCCCCTGTCGAGACGGTCTCGACAGGGGCTTTTTTGTTTCTGCGGTGTTTCAGCTCATCACGCTCGATCGCGCTCGAGCAGTGGTTTCAAGTAATGGCCGGTGTAGGACTGTTTCATCTCGGCCACTTGCTCGGGCGTGCCCGTCGCGATGATCTGGCCCCCTTTTGAGCCGCCTTCCGGGCCGAGGTCAACCAGCCAGTCGGCTGTCTTGATCACGTCCAGATTGTGCTCGATCACTACCACCGTGTTGCCGTGGTCGCGCAGACGATGCAACACGTCCAGTAACTGCTGGATATCCGCAAAGTGCAGGCCAGTGGTGGGTTCGTCGAGGATATACAGCGTCTTGCCGGTATCACGCTTGGACAGTTCGCGGGATAGCTTGACCCGCTGCGCTTCACCACCCGACAGCGTCGTCGCCGACTGGCCCAGCTTGATATAGGACAGACCGACGTCCATCAGGGTTTGCAGCTTGCGCGCCAACGCTGGTACGGCATCGAAGAAGGTGCGGGCCTCCTCGATCGTCATCTCCAGCACTTCGTGGACGTTCTTGCCCTTGTACTTGATCTCAAGGGTTTCGCGGTTGTAGCGCTTGCTCTTGCAAACGTCGCACGGAACATAGATGT
The DNA here is from genome assembly GCF_044900785.1 of Pseudomonas sp. NPDC087358. Classification (NCBI taxonomy): domain Bacteria; kingdom Pseudomonadati; phylum Pseudomonadota; class Gammaproteobacteria; order Pseudomonadales; family Pseudomonadaceae; genus Pseudomonas; species Pseudomonas sp. NPDC087358. The sequence continues at coordinate 2,228 of NZ_JBJDOA010000013.1, forward strand.
CCGGCAGGAAGTGCATCTCGACCTTGATCAGGCCGTCACCCTGGCAAGCTTCGCAGCGGCCGCCCTTGACGTTGAACGAGAAGCGCCCCGGACCATAACCGCGAGAGCGTGACTCCGGCACACCTGAGAACAGCTCACGGATGGGTGTGAACAGTCCGGTATAAGTCGCCGGATTGGAACGCGGTGTGCGTCCAATCGGGCTCTGGTCGATGTCGACCACTTTGTCCAGATGCTGCAGCCCGTCGATGCTGTCGTGGGTCGCGGCTTCAAGCGTCGTTGCGCCGTTGAGTGCAGTCGCGCTGAGCGGGAACAGGGTGTTGTTGATCAGCGTCGATTTGCCCGAGCCTGAAACACCCGTCACGCAAGTCAGCAGGCCAATCGGTATCTCCAGGTCGACATTGCGCAGGTTGTTGCCGCGCGCGCCCTTGAGCTTGAGTGACAGCTTTTTGTTGCGCGGTGTGCGCTTGGCCGGCACTTCGATCTTCACCCGCCCGGAGAGGTACTTGCCGGTCAGCGAGTCGGGGTGCGACATGACTTCTTCTGGTGTGCCTTCAGCCACGATGTTGCCGCCATGGATGCCGGCCCCCGGACCAATATCAACCACATAGTCCGCCAGTCGGATGGCATCCTCGTCGTGTTCGACCACGATCACGGTGTTGCCGATATCGCGCAGGTGGCGAAGGGTATCCAGCAGCCGGTCATTGTCCCGCTGATGCAGGCCGATGGACGGCTCGTCGAGGATGTACATGACACCCACCAGGCCCGCACCAATCTGACTGGCCAGGCGGATACGCTGGGCTTCGCCGCCGGAGAGGGTGTCAGCGCTGCGATCCAGCGTCAGGTAATCCAGACCGACGTTGACCAGGAACTGCAGACGCTCGCGGATCTCCTTGAGGATCTTGTCGGCAATCTCGCCGCGCCGGCCGGTCAGCTTCAGCCCGCCAAAGTAGTCAGTGGCATCGCCTATCGGCAGGCTGGTCACTGCTGGCAACGTCTTCTCGCCGACCCAGACATGGCGAGCCTCGCGACGAAGGCGGGTGCCTCGGCAGTCCGGGCATGGCTGAGTGCTGAGAAACTTCGCCAGTTCTTCACGTACCGTTGCCGATTCGGTTTCGCGATAGCGTCGCTCAAGGTTCGGCACGATGCCCTCGAACGGGTGCGCGCGTTTGACGATGTCGCCGCGGTCGTTCAGGTAGCGGAAATCGACATTCTGCGAGCCACTGCCGCTGAGCAGGGTTTTCTGCTGGTCGGCTGGCAGCTCCTTGAACGGCACTTCCAGGCTGAACCCGTAATGCTTGGCCAGCGAGCCGAGCATCTGGAAGTAATAGACGTTGCGCCGGTCCCAGCCACGTATGGCGCCTTCGGCGAGCGTCAGTTCGCCGTTGACCAGACGCTTGATGTCGAAAAATTGCTTAACGCCCAGCCCATCGCACGTCGGGCATGCACCCGCTGGGTTGTTGAACGAAAACAGCTTGGGTTCCAGTTCGCTGATGGCGTGACCGCAGATAGGACAGGCAAAGCGCGCCGAGAAAATGATCTCTTCGCCAGGCTCGTCATCCATCGGCGCCACCAGAGCGATGCCATCGGCCAGCTTCAGGGCGGTCTCGAAAGACTCGGCCAGGCGTTGTTGCAGATCAGCACGCACCTTGAAGCGGTCGACGACCACATCAATGGAATGCTTCTTCTGCTTGTCCAGCTTGGGTAGTTCGTCGAGCTCACAGAGCTTGCCGTTGACCCGGGCGCGGACGAAACCTTGCGCCCGCAACTCTTCGAACACGGCCAGATGCTCGCCCTTGCGCTCGCGGACTACCGGTGCCAGCAGCATCAGTTTGCGGCCTTCGGGCTCGGCCATTACCAGATCGACCATCTGACTGACGGTTTGCGCTTCCAGCGGGATGTCGTGGTCCGGGCAGCGCGGCTGGCCGACGCGCGCATATAGAAGGCGCAGGTAGTCGTAGATCTCAGTGATGGTGCCCACGGTGGAGCGTGGGTTATGCGACGTGGATTTTTGCTCAATGGAGATGGCCGGTGACAGGCCTTCAATGGTATCGACGTCAGGCTTTTCCATCATCGACAGGAACTGCCGCGCATAGGCCGACAGGGATTCGACATAGCGCCGCTGCCCCTCGGCATAGAGCGTGTCGAATGCCAGAGACGATTTACCGGAACCGGAAAGGCCGGTAATGACGATCAGTTTGTCGCGTGGCAGGGTCAGGTCGATGTTTTTCAGGTTGTGGGTTCGAGCCCCACGAATCAGGATCTTGTCCAAAGTGGCCTCGCACGGCGGGCGTCAAAACGTAGGAGTATACGGTCAAATACTGGATGGATGCACACTATCGAACTGGATGCTGCAGCGTTGCCCCAGGACACAAGGGCTCGATGCGCGGCAATGCGTCGTATGTGCTCTACAACGATGGGACTGGTAGAATCGCCGCCGGTTCACACGAGGTTTTTCCATGCACGATTCTCATAGCGAACGCATGAGTGGCAGTGAAACCCGCGCCGCGGGCGGTCTGGCGCTGGTGTTCGCGTTCCGTATGCTGGGCATGTTCATGGTTTTGCCGGTATTGGCGACCTATGGCATGGACCTGGCTGGCGCAAGCCCGGCACTCATTGGTCTGGCGATTGGCGCATACGGCCTGACTCAAGCGGTGCTGCAAATTCCGTTCGGCATCATTTCCGATCGCATCGGCCGTCGCCCGGTGATTTATCTGGGGTTGGTGGTATTTGCGCTGGGTAGCGTGCTGGCTGCCCAGTCGACTTCGATCTGGGGCGTGATTGCCGGTCGTGTACTTCAGGGCGCCGGGGCCATCTCGGCAGCGGTGATGGCCTTGCTCTCGGACCTGACGCGCGAGCAGCATCGCACCAAGGCCATGGCCATGATCGGCATGACCATTGGCGTCTCGTTCGCCGTCGCAATGGTGGTCGGACCGATCCTCACCGGCGCATTCGGGCTGTCCGGCCTGTTTCTGGCCACCGGAGCCATGGCGCTGGTCGGCATTGTGATCGTCGCGTTCGTGGTGCCCAAATCCACCGTGACGCTGCAGCACCGTGAGTCGGGTCTCGCCCGTCAGGCGCTGGGGGCCACGCTTCGGCATCCAGACTTGCTGCGCCTGGATTTGGGTATCTTCGCGTTGCACGCCATGCTGATGTCCAGTTTCGTCGCATTGCCGTTGGCGCTGGTGCAAAAAGCCGGCCTGCCCAAGGAGCAGCACTGGTGGGTCTACCTGACCGCGCTGCTGATCTCTTTCTTTGCCATGATCCCCTTCATCATCTACGGCGAGAAGAAGCGTCAGATGAAGCGGATTCTGCTCGGCGCCGTCCTGGTTCTGATGCTCACTGAGCTATTCTTCTGGGAGTTCGGCGACACCCTGCGCGCGCTGGTCATAGGCACTGTGGTGTTCTTCACCGCGTTCAATCTGCTGGAAGCGTCGCTGCCATCGTTGATCAGCAAGGTGTCTCCGGCGGGCGGAAAAGGCACGGCGATGGGGATTTACTCCACCAGCCAGTTCCTCGGATCGGCAGCCGGTGGCATCCTCGGCGGCTGGCTGTTTCAGCACGGCGGACTGGGTGTTGTGTTCCTCGGCGGGGCGGGTCTGGCCGCCATCTGGCTCGCGTTTGCTGTTACCATGCGCGAACCTCCGTACGTAACCAGCCTCCGCTTGCCGTTGTCGCCCGCGGCTCAACGCGACACAGGCCTTGCCGAACGCGTGTTGGCCGTACGTGGAGTAACAGATGCAGTAGTGGTGGCTGACGAAGCCGCCATCTATATCAAATTTGACAAAGAACTGTTGGATCGGGCGTCTTTCGACGAAGTGGTCAATCCAGCGTCGGAAACGTGTGAAGCCTAGGAGAACGTTATGGCCCGTGGGGTTAACAAAGTCATATTGGTCGGCACTTGTGGTGTGGATCCCAAGCCTACCTATATGCCTAACGGTAATGCCGTGATCAACCTGAGTCTGGCGACCAGCGAGCAATGGACCGACAAGCAAACTGGTCAGAAAGTCGAAAAAACCGAATGGCATCGGGTGGTGATGTTCGGCAAGGTTGCGGAAATCGCTGCTGAGTACGTGCGCAAAGGCTCGCAAATCTATATCGAAGGCAAGCTGCAGACCCGCGAATGGGAAAAAGACGGTATCAAGCGTTACACCACCGAAATCGTGGTCGACATGCAGGGCACCATGCAGCTGTTGGGTGGCCGTCCACAAGGTCAGGATGGGGCACCTCAAGGTCAGGATGGCGGGTATCAGAACTCCGCTCCTCGTCCTCAGCAATCGCGCCCACAGTCGGCGCCTCAGGGTGCTCCGCAAGGGCAGCCGCAGCGCGAGTCGCGTCCAGCTCCGCAACAGGCGCCGCAACCGGCTCCCGATTTCGACAGCTTCGATGACGACATCCCGTTCTGATCCCCGATCAAACGCGATACACAAAAGCCCCCGGACAGCTCAGCTGCCGGGGGCTTTGTTTTGCTCAAGCGGTTGTGTGATACAGCCAGGCCCGCTGCTACAGCCCCAGGTCCGACAGGCCCGGATGATCATCAGGACGGCGACCCAGCGGCCAATGGAATTTGCGCTCCGATTCCTTGATCGGCATGTCGTTGATGCAGGCAAAGCGGCGATGCATGAGGCCGTCCTCGGCAAATTCCCAGTTCTCGTTGCCGTAGGAGCGGTACCAGTTGCCCGAATCGTCGTGCCACTCGTAGGCGTAGCGCACCGCAATGCGATTATCGGTGAAGGCCCACAGCTCCTTGATCAACCGGTAGTCCAGTTCCTTCTTCCACTTGCGTGTCAGGAAGTCCCTGGCCTCTGCTCGGTTGGCGGCGAATTCGACGCGGTTACGCCACTGAGTGTCGAGGGTGTAGGCCAGCGAGACCTTCTCCGCGTCTCGGCTGTTCCAGCCATCTTCGGCCAGGCGGATCTTTTCGATGGCCGATTCGCGGGTGAACGGCGGCAATGGCGGGCGCGTTTGTGCATCGGACGACATGAGTAAGCCTCCAGGCAGATTGAGTTCAGCGGTGGATGGAGCGTTCTTGAAGCACAGGCTTCTGCGGCGAGGCCTGTTCGAGCAACATCTGTGCAACCTCCCTTGCGCTGTCGGCAGCACTGTAATCACCCATGACGCGGGCGGTAGTGATGGCGCCTTCCATCAGAATCAGCAGCTGTCGGGCCAATGCTGACGGCTGCTCGATGGGCAACTGCTGGCACAGGCCAAGGGCGTAATCGAACAGCTTCTGTTTGTGCAGCTTGGCAATCAGCCGAATCGGATCGCCTGCATCGCCCACTTCCCCAGCGGTGTTGATGAATGCACAGCCGCGAAAGCCATCGGACTGGAACCAGCCCCTGAGCACGACGAACATATTCAGGATGCGCGCCTGCGGGGAATCGGCCTTGTCCGATTCGGTCCGAAACCACTCCATCCAGCGCACGTCACGGGCGTTGAGCGCGGCGGCAGCCACCTCAGCCTTGGTCGCGAAGTAACGATAGATGCTTTTCCTGGCGACCCCCGAAGTCTTTACCAACAGATCCATGCCGGTGGCGTGGATACCGTTCTGGTAGATCAGTTGTTCGGCGGTCGCGAGAATTTTTTCCCGTGTATCAGTCGTCGGCATATTCATGGAATTGAAGGTAGAACGATCGTTCTCCTTGGTCAAGCGACTTCAACAAAAAATGAGCGTCAGGGCTCGGGGCTTTCACTGCTCGCAGGTGAAGCTTTCCCTTGGGCAGCGAACTTGCGTGAGGAATTTCGATCAGTTTCTGTGGGCTTTGATTTCGCCGTCCCTCATGACTGAAAGGAGTGCCCTGCGTTTTGTCGAACTTCACATCTGTCCTTTTGCTCTGTCTGACGCTCTGCGTCGGCAGCTTCAACGTCCAGGCAGCCGATGCCCCTGCTGCCAGCACCGCTCAGTCGGCCGCGCCGGCAGATCCAGCTCCGGCTGCGGAACCCGCCAAACCGGAAATACTCGTCAAGGGCGGCTTGCTCGGCGTGATCAGTACCAGCATCGACAGCGTGCAGGACAGGCTGGATCTGAACGGTCATCTGCTGGACTCATGGCGTTTGCGAGCCGACCGTGCCGCGGACGAACTCGACACCCTGGTCAACAAGCCTCTGTCACGATCACCCTGGAGCATCGTCGGCGATTTCCTGATGCTCTCGGTGGTGTGGATAGGCAGCTTTGCGCTGCTCAACCGGATCGGTGCGTTTCTCGTTTCGCGGCTGTCGCGCCACCGGTTGCTGGTTGAACGAGAGCGCGTTCAGGGTGTGCTGGGCTACGTGTTGCCCTTCACCCTCGCCGCGCTCATCAGCTTGCCACTGACGCTGTACGTCAGCCATTTCATGTTGCCGTCGATTGGTCGCGCACTGGCGCTATGCCTGGCTTATTCAACCAGTAGCGGTATCTTTTCAACCTCTGTGTTGCTCTCGGTGATTGTGCTGTTCAACTCCGGCCACAAGCGCCCGGCAGTCCGCATCATCCGGGGCTACGCGCCGCACCCGCTGTTCATCATCGGTTTTCTCGCGGCCTTGAGCGATGCGTTGACCAGTCCTCAGATATCCAGGCAGATCGGCGGCAACGTGACCACCAGCGTTGCTGCGTTTACCGGGCTGATGGCCTCGGTGATGTTTTGCATCGTCGTGATCCGGATGCGCAGGCCCGTGGCTCACCTGATCCGCAATCGGCCACTGGGCGCACGCCTGTCCCGACCGGCGCTGCAGCAGACCCTCAAGGTGTTCTCGAGCCTGTGGCACCTGCCGATTCTGTTGATGATCCTGGTCTCGGCAGTGAACCTGATCGGCGCCGGCGAGGACAGTCAGCAAGCGTTGCGTTGCGCCTTGCTGACCACCGTGCTGCTGATCGGCACGGTATTTCTCAGCACCTTGTTCCAGCATATGTTCAAGCCTGCCGAAGCGCGCAGCGGGCGGGTCTACAAAGAGCGTCTGCTGAGCCTTTTGCACGCGGTGCTGCGCATTGCGCTGGCTGTGGGCTTCATCGAACTGCTCGGCAGGATCTGGGGTTTTTCGCTGTTCGAATTCGCCCAGCGCAATGCTCTGGGCAAGGTGATCAGCGATTCGCTGAGCAGCATCGGGCTGATCTTCCTGGTCACCTGGCTGCTGTGGGTGGTGATGGACACGGCCATCCAGGAAGCCTTGAAGCCACCGGTCAACAATCGCTCCTCGCGGCAGCCCAGCACCCGGGTCAAGACCATCCTTCCGCTGCTGCGCAACGCGATCAAGATCATTCTGGTGGTGATCTGCACCATTACCACCATGGCCAATCTGGGGATCAACGTCGCACCGTTGCTGGCGGGTGCCGGGGTGGTCGGCCTGGCGATCGGTTTCGGCTCGCAGCAGTTGGTGCAGGACGTGATCACCGGCCTGTTCATCATCATCGAGGACACCATTTCCATCGGTGACTGGGTGGTGCTCGACTCCGGGCATGCCGGGACGGTGGAAAGCCTGACCATCCGCACGCTGCGCCTGCGCGACGGCAAGGGCTTCGTGCATTCGGTGCCTTTCGGTCAGATCAAGGCAGTGACCAATCAATCCCGGCAGTTCGCCTATGCGTTCTTCTCGTTCCAGTTCACGTACGACTCTGACGTGGATTCGGCGACATCACTGATTCGCGAGGCCGGGCAGGCGATCTCCGATGACTTCCTGCTGGCGAGCAAGCTGCAGGGGCCGCTTGAGGTGTTCGGGCTGGATCGTATGGACATGAACGGGATCGTGATCACCGCGCAGTTCCGCACCTCGTCGGGCGGCCAATACGCAGTCAGTCGCTCATTCAACGACAAGCTCAAGCGTCTTGTGGATAAGTCGACGGACGTACGCTTTGCGCAAACTTATCCACAGCTGGTCATGAGCCCGCGCAACGGGTTGGCGCCGCAGATGGATGAGGAAGATGTCCAGCAGGCGTTGCCGGGCAAGACCACGGTGGTGAACAAGGACGGGTCTGAGAGTCCGGTTTAGTCGGGTCTGGTTATGTTGTTTCTATAGCAGTCCGGCGTGTCGGCGGTAGCGATTTCAACAGTGCCGCCGCCGGCAAGCCGTACTGCTACAGCAATGTGCGCCGGCCAGTTCCCGTGTGCGTGGCTGATGTATCGTTATCGCCAGCAAGCCGGCTCCTACCCCTTGGATTACAGACTACCGAAACAAGCGATCCCGCACCTGCAGCATCATCTGCGCATCCAGTTCACCCCAGTACTGCGGTTTGCCCGCAACGATAGCGGCGATGGGGATCCCGTCGCGATAAACCAGTCGATTGCCGATCACCGCGGGCACCTTCGCGCCGGGCAGTAACGTGCCGGCCAGGTTCAGCGGATCAACGCCTGTGACGCCGATCAGGCTGCCATCGAGCGACCGCTTGCGCACTTCGCGCAGCAGGGGGATGGCCTCGGGCAAGGCGAACTGCTCGCCGGCGAGGCCCGCAACGAAACGGCCGCCGCGAATATCCCCACGGGCCTCCAGACGATGGAACGTGCGCAGCAGTTCGCGCCAGCTCGGCAGCCAGTCCGCTTCGCGTTCCAGCAGCCGCCAGAACACCACGCCGTAGCGACGCAGCAGCGTCATGGCGATGTGTTCCAGCGTATCGCTGTCGAGCCGTTGTGCCGGGCCCGCTTCGCTGACAGGCGCGCGGCGCAACAACGCCCAGCGTCCTGCATCATCCATCCCGCCGATGAACGCCCCACGATTGCGTCGGCTGGTGTGCGCGGCGCGCTTGCTGGCGGGTGTGACCAATGCGCGCAAGCCGGCGAAGCTGTCTGCGTTCACCAGCCCTGCGCCGACCAACTCCTGCAAGGCGTTCTCCAGCTCGGCGCGCAGCAGATGCGCCTCGCCGGTCAGCTCATCGAAGAACATCGCACCGTTGTCCGACAGCACTTCATGGACCTTCTGTGCGCGCAGCGACAGCTCGGTGGGCGCGGGTTGTTCGGTCAAACCGCTCCACAAGCGCACCTGGGTACGCGGCAACAACACAATCGGCGTACTGCGCAGTGCCGCGCTGCCGACCTTGTTACGACTCGTCAGGCGCATCCACACCACCTTGCCGGATCGGCACAGGTCATTCAGCCAACTCTGGGAATAATCCTTCAGGCGCGCCGGAAGAATATCGCTGTCCCAGGCGCCGGCCGCCGCCGAAAAACCCTCGAGCTGATCGACCACTTCTGGCAGCGCCGCCTTGCCCTGGCTCTGCGTCGCGGCGGAAAGGTGCTGCCAGTCGAAGAGAAAACGCATGCAATCCTGCAGCGATACCGGCTCGATCTCGCGGCGCAGGCGCTTGACCGTGTAGCGATGGATACGCGACAGCAAATGCCGCTCGCACCATTGTTCGTCAGTGACCCCGGGGCTGAAACGACCCCGCAGCACGTAACCTTCGTTTTCCAGCTGCGCCAGGGCCTGGGTGATTTCGCTTGGGGGCAATGCCAATGCGTCGGCGATCACCGACAACGGCAGCGGACCGAATCCGCTCAGGCGAGCGCGAACGATTTCGACCCGGGCCTCGTCCTCGTTCCACGCCTCATCGAAACCGGCCAGAGCGGCCAGTGGCGGATGCATTTCGGCAGCGGGGTAGATCGCCTTCAGACAGGTCAGGCGCTCCAGGGGAATCCACAGCGCTTGATCGGGGCTGACTTGCAGGCGGGTGGCGCGACCAGAGCGGGCGAGGCTTTCAAGCCACTTCATCCAGTCGGTGTAGGTTCGCGCCTCGATGCCCGTGACGCAGCCCAGGCTCATCAAGGCTTCATGCATTTCGTCGACATTCTGTGGCTGTGGCCATGCCTCTTCGCCGACCGCAGCGATAGCGTCGGCGTCCAGGGCGCCGAGATCGTCGGCCGACTGTGGGTCACTCCAGCGGCGGTTGAGGACGGCTTGAGTGCGGCGTTCTTCCAGTGGTGCGTCGTCGAGGAAGCTGTAGGGTTTGGCGTTGAGAATTTCAGCCGCCAATGGCGAAGGCGCGGGCAGATCGCGGCTGATCAGGCGCACCTCTGCACGCTCCATGCGCCGCAGCAATGCCAGCCAGCCCTCGGCGTCCATGGCCTCGTGCAGGCAATCGTCCAGGGTCTGCTCGACCAGCGGGTGCTCGGGAACTTCGCGTTCGCCCACCAGGTTCTCCAAGCAGGCGATCTGGTCAGGGAAGACCGTGGCGATGAGGTCTTCGCTCTTGATGCGCTGCAGTTGTGGCGCGACCTTGCGCCCCCCGGCGTACCGCGGCAGGGCCAGTGCGACCCCCGCGTTCCAGCGCCAGCGCACGCCGAACAACGGCGCATCGAGCACGGCCTGAATCAGCAGGTGCTCGGCGCTGTTGGAATTGAGATAACGCCAGACCTCATCCAGCGCAAAGCTGTGGCTGGTGGACAGTGACAGCACGATGGCGTCTTCGCTGGCCGCCGCCTGCAACTCGAAATTGAAGGTACGACAGAAGCGCTTGCGCAGGGCCAAGCCCCAGGCGCGATTGATGCGACTGCCAAACGGCGTGTGGATCACCAGCTGGGTGCCGCCGGACTCATCGAAGAAACGTTCCATCACCAGCGTGTCCTGCGACGGCAACGCGCCAAGAACCGCGTGCGCACGCGCCAGGTACTCGACCAGTTGCTCGGCGCTGGCAGCGTCAAGCCCCAGGGTACCGATCAGCCAGTCGATGCAGGGGCGCAGGTCGCCCGGATGCTCGCTCAGCCGCTTGTCGATATCGCCTTGCAGGCGAGCCACCGCGAATGACAGCTCATCGCTACGCCCTGGTGCTTCGCCCAGCCAGAACGGGATGTTCGGCGGCATCCCTTGCGCATCCTCGACCCGCACCCGCCCCGCTTCGATGCGCAAAATCCGGTAGGAGGTGTTCCCCAACTGGAAGATGTCACCGGCCATGCTTTCCACGGCGAAGTCTTCGTTGACGGTGCCGATGTTCAGCGCCTGCGGTTCGAGGATCACACCGTAGTCGGCGTTGTCGGGGATCGTCCCGCCGCTGGTGACCGCGGTCGGCTTGCTGCCTCGCCGACCCCGCAACGTGCGGGTCACGGCGTCGCGGTGCAGGTAGGCCGCACGCACGCCCTGACGTCCGCTGTAGCCTTCGGCAAGCATGCCCAGCAGCGCCTGATAATGGGCTTCGTCCAGCTCGGCGTAAGGGGACGCTTTGCGGAACAGGTCCAGCAGCGCCTGTTCTTGCCACTCCTGGCAACTGACCTCGGCAATGATCTGCTGCGCCAGTACATCCAGCGGCGCCTTGGGAATCAGCAAGGTGTCGAGTTCACCCCGGCGCACGCAGTCCAGCAGCGCCGCGCATTCGATCAGGTCGTCGCGGGACACGGCAAACAGCCTGCCCTTGGGCGTGCCACCCACTTGGTGGCCGGAGCGTCCGACCCGCTGCAGAAAAGCGGCGATGGAGCGTGGAGAACTGATCTGACAGACCAGATCGACGTCGCCGATATCGATCCCCAGTTCAAGCGAAGCGGTGGCAATCAAAACCTGCAAATCGCCACGCTTGAGCCGTTGCTCGGCGTCCAGCCGTTGCTCCTTGGCCAGGCTGCCGTGGTGGGCAGCCACCGCCTGTTTGCCCAGGCGCTCGCTCAAATGCCGGGCCATGCGCTCGGCCAGGCGCCGGGTGTTGACGAAAATCAGCGTCGTGCGGTGTTCCCGGGCCAGGGTGGCGAGGCGGTCGTACACCAGTTGCCACACGTCGTTGGCCATCACCGCACTCAGCGGCACCGGCGGAACTTCGATCGCCAGATCACGCGGCCGGGCGTGGCCGATGTCGACGATGGCGCAGGGGCGGGTGAGCGGATCGCTGCCGACCAGAAAACGCGAGACTCGCTCGATGGGTTTCTGCGTGGCCGAAAGGCCGATGCGCAACAGGGGGGTGTCGCACAGCGCCTGCAGGCGTTCCAGGCTCAACGCCAGATGACTGCCGCGTTTGCCGGCGGCAATGGCGTGGATTTCATCGACGATCACCGTTTGCGTGCCCGACAGCATCCGCCGCCCGGAATCGGAGCCCAGCAGCACATACAGCGACTCGGGCGTGGTCACCAGAATGTGCGGCGCAGTCTTGCGCATCGCTGTGCGTTCTTTTTGCGCAGTGTCACCGGTGCGCACCGCCGTGCTGATGCGCAGCTCGGGCAGACCCAGCTGCATCAATTGCTCGGTGATCCCGGCCAGCGGGTTCTGCAGGTTGATCTGGATATCGTTGGACAGCGCCTTGAGCGGCGAGACATAGACCACGAACGTCTGATCTGGCAGCTTGCCGCCCGCGTCCAGTCCCTGATGAACCAGGTCATCGATCACCGCCAGGAACGCTGTCAGGGTCTTGCCGGAGCCGGTGGGCGCAGCGATAAGCGTCGACTGACGACGTTTGATCAATGGCCAGGCCTGGGCCTGCGCGGCCGTGACCGCCGGGAAGGTCGCACGAAACCAGGCACTGACGGCGGGATGAAAGGCGTCTAGTACCGGGTCGAGAGTCTGGGGAAGGTTCATGGATGAATTTATGAGGGCGCCCGGCTCTGGATGCAAGCGCCGGTGATCGGGCCCTGCCGGTGCCCCGAGTTGGGACTTGTCCACCGACGTGTTATGTTTGCGGGCGTTTTTCACCTATTTCCAACTTAAATCCAAGACCGAGCCTGCTGACTCTATGCGAATGCGCCTTATGCTGTTGGGCGGCGGGAATGCCCTTGGGCAGGCGTTGATTCGTCTGGGTGCCGAGGAAGACATTGGCTTCCTCGCACCGCGTCCACCGCAAGACGGTTGGGACGCGGCAAGCCTGACGCAACTGCTCGATGACACCCGACCGGATGCCTTGATCAACCTTGCTTACTACTTCGACTGGTTCCAGTCGCAGAGTGTGAGCCCGCAGAGGCTGGACAATCAGGAACGCTCTGTCGAGCGCCTCGCCGAACTGTGCCAGCACCACAACATCGTTCTGCTTCAACCGTCCAGTTACCGGGTGTTCGACGGTTCGCGGGCCACTGCCTACAGCGAGAAAGACGAACCCGTGCCGCTGGGCTCGCGCGGCCAGGCGCTGTGGCGCATCGAACAAAGCGTGCGCGCCACTTGTCCGCAGCATGTGCTGGTGCGTTTTGGCTGGTTGCTCGATGACAGCGCCGACGGCGTGCTCGGACGGTTTCTGGCGCGTGCCGAAACGGCAGAAGACTTGTTGATGGCCGATGATCGCCGTGGCAACCCGACACCTGTCGATGACGCCGCACGGGTGATCATCTCGGTGCTCAAGCAGCTCGATTGCGCCGCGCCGCTGTGGGGGACTTATCACTACGCCGGTCACGAGGCGACCACGCCGCTGGCGCTGGGGCAGGCGATCCTCACCGAGGCGCGGCTGATGCGTGCGCTGGCCATCGAAGCGCCGACGGCCCAGGCCCATGCCGCCAGCCCCGACGCTGCTGAAGAACCGCAGAATGCAGTGCTGGCCTGCAAGAAAATCCTTCACACCTTTGGTATCAAGCCTCGCGCATGGCGTGCGGGTTTGCCCAGCTTACTGGACCGCTACTACCGTCATGTCTGATGCTCCTGTCCTGATCACCGGCGGCGCCGGTTTCATTGGCTCACACCTGGTCGATGCCCTGCTTGCCAAGGGGTACGCGGTGCGTGTGCTCGATGATCTGTCCACCGGCAAACGCAGCAACCTGCCGCTGGATAATCCGCGGGTCGAACTGATCGATGGCGACGTCGCCGATGCCGCACTGGTCGCACGCGCAGCCGTGGGCTGTCAGGCCGTTGCGCACTTTGCGGCAGTGGCCTCGGTGCAGGCTTCGGTGGACGATCCGGTGAAAACTCACCAGAGCAACTTCATCGGCACCCTGAATGTCTGCGAAGCGATGCGTCAGGCCGGGATCAAACGCGTGGTGTTTGCCTCAAGCGCAGCGGTGTATGGCAATAACGGCGAAGGCCAGGCCATCACCGAAGACACAGCCAAGGCGCCGCTGACGCCCTACGCGTCGGACAAGCTGGCCAGCGAATACTATCTGGATTTCTACCGTCGCCAGCATGCGCTGGAGCCGGTGGTGTTTCGCTTCTTCAATATCTTCGGGCCGCGTCAGGATCCGTCCTCGCCTTACTCCGGGGTGATCAGCATTTTTGCCGAGCGCGCCGAGAAGGGCCTGCCGATTTCGGTGTTCGGTGATGGTGAACAGACCCGGGATTTCTTCTATGTCGAAGACCTGGTCGATCTGGTGGTGCAGGGTCTTGAGCTGGCGGTGGTGGAAGAGGGCGCGGTGAACGTCGGCCTCAATGCCACGACCTCCCTGAATGAGCTGCTGGCGGCGTTTGCCCAGGTGGTCGGTGACCTGCCGGCTGTGACCTATCTACCGGCACGTTCGGGTGATATCAAGCATTCGCGGGCCAACAACCAACGGCTGCTGGCGCGCTTCAAGGTGCCTGAGCCGACACCATTGAGCGTCGGTCTGGCGCGCTTGCTGGGACGCTGAAGTTCAGGCAGCAAAAAAGGCACCGATGAGGTGCCTTTTTTATGCGTTTTTTGGTCGGGTGCGATCAGAACTTGTAACCCACGCCTACCATGTACACCCACGGGTCAATGTCCACATCGACCTTGGTCTTGCCGACGCTCAGTGCCGATGGGCCGTCAACGCTGGCCTTGGTATCGATGTCGATATACCAGACCGAGGCGTTGAGCATGATGTTGTCGGTGAGCATGTAATCCATGCCGACCTGTCCGGCCAAGCCTACGGAATCCTTCAGTTTCAAGTTGCTGAAACCCTGATCCTTGCGCTCGCCGGACAGGTCCGTGTCGAAGAACTTGGTGTAGTTCAGGCCGATGCCGGCATAGGGCTGGAATTTCGACGCAGCGTCCAACGGGTAGTACTGCAGCGACAGGGTCGGCGGCAGCTGCTTGACGTCTGCCAGCTTGCCGTCCAGTCCCGGGCCCAGGCCTTTGACGCCGATGGTGTGGCTGAACGGGGTGGCGGCCAGCAGCTCCAGACCCACGTGATCGGTCAGCATGTAGGCGAAAGTCAGGCCCAGCTGCGTCGAGTTGTCGGCAGTGGCTTTGGTGCCTGAAACCTTGGCACCGTCGAGCTTGATGTTGCCGCTGTCCTCGTTGGGGTTCACCCGCGCCGCGCCTGCGCGCACGATGAAGTCACCGGCCTGGTGGGCGTTGGCGACAAGGGGCAAGGTGAGTGCGAGCGCAACCAGCGATGCGCCGAGCAAGGACTTGTTCATGGGGGCTCCGTGAAGGCATTAGAAAGTGATGCCTTATGTTACGAAGCGTCTGGACCGCGGGTTTTGACACAGCTCAATGAAATGGGGATTGGGTATTCAGCTCGGAAACTTTACCGATCTTGCCGACGTCATCGCGAGCAAGCTCACTCCTGCAAAGGAGGTCCGCTCACCTGTAGGAGTGAGCTTGCTCGCGATGGGGGACTTACCGGCGACGGTGTTCTGAAGCTATTGATCCGGCAACTCATAAACCAGAATCTTGTCCGCCTCCATCTGATACCCCGCGTCTGCCAGCTCGCTGGTGGACGATTTGACCTGCATCGGGCCTTCGATCCAGTACGGCTGGTACAGCTCATCCACCTTCACGCCCAGTTCGCTGGTGACGTGGACGATCTGATTCGGTGGCGGCGGCGGCACATGGATGCAGGCGCCGAAATACGGCACCAACAGAAACTCCGTCACCCGGCCTTCCTCGCTGACCTCCAGCGGCACGATATAACCGGGCAGCCGAACCCTCTCGCCGTCCAGCGACTTGACGACCGGGGCATCGGGCGCCAGTTGGTGGGCGGCGGGTGCCGACTCCACCGACAGCGTGTCGGCCATTTTCGACAAGTCGTGGATCGGCGCGGTGATCAGCTTCACCGGCGGAGCGTCGGGCGGAATCATCTCCTGCCAGGTCAGCACCCGCAGGTCCTGCGCCCATGACGAGGTCACGACCAGCATCGACAGCAGCACCCACAACATGCGCATCACAGCGTCCTCATAAGCGAATCGACAGGCCATCGGCCAGAGACTGGCGATAGGCGCGCCACGCAGGCACTGCGCCCATCAGCAGAGCAGCACAGAGAATGCCGCCAAGCAGCGTCCATTCATAGCTGCTGGGCAGCGACAACGGCAGGAACAGTCCGTAATTGGCCTGCACGTAACCCTGAGCGGCCGCGATGCCGATGTACAGCAGCGCCAAGCCACTGAGTGTGCCCGCCAGCGCCAGGGCGAAGGCTTCAAGCACCAGCAGGCTCGCAATGTGCCAGGGACGCGCGCCGACCGAACGCAGAATGGCCATTTCCCGACGACGTTCGTTGAGGCTGGTGAGAATCGCCGTCAGCATGCCGATCAGACCGGTCAGCACCACGAACAGCGATATCACGAACAAGGCTTTTTCGGCGGTGCCCATCAGGCTCCACAATTCCTGCAAGGCAACGCCCGGCAGGATCGCCAGCATCGGTTCGCCGCGAAACTCATTGATCTCACGTTGCAGGGCAAAGGTCGAAATCTTGCTGTTCAGCCCCAGCATGAATGCGGTGATCGCGCTAGGCGTCAGGTCCATGTTACGTGCCTGATCGGCGCTGATACGCCCGGCGCCCTGAGCAGGGACGCCGTTATGCCAGTCGATGTGTATCGCTTCCATGCCGCCCAGGCTGATGTGCAGCGTACGGTCTACCGGTGTGCCGGTGCGTTTGAGAATCCCCACCACGGTGAACGGCTTGTCATCATGCTTGACCAGGCTCACCACCGCGACGCCATGGGCCAGCACCAGTTTGTCGCCGAGCTTGTAATGCAGCGCATCGGCCACTTCGGCGCCCAGCACCACCTCGAACGGGTCGGTGGCGAACGGGCGACCGTCTGCCAGTTCCAGATGCTGCTGGCGGCCGTACTGGTAATGCTCGAAGTACGACTCGTTGGTGCCCATCACCCGATAACCGCGATGACTGTCGCCCAGGGAAATCGGGATCGCCCATTTCACCTGCTTGCTGCCGGCAAAGTGCTCGAAGCTGTCCCAGCGGATGTTGTTAGTGGCATTGCCGATGCGGAATACCGAATACAGCAGCAGATTGACCGAGCCGGAGCGGGCGCCGACGATCAGGTCGGTGCCGCTGATGGTGCTGGCGAAACTGGCGCGAGCCTCGGTGCGCACCCGTTCCACTGCCAGCAACAGGCAGACCGACAGGGCGATGGCGAAGGCAGTGAGAAAGGCGGTAAAGCGGCGGTTGGCCAGACTGGCCAGCGCCAGACGAAGAAGATACATCTCAAACCTCGGTAGCGACGGCGGCGCGATTGAGTTCGGCGAGCGACAGATGATGGTCGAACAGCGGAGCCAGGCTCTGGTCGTGACTGACGAACAGCAGGCTGGCACCGGCATCGCGGCATTCGGCAAACAGCAGCTCAATGAACACTTCGCGGGCATCGGCATCCAGCGCCGAGGTGGGTTCATCGGCAATCACCAACTCAGGCTGGCCGATCAGCGCGCGGGCTGCGGCGACTCGTTGCTGCTGGCCGATGGACAGCGAGTCTGCGCGACGGCTGAGCAGTTGCGGATCCTTCAGGCCCAGGTGCGCGAGCAGGGTCGCCGCCGCCTGATCCACGCCGCCATGGCGTTGCGTCGCCCGTTGTGCGCGAAGCCTGGAGAAGTGACACGGCAGCTCGACGTTCTCGCGCACCGAGAGAAACGGCAGCAGATTGAACTGCTGGAAGATGTAGCCGGTGTGATCGACGCGAAAACGGTCGCGGGCGCCGGCGGACAGCTGGCTCAGCTCCTGGCCGAGCAAGCGGATGCTGCCGCGATCGGGTTTCTGCACCCCGCCCAGCAAGCCCAGCAGCGTGGTTTTGCCGCTGCCGCTGGGGCCTTTGAGAAACAGCGTTTCGCCAGGCTCCAGGCGAAACGCCGGGATGTCCAGCAATTGCGCATGTCCCGGCCAGCTGAAGCCGAGTTCGGACAGTTCGATAAGTGCTTGAGTCATGACCACAGCCGCATCTGAAAATTGAATGACCGCAAGGCCCCGGTCGCAGGTGAAGCCCGTCTGGTTAAAACTTGACCACAGGATTGCTCGGGCGAACTTCTGCGCCCATCTGGCGCTTGGGCGTGACCAGTTGTACCTGGACGGTCTGGGTGGCCGGGAAGCTTTTGAAAAGTTGGGTCAAATCCAGTTTGTTGAGGACAGCGGGCACGTTGCAAGTGAACTGGTAATGGCCGTGGATTTCGCTGTGGTCGTGTGCCTGTTCACCCGCGTCGGCGGCGTCATGCCCGTCGTCGTCCTTGTCACCGAACAGCGGGCTTTCCAGTTTCTGTTTAGTCACGGTGCAGCCTGCCGCTTCCGGAATACTGAACAGGCCGTGGGGTTTGAGCAGGGTTTCGCGCGCCAACGCGAGCTTCATTTTGTCGGCATCAGTGGTGGCGAGGTGTTCGAAGCCGACAATGTTCATCGCCGGTGTGTCGAGTTCGAATTCCAGCGTGCGGCCGTCCAGCGCCACGTCCAGCCGCGCCACGCCATGCTCGTGGGCGCCAAGGCTGCCGTGCTCATGATCGTGGTCGTGTTCATCGGCGGCGTGGGCGAGCGTCAGCGGTAGCAAGGCGAAGGGCAGGGCGAGTAGCAGACGACGCATGAGGGAGGCTCCGGAAGGGGGTGAAAAATTGTTATGTAATCTTATAACAACAAGTTGCAGAGTTTCTTAACTTTTTTCTCGTCCGAAGATAACGGCAGGCGTGGGCTTGCTCGCGATGCGCTCGCAGGCGCGCAGGAGATAGGTCGAACGTGCTGGCCTCTGGCGAGCAAGCTCACTCCTGCAGTGAGATGTGTTCAGGTGAGCAAAACCTGTGGGACCATGCCGCTCAGTCAACCAGAGGACACACATCATGCTGCGAATCCGTGGAACCGTTGGCGACATGCCGGTGGATCTGACTGTGGAAATGGACGAAGACGACTGGGCCAGACTGGGCATGCAACTGGGGGTGCAGGCCCCGGAGGCCAGGCCAGCCGGCGACTCAGCTGCCAGACCCGTCACCAGCCGCAACGATGCCGTCTGGGACATCGCTCAGGACCTGCTGCGCAAGGCCGGGCACATGAGCGGGCCGGATCTGCTAGGGCAGCTGGAAGGCTTGGCCGGAAGCACCGCGGCGGGCAAACGCCTGATGGTGCGCATGCGCCACAGCGCCAACGTCAAAGTCCAGAGCCATGGCGATGCGCCGGAGTACCACTGGGTGGAGTCGTGAGGCAACACCCTGTCCTGTAGCAGTCCGGCTTGCCGGCGATGGCGGTGTGTCAGCTGAACCCTGGGGCTCTGACACCGCGCGACCGCCGGCAAGCCGTGCTGCTACAGGTCCGGCAAGCCTGTTCAATAGAGTGCGGCAAACAGCTTGCGACGATAGGTGGTGACCAGCGGGTGGTCGTTGCCCAGCAGGTCGAACACCTGCAGCAAGGTCTTGTGCGGCTGACCTTCGTTATAGCTGCGGTTGCGAATGAACAGCCTGAGCAAGCCTTCCAGCGCCGCCTCATATTGCTGGCGCGACAGTTGATGAATCGCCAGTTGATGTGCGGCTTCGTCGTCCTGCGGGTTCTGCGCCAGGCGGGTCTTCAGATCAGCCACATCCGGCAGGGCGGCAGCTTCGCCAAGGAACGTCAGCTGCGCCTTGGCACCCGCCAGTGCAGCCTTGTGTTCATCGCTCTTGACCGCGTCCAGTACGGTACGCGCTTCAGTCAGCTCGCCGCGCTCGGCCAGGCAACGTGCATACAGAATCAGCGCCGGGGCATTGGTGTTGTCCTCGGCCAGAATCGTCTGCAGCACGGCTTCGGCTTCGGCGAAATGGCTCTCGGCGAACATCGCCTGAGCGGTCTGCAGCGGATCGGTTGCGGCAGGAGGCGGCATCTGCACATGGGGTTCGAGCAGTGCGCGGATTTCCGATTCAGGCTTGGCACCGGCAAAACCATCCACCGGCTGACCGTCCTTGAACAGCACCACGGTTGGCAGGCTGCGAATGCCGAAGCGGGCAACGATGTCCTGCTCGGCATCGCAATCGACCTTGGCCAGCAGCAGTTCACCCTGATAACTCTCGGTGATCTGCGCCAGCAACGGCATCAGCACCTTGCACGGCGCGCACCACTCGGCCCAGAAATCCACCAGCACCGGTTTGTGAAAGGAATTCTCGATGACCAACTGATCGAAAGTCGCGGTGGTCGCATCGAAGATGTACGGCGTGTCCTGGCTCATCGCAAGTCTCGAAAAAAGGCTTAATGGCGCCAACTATAAAGGGCTGCGGGGATTGTCGAAAGCGCTTACCTTTCAGGCGCAGGCCGAAGACCTGTAGCAGGGCAGGCTAAGCGCTCATCGCACCGCGTGATACAGGCTCACCTTGCGAAACTCCCAGGGTTCGGCCAGGTCCGGCAAGGTCAGTGCTTCAATAATCCCCAGGCGCTGATACGCCGGGTGCTGAAAATCCCGCACCCGCGAGTCCGCGACCAAGGCTTGCTGGCCGCGGCTGAGGAACTGATCCAGCAAAGGCAGATTGGCGCGGTCATACAGCACATCGGCCACCAGGATCAGGTCGAAGCGATCGGCCTCGGCGAAGAAGTCCGTCGAATAGCCGAGCTGTACGCCGTTGAGTTCGGCGTTGGCCCTGCACGCTGCAATCGCGATCGGATCAAGATCGCACGCCACCACCTCAAGCGCGCCGGCCTTCATCGCGGCAATGCCTGCCACACCGGAACCTGCGCCAAAATCCAGCACGCGCTTGCCTTCGACCCAATGCCGATGCTCGGCCAGAAAACGCGCCAGCGCCAGACCGCTCGCCCAGCAGAAGCTCCAGTAGGGCGGCTCTTCGAGGATACGCCGGGTTTCGTCCGGGCTGAACGCGCGGTCCATGTTTTGCGCGTCGATCAGCCACAACGCAAGGTCAGTGCCGGGCAACGGCTCGGCGACCAGGCGGGCATCGCCCAGCAGCTCGCTCAGTGCCGCCTGCAGATGAAGCGGTGGCGTCATGGGGCCGTGACGAATTGCAACTGGCCCAAGGCCTGGGTGTCGGGTCTTGCGATCAGCACCGACGGCAGATGCAGGATCAACTGGCCTGACTGACTGGCGCGCCCGCGCAGCTCGACCCGTGCGCCTTCAGGAAAGGCCTCTGGATTGAAGCGCAGTTGAAATGGCAGCGACTTGTTGTTGCCGGTCAGCTTGGTGCTGCTCAACAACTTTTGCGGACGATTGCGCTCATCGATGACCAGCAGTGCCAGTTCGACTTCAGCGCCTGCGGGTACGCCCAGCAGTTGCCCGCTTAATTCTCGCTGATAAGGCAGCAGCGGGCCGGGGCCGTCAGGCAACTTGATGGCGTTGGGCGCGGGTTTGGCCGGCGTGGCAGGTTTGGGCGGCTCATTGGAGCTACAGGCAGCGAGCAGGCCGGCAAACAGGCCGGCAATGCCGATTAGAGCAAGCGAACGTAGCGTCATGAACAGCTCCAGCAAAAAACGGAATTCGAGGGATACGCGCAACATCATGCAGTATCGCCGAGGGTGACAGCGTTTGCTGCACCGGATGGGCGTCTATATACCTCAAAGCCCAAGACTTGTCTTGCCAGCGGGATGCGCTACCATGGCCCTCCCATTTTTTGTTGCCTGCCACCATGCACTGTCCCTTTTGCGGTGCCAACGACACCAAAGTCATTGACTCGCGCCTTGTCGCCGAAGGCGATCAGGTTCGCCGCCGCCGTGAATGCGTCGCTTGCGGCGAACGTTTCACCACGTTCGAAACCGCAGAACTGGTCCTGCCCCGGCTGATCAAGCAAGACGGCAGCCGTCAGCCCTTCGATGAAGAAAAACTGCGCGCCGGCATGCAGCGTGCGCTGGAGAAGCGTCCGGTCAGCGTCGAGCGGCTGGAAGCGGCCCTGGCGCATATCAAGAGCAAGCTGCGTGCGACTGGCGAGCGCGAGGTCAAATCCCTGATCGTCGGCGAGCTGGTGATGGGCGAGCTGCAAAAACTCGACGAAGTGGCTTATATCCGCTTTGCTTCGGTGTATCGGCGGTTTCAGGACCTCAACGAATTCCGCGAAGAAATCGACCGACTGGCTCGCGAGCCGGTTAAAGAGTGAGCATGTCCTCCACAGAGCAAAGCGTGCTCGACGCCTTTTACATGGCGCGGGCGCTGGAACTGGCGCGCAAGGGCGTCTACTCGACCCACCCCAATCCCAGGGTTGGCTGCGTGATCGTGCGTGATGGCCAGGTCGTTGGCGAAGGCTGGCACGTTCGCGCGGGCGAGCCCCACGCCGAAGTCCATGCCCTGCGTCAGGCCGGCGACAAGGCCCGCGGCGCCACCGCTTATGTGACCCTCGAACCCTGCAGTCATCATGGGCGCACCCCGCCTTGCGCCGATGCACTGGTCAATGCCGGTGTCGGCCGTGTCGTTGCCGCCATGCAGGACCCCAATCCCGATGTCGCCGGTCGCGGTCTGTTGCGCCTGATGAGCGCAGGCATCGCAGTGCAGAGTGGCGTGCTCGAAGGCGAGGCGCGGGCGATCAACAAGGGGTTCCTCAAGCGCATGGAGCACGGCCTGCCGTATGTGCGGGTGAAGCTGGCGATGAGCCTGGACGGTCGCACGGCCATGGCCAGCGGCGAAAGCCAGTGGATTACCGGCCCCCAGGCACGTTCGGCGGTGCAACGCCTGCGCGCGCAATCGAGCGTAGTGCTGACGGGCGCTGACACCGTGCTGGCTGACGATGCGCGGCTGACCGTGCGCCCGGACGAACTGGGCCTCAATGCCGAGCTGACCGCGCTGGCGGTGACCCGACCGCCTCTACGGGTATTGATCGATGGTCGCCTGCGAGTGCCGCTGGATGCGCCGTTTTTCAAGGCTGGCAGTGCGCTTGTGGTGACCTGCGCGGCGGCGTCGGCACGCGAGCGCTATCACGACGAAGGTCATGAAATGCTGGCGTTGGCCAGCACCGGTGGTCACGTTGACTTGCGCAAGCTACTGGTCGAACTCGCCGCCCGGGGCGTCAATGACGTATTGGTCGAGGCAGGGCCGAAACTCGCAGGTGCGTTCACCCGCCTGGGCCTGGTGGATGAGTTCCAGATTTTCGTCGCCGGCAAATTCATGGGCTCCTCGGCGCGTCCGTTGCTGGACCTGCCGCTGGCGCAAATGAACGAAGCATTCGAGCTCAAGATCATTGAAATGCGCGCCGTCGGCAATGACTGGCGAGTCATTGCGATACCAACGCCCGGCGCAAGCGTATAATTTTCGGCCATCGTCTCAACGCTGGCCCTGTTCTCCTGGAGGACCCATGTTTACCGGCATTATCGAATCCATCGGCAGCATCCGCGCCATCACCCCTAAAGGCGGCGATGTCCGCGTTTATGTAGAGACCGGCAAACTCGACCTCTCTGACGTCAAGCTCGGTGACAGCATCGCCGTCAACGGCGTGTGCCTGACCGCCGTCGAGCTGCCCGGCGACGGCTTCTGGGCCGACGTCAGCCGCGAAACCCTCGACGTCACGGCCTTCGTCGATCTGAAGACCGGCAGCCGCATCAATCTGGAAAAAGCCCTGACCCCGACCACCCGCCTGGGCGGCCATCTGGTCAGCGGTCACGTCGACGGCGTCGGCGAGGTATTGTCACGCGAAGAAAACGCCCGTGCGATCCAGTTCCGCATGCGCGCCCCGCGTGAGTTGGCCAAGTACATCTCGCACAAGGGCTCGATCACTGTCGACGGCACCAGCCTGACCGTGAACGCCGTCAACGGCGCCGAGTTCGAGCTGACCATCGTGCCGCATACCCTGGCCGAGACCATCATGGGCGACTACCGTCCTGGCCGTAAGATCAATCTGGAAGTGGATCTATTGGCGCGTTATCTGGAGCGCTTGCTGCTCGGTGACAAGGCCGCCGACCCGACACCTGCCCAGGGCGGCACCATCAGCGAAAGCTTTCTGGCCGCCAACGGCTACCTAAAATCCTGAATTGAAGGGGGTGCCGCGTGGCGCTCAACAGCATCGAAGAACTGGTTGAAGACATCCGCCAAGGCAAGATGGTCATCCTCATGGATGACGAAGACCGCGAAAACGAAGGCGATCTGATCATGGCCTCCGAGTGCGTCAAGGCCGAACACATCAACTTCATGGCGCGTTACGCCCGTGGCCTGATCTGCATGCCGATGACCCGCGAGCGCTGCGAGACGTTGAAACTGCCGCTGATGGCACCGCGCAACGGTTCGGGGTTCGGCACCAAATTCACGGTTTCCATCGAAGCCGCTGAAGGTGTGACCACCGGTATCTCCGCTGCTGACCGCGCACGCACGGTGCAGGCCGCAGCCGCCAAAGAGGCCAAGGCCGACGACATCGTCAGCCCCGGCCACATCTTTCCGTTGATGGCCCAGGCCGGCGGCACGCTGTCCCGTGCGGGTCACACCGAAGCTGCGTGCGATCTGGCGCGCATGGCGGGTTTCGAGCCCACTGGCGTGATCTGCGAGGTGATGAACGACGACGGCACCATGTCTCGCCGTGCAGAACTCGAAGCCTTTGCCGCCGAGCACAACATCAAGATCGGCACCATTGCCGACCTGATCCACTATCGGATGATCCACGAACGTACCGTTCAGCGGATTGCCGAGCAGCCTCTGGACAGCGAACTGGGGCAGTTCAACCTGGTGACCTACCGTGATTCGGTCGAGGGTGACGTCCATCTGGCACTGACCCTGGGCAAGATCTGCGCAGAAGAACCGACCCTGGTACGGGTTCATAACATGGACCCGCTGCGCGACCTGCTGATGGTCAAACAGCCCGGCCGCTGGAGCCTGCGCGCCGCCATGAGCGCCGTGGCAGAGGCCGGCAGCGGCGTGGTGCTGCTGCTCGGTCACCCGCTCGATGGCGATGCCGTGCTCGCTCATGTACGCGAAACCGCAGGTGCCACACCGGTCAAGACACCGACCACTTACAGCACGGTTGGTGCCGGTTCGCAGATCCTTCGCGACCTGGGTGTACGTAAAATGCGCCTGCTCAGTTCGCCAATGAAGTTCAACGCGATATCCGGTTTCGATCTGGAAGTTGTAGAATACGTGCCCTCCGAATAAAGACTGGTAGGTCATGGGCCGTGAAAGCTTGCAGCTTTTCACCGGTTTCGTGCCTGCGGTCGCCAATTCGTGGCCTAAAATCCCTGCAAGCGCGCCCTTGATGCGCGCTTGCTTGCTCTTTAATACGAGAACACGAGACTCAGCCGAATGACCCTGAAGACCATCGAAGGTACCTTCATCGCCCCCCAAGGTCGCTATGCCCTGGTGGTTGGCCGCTTCAACAGCTTCGTAGTGGAAAGCCTGGTGAGCGGTGCCGTTGATGCCCTGGTTCGCCATGGCGTGAGCGAAAGCGACATCACCATCATCCGCGCACCGGGCGCATTCGAAATCCCGCTGGTTGTGCAGAAAGTCGCTCAGCGCAGCGAGTTCGCAGCGATCATCGCCCTGGGCGCGGTGATTCGTGGCGGCACCCCGCACTTCGAATACGTTGCCGGTGAATGCACCAAAGGCCTGGCTCAGGTCTCCATGGAGTTCGGCGTGCCGGTTGCCTTTGGCGTACTGACTGTCGATTCCATCGAACAAGCTATCGAACGTTCCGGCACCAAAGCCGGTAACAAAGGCGCTGAAGCTGCACTGTCCGCCATCGAGATGGTCAGCCTGTTGGCGCAGTTGGAGGCCAAGTGATTAACGACGAAAGCGATCAGTTCAACCCGCGCGATCCACGTGCAGCGGACGCTGGCAAACCCTCGAAGAGCGAAAAGCGTCGTGCCGCCCGCCAGATGGCGACTCAAGCCCTGTACCAACGCCATATGGCTGGTCAGGCGCTGAACGAGATCGAAGCACAGTTCCGCGTCGACAACGACTTCACCACCGTCGACGCCAGCTATTTCCACGACATCCTGCACGGCGTCCCGGCCAATCTCGACAAAATCGACGCGGCGCTGGCGCCTTGTCTGGACCTGACCATTGAAGAGCTGGATCCGGTTGAGCTGGCGGTATTGCGCCTGTCTACCTGGGAACTGCTCGAGCGTGTCGACGTACCGTACCGCGTGGTCATCAACGAAGGCATCGAGCTGGCGAAAGTCTACGGCTCGACCGACGGCCACAAGTTCGTCAACGGCGTGCTCGACAAGCTGGCTCCGCGTCTGCGCGAAGCCGAAGTGAAGGCGTACAAGCGCTAAGGCTCTGGATTCTTCCAGAACCTGAGTGTTGCATGCCATGGGCGAGTTCGAGCTGATTCGCAACTACTTCGCCGCTGCGCCCTGTGCGCAGCCAGGCGAAGGCGTTGCATTGGGCATCGGTGACGACTGCGCCCTGCTCGCGGTGGCGGCTGGCGAACAGCTGGCGATATCCACCGACACGCTGGTCGCCGGGGTGCATTTCCCCGATGGCTGCGATCCTTTCCTGCTGGGCCAGCGTGCCCTCGGCGTCTCGGCCAGCGATCTGGCAGCGATGGGCGCCAAACCCCTTGCATTCACCCTTGCCCTGACCTTGCCGGACGTATCGGCGCACTGGCTGCAGGCGTTCGCCCGCGGTTTGAACGAAATGGCCCAGGGTTGCGCAATGCGCTTGATCGGCGGCGACACCACGCGCGGGCCGTTGAGCCTGACCCTGAGCGTATTCGGCTCGGTGCCCGCCGGCCTGGCGCTGACCCGCGGCGGCGCAAGGCCGGGGGATCTGCTGTGTGTCGGTGGTCCGCTGGGCGACGCTGCCGGTGCCTTGCCGCTGGTGTTGAACCAGCGCAGCACCGAGGCGTCTACCACACAGGCCCTGCTGGCGCGCTACTGGTCGCCGCAACCGCAGTTGGCCCTGGGTCAGGCATTGCGCGGCAAAGCCACATCGGCCCTGGATATCTCCGACGGCTTGCTGGCGGACTGTGGGCATATCGCACTGGCATCAGGCGTACGCTTGCTGGTGGAGCGCGACAAGGTGCCGATGTCTGACCCGCTGCTGGCGTTTTTCGGTCCTGAGGCGGCGCTCGATGCAGCGCTCAGCGGCGGCGATGACTACAGACTGGCCTTCACCCTGCCGCCATCATTACTCGCTGAGCTGCTCGGCGAGGGATGGCCGGTTTGCGTGATCGGCCGCGCGGTCGAAGGGCAGGGCGTGGTGCTGATCGATGAGCAAGGGCAGGACGTCACTCCGTCGACTCGGGGTTACCAACATTTTCGGGAGACACGGTGACAGACCATCCTAATCAGGTCCCGGCGGAGAACGTTCCGCCGTCGGTATGGACCAACCCCTGGCATTTCCTGGCGTTCGGCTTCGGCTCCGGCACGCTGCCCAAGGCGCCCGGAACCTGGGGCTCCATGGTTGCCATACCGTTCATCCCGCTGTGGCAGATGCTGCCGGACTGGGGCTACTGGCTGATGCTGGGCATCACCATGCTGTTCGGCTTCTGGCTGTGCGGCAAGGTGGCGGACGATCTGCGCGTGCACGACCACGAAGGCATCGTCTGGGACGAAATGGTCGGCATGTGGATAACCCTGTGGCTGGTCCCGGAAGGCTGGGTCTGGTTGCTGGTGGGCTTTCTGGTGTTCCGTTTCTTCGACATCCTCAAGCCGTGGCCCATCCACTGGATCGACAAACACGTGCACGGCGGCGTCGGCATCATGCTCGACGATGTCCTGGCCGGGGTTTTTGCCTGGTTGGCGATGCAGGGTCTAGTCTGGGTATGGGGAGTGATATAGGAAGCAAGTCATGGGCCGCGTGGGTTTGAGATGGCTGCTTGGCCTGGTGCTGCTGTCGGTGGGCCTGACGGTTGCCCGGGAACAGGCTTGTGCCGGGGCGTTGTCCGACAAGCCGACCGACATCGTTCTGGTCAGCGAGCACTGGAATGCCTACACCGAAGCGGATGGAAGCGGCCTGGGCTGGGACCTGATGCGCGAAGTGTTTCAGCCTGCCGGCATCAAGGTCCAGGCCCGTACCGAACCCTATACCCGTGCGGTCGGTCTGGTGCAGCGCGGTGAGGCGGACGCCTGGGTCGGTGCTTACGAGAACGAAGTCCAGGGGACCCTCTACCCCAAGTGGCACTACGACAACGACGAAATCTACGCCTTGGGGCTGGCGTCCAATCCGGCCCCGACCCTGAAAACCCTGGGCAGTTATCATCTGGCCTGGGTTCGAGGTTATGAGTTTCAGCGTTACCTGCCCAATGTCGCCCACTTCAATGAAGTCGCTCGCCGCGACCACATCCTGTCGATGCTCGATCATGCCCGCGCCGACCTGTACATCGACGCCAAACCGGAAGTGGATTTCATCCTCGGTCAAGGCAAGGAGCCACAACGTTTTCGCACGACTTATCTGATGGCGATCCCGTTGTTCCTGAGCTTTGCAGATAACCCGCGAGGCCGCGTGCTGCGTGATGTGTTCGATCAGCGCATGGAGCAGTTGGTACGTTCCGGTAAGCTGCGACCCATCTTCGCGCGCTGGCATCAGCCCTATCCGTTCGGCTCAGGCGATGGTCCCGGCAAGTCTGGCGCCCGGCAATGATCAAACATCCTGATCTGAATGCCCGACAATTCAGCCTAAGCGTCTGCCGGAACCTGCTGTTACAATGCCGCCTTGCCAATTTACAGTCCTCATACTGATCAGGAGCACACGGTGCCCGTCGTATTTGTCGCGGCTTCCAAGCTGCCTACCCCTTTTGCCACTTTCAAAATGAACGGCTTCCTCGAGCAGGAAACCGGTCGCGAGCACGTCGTCCTCAGTCTTGGCGATGTCTCGGACGGCGCCCCGGTTCTGGGGCGCGTGCATTCCGAATGCCTGACCGGCGATGCCCTGTTCAGCCAGCGCTGCGATTGCGGCTCGCAACTGGAGGCGGCTCTGCGCGCCATTGCCTCCGAAGGCCGAGGCGTGCTGTTGTACCTGCGTCAGGAAGGCCGCGGCATCGGCTTGATGAACAAGATCCGTGCGTACGAGTTGCAGGATGGTGGCGCCGATACCGTCGAGGCGAACGAGCGTCTGGGTTTTGCCGCCGATCAGCGCGATTACGGCATCTGTCTGCCGATGCTGGAACATCTGGGCGTGAAATCCCTGCGCCTGATGACCAACAACCCGCGCAAGGTCAAAGCCTTGACCGACATGGGCATCACCGTGGCCGAGCGCGTGCCTTTGCACACCGGCCACAACCCGCACAACAAGCTGTATCTGGCGACCAAGGCCGGCAAGCTCGGGCACATGATGGGCAACGAGCACCAGAGCGAGGTCGACCCGGCGTGACAACCGGCAACCTGCGCCGGTATGTGTCGGCCGCGGTGTTGGCGCTATCCCGCCATGTCCGTTGCGTCCCTCGTCCTCTGGTCTGATGCGCCAGCTGATCGCCTGTGTGCTGCTGGTTGCCACTTGGCAGGCCAGCGCCGCGCCGCGTGTCATCAGCCTGGCGCCTTCGCTGACTGAAATCGTCATTGAACTCGGTGCAGCCGATCTGCTGGTCGGTGTGCTCGATGGCGGAGAGCGGCCGGGCGAGGTTGCTGACCTGCCTTCCGTGGGACGTTACGGGCAGCTGCAGATGGAGCGATTGCTCAGTCTGCAGCCCGATCTGCTCCTGCTATGGCCGGGCAGTGTCAGTGCTGCCCAGCGCGATCAGTTACAGCGTTTGAACATCCCCACCTTCACCGCCGAGCCGCATACGCTGGAGCAACTGGCCGATCAGATCGAGCAGATTGGCCAGCGGCTGGACCGTGGCGAACATGGGCGCGCGGTGGCAGACGAATTCCGGCAACGGTTGACCCAGCTTCGTCAGCGCTATTACCGGCAGGCCCCCCTCAGCGTGTTTTATCAGGTGTGGGACCAGCCGCTGTATACGGTCGGCGGCGGGCAGATCATCAGCGATGCGCTGACGGTGTGTGGCGCGCGCAACGCGTTCGCCGACCTCAGCCAGCCTGCGCCGCAGGTCAGTCTCGAGGCGGTGATGCAGCGTGACCCTGAGGTGATTCTGGCAAGTCATGCGACGTTGCTAAAAGGCTGGCAAACCTGGCCGCAGCTCCAGGCCGTGAAATCAGGGCGTTTGCTTGCAGTACCGGACAAAGGCCTGGAACGCGCCAGCGGGCAGATGCTGGAGGCGGTGGCCAGGCTGTGCGAAAGCCTTTCGCCAGATCGCTGATCGAGACAAGCCCCAACAACCTGTAGGCCTTCGCTTGCTCGCGATAGCGCTGTGTCAGACATACCATCGGCACAGATACACCGCGATTGCGAGCAAGGTCACGCCTACACTCAGAGCTCCGGCGTCCAGGTCACGCCGAACATCCACGTCCGGCCTTCTTCCCGATACCCGTAATGGCTGCCGTCAAAACTGTACAACGTGCGGCTGTAACGTTTGTCCAGGGCGTTATCCAGCTTGAACTCCAGCTTGACCTCGTCACTGGCCTTCCAGCTGCTGCGCAGGCCGAACAGCGCATAGCCGCCAATAGACTGAGTATTGGCCTCGTCGTTGTAGCTATCGCTGACCGCCTGCCAGCTGGCGCCGACGCCAAGACGATCGAACTGGCGGTCCAGATCCAGATTGACGGTGCGACGTGCCCGGCGGTTGAGTGTGTGCCCGGTGTCGCGGTCACGCGGGTCGATGATCGAGGCGCCGAGTTTGCCGGTCCAGCCCAATACCTGCTGCTCAAGTGATGCCTCAAGACCGTTGATCCGTGCCGAGCCGATGTTCTGCGGACTGAAGTTGCTGTCCAGTGCAATCGCGTCTTTAAGGTCGGTGCGATACAGCGATGCTTCCAGCCTGCTGGTCTCGCTCAGGCGGCTGCGCCATTGCAGCTCATAGCTCTTGGAGTGTTCGGGCTTGAGATTGGGGTTGCTGAAGCCTTGGTAATACAGATCGTTGAAGGTCGGCGCGCGGAAGCCTTCGCTGTAGGAGAGCAACACATCGTTGGTGTCGTTGACCGGCACGGTGAGCGTGCCGCTCCAGGTGTTCTGGCTGCCGAATTGCTGGTTCTGGTCATGCCGAAGGCCCAGTTCAGTGGAGAACCCATCGCCCTTGAAACGATGCTGAATGAACGCGGCACGATTCCAGCGGCTGTCTTCGTCGAACACTGTGCTGCTGTTGACCCGATCCTCGTACCAGTCGCCACCAAGCATCAGGCTGTTGCGCTCGTCCAGGGTCAGGTCGTTCTGCCAGTTGATCGAATCGCGGTAAGTATTGAACACGTAGCGATCGTCGCTGAGCTTGTCGAAAGTCTTCTCGCGGTTTTCGCTGTGGCCCAGTTCCAGACGGGTTTTCCAGGTCTGATTGATACGTGCGTCGAAGTACGTACCCAGGCTGCTGAGCTGGAAATCACTGTATTGCTGCTGGCCAACGCTGTTGAACGTGCCCGGGTCGAACAGGCCGAACGGGTTGTCAAACTCGGTCTTGCCTTTGTTATCCAGCGCGTTGAAACCGATTTCCACCTCGTCGTTCAGCCAGTGGCTGAGGTTCAGGCTCAGCGACTTGTTGCGGTAGGCGTCGTGGTCGTCATCGCTGGCGAAGGAGGGGCCGGTACGGTCGATGCCGGCGGTTTCGTCCAGGCTGGTGCTGAGGTTGAAATGGGTCTGCTGGTCACCGCCTGACAACCCGAGGCTCTGTTGCCAGGTGTCGCGGTTGCCGAACCCGGTGTGCAGTCGTGCTTGCAGGCCTTGTTCGACCCCGCGACGGGTGAAGATCTGGATCACCCCGCCGATGGCGTCTGCCCCATAAATGACCGAGCGCGAGCCGCGCAGCACTTCCACCCGTTCGATCTGCTCGACGTCGAGAAACTGCAAGGCGCTGTCTGCGGAGGTGGCGTTGGCGATGCGTTGGCCGTCGACCAGCACCAACGTCTGCGCGGCCTTGGTCCCGCGAATGTAGATGCCCGGCAGACTGCCGCGCCCACCGCTGGGCGCCACCTGCACGCCTGGCACGCGAGTGAGCAGGTCGGTGACACTGGTCGGTTGCAGGCGCTCGATGTCGGCGCGGGTGAAGACTGTGTTGGCCGCCGTGCTGGTATCGCGCTGCTCGACCTGTCGATTGGCGCTAATCAGCACATCGGGCAGTTTCAACGCCTGTTCGCGATCGGGGAGGTCGGCGAAGGCCTGGGCCGTGGGCAGCATGGAGAGGGCAAGCGCGAAGCGAGAAAGGGTCATGTTTTTGATCATTACATGTTTCAAGGATCGTTCCCACGCTCCGCGCGGTAACGCCGACCCGGACGCTCTGCGTCCAGTGCGATGTGACGCAGCGCGTCACCGGATGCATTCCCACGCAGAGCGTGGGAACGATCATTACAGGATGGGGGGCGGCGTATCAGATCTTCAGCAAACGCTGGTTGATCGACGCTTCGATTCCGTCGGCATCCAGCCCGCATTCGGCCAGCATCTGCGCAGGTTTGGCGTGCTCGACGTAGACATCCGGCAGGCCCAGATGAAGCACGGACTTGAGAATGCTCTCCCGCGCCAGGAACTCGCTGACCGCCGCGCCGGCACCGCCCATGATGGCGTTTTCCTCGATGGTCACCAGCAGCTCGTGGCTGGTAGCCATTTCACGCACCAGTGCTTCATCGAGGGGTTTGACGAAGCGCATGTCGACCACTGTGGCATCGATCCTGTCAGCCACGACCAGCGCATCGGCCAGTTGCACGCCAAACACCAGCATGGCGACCTTGCTGCCCTGGCGGCGGACGATACCCTTGCCGATCTCAAGAGGCTCAAGATTGCTCTCGATGACCGCGTTCGGGCCGGTACCCCGTGGGTAACGCACAGCGGCCGGGCCATTGAACAGGTAGCCGGTGCTGAGCATCCTGCGCAGTTCGTTCTCGTCACTGGGCGTCATCACCAGCATGCCGGGGATACAGCGCAGGTACGACAGATCGTAGCTGCCAGCGTGGGTCGGTCCGTCTTCGCCCACCAGACCTGCGCGGTCGATGGCGAACAGCACGTCCAGATTCTGCACCGCTACGTCGTGAATCAGCTGGTCGTAGCCGCGTTGCAGGAAAGTCGAATAAATCGCCACCACCGGCTTGGCGCCTTCACAGGCCATGCCTGCCGCCAGGGTCACCGCATGCTGCTCGGCAATGGCGACGTCGAAGTAACGCTCGGGGAAGCGCTCACTGAAGGCGACCAGATCGGAGCCTTCTTTCATCGCCGGGGTAATACCGACCAGACGCTCGTCGGCCTCGGCCATGTCGCACAGCCATTGGCCGAACACGCCAGAGTACTTCGGACCGCTGGCCTTTTTCGGCGCGGCAACCGGTGCGTTGAGCGCGTCCAGCTTGGTGATGGCGTGATAGCCGATCGGGTCGACCTCGGCCGGGGCGAAACCCTTGCCCTTCTTGGTGACCACGTGCAGGAACTGCGGCCCCTTGAGGTCACGCATGTTGCGCAGGGTGGCGATCAGGGTCGGCAGATCGTGGCCGTCGATAGGGCCGATGTAGTTCCAGCCCAGCTCTTCGAACAGCGTGCCGGGGACCAGCATGCCTTTGGCGTATTCTTCGGTGCGGCGGGCGATTTCCCAGGCGCCGGGCAGACGCGACAGCACTTTCTTGCTGCCTTCGCGCATGCTCGCGTAGGTGCGGCTCGAGAGGATCTTCGCCAGATAGTTCGACAGGCCGCCGACGTTGCGCGAGATCGACATGTCGTTGTCGTTGAGAATCACCAGCATGTCGGCGTTGACCTCTGGGGCGTGGTTCAACGCCTCGAAGGCCATGCCGGCCGTCAGCGCACCGTCGCCGATCACGGCAATCGATTTGCGCTCGCTGCCTTGCAGGCGTGAAGCAATGGCCATGCCCAGCGCGGCGCTGATCGAGGTGCTGGAGTGGCCGACGCCGAAGGTGTCGTACGGGCTCTCGCTGCGACGCGGGAATGCCGCCACGCCGCCTTTCTGGCGCAGGGTCGACATCTTCTCGCGGCGACCGGTAAGGATCTTGTGCGGATACGCTTGATGGCCAACGTCCCAGACCAGTCGGTCGTCGGGGGTATCGAAGACGTAATGCAGGGCAACGGTCAGCTCGATCACGCCAAGGCCGGCACCGAAGTGTCCACCGGTCTGGCCAACGGTATAGAGCAGCTCCAGGCGCAGTTCATCCGCCAGGGCTTCGAGCTCTGCTTCACCTAACCGGCGCAGGCCGTCCGGCGTCGCTGCCGTGTCGAGCAGTGGCGTGGACGGGCGCTCGCGGGGAATCTCTTTGAACGTCGTGGGCATCAGGCGAATCGTTATGAGTAAAAGAGGCGGCAGTTTACCTGATGCATCGCAAGCTGCCCACGAACTGCAGCCAATGGATGCTCAAATCAGCGCGGGTCGAACGAAACATTGCTCTGCAGCGGGACGGCTTGACGGCCCTGACGTGCAAGATTGCTACCGTCGGCAAGCCGCGCTGCGGCAGGATTGGCGCCTGCCGGGCCGTTTTTGCTGAGCGTGTCGACGGGTATAGCGGGGAAAGTCAGTTGCGGCGTTCGACGATGTATTGCGCCAGTGCCCGTAGAGGCTCGGCGGCCGCGTCGAAAGGTCGCAGCGCGACCAGCGCCTGGTCGCGCAGCTCCAGTGCGTAATGCTTCGCTTCTTCGAGGCCCAGCAGTGCCGGGTAGGTCGGCTTGTCGCGGGCGATATCGGCGCCCTGGCGTTTGCCCAGGGTTGCGGTATCGCTTTCGACGTCGAGGATGTCGTCCTGCACCTGGAAGGCCAGGCCGACCGCGCGGGCGTAGATCTGCAGGGCATTGAGCTGGTTCTGGCTGGCATGACCGCTCGCCAGCGCGCCAAGTCTGACGCTGGCTTCGATGAGCGCGCCGGTCTTGTGCCGGTGCATGAACGCCAGCGCTGTCTGGTCGAGCTTCAAGCCCACCGAGCCGAGGTCGATCGCCTGCCCGCCGACCATTCCGGCAGGCCCTGCGGCGTGCGCCAGGGTGGCGAGCATTTTCAGGCGGGTCTCGGCATCCTGCGGGGTCAGCTTGCTGTCAGTCAGCACGCTGAAGGCCAGACTCTGCAGGCCATCCCCGGCAAGGATCGCGCAGGCTTCGTCAAACGCCTTGTGCGTGGTCGGCAGGCCGCGACGCAGGTCATCGTCGTCCATGGCCGGCAAATCGTCGTGAACCAGCGAATAGGCGTGGATCAGCTCCACCGCGCAGGCAGCGCCATTGGCCTGCCCGGCATTACCGCCCAGGGCCTCGCAGGCGGCATACACCAGCAGCGGGCGCACGCGTTTGCCACCATTGGTGACGCTGTAGCGCATGGCGGCGTAAAGGCGGGTCAACTCCGGGGCGGGCGGATCGAACAGGCTGTCCAGCGCCGCATTGACGCGCGCCTGACTGAGGGCCTGATATTCGGCGATCATTCCGGCTGTTCCGCGTCGAAGGCTTCCTCGGCCAGTTCGCCATCGCGTTCCAGCAATACTTGCACCTTCTGTTCGGCTTGAGCCAGCGCGCTCTGGCACTCACGGGTCAGGCGGATACCTTGTTCGAAGGCGGTCAATGAATCTTCCAGCGACAGCTCACCGTTCTCCAGATGCTCTACCAGCGTTTGCAAATCAGTGAGGGACTGTTCGAAATCCAGTGCAGCTTTCTTGCGGGCCATGGCGGCTATCCTGGTAGACGTTAAACCGGCGCGACACTAGCAGAGCGATGGCATTGGGGCAAATGACAGGTGCCGGGCGGGTAGGGCATTGCGCCGCAATTGTAGGAGCGAGCTTGCTCGCGATGGCGGTCTTTAAGCCAATGATTACGTGTCTGGCACTCAGCCATCGCGAGCAAGCTCACGCCTACAGGGATCGTGCGGACCGATAAATCATGCGCCTGCCGATCCGCTCAGGCTGCGATCAGAGAAAGGTGAACAGCGTCTGCGCTGGCAGGCGCGATTTCGGCAGTTTGGCGTTGAAGTCGGTTTCGCTGCGATAGCCGAGCGAGACCACCACCAGGCTGGTGAAACCCTTGTCGCGCAGGCCCAGTTCAGCGTCGAGCTTCCTGAAATCGAAGCCTTCCATCGGCGTTGCATCCAGCCCCAGGGACGCCGCGCCCAGCAGCAAGGTGCCCAAGGCCAGGTAGGTCTGCTTCTCCATCCAGTGCTGCAAATCCTTCTGGTCATGCTTGTGCAGATTCACGTAGCCGCGGCGGCTGTTGTCCTGGCCGACCCTGGCGTCCGCGTTCGGGAAACGGCCATCGAGTTGTTCCTGCGCCAGCACCGCTTGCAGGTGCTCTTCGGTCATCTCGGTACGGGTGCACAACACGACCACGTGGGATGCCTGGAGCATCTTCGCCTCGTTGTAGACGAAGCCGCCTTCAGCACCCTTGGCCACGCGCGCCTTGCCTTGTTCATCCGAGGCGACGACGAAATGCCATGGCTGCGAATTGACCGACGATGGGCTGTGGCGCAGCTGGTCGAGCAGGGTGTCGATGGTTTCCTGCGAGATCTTGCGGCTGTTGTCGTAGGCCTTGGTGGTGTAGCGCGATTTGGCGAGTGCGGTGAGTTGCACGGTGATTCTCCGAATGAAAAAACAGGGGTGGGTCACGACTCTTGGGCGAGCCGCTGCCAGCGCGGCGCGATCTTCACATGCGCCACGTTGGCTGAACAGTCAGGGCCGGGTCAGAAACCTTCGAGCACGATCTTGCCGCGGGCCTTTCCGCTTTCGATCACCGCATGGGCGCGGCGCAGGTTTGCAGCGTTGATGGTGCCCAGATGCTCGCCCAGCGTGGTTTTCAGCACGCCTTCGTCGATCAGCGTCGAAACCCGGTTCAGCAACTGGTGCTGAGCGATCATGTCCGCTGTTTCAAACAGCGAGCGGGTGAACATCAGTTCCCAGTGCAACGACAGGGCCTTGCGTTTCATCGGCACCACGTCGAGCACTTTCGGGTCGTCGATCAACGCCAGTTTGCCGTGTGGGCGCAGCGCTTCGATCA
This sequence comes from Pseudomonas sp. NPDC087358, assembly GCF_044900785.1. NCBI lineage: Bacteria > Pseudomonadati > Pseudomonadota > Gammaproteobacteria > Pseudomonadales > Pseudomonadaceae > Pseudomonas > Pseudomonas sp. NPDC087358. Next base: position 38,975 of record NZ_JBJDOA010000013.1, read on the forward strand.
GTTGCGCAAAGTAGCTGTCGGTGTGGGTGAGGCTGGCGACATGGCTCACCTGGCCAACGCCGAGCTTTTCCAGCTGTTCCACCAGCGGCTGGCTGTGATCGATCACATGGTGCGCACCCAGCTGGCTCACCCATTCTCGGGTTTCAGGGCGCGAAGCCGTGCCGATTACCGTCAATCTGGTCAGCTGGCGGGCCAACTGCACCAGTATCGAACCCACGCCGCCGCCTGCGCCGATGATCAGCAGGCTGTCGCCTTCACCCCCGCCTTCGCGCACGCCCAGGCGATCAAACAACAACTCCCAGGCGGTGATTGAGGTCAGTGGCAGCGCTGCCGCGTGGGCGTCGTCGATGGATTTTGGTTTGTGGCCGACGATGCGCTCGTCCACCAGATGGAATTCGCTGTAGCTGCCGGGGCGGGCGATGGAGCCGGCGTAAAACACCTCATCGCCAGCCTTGAACAGCGTCACCTGGCTGCCGGTCTGGCGCACGACACCAACGGCGTCCCAGCCCACCACCTTGGGTTCGGTTGCCGCTGAGCCTGCGCGGATTTTGCTATCCACCGGGTTTACCGAAATGGCGCGCACTTCTACCAGCAGATCGCGCGGCCCCGGTGTCGGTTTGGGCAGGTCCATGTCCATCAGCGAATTGGGGTCTTCAATCGGCAGACCGTGTTGGGTAAAGGCGATGGCTTTCATGGCGTTCTCTCTATGAATGGATGAAGGCGTATGTCTGAAATTTGGCTTCTGAAACATGGGCCTATCTTGTTCTTCTCCATCAACAAGAAAAACCTGCACAATGCGCCAACACTTTCACAGCTGGAGTGAAAATGATCCGCATCGATGATCTGGCCCTGTTCGTTCGGACAGCAGCACTGGGCAGTTTTTCCAATGCTGCGCGCGAGGTTGATCTGCTGCCCGGGCAAGTGGCGGCGGCCATCAAGCGCCTGGAGCGCGAGCTGGATATTCGTCTGTTTGCCCGCTCGACTCGCAGCCTGCGCCTGACTGCTGAAGGTGAGCAGTATCTGCCGACCGCCCGGACCGTGCTCGATGCCCTGAAGGATGGGCGGGAAAAACTGCGCCGCGAGAGCGCCGAGTTGCAGGGCACGTTGCAAGTGGCGATGCCCTCGGATCTGGGGCGCAACGTGATGCTGGAGTGGCTCACCGGGTTTCGCCGACAGCATCCGGCGCTGAACTTGCGCCTGTTCGTTTCCGATCAGCTGGCCGACATGTTTCGCGACCCGGTGGACGTAGCGATTCGCAGCGGTGTGATCGAGGACGCCAGCTACATCGCCATGCCGCTTGCGCCGTGGAATCGCCGGGTGCTGGTGGCCTCGCCGGACTATCTGGCGCGCAAGGGCAGGCCGCTGACGTCGGACGACCTGCTGCGCCATGACTGTCTGTTGTACATCCTCAGTGGCCGGGTCTATGACAAGTGGCCGGTAGGCGGGCGGGTGTTCACGGTGTCCGGCCCGCTGCTCACCGATGATGCTGATCTGGTACGGCGCTGGGCCGTGGCCGGTGAGGGTATCGCCTACAAGTCATGGGTCGATGTGCGGGACGATGTGCTCGCCGGGCGTCTGGAGTTGCTGTTGCCGGATTACCCCGGCGAGCCCGCTCCGCTGAACCTGGTGTACCCGCACCGCAAGCAGTTTTCGCCGGCGGTGCAACAGTTGCATTCACTGCTCAAGAGCCGGTTTTTGGAGATGGAGCAGGGGTTGCCGACGTTGTTGTGATCCTGGATGCGGACACCTGTAGGAGTGCGCTTGCTCGCGATAGCGGTGTGTCAGATCCCAGGCATTGACTGACACCCTGCTATCGCGAGCAAGCTCACTCCTACAGCGACTTCGCGTACAAGCCTGGTAGCCCCGTCAATGCGAATGCCTGGGCTCGCCGCTGCGTGCAATCACCCGCAAATGCAAGGTTGCCGGCTCCAGGCAGCCGCCTGTGGATAACTGCCCGACCAGCTGGCGGTACAGCTCCTGCCATGGCGTTTGCGACGCGGGCATCTTCGGTTCGAATTGCGCACGACGCTCGGCCATTTCCTCATCGCTGACTAACACATTGACGCTGCGATTGTTCAGGTCGACCCGCAGCCGGTCATTGGTTTTCAACAGCGCCAGACCACCACCGACCGCCGCTTCCGGCGACATATTGAGAATCGACGGGCTGGCCGAAGTACCGCTTTGACGTCCATCGCCCAGGCACGGCAGCGAGTCGATTCCCTGTTTGATCAACGTGGCCGGTGGCGCCATGTTCACCACCTCGGCGCTACCCGGATAACCCACCGTGCCCGCGCCGCGAATCACCAGAATGCAGCGCTCGTCGATCTCCAGTGACGGGTCGTTGATCCGTGCGTGGTAGTCCTCAGGCCCTTCGAACACAATCGCCCGCGCCTCGAAGCTGTTTTCCGCGCCCGGCTCGGACAGATAAGTCTTGCGGAATGCCTCGCCGACCACCGACATCTTCATGATGGCGCTGTCGAAGAAATTGCCGCTGAGCACGATGAATCCGGCTCGATGCTTGAGCGGGTCGTCGTAGGGGCGGATCACGTCGGTATCCTGGGCCACGGCATTGCGCACGATCTCGCCTATGGTCTTGCCCGACACCGATCCACACTCCTCATGCAGCTTTCCGGCCTGTTGCAATTCATGCATCACGGCGGGCACGCCGCCGGCCCGGTGGAACCCTTCGCCCAGGTATTTGCCGGCCGGCATGCAGTTGACCAGCAACGGCACGTCTTCGCCGATGCGCTGCCAATCCTCCAGACTCAGTTCGACGCCCATGTGCCTGGCGATGGCGATCAGGTGCGGCGGACAGTTGCTCGATGCACCCAGCGCCGAGGCCACGGCGATGGCGTTTTCGAAGGCTTCACGGGTCATGATCTGCGACGGACGCACATCGTCGCGCACTAGGTCGCAGATGCGTTTTCCGGTCATGTAGGCCATTTGACCGCGCTCTCGATAGGCCGCCGGGATACTCGCGCAACCGGGCAATGACATGCCCAGCGCCTCGGCCAGCGCATTCATCGACAGTGCCGTGCCCATGGTGTTGCAATGACCCACCGACGGCGAGGCGGCCGTGGTCATCTCCATGAAGCCTTCGTAATTGATCTCTCCCGCCGCCAGCAGGTTACGCGCGTGCCAGAGCACCGTGCCGGAACCGATCAACTCGCCCTTGTGCCGGCCATCGAGCATCGGCCCGCCGGACAACACGATGGCGGGCAGGTCGGTGGTCGCGGCGGCCATCAGACACGCCGGGGTGGTTTTGTCGCAACCGGTGGTCAGCACCACGCCGTCGAGCGGGTAGCCGTGAAGAATTTCCACCAGGCCCAGGTACGCCAGATTACGGTCCAGCGCGGCGGTTGGACGACGGGTCTGCTCGGCCATCGGGTGCACCGGAAACTCCATTGGAATCCCGCCTGCGTCACGAATCCCGGCCTTGACCCGTTGCGCCAATTCGATGTGATGACGGTTGCACGGAGCCAGATCGCTGCCAGTCTGGGCGATGCCGATGATCGGACGCCCGGACTGCAGCTCCTCTCGCGTAAGGCCGTAGTTCATGTAGCGCTCGACGTAGAGCGCGGTCATGTCGGCGTGCTCGGGATCATCGAACCATTGCTGACTGCGCAGGCGGCGTTTGGGCGTATCGGACATGGTTCGGGTCTCTCTTGTAGTTGTGATGTGGAAGGTAATGTCCGCGCCGACACAGTATTGAGCATTTGATTCTGGCCGCAGGCCGTGGGAACTTGGCTTGCCAGCGATCTGCCGGGCACCGGCAGTAGAATCAGACAACTCGTTGGGTCAGGTATATACCATTCACAGGATTAGCTGGCGCTTCGCGCCAGATCGTCGGCAAGCCAGACTCCCACGCCCTCCGGGCAGAGACGAACTCAGCGTGTAACCAGTCCCCGCGCCGCCAGGTTGCGAAACAACGCGCCGACGCCGAAGGTCCATGGCGTCGCCCGGCTGCTGTGGGTCACTTCGTTGTGCAGGCTGCCGAGCAGGCGGCTGCTGATGCTGACCTGGTCACCGAGCTTGTGGGTAAAGCCACCGCCGACGTGGTCGCGGTCTTCAGTGGGGGCGAAGAGGGTGCCCAGATACAGCAGGAAACCGTCCGGGTATTGATGGTTGGCGTTGAGGGTCTGGGCGGCGATGTCCTCCGGGTCGCGGCTGATCTGCGACATGGAGCTGGAGCCCTTCATCACGTAGCCGTCGTCGCCCTTGACCTGCAGGTCCACCACACAGTTACGCACGTCATCCATGCCGAAGGTTTCGTCGAACAGGCGAATGAACGGGCCGATGGCACACGAGGCATTGTTGTCTTTCGCCTTGCTCAACAGCAGCGCGCTGCGGCCTTCGAAGTCGCGCAGGTTGACGTCATTGCCCAGGGTTGCGCCATGGATCTGGCCGCGACTGTTGACCGCCAGCACCACCTCAGGCTCCGGGTTGTTCCACTCCGACTTCGGGTGAATGCCGATCTGCGCGCCACTGCCGACGGCGGCAAGCACTGGCGCCTTGGTGAAGATTTCAGCGTCAGGGCCGATGCCGACCTCCAGATACTGCGACCACATTTTCTGTTCGATCAGCAGCGCCTTGAGCTTGCTCGCCTGCTCGGAGCCCGGCTTGATGGTGCGCAGATTGTCGCCGATGGCGTTGTGCACGATGGCGCGCACGCTTTCAGCCTTGGCCGGATCGCCCGCCGCCTGTTCCTCGATCACCCGTTCGATCATGCTGGCAGCGAACGTCACCCCGGCAGCCTTGATCACTTGCAGATCGGCCGGGGCCAGCAGAAAAGCCTTGCTGGTGTCAGGGTTGGTGGTCGAATTGGCCAGCAGTTCTTCGACGCTGGCGATCAAGGTGCCCTGGGTTTCGCGCACTGCCTTGAGCGGCGAGTCGGTCTCCAGCAGCTCGCTCAAGGTCGCGAACTGCGCCGACAGATCAAACACCCCGTCGCTGCGCAGCACCACCGGCGATGGCCCGCCCACCTTGCCGGGTACCCAGGCGCGGCCCACCAGGGTGCCGCTCAGGCCGTCGGCAGGGAGTGTGTTTTCAGGGGTCAGTTGAATCGGCATAGGGGCAGTCCTCGATGTTTTTATGCTTTTCCTACCGACCCTAATCAGCGCCGCCGATAAACTCCAATGACATCTGCTCAATTATCGATAACACTGGGTTATCGCGTACCGAGGCCGATCCCATGTCAGACGTATCCTTCTCAACGGTGTGTAACTGGCTCAAGTTCAAGCATCTGGTGCTGATCGACACCCTGGCCCGAACCCGCAACATGCACGCCGCCGCGCAGCACATGAACCTCAGCCAGCCGGCCGTGAGCAAGATGCTGCGTGAAATCGAGCGCTTGCTGGGCTTCGATCTGTTCGAGCGACTGCCGCGCAACATGCCGCCTACCGCGCTTGGCGAACACGTGGTGCGTTACGCGCAGATCGCCCTGAACGACGCCAACAAGTTCGTCGATCAGATCAGCAGCTTGCGCGAAGGCGGGCACGGGTTTCTCAAGGTTGGCGCAATCTTCGCGGCCACGGCGGTGGTCTTGCCTGACGCCATTGTTCAGCTCAAGCAGCGCTGGCCGCTGTTGTCCATTGAAGTGGTCGAGCAGACCAGCGATCACCTGATGGAAATGCTCGACGACAAAAAACTCGACCTCGCGGTGGCGCGCTACACCCACGAAAACCAGCAGCAGGTCTATGACTTTCAGGCGCTGGCGCCCGAGCCGTTCTGCATGGTGGTCAACAGCCGTCATCCGCTGACCGAGCTTGAGGAGACGCCGCTGAAGGAGCTGGGCAAATGGCCGTGGATTCTGTATCCGGTCGGCACACCGATTCGTGCACGCATGGAGCAGGCGTTCGCCAAGGCCGGCATCGCCACGCCAAAAAACACCATCGACACCATTTCGATGCAGACCTTTCTGCAAGTGCTGCAATCCGGGCCGATGATCGCCATGCTGCCGGCGTCGATGGCCCAGCCGCACTTGGAAACCGGGCTGCTGAAAGTGCTCAACACCCCGCTGAAACTCGCCCCGCAGGATTACGGAATTCTTACCCGGCGCGGAGAGCCATTGCTGGGAGCTGCGTCGGAATTTGCCGAGATTCTGTTGGCCAACGCGAAGCTGTCCAGCAAGCCCATTGCACCGCTGTAGGAGCACGGCCGGCCGGCGAAGGCCGTATTCCTCGAGCATCTGCTGAGCATCGACCCCGGCCGGCCGGTTTGCTTGCTGGCGAATGCACTGGGATTACGGCGTGCGGATGACGAGCGGCGCCAAAACATGCCAGTCTGCCCTTCCTATCCGAAGAGAACCCCGGTACCGCTCATGTTGATTTTCGACTGCACCCAAGCTACGTGCGACTTCTTTTCCAAAAAGGTCAAAGGCAAAGTCGTCAGCCAACTTCAACTCTCTTCGCCTGAAGATTCGTTGCAGGATGTAGGGTCCAGCCTCTACCCCGCCGAGCGCTGGCAACTGCACGTCACCAAGTTTGGCAGGACCAACGTCCTGCTCGCCATGGAAGTCGACACCCGCTACGCGATGCTCTTCGTCAGCCTCAAACGCAACGACTTCGAGGGATTTTTCCAGCAATTCCTTGAGCGCTATCTGGGGGTGATGGCACTTATGTCCGCCAATATGCAGCTATCGCTTCCCCCTCAAGCGCAACTGCAGCAGCACATCACCCGGTGGGAACAGAGCCTGCGGGATGTGCACTTTTTCAAGCGCAACGATCGCAGCGTCCAGACCCATATCAACCAGGTGCTGGATCTCGCCGCCTACCCGGCTTACGAGAGACAGAGCATTCCTGTCGAGTTTCAAGAGCTCATCGAGTTCGATGAGCTCGCCAACAGGTTTTTGCGCGCCGTCAGAGGCAGTGAATACTTCTACCCCGCAGAAGTTCAGATACAACTGGGCTACCCTCGGCTGGGCGGGACCATGACCCACGAGGAAGTCGCGGCGGCGTACCAAAGCTATAGACAGGATATCTATGGTTTTTGATGATTTCGGGGGAGGGCGGGGTAGCGGCGGCAACGTACTTGTGCACGATGCCGCCGGCTCCTGCCAGAGGGGCAATGAAGCGCTCAGCGTGGTTCTATCTGGTCCAGCGAGCGGTCTACGACCGCCTTGGCCATGTCGATCAGATGCACGACCGAGAACGCCAGGTCGCGTTTGACGCCGGTGTGGTTTTCGGCGCTTTCACAGGCGGTGGCCATTGCGCAGCGCAGTAGGCCAGAGACGTGTGCCAGGGATTCCTCAAGGGATTTGTCGGGTGGATCTGGGGTGATTTTGAGCATTCTCATTCTCTGTGTATGGGGCCACACGATCGTCCGCTGCTAAACGGATGAGGGTGGCGGCTTTGACACGGGTTAGCAGACCAGGACACAGAGAAACCCCGGCGCACCCGAGGGTGCCCCATGCAAAGCCACCATAAGGGTGGGTGCGTGTTTCTCTATCGTTCATGCAGGCTGCTAAACCCGATCGCTGATTGTCAGCGACCGACGCAGCCTAGAGACCGAAATCACAGCGCACAAGCGGGTATGAGTTTCTAGGAAATGTCCCTCGCGATAAAGAGATAGGTCTGTAAGAAAAGGGCTACAAACGCTGCAATTTGTTGCAGGGATGGGGCAGACCACGGGTGATTTTGATTCTGAGTGTGGAGTCGCGCTGGGTCATTGGCTTGTTCTCCTGGACGGGCAGGATCGGCATGCATATCCAGTGGAATGGTGACTCCTCTGCCGGCGCAGCGGGCGACTGGCCGCAAGTGCTGATAGTGGGCAGCACGACGTCGAGTGACGCTCGCAAAAACGCCTGCTTGACCTCGTCGGGTCAAACAGACGCTCAGTCACTTCATGCGGCCTAACTGATCTTGAGCCAATAGCAGGACAAGCAAATCAGCTTTGGCAGAAACGGATACGGTTACCGAAAGGGTCATATACCTCCAGCAGCTTTCCCCACCCCTGTTCTACAATCTCTGGGCGTCCGAAACCGTACCCTTTGCTGTTCAGCTCGTCCCGGAGCAGTTCAATGTTCTGCATGGGGACAAAAATGGTGGTTCCCGGACTTGCATCACCATGATGCTCGGAAAGATGGATCTGCAAGCCATCCCGGCTGAGCCCCAGGTATAAGGGAAGATCGGCTTCAAAGCGGTGTTCGAATTCGACGCTGAAACCGAGAAAGTTGAGATAAAACTCTCTTGCCTTGGCCTCATCGAACATTCGCAATATGGGTATGGCTTTTTTCAGCGTAATGGCGGGGCTGACCGGTTCGTGAGGCAGCACTGCCGAAGCGGTATTCCAATCCTTGTAGCCCAGCTGCTGCGCCACCATTTCAAGCGACGCGCAATGGGAGATCTGGTGATTGCGGGCCTCTAATGAGGCGCGCAAACGCTTTGCCATCTGCTTGGCTTTTTCGACTGTCGACATCATTCCTCCTGGAGTCGAAGCATCTTGGTGCCCGCGTTGCCAAACCTCGACTATCAAGAGAGACGCGAAAGAGTCTGGAAGCAAATATGCTTTCACCTTGCCTTATCGGCGCGAGCGGCAGGCAGCATAAGCCTTCGCCGATGGTACACAGTCTGTCTCGAAGTCGGAAGGTGACCTGGCCGCACGCTTACCCAAGCCACAGAATCGTCCGTTGGATGCCGAGCCAGGTCTGCGCGAATTCCAGGCATTAAAAAGCCGGCTTGTGGTTAGCTTTTTATTGATATAGGTATTTGAAAATCAATAATTTGTCGTTTTTATGAAACCATCTGTTCCCCCATCTGTTCCCCCATCTGTTCCCCCACTTTTTGTTATTTTTACCTGGTTTTTTTCCGGCAAAAAGCCGGCTTTTTTGGTCGGTTTTTGCTAGTTGAATTGAGCCTTCGTCGTGTGTTGTAAAAACGGTCGAGTAGGTTCAATGGAGTGACGTATTTTCGTGCTCAACTTAAGCTTTGCGCTTCTACTCTGACGACGCGGCAAGATCAGATTGTTGGAAATTAGGAATCAACCTGAGCTAGAGCTTTTCAATAGTGTAGGTGGATTTGCTGACCAATCGTCGAGTAGGCGGGGATTTGTGCGGCGTCAAGGCACTTTGCCTTTACCTTGCTCCTTGTGCTGGATATTGTGACATCCATCAAATTCCAAGCAGGCCGCTGTTTCCCAAGGATGGCATCTCGAGCGCACCGAGAAATCGGCAGCGCCCCTACAAAGCCTCTCTTGTTATCGCGGCCAGCTGAAGCTGAGCATCGGCATTGCCATGCCCAGAAAAAATCATTAGGCAGTTGCCCCGAAAAATTAGCGGTGATCGACGTGAACTCAGGCCCTGAATCATTGGCTATCCAACGATATGAACTTGTTCTGCAATGGATACTAGAACTGGTCCCCGCAGACGGGACGGCCGTTGGCAACAAGTCACTCAGGGACCGGATCGATCGGCGAGCTGAGCTTCAGAATTTTGCCGTCTCTGAGGAAGAGTACTGGAGCCTGCGCGACGAGCTCATTACCAAGGGACTGCTCAATAAAGGCGGCGGCCGGGGTGGGTCGGTTTATCGGTTCGATACCGAGTCCAATGGGCGTTCAAAGTCCATTGATTCAGCGCCTCTTACCGATTGGGATGACCTTGATACACCCCCAAGCGAGATACCGGAAAGCCTGGAGAAGCTGAGAAGCAGACTTCTCGACCTCAGCGCCCGCAATCGGCTGCTGAACTTTTCACATGCGCGCTCCAAACGTTTCGTACGGATTATTGATGAGTTGCCGGATCACCTGTTCGATACCTTGGCAGATGAAAAATCCATGCGGTTTGCTGCTGTGCCTGAACCAACGGAAAGGCAGCTTCTTACCCATGGCTTTTTAAAGCTGGACGAAAAGACAGGCACAGTTGTTGAGTTAAAGAAACAGCCTACGGCAGATGTCTGGGCGCAGATCCTGGGTATGGCGACCAGCTATGAGCTACCACTGCCTCCTGCAAGCGGGCAAACCGGTAAGCATTCTGACGACGCGATTCAGACGCTCTATTACCCCGCGGAGATGGAGTCGCGGCTACAGATTTTGTATACCCAGTCACGATCGGCTCTCGAGGAAACGGGCGCGAACATTCTTTATCTTGCGCTCGGGTTCCTGGAGTGGGATGACTCGGTCGCAGGTAAAGACAGCAGCCGCCTGGCGCCGCTGATGTTGGTGCCAGTAAACCTGGAGAAAGGTAAGCTCAATCCTCAAACCGCGACATTCGAATACCGCGTACATCCTACTGGAGAAGACATTCTTACCAACCTGTCATTGCGGGAAAAGCTTCGTGTTGATTTTGGTATCGCACTTCCGCGGATCACCGACGACAGCACGCCTGAGGAATACTTCGAACGCATTGTTGAAACGGTGCTGAAGGTCAAGCCTGACTGGAAAGTTCATCGTTATGCCTCGCTTGGCTTGTTCGAGTTTGGCAAGTTGATGATGTATCTCGACCTTGATCCAGGCCGTTGGAAAGACCAATCATTGCTGGATCATGGTCTGGTTAAACGGCTTACGGGAATGGACGGTTTGCCGGCAGATTCGTCAGGAAAACAAGGCGCATTTTGTGTCGAGCATTCAATCGACGACATTGATCAGGTTCACCTGCAGTTTCCTCTAATAGATGACGCTGACAGTTCTCAGCACAGCGCATTGATAGACGTGATTCGCGGGGATGACCTTGTGATCGAGGGGCCGCCCGGTACCGGTAAGTCTCAGACCATCACCAACATGATTGCTGCGGCGCTGGCCCAAGGCAAAAAAGTGTTGTTCGTTGCGGAGAAGCGCGCAGCGCTTGAGGTGGTTAAGACTCGACTGACAAGAGCAGGTTTGGGCGATTTTTGTCTGGAGTTGCATAGCCATAAGAGTCAAAAGAGCGCTGTTATCGACAGCATCCGGCAGCGGATTCAGAACAGCGGTGGCTTTCGCTCGCCCAAGCAGCTGACGGATCTGATTGCCAACTATGAGCGATTGAAGCAGCAACTCAACAAACACGTGCATCACTTGCATGCCCAGTTCGAAGAGTCGGGGATGAGTGTTCACGAGGTGCTAATGCAGGCAACCCGTTTGCGTGAGGCATTGTCGATTAAACCTGCCGATCTGCATCCGCAGTCGGAGGCGCGAATCGATAAAACGCATTTGCAGGAGCAGGCCGGCTTTTATGCACACATCTATCGCAAGACGGCTGAGGAAGCTGGTCACACTGGCAAACTTGAAACGCACCCGTGGTTTGGTAGCACAAAAACTCGCGTGACTGGTGCTGAGCGCTCCGCACTTCTAGAAAATCTCTCTCTGGCTCAGCAGGCGCTGAATCGTCTCGCTGCTCTTCGTCCTCAATTAGCAGAACAGCTACAGGTATCTGTTCTGGAAACCTACAGCCCAGATCAGTTGCGAGGCTTAGCAGCTTCAATTCCGGTACTTGCATTACCTAAAGGTGATGAGGACTGGGATCTGTTAGGACGACTGGATATCGAGTCCTGTGAGGCACTGAAATTGTGGCTGCAAGGTATGGACTCCTTGTTGGACGAGCAAGGCGTACTAGCTCGATCGTTGCGCGCGGATGTTATTGGCTCTGGGCAAGCGATAGCCTCTATCAAAAAAGCCTGCGCGGCCATACGTCTGCATAACGGTGATGAGGCCCTATCCCTCAACGCCTTGCTGGATGTGATCGAAGAGGCTGAGGAGTTACTGGAACTGGCCCCACGTGTTCAAGTGCTAATTCGGCTGTTAGCGGAAGGGGCTGCGGTTCAAGGCTTACGAAGCGATTTTATCGGTATTGAGCAAGTTGTGCTCTTTCTGCAAATGCTCGCGGCGATGCCTGAGGATTTGGCATCTCTTCGCCATAAACGCTTCGAAGACGAGACCTTGGACAGTTTGCTCGTAGAGTTGGACAACGACATTCCGGTCATCAGGCAGTTGCAGGAGCAGGCTGCGAACCATTTCACTCTGGATCGATTGTCTAGTCATACGCGACTGGAAGACTTGAATCGGGTTTTGGCAGATAAATCACTTTTTCGCTGGTTCAAGGGACAATGGCGCTCTGCTAAAGCCGAGATCTTGGCTATGGCGCGACCAGGGCTCAAGCTGAACCAGCTTCTGGCGGTCTTGCCAGATGTCATAGCTTATCTGAAAAGACACAGTGAACTGAGTGAAAGCAAAGTGCTCACCGAGAAGCTGGGTGAACACTTCCAAGGGCTTGATACTCCGATCGACGCACTCAAGCGCTTGCGGGGTTGGTACAAGTTCCTGCGTACAGAATGCGGACGTGGATTCGGTGCAAAAGTATGGGTTGCGGAGTACCTGCTTAAGACAGATGGGGCGCTACTGGCCGGCATTTCGAGCGATAGCGCAGAGCTCGAGCCCTACCTATTGGATGTTCTGGAGCATCGACTGGACCTGGAAGAGCTGTTGCCCTTTGACAGTCATGATTTGCGTTCGGAAGATTTGCTCGCTCCAGAGGGTCTGTATGCTCGCCTTATCAACGACATCGGAACCGCGCTGCGCTCGTTGTTACCCGTAATCAGCGAAGAGAAGCCCACGATGGGGCAAATACTGCTGCTGATTCAGTCGGTGGAAAGCTGGCAAGCCCGTTCGGCAGCACTGCAAAGCGACTCCGTGCTACAAACCTGCTTGCTGGGTGAAGAGCTTCCTCGAATAGACAATCTTTCAGCGGCCCGACCTCGTTTGACGACCTGGCGGCATACCGTTGCCTTCGTTCAGCCCATTTTGGCGTTGCCGATTCGGGATATTCTTATTCCACAGTTGACGGCGTGCATGCCCAAAGAAGCCGAGTCGCTGATTCTCCATTGGCATCAACAAGGTGCTGTACTCGCTCTAGCTGTAGAGGCCTGGGAGCAGTCCTTGGAAGCGTTTTTCCAAGGTGCTGCGGTTATTTCCGGTCAGTGGTGGCAGTCCATTGAGAAAGCAGATTTCGAGCCCATGGCCAGCCGTCTGACCTGGGCCGCTCAGAACCCCGATCTGCTCGACCATTGGTTCGAGTACCGCCGTTTGCGTTCGCACTTGGTTGAGCTGGGGTTCGAAACTGTCGTCGAAGCAATCGAAACGCAGAACCTGGTTTCTGAACGCTGCATCGATGCCTGTCTGCTCGGGCTTCTTGACAGCTGGGCCTTGCAAATCCTTGAGCTTGATCCCGCGCTGGGGCAGTTTTCGGGCAAAGAGCAGGAGGCCATTCGCGCTCGGTTCGCTGATATCGATGAGCAGCTCAAGCATCTTCAACGTGAGCAAGTTTCGTCACGTATCAGTCAGAACAAAATTCCTGTTGGAAATAGTCATGGTGCGGTCAGAGACTTTACACAATTGGCCTTGCTGCAGCGCGAGGCTGAGAAAAAGACACGGCATGTCCCGATCCGTAGCCTGATGAACCGTGCCGCCGAAGCGCTGCAAGGCCTCAAACCCTGCTTCATGATGTCGCCAATGGCTGTCGCTCAATACTTGCCGGCAGGGCACGTCGAGTTCGATTTAATCGTAATGGATGAAGCATCCCAAATGCGCCCGGAAGAAGCATTGGGTAGCATCGCACGGGGTAAACAGCTAGTGGTCGTGGGTGACCCGAAACAGCTGCCGCCGACGAACTTCTTTTCCCGCAATGGTGGCGATTCGGATACCGATGAAGCTGATGTTTCATTGGCCGAGGACTCGGAAAGCATTTTGGAAGCCGCCATGCCGCTGTTCAAACTGCGACGTCTGCGTTGGCACTACCGTTCCCGTCACGAGAGCCTGATTGCCTTCTCGAACAAAGCCTTCTATGAAAGCAATCTGGTGGTGTACCCATCTCCGCACCGTGAGTCCGCAGAGTTCGGTGTCAAGTTTGTCAGAGTGCCCCGCGGGCGGTTTGTCGAACAACGCAACATTGAAGAGGCCGAGGTTGTCGCCAAGGCCATTGAGCACCACGTAATTCACCGCCCCGATGAGTCGCTAGGTGTGGTGGCCATGAACGTCAAACAGGCTGATCAGATCGAGCGAATGCTTGAGCAGCTGGCCAAACAAAGCCCACAGCTACAAGTCGCATTGGACCGTAATCAAAGTCAGGATGAGCCGCTGTTCATCAAGAACCTGGAAAACGTCCAGGGTGACGAGCGAGATGTTATTTACATCTCCGGCACCTACGGCCCTATGGACGTGGGCGGTACTGTTCCTCAGCGTTTTGGCCCGATTAACGGTGCCAGTGGATGGCGACGTTTGAACGTGCTGTATACCCGCTCCAAGAAGCGCATGCAGGTGTTCTCCTCGTTTAGCTCGACTGATGTAGTGGTGACCGGTACTTCCAGCAGAGGCGTGCAAGCACTGCGTGATTTTCTGCATTTCGCTGAGTCCGGCCGCATGCCGCACATCAAAGAGTCTGAACGTGCTCCCGACAGTGATTTCGAGGTGGCTGTTATTGAGATGCTGTCTCGTCATGGCTATCAATGCGAGCCTCAGGTTGGTGTTGCTGGTTTCTTCATTGATCTGGCGGTACGTGATCCAGGGCAACCCGGTCGCTACCTGATGGGGATTGAATGCGACGGTGCGGCATATCATTCGGCCAAGTCCGCGCGTGACCGTGATCGTCTGCGTCAAAGCGTGTTGGAGCAATTGGGCTGGAATATTCGCCGCATTTGGTCGGTGGACTGGTTCCGTAATGCCCGTGTGCAAATCGAACCCATCCTTCAGGAGCTTGCGCGGTTACGAACCGAGCCAGCTGTAGAGGTCGAAGGGATGAGTACGGAATCTGAAGAGGTTTCGATCCAGCAAGTGGCAGATGAGCAGAGCGAGCACGCTGAGCGTATTACCCTTGAGGGTAACTACAGCCTGCGAGAGAAGTTGGTCTGGCTTGAAGAGAATGTGATCCGGCCGAATTTGCGAGAGGTTCCTGTTAACCAGCGGCTATTGAGGCCCGCGATGTTGGAAGCATTGCTTGAGTTTCTTCCTGCAGACCGTATCGAATTTCAGCAGATGATTCCTGGGTATTTGCGTAATGGTACCCATGGTGCGGAAGGGCGGTATATCGACGATGTATTGCTTGTGATTGGCGAGCAGTGAGTCAGCTACTAACAGTGGATGTTCAAGCTGTATCAAGGAATGGTAATGGGATTCTATATTCGTAAGAGCATCAGAGTAGGGCTGTTTCGTTTCAATCTGTCCCGGCAGGGTGTGGGCGTTTCGGTGGGGTTGAAAGGCCTACGCATCGGGACAGGACCTCGAGGCAATTACGTTCATATGGGGCGGGGAGGCCTGTACTACCGGGCTACCGTACCAAGGACCAACGATAAGCCGCCTTTTTTGCCTCACGTTGAAACTACGGTAATACCTGAGGGCACTCACGCCCCTTTAGTCGAGATCGAGTCCGCGGATGCTTCGCAAATCGTGGATTCATCCTCACGTGATCTGCTCGATGAAATGAATGCGAAGCAGGCAAGATGGCGACTTTGGCCATGGGTTGGTGTCCTGGGAATCTTCGTAGTATTTCTTGGCCTGCGTAATGGTTGGTCCATTGGGACTATATGGGGTGCTCTTATCCTCGGTTCAGTCCTAACCATTGCCTCTGCAGTACGCGACACGATGGCTAAGACGGTTGTACTGTTTTACGATTTTGACGCCGAGATGGAAGAAGCTTACGAAGCGCTGCACAGCAGTGGCCAGCAGGTATCGGCAGCAGATGCGGCCTGGCACATCGAGGCCGAAGGCGCCGTTCATGATCGTAAGTATCACGCAGGTGCGAGCAATCTTGTACGTCGGAGAAAAACGACTATTGCTCGGTCTTCACCACCTTATGTAAAAACCAATATAGAAACCATCTCCATGGTTGTTGGGCGCCAAACGCTGCATTTCTTCCCTGATCGTGTATTAATTTATGACGAGAAAAGTGTGGGCGCGGTTAGCTATCGGGAGCTGCAGTTGCAGGTCAATGCAAAGCGGTTTATTGAGAGTGCTTCGCCTCCCAGGGATGCCATGGTAGTCGACAGGACGTGGCAATTTGTTAACAAGAAGGGCGGCCCTGATCGTAGATTCAAAAACAATCGTGAGCTCCCTATTTGTCTTTACGATGAATTGAAATTGTCTAGCACCACGGGCCTGAATGAGGTCGTACAAATCTCGCGAAATGGGGTGGGAGAGGCTTTTGCCAAGGCGATTCTCGATCTTGCACGGGTGATGCCTTCTGAGCGAGTAAGCTGAGGCAACGTAGTTCTGCTAATTCGTACCTGAGTTTCAGGCATATATGGAATGTTGATTTAGTCAGTAGCTCGCTGACTAATTCAGCATCTACCAGCGATTGTTGCGTGGTCGGAGTTTCGACGGCGAAATCCAGTTTTGTCATAAACAATTTCATCAAGGACTCACAGCTTGCCTATCAAAACGGACGTCTGGACCGTCGGCCTTACACCCAATAAGCTTCGCCAAAGCCGATTGGCCAGTGAGCAGCTATTGGAAGAAATGATCATCAGCTCCCCAAGCATTCTCTCGGATGAGTGGATGCTGATAGGTAGGCAAGAAAGCACTGGTATGGGGGGGCGCATTGATCTATTGGCCATTGCTCCTGATGGAAATCTGGTACTAATTGAGCTCAAACGAGACCGCACGCCCCGTGAAGTCGTTGCTCAGACTCTCGATTACGCCGTGTGGGTCGAGAGTCTGCGTGAGAACGAAATCGCGGCGATTTACCAACGGTTCCGCCCCGGAAGCAGCTTGTATGCAGATTTTCTAGCGCGCTTTGGTCGTGTGCTAGACGACGATGATTTGAATAAAAGCCACCAACTGATCATCGTCGCCACGGAGTTGGATGTCAGCAGCGAGCGAATCGTTGAGTACCTCAGCAAGCGAGATATTCCGATCAACGTGCTCTGTTTTCAAATTTTCCAGGTGGGCGATCAACAGCTACTGAGTCGATCATGGTTACTCGATCCTGTTCAGACTCAAGTGAACGCCGCGTCGACGAGCGAAGGGCATAGCGAGCCTTGGAACGGCGAGTTCTACTGTTCGTTCGGCGATTCTGCCTCGCGCTCATGGGCCGATGCTGTGGAGTTCGGTTTTATTTCCGGCGGTGGAGGCGCGTGGTACAGCAAGACCCTGCAGCTCCTGTCTCCGGGAGATCGGATCTGGGTAAACATTCCGCAGCAAGGCTATGTCGGCGTAGGACGCGTTCTTGGCACGTCCACACCTGCGAACGAGTTCACAGTGATGCAAGACGGCGAGGAGCGACCGGTGCTAGAGGTCGCAACGCGCGCCAACTATCATGCAGAATTTGCTGACGATCCGGAGCGCTGCGACTATTTTGTTCCGATCCAATGGCTGCAAAGCGTGCCGGTGAGCCAGGCAGTACGAGAGATTGGGATGTTTGGGAATCAGAATACGGTTTGCCGTCCGACTACGCCGAAGTGGCGGTGGACGATTGAGCGATTAAAGCAGCGATTTCCGCGTTACGATGAAGTGGCAGCTACTGAGGTCGCGAGCGTTCCTGGCAGTTGATAAATTGGGCAGCAGCCTGCTGCCCAATTACTTGTTCAGTAGCACCTACAGTCAGTATCTCTTTTCTAGTCTGGAGAAAGTCCCACCTGCGGTGGGACATGCGATTATTGGTCTGCCAGCTTAAGTAAGTCGAAAACCACTCTGGCAAATTTACTGGCCTTAGCAGGGTCAGAGAGTAGTTGCATCATCTGGTTCTGGTGGGCATCGCCACTGTCCATAATCGCGTCATCAACCGCATTGGCGAAGTTTCCAAGCAATGCCTGTTCGGGAGTATTGTTTGCCAGTTGTTGCATAACTAACTGGTTTTCACTGACCTTGTCACGGATGGTATAGGCGTAATTTACCATATCTTTTTCAGTCAGTTGGTCCGTCACAAACAGCTCATTGAGCCGTTCTAATATCTGTGAAAGCAGCTCTTCCTTTTTGTCCTTCGCAGCCGCTGATCCAAGCCCCTCACCTGGCACGAGCTTATAGTCGGGCGAGTCTTCTTTTAGCTTCAGGTCTTGCTGGCGTATTTTCGAAACGCGGTAATGGCTGAGCACGACACCAGTGAGGTCAATATCATCCTCATCCACAGCGGCTTCACGCAGCATTGGGCTTAGATTGCGTGCGTACAGGCTGAGCTTTTCCAGCTGCTTATCATCGTAATCGACGATCTGCGACATGAATTCATAGAAACGCACAAAGGTGCCCAGATCCTTTTTGAAAATGTCCAGGGCGTCCTTGGCTTGCTTGCATTCCTTCAGGTCGTTTTCAGCGTTGGCGATCAACACTGCATCCTGAGTCTTTTTGATTCTCTCAAATATGTCTTTCGAGTGTGCGTAGGCATCAACCGCCAACTTGTAGCGTTTCGTCCAGCGTTCGACCGCAGGCTTGCAAATGTTGGCAATCGCCGCATTGCTTTTGTTTTTGATGAAAAAGGCTGCGGAGAACTGCTCAACCTCGCTGGACTTGTAAATGCCCGCCGCGTTGAGCTTCTCAAACAAATCGAAGATCAAGTCTGGATCGGAAACATCTGCCAGCTCTGCCGTCTGAAAGTACGGCTGGAACGAGTCGAGGATGTCTTGCGGCTCGTTGAAGAAGTCCAGGATGAACGTGCCAACGTCCGCCTTGCCGGGATACGTACGGTTCAAGCGCGATAGGGTCTGCACGCACTCGACGCCGCCGAGTTTTTTGTCCACGTACATGGCGCAGAGTTTGGGTTGGTCAAAGCCGGTCTGAAATTTGTTGGCAACGATCATCACCTGATAATCATCGCTATCAAAGGCTTTGCGCATATCGCGGCCTTTGAGGTTGGGGTTCATGTTGCTCTCGGTGTATTTGTTGCCGAGTAACGCGACCGCATTTGGGTCTTTCTCTGTGAACTCCACCTCACTGGAGAATGCCACCATGGCATGGATTTTTTGGTAGCCCCTTTCGACGATGTATTTGTCGAAACACAGCTTGTATCGCACGGCCTCTTTGCGTGAGCTGGTGACCACCATGGCTTTGGCTTGACCGCCCAACAGGCCCATCACGTTGTTGCGAAAGTGCTCAACAATAACCTGCACCTTTTGCGCGATGTTGTATTCGTGCAGGCGCACCCACTGGTTGAGCTTGACCTTGGCTTTCTTGCTTTCGACCTCCTGATCAGCCTTGTCGATTTTTTGCGCCAGGTTGTAGGCCACTTTGTAGTTGGTGTAGTTCTTCAGCACATCGAGAATAAAACCCTCTTCAATGGCCTGACGCATGCTGTACACGTGGTAGGCCGCGGGCTTATTGGTTTTAGAGGGCTGCTCAGTGGGCTTGGGCAAACGGCCAAACAGCTCCAGCGTCTTGGTTTTCGGCGTAGCGGTGAAGGCAAAGTAACTGAGATTTTTCGACACGCGGCGTGAAGCCACGGCGGCATCGAGAATGTCCTCGGTGCTAAGTTCGTCCTCACCATCAGCCTTGGCCTCAATCATCAGCACTTCTTTTAGCTGGCGGGCGGTAGAGCCGGTTTGCGAGGAGTGGGCTTCGTCAGCAATGATCGCGTAGCTGCGCTCTTTCAGGCTGACGCTGTTTTCGATGGCGCGCAGCACATAGGGAAAGGTCTGGATTGTGACGATAATAATCGGCTGCGAGTTTTCCAGCGCTGCGGCGAGCTTTTCCGATTTGGAACCGTCACCTTCCTGATTATTGATGCGGCCAACCGCGCCATCGACGTGTTCAAACTGGTTGATCGTGTCTTGCAGCTGATCATCCAGCACGGTGCGATCCGTCACCACAATCACTGAGTTAAATTGCTTATGGCCCTGCGCGTCGTACAGTGCCGACAGCTGATGCGCGATCCAGGCAATCGAGTTGGACTTGCCGGAACCGGCGCTGTGCTGGATCAGGTACTTATGACCGGGGCCTTCAGTACGGGCCGCCGTCACCAGTTTATTCACCACGTCCCACTGATGGTAGCGCGGAAAAATCAGGCTTTCTTTCTTGTATTTACGGCCTTCCCAATCTTCTTTCTCTTCAATTTGGAGATGCACAAAGCGCCCGAGAATCGACAGTAGATTGCTGGGGAGCAAGACCTCGTTCCATAGATAATCAGTTGCGTATTGATTAATGTCTGCCGGCACATCGTTGCCGGCACCGCCGACAGTGGTGCCCCTGTTGAATGGTAGAAAAAAGGTCTCCGCGCCTTCGAGGCGTGTGGCCATATAAACCTCGTACTGGCTCACGGCAAAATGCACCAGAGCACCACGCTTGAAGGTTAGCAGCGGCTCGGGCTTTTTGGTGACAGGGTCCGTCGCAAAGCGCGTGGTTCTGTATTGCTTAATAGCGCTTTGCACGGCCTGCTTGAATTCTGATTTCAGCTCCAGCGTGGCGACCGGTAAGCCATTTACAAACAACACCAAGTCAATCCGCCAAGCTTTGGCCTTGGTGCCTGTTTGTTCGAGAAGTTCTTGGCTTGCCCTGGGTGAATAAACTACCTCAGGTACGACACGGCAGCGGTTCTTGGCATAGCAAGCCAAGGTGTCGGGGTTTAGATCGTGTTCAGGTTTGAACTGGCACAGGCTGAAACGGGTGCCACGATGGCGAAGTTCATGGCGCAACACGCCCAGTGTGCCGAAGGTACGCATGTCTTTACTGGCAGCATTGGGGTCGGTTTTACTTAGCTGGCTCGCGACCCGCTCGAGAAAGTTCTGTTCGGGGTTGCTGGGGTAGAGTGCGCAGAATTTTTGCCACTGCTCAGGCTGGGTGTCTTGAACAAAGCCCAGCAAGTCTTCGGGGTACAAGGCCAATTCACGATTGTAGTGTTCCGCCTTGCCCAACAGCCAGCCGTTGGCTACTAGATGCTTGAGAATGTCGTTCTGAAACGTTAGCTCGTTAGCCTTGCCTCCACCCAATACACTCATGCGACTACTTCCTTGTTGGTTTGAGTTTCTTTTGGTGTGATCCAGTTTCTGACATCTATCTTGCCGGTAACAGCTGCGGAAATTAGGGCGGTTCGGCGCTCTTTAATGATTTTTATTGCATATTCAGCTTTCGCAATCAATAGATCAAACTTCTCCCTGGCTTTAAATACATGATAAATAATTTGCTTCTGCTCTTCAATACTAGGGAAGGCAGCAGTCAGTTTGTTCACGTCAGGCATACCAATTGTCTTTAAGGTTGCACCGAGGGTGTACCGCTCAAGTTCATCTTCCATTGCGTAAAAAACAAGCAACAAATATTCAGGAACGACTTTTTCCTCGTTGCATATCCAAGCAATAAGATGCTGCGATACAGCCATAACCCTTGTAGTTATTGCCGCCAAGCCAATGCTTGCATCTCTAGTAAAAACCACGCATCTTTCAGGAAGCTTTCTAGCTGAAGAGTTGGCTATGCCTTTTTCATTAAGATAAAATGCAGTATCACTTATGTAGTCGACTTTTTTTAGTTGAGATGAGTCGTTGAGAGAGACCCACGGTATATCGCAATCCACCCAGTACGCCTCAATTTTCTTATCTGGCGTATGTCCACTTTCTAGTCTGGCCACTTGTTTAATGCGGCAAATCGTCCAACTCTCCGGAACATTTCCCAGCCAATCAACACCCGAGTCGCGCATCTTGGCGTTGGGGGTCAAGCCTTTAGTGACGGCATGGCTAATCACGGCCTGACGTTTTTCGTTTAGTAGCTGGATAAGCTGTTGTTGTTTTTCGATCAGGGTGTCGATTTTGGCGGTTTCGTGATCAAGGAAGCTTGAAATAAATCTTGCTTCTTTATAGGGGGGGATAAACAGCGGGCTGGACTCTAGCTTTTCAGCCGTATAGTGAGCAATGGTAGCCTTATTGCAAAGAATGTCTATGAAGCCAGATGACTTAAGCATGGCCATCCAGTAATACAAGAAGCTAGAACACATGCCTCTTAGAGGTCTAGCTCTGTTGATTGCATTCTGGATATAACATTCAGGCAGCTCGCTCCTCCAGATAGCAGCCCTGCCTACATCACCACCCTCACTTATGAGTACATCGCCATTAAGTAATTTTAATGATCTCATGTCGCTCTGAGAGAACCACATGTTTTCAACTGAATCCAGCCAGATACCTTGCGGTTGAATATTTATTGCCTTTAAATACGGCTTGAATTCATCAGTGTAAGCCTTCATTTCTTTCTGCAGCATTTTACCAAGCGTAATGGCATATCCATATTTGATTTTTGTAGAGTGCCAATGAGCCGGGATTAATCCTAACCACTCGACCTCCGAAACCTTGTACTCTGAATACGGTTTATATTGCACCACCATTACGAATGCACCTCTTGTAGCAATTGCATAATCTCAGCGGAGACAGAATCCAAATCTGCATCAATCTCCGGCAAATCCCGCGGTGGTTGATATTGGAAAAAATGGCGATTAAAGGGGATTTCATAGCCAACTATGCCGACTTGCTGATCCTTCGCATCTTTCTTACTGGCATCGATCCAGGCATCAGGCACGTGCAGTTTTACTTCTTTAAGGAAGTAGGCCTCGTTAATGGCGTTAACGCTCTGGTTCGGGTCAAGCTCGACGTTTTCGTTGTCGCGCAGTTCGTTGTCGGTTTGGTACTCCAGCACCTCGCCGTCGACGGCAAACAGGCCATAAAGGGGATTGGCTTTGGTTTTATGAACTTTCTTGATGACCTTGGCGGCCTCTGGGTTCTTCCAGCTCACCGCATCGATGATTTGTTTTTTGTCTTTGGCATCCAGGGCAATACCCTGTTGCTTGCAGGCGGTCTTGATCGCATCATCAAAGGTGTTCATGTCGTCGTGCTGGGCAGCGCCGATGCTGGCCTGCAGGCTTTGTGCCTTGGCTAAGAGCCGCTTCTGATCCAGCCATGTTGTTCTATTGAGCAAATCTTTGATGTGCTTCTCTTTCAGGTCGGGGAAGTGCAGTTTGAAGTAACGACGAATGGAGTCTTCATGTGCGCTCAGGTCACCGTAACGCTTACAGGTGTCATCGTCGCTCCAGCTATCGCCCTCTACGGCGCTGTACTCTTGGTAGAGCCATTTCATGGCGGTGTTTATGACACCAGGGGCAAAGCGACATTCATCTACACGTGCGTCACTGAACTGGTAGGACAGCCGTAACGGGCGCTCAATGCTAATGCGGCGATAGCCGAACTCATAGCTGTTGAAGATCTTGCTGGCGAAGGTCTTAGCAGACTCAACTTTCGGGTTGGCAGCCTGGCGGCCACGATTACTTTTTTGTGGGGCTTGTTTGTCCAGCTCGTAGGCATCGACGGCAGCAAAGCTACCGAAGGCGCGGATCACTGTGGTGATATCGCTTTCATCCATTTCATTGCGCTTTGAGCCAAGAGATTTGCGCATTTTGCCGCAAAGGTTCACGCCGTTAATTAGCTGCACCTTGCCCTTACGTTCCTGGTTTTTTTTGTTCGACAGCACCCAGACATAGGTCGAAATGCCGGTGTTGTAGAACATGTCGGTGGGCAGTGCGACGATAGCTTCGAGCAAATCGGCCTCGAGAATGTAGCGGCGGATTTCCGATTCGCCAGAGCCGGCACCGCCGGTAAACAACGGAGAGCCGTTAAGGATGATGCCGATCCGTCCGCCGCCCTGCGATCCGTCGCGTAGCTTGCTGATCAGGTGCATCAGAAACAATAACGAGCCATCGCTAACCCGTGGCAAGCCAGCACCAAAGCGACCGCTGAAACCCTTTTGCGTGTGCTCGTCGCTGATTTCCTGCTCGATCTTCTTCCAGTCCACACCAAGGGGGGGTTGGAGAGCATGTAGTCATATTCAGTGCCGTACAGCTGGTCATTCGACAACGTGTTGCCGAGCTTGATGTTGCTTACGTCCTGCCCTTTGATCAGCATGTCAGCCTTGCAAATGGCGTAACTCTCAGGGTTTAGCTCCTGACCATAAGTTCGCATCACCGCCTGCGGGTTCAGCTCATGCACGTATTCCATGCCGGAAGAGAGAAAACCGCCCGTACCAGCCGTAGGGTCGTAGATGGTGCGTATGATGCCGGGTTTGGTCAGCGCATCATCGTCTTCCATAAACACCAGGGAGGTGGTGAGGCGCACGATGTCACGCGGGGTAAAGTGCTCCCCGGCGGTTTCATTCGAGCCTTCGGCAAAGCGGCGGATCAACTCTTCAAACACTAGGCCCATGTCGTGGTTGGAAACAGCTAAGGGGCTTAGGTCTGTCTGCCGAACTTTCTGCACAACTTTATAGAGTAGATTGGCATCGTTGAGTTGGCCGAGGAACTCGGTGAATTTGAAGTGTTCAAAAATCTCCCGAGCATCCTTGGAAAAGCCTTGCAGGTACGACTCCAGGTTAGCCTTGATCCCCCCTTCACCAAGTTTGGACAAATCCATTTTCGAGGTATTGAAAAACGACAACCCGCCGCTAGCGCGCAGGAGCAGTTTCTCCTGCGCTTCTTCGGAGATGTTGAGTTGCTGAACGCGCGCATACTCCGCTAACACCGCGGCCTTGCTCACCTCCAACACGCACTCAAGACGCCGTAACAAGGTGAACGGCAAAATGATCCGACCGTATTGGCTTTGCTTGAAATCCCCACGGAGTAAATCGGCCAATGACCAGATGAAAGCGGCCAGATTGTTGGAGGCTTGCGACATATTCTGAAGTCCTTGTAGTGCTCGAAAGCTGCTGAATCAGCGCGCAGCTCGGTGATGAATTTAACTGGGGCGCATTATGCTGCAACGAAAGCGAGCGGTGATGGCCTCAGTTGGATATTTCCACTCCATAGGTTCCGGGGCAGGGAGGTGACGATCACCACCCTAAAAATAGCCGTGGCGCATCCAAATGTGGGTAAGCCTGTGAGATCACCGCAGTCCGCTTCTCCATGCGGGTCCATCCAAGCGGGGCTGCAAAGCCGCCCTGCTTGGATGGACCTCACTTAAAAAATCTAAAGCCCGCGCAACTGTCTGTGGAAAACCACTGATTTCCACCGGTGGATATTTACATCCACAGCCGCAGAACTCTCGAAAATTCGAGCCTTGACCCGAATTATCCACAGGCGTAGAAAAGATCGGGCAAAGCGCTGTCGTTGACAGCAGCCCAGGTAGCCCGAACCTTCAAGGCTACGCCACACCGTGGTGGTTCTCCCAAAGTGCGATTAGCGTCCGGCGGCTCGCACGCTCACAGCGATGTGATGGATGCCTACTTTTACCAGTGTGCCCACTGCGGCAACTTTCCCCTTTCATAGCTGCTTTGCAGCAACCTATCCGCTTGGCCATTTCCTTGCGCCAACCTGCGCCCGTCTCTTTCTCCTGGAAAGAGACGGGCGCTCCTACCGCTGCTGCAGCCCAACTCGTACAAGGCTTTGCGGCATTCCCCCTCGTGACAATCGGCGTGACAAACACCGTAGTCACCCGCAACAGCGATGCAGATGATGGTGCCGCAGCCCACGAGATGGACTGCACCTGACTGACAGTCAGGCATGCCCCGGTCTTCGCTTCACTGCCTTCACCTGACTCAGGATCTCGCTGCATTGGTCTCGTCAGCCAATGCAGCCTCCACCCGCCCACTTCCTCGGAAGTGCTCAGGAGGCCAGATCATGAGATGCCCAAGCTCCCGGTCGTAAAGAGCCGCCAGTCCCGCGTTAGTGGACAACCCTCACAGGTCGCAGGGGCCTTGATCCCTGATAACACTCAACATTCTTGGCGGGATGACGTGGGGAAGGTTTTAAAGGCTCGGCTTCGGGAGAAATTTGACCATGGTACTGGTAGGTAGACGCGATGGGCTTGATTTTGGCTATGGCCGGCAGCTGAGTTATGCCGGACCGCAGGCATTGCGCGACCTATTTGGCGGCGGGCATTACGGCATGGTCAAGGCGCACAGTGATCGCTGGCAGGCGTTTGTACGCTGGTGTCGATCAGAGGACGGGCCGGGGTTTAAAGATGCTTGGTTAATTGATCGGCAGGCGTTACTGGATTACGCCGGCCATCCCCGAAACCAAGTTGAACAAGGTTCCTTGGCCATCGCGACCGCACAAAACCGGCTGTCCAGCGTAAACCTAACCCTCGCCGCGCTTCGCGGTGATCAGTCTGTGAAGGTGTCGAGTCTGAGCAAGGCTTTAGGACTGCAGCGCACGGTCGTCCGCACAGCATCCCCGCAAGGCCAGGATCGTGAACAGGTTAAGCGGATCGTCGAGGTGCTCTGCGGCTTACGCTGTTTTTCGGAGTCACGCTGAAGCGTTGGTCCATACCATCTAAATCCTCCAGATCAAAAAATGAACTGAGGGAATTCAGCATGTTGGTATTAACGGGGATAGTCCTTCGACAAGGCTGCGTAATTAGCATAAATCCAAGCTTGAACTTTAGCGCGTCCCTGCGTTGTACCCGGAAGCTTTTCATGAATCATCCATTCCACGATCAGGAGGCTTTTGAGCGTATTGTTGTTATCTTTCCAGCCAATTGAGTTAATCATGTCGACCACCTCATATTTTTCTTTTCTGCTGAAACGGTCAGCATCTTCGGCAGTCTTTTTTGGATCGTCCCCTTTCACAGCCGTTTCGCTATAGTCGGTGTAGTAGAGATTGCTGGGTTTGATCTTGATTAGCGTGTTTGAGGTGGTCATTTGCAATGCGCCGAGGAATGCCCACTAATTGGGGTAGTATTGAACTGCTGGCACTGGATCCAATTTTCAAGTGGGCTGACGCTTGGGCTTGTTACAAAATGCTTCGGTGACTGCATTGTTTATCGCGTGCAGCGTGCATTTACGATTGCCGTCACGCACTGTCTACCCTCTTCCAAACTACGTTATGCAGCAGTCCACAATCCTGCTCACTCTGAGCCTTCTGGCCTGTATTAAGTCTTCTCGGAGGTGGCGTACCGCGCCCACAGCTCCATCAGCTCACGACGCTTATCGAAGAAGTCAGAACGGGAATACGCGCTTTCGGTCTCCCCGCGCTCATCATGAGCCAGCGCCAGTTCACAAATTTCTCTGGGAATGCTGGTCTGCTCGCCTGCCCAGTCGCGGAAGGTCGAACGAAACCCGTGGCGAGTGATG
Source organism: Pseudomonas sp. NPDC087358 (assembly GCF_044900785.1). Lineage (NCBI taxonomy): Bacteria > Pseudomonadati > Pseudomonadota > Gammaproteobacteria > Pseudomonadales > Pseudomonadaceae > Pseudomonas > Pseudomonas sp. NPDC087358. The sequence continues at coordinate 65,885 of NZ_JBJDOA010000013.1, forward strand.
CTTTCATAGCCGAGCCCGTGCAGGAGGTTACGAATCCCGTTGGCATGCATCACGCCGCTGCGGCCGCGCCCCGGAAACACGTAAGGGCTCTCGCGGGCGAGCCTGGGAAGACCCTTCAACATTGAGATGACCTCGGGTGCGAGCGGGATCGCGAAAGCCTGGCGCGTTTTCATTCGTTCGTCGGGTAAAGACCAGCGACCAGTCTCAAGGTCGAATTCGTCCCAGCGTGCGAATCGGACCATATGCGAACGGGCGCCAGTTAGGATCAACAATTGAGCCGCGACTGAAACGTGGCTGGGATCCTTGTGCAATATATCCATAAGCTTCGGTAGGTCCTGCCATTTCAATGCAGGATGGTGCTGGCGTTTGCGAGCTTTTTTCTTCTCGTGGCGACTGAGCAGATTTTCCAGATGACCGCGCCAGCGAGCCGGATTCTCGCCTGTCCGAAGTCCTCGCGCTCTAGCAGCATCGAGGATCTGTTCGATTTGCCCACGAACCTCGTCAGCCGTCCGCGTTTTGGTTGACCATAGTGGTTGCAGGGTCTTGATCAGATGTTTGGTCTCGATCTGATCAGCTGACTGCTTCCCTATTGTAGGGAAAGCATAGAGCTCGAGTTTTCTCAGCCAGCCCTTGCGCCATTTCTCCGACCAGCTTGATCCATGGGCGTCTAGGTAGTCAGAGGCCAGCTTCTCGAAGGTAATCAGCTGCGCCAGTTCCCGGCGTGCGGCCTCCCGCTGAGCGACTTGTTCAGCCTGTCGTTTCGCGAGTGGATCAGTGCCATTGAGTATCTGGACTTTATTTTCATAGGCGGCTGCGCGGGCTTTTTTCAGGTTGAGCTGAGGGTAGCTCCCCAGACCCATCTCCCTGCGTTTGCCGTTCAATTGAAAGCGGAGCACCCAGGTTTTTCGTCCTGAGGGTTTCACCAAAAGACGAAGCCCTTCACCGTCTTCGTACGTCCCAGGCTCAACCAGATTTTTGATTTGATTGGCGGTCAGTTTGCCCATTTTTTCGCCCTCTGTTCCCCCACTTGTTCCCCCACTTGCGCGTGGAACGCCTCGGATCAAAACGGAAGTCACAGGAACAAAAATAGGCTGAAACCCTTGATCTAGCAAGGCTCTCGCGGATTTTGGTAGATGAGAATAGCTTTCAAAAATACATTAAAAAGCCGGCTTGTGGCCGGCTTCTCGGTGACGGGTTTGGTTAGTTTTTGGCTAATCGCACCCATCCGCAAAAGTGCGCGCTACGAAGAGGCGCTTGTCAGGTAGACGAGGCAGGTCGTGGAGACTTTACCTGGTCGAGCACTCATCGGCGGGTAGCCGGTGGGTGTTGAAACGAAGGCGTGCAGGATACTCATGTTCACGCAGTCTGCCCAGCCTTGATGTGTTTGCGTTGCTGCTGCTCAAGGCATTGTGGCCGGATGGCGGCGGTTGTTGAGGGTGGACCACCAGAAGATCCAGCCCAGGATGTGGATGTGCTGTTCCTGGATCTGTTCGGCGCTGAACAGCTCGTCGGGGTATTCCCCGGCGTTGTGGCTGCGCAGGCGCAGGCCTGCGCCGGGGAGGCGGTAGAGGTATTTCACGCGCAGCATGCCGTCGTGTTCCAGTGCGTACATTTCGCCGTCGATGACGTGGACCCGTCCGCGGTCGACACCGATCAGCGAGCCGTCCTGGATCTTGTCGGCCATGCTGTTGCCGACCATGGCCACGCAGATGGCATTGTGTTGTTCGACATCCATGGCCTCGAGGACGCGCCGGGCGATGCGGATCTTGTGGTTGGGTATTTCGCTGACAGCGGTACGGCCGGGGCTCTGGGTTTGCAGTTCGGTGTAGACCGGCATTTCCAGTTCTTCGCGCACGCTGCTGCGATCGCTGCGTGATGTTCCCATGCCGGACAGTACGTGTATGTCGCGGCTGTCCCCGGGGTGCTTGGGGCCTTCGCCGCTGCGTAGCCAGCGCACGTTGACGCTCAGCAGTTCTGCGACTTCTTCCATGCGCGCCATGGGAATGCCGCGCTTGAACCAGTTGTTCACGTGTTGCGGCGTCACCTTGCGGTTGGCGGCGAAGTCGGTTGCAGAGAGATGGCACTCTCGCAGAAGGACGCGTAGTCGATCACCTGATGTATTCATGACCGGAAGTTTACGGGGGGTTCAAGTTTGTTTAAATGAACGAAGCGTTCAAATGAGTGCGGTTTCAAACTTGTGATGGATTGTAGGGATTACACCGATCTACCGAATTTGTAGGTTGTTTCCTTCACTGTTGGGTTTTGCATCAACAATGCTCGAAGTTGCTGTAAGGCAGGCCAGGTCAGCGCTGGCGTTTAGAGTCTGCAGTCTAGAGCGCTCGCAATACAATCGAGTGGGGTCGCGGTGGTCTATTTGATGTTGCAGCGTGCAAAACGCTTTAATCGGTTAAACGATTTGTTTGAGAGGAGTTGTTTTAAACACTTTGCGCTGGGCCGAAGGGTGAAAAACTTGCAACGCGAGCGCAGTGCAGGTGCAGAACAGGCGGGGGCAGTGGTGCGAATGCGGTGCAGTGGAAGATGGGCGAGGCTGTGAATGCGGGTAAAGCATGCCGCCTGCGAAGCGGCGGGCGCTTCGCAGGCGGCGAATCGGATCAGCCTTTGTAGGCAGCGACCGATTTGGTGATCGCTTCGCGGGCGGCATCAGCACCGGCCCAGCCTTCGATCTTCACCCATTTGCCTTTTTCCAGGTCTTTGTAGTTCGCGAAGAAGTGCTCGATCTGCTGGATCAGCAGTGGCGGCAGATCGGTGTATTCCTTCACGTCCACGTACAGCTGGGACAGCTTGTCGTGCGGGACTGCGATGACTTTGGCATCGCCGCCGCCGTCGTCGGTCATGTTCAGGATGCCGACTGGACGGGCGCGGATGACCGCACCTGGAGCAACCGGGTAAGGGGTCACGACCAGCACGTCGAGGGGGTCGCCGTCGTCAGCCAGGGTGTTGGGGATGTAACCGTAGTTGGCCGGGTAGAACATCGGGGTGGCCATGAAACGGTCAACGAACAGGCAGTCGCTTTCTTTGTCGATTTCGTATTTGATCGGCGCGTGGTTGGCCGGGATCTCGATTGCGACGTAGATGTCATTCGGCAGGTCTTTACCGGCCGGAATCTTGCTGTAGCTCATTGGGCTTTGCCCCCTTGGTTGACCATTCAGAATCTGGCGTCCAACGCCAAAAAGTGGGCCGGATTATAGGCACATTCGGCAACGGTTGCCATGCGCGCCAATCGGACCCTAGACGTTGGTAGGAGCTTGATAGACCGGGTTTTCGTGCTGAAGTGCCGTCAGCCGGGCGAGTGGGTCCTGACGGTAGAAGGCTTTGAGTTGCCGATACACGTCCGGGTAGGCCTGGACCAGCAAATCCGGGGCGCTGAAGAAGTACTCGCTGGTCACGGCGAAAAACTCCGCGGGGTTTTCCGCCGCGTAGGGATCGATGAGCGTTTCAGCGTCGGGGTCGGCATCCAGTTGGCGGTTCAGGTCATCAAAGGCGCTCTGCATGGCTGCGGTCCATTCGCTGATGCGCATGTCGTTGTGCAGTGGCGGATGACCGTTGGCGTCGCCGTTGAGCATGTCCAGCTTGTGCGCCAACTCGTGGATCACCAGGTTGTAGGCCTCCCAGCCGCCGCTCGACAACACACCCGGCCAGGCGAGGATCACCGGGCCTTGCGACCAGGCCTCGCCGCTGTGTTCGCCATCCCATTCGTGTTCCACGCCGCTGGCGTCGCGGTGCTTCTGCGGGCTGATGAAATCGTCGCCATAGAGAATGATTTCGTGGAAACCCTGATACCAGTTCAGGTCGCCCAGTGCCAGCAGCGGCAATTGCGCCTGGGCTGCAAGAAACAGCCGCGATTCGTCGTCCAGATCGACGCCTTCCAGTGCCGTGAGGTGTTTGGACTTCAGAAACAGCACGCAGCTGTCGAGCAGGTAGCGATCCTCCTCGACGCTCAGGCCGTCGAGGATGGGCAAACGCTGGCGGACCCGCTCCCACAGTTGCGGGTCAACGGGATTGCGCGCCAGCGTACGGCGTTTGAGCCAGCCGCCCAGTGACCACATGACTCAGCGCGCTTCGGCGGAACGGCCCCTGCGGCTGCGCACCAGGCCGATGATCATCGGCAGCAGCGAAAGCAGGATGATTGCCAGCACCAGCAGGGTCAGGTTTTTCTTGATGAACGGGATATTGCCGAAGAAGTAACCTAAGGTCACCAGCCCGCCGACCCAGAGGATCGACCCCAATACACTGAAACCCACAAAGCGCAGGTAAGGCATCTTGCCCAGGCCCGCCACGAACGGGGCGAAGGTGCGGATGATCGGCAGGAAGCGCGCCAGGGTTACGGTTTTGCCGCCATGACGCTCGTAGAACTCGTGGGTCTTGCTCAAGTAATCGCGGCGGAAAATCTTCGAATCGGGATTCTTGAACAGCTTGTCGCCCAGCGTGCGCCCGATGACGTAGTTGGTGCTGTCGCCCAGAATCGCCGCCGCCATCAACAGGCAACCCAGCAGCACTGGGTCCAGACCACCGCCCGCGGCCACGGCGCCGGCGATGAACAGCAGCGAATCGCCCGGCAGGAAAGGCGTCACCACCAGACCCGTTTCACAGAAAATCACCAGAAACAGAATCGCATAGACCCAGGTACCGTAATTGGTCACCAGCAAGTCGAGATAGACGTCCAGGTGAAGAATAAGGTCAATCGGGTTGAAATCCATGTGCGGCACCTGAATGTGAGACCCGGTCCGGGTCGTGCGGGTCGATAGGTTGCGGTGATATGGCGCGCATTATAGTGGGAAGAAACCGGATGTTGCTGGCCCGGGAAGGCGATTGAAACATTTGGTCTTGATCACCCGCAGCCCTGTAGGCGTGAGCTGGTTCGCGATTGCGCTGTGTCAGTCAACGGGGTTGTCTCTGAACGAATGCAATCGCGAGCAAGCTCACTCCTACAGTGGAAGAGTGTGCTGACGGGTCAATTGATCGGCAGCACGTAGTTCTTGAATTGAGTGTCTTCGCGAAACCCGATCGATTCGTAGACTTTTTGCGCCACGTCGTTGTTGGCGCTGGTAGAGACCCGCATGCGTACGGCTTGGGTTTCCCGGGCCATCTTCTTGGCTTTCTGAATCAGGTGATCGGCCACCAACTGGCGGCGGGCGTCTTCGGCGACGTAGATATCGTTGAGGATCCACACGCGCTTGAGCGATAGCGAGGAGTAGCTGGGGTACAGCTGGCAAAAGCCCAGCAGTTTGCTGTCGTCTTCGTCATGCAAGGCCAGGTAGATGACCGACTCGTCTCGGCGCAGGCGTTTTTCCAGAAAGGCGCGGGAGGAATCAGGGAAAGGCAGCTCGCCATAGAATTCGCGATATTTGACGAACAGGGGGGTTAGTAGGTCCAGGTGCTCCAGGGTGGCTTGGATGATCCGCATAGTTGGGCCTCAGCTTCATTGTCAATTCATGAAAGGGGGAGGGCGCGCCTGGTGCTGGCACAGACGCCCTGACTGTGCCTAAGCGGTTTGCAAAGCGCAATCCAAAGTCGAAATTCCGGTACGCCCACCCTCAACCCCTACAGTTGATGTACCCCGGCGATCACTCACGAGGAAGCGTTGATGGCTCCCACGCTCCGCGTGGTAGCACCTGACCAGACGCTCTGCGTCGTCTGGTGGGTGACGCAGAGCGTCACGGGCGGCATTCCCACGCGGAGCGCGGGAACGAGCATCACGCTGGCGCGGCACATGATGTTCGGCTTTTGGCCGTAAGCCGGCTCAGTTGATGTACCCCGGCGATCGCTCACCAGGAAGCGTTGATGGCTCCCACGCTCCGCGTGGTAGCACCTGGCCAGACGCTCTGCGTCGTCTGGTGGGTGACGCAGAGCATCACGGGCGGCATTCCCACGCGGAGCGTGGGAACGAGCATCACGCTGGCGCGGCACATGATGTTCGGCATCTGGCCGCAGGCCGTGTGCCGGCTTGCTGGCGAATGCGGCGACCCAGTCACAACAGATGTCGACTGACACACTGCATTCGCCAGCGAGCCGGCTTCTACAGGCTTTGGTTTATCGGATTGCAATAAAAACGGCCTCCAAAGAGGCCGCTGGTTATCGAACAACCGGGTTTATCAGAAGAAGCCCAGTGGATTGATGTCGTAGCTCACCAGCAGGTTTTTGGTCTGTTGGTAGTGTTCGAGCGCGATTTTGTGGGTTTCGCGGCCTACGCCCGACTTCTTGTAGCCTCCGAACGCGGCATGTGCCGGGTACAGGTGGTAGCAGTTGGTCCACACACGACCGGCCTTGATCGCGCGCCCCACGCGGTAGGCGCGGTTGATATCGCGGGTCCACAGACCGGCACCCAGGCCGAACTCGGTGTCGTTGGCGATCGCCACGGCTTCGGCTTCATCCTTGAAGGTGGTCACGCTGACCACCGGGCCAAAGATTTCTTCCTGGAACACGCGCATCTTGTTGTTGCCTTTGAGCAACGTTGGCTGGATGTAGTAACCGGTCGCCAGCGAGCCTTCCATCTTCTCGACCTTGCCGCCGGTCAACAGCTCGGCGCCTTCGCCCTGAGCAATCTCGAGGTAGGAAAGAATCTTGTCGAACTGCTGCTGCGAGGCCTGTGCGCCGACCATGGTTTCGGTGTCCAGCGGGTCGCCACGCTTGATCTTCAGCACCTTCTTCATCACCGCTTCCATGAACTGCGGGTAGATCGACTCCTGGACCAGGCAGCGCGACGGGCAGGTGCAGACTTCGCCCTGGTTGAAGAACGCCAGCACCACGCCTTCCGCAGCCTTGTCGATGAACTCCGGCTCGGCCTGCATCACGTCTTCGAAGTAGATGTTCGGCGACTTGCCGCCCAGTTCCACGGTGGACGGGATGATGCTGTCAGCTGCCAGTTTCATGATGTGCGAGCCCACGGGCGTGGAGCCTGTGAACGCGATCTTGGCGATGCGCTTGCTGCTGGCCAGGGCTTCACCGGCTTCGCGGCCATAACCTTGCACCACGTTGAGCACGCCTTTTGGCAGCAGGTCGCCGATCAACTCCATCAGCACAGTGATACCCAGCGGAGTCTGCTCGGCCGGTTTGAGCACGATGCAGTTACCGGCCGCCAGTGCTGGCGCGAGTTTCCAGGCGGCCATCAGGATCGGGAAGTTCCACGGGATGATCTGGCCGACCACGCCCAACGGCTCATGAATGTGGTACGCCACGGTGTTGCCGTCGATTTCTGCGGCGGTGCCTTCCTGCGCCCGCAGTACGCCGGCGAAGTAGCGGAAATGATCGACCGCCAGCGGAATGTCGGCATTAAGGGTTTCGCGAACGGCTTTGCCGTTATCCCAGGTTTCGGTAACCGCCAGCAGTTCCAGGTTCTGCTCGATGCGGTCGGCGATTTTCAGCAGGGTCAGCGAACGTTGCTGAACGGAGGTCTTGCCCCACGCATCGGCAGCGGCGTGGGCAGCGTCCAGGGCTTTATCGATGTCTTCGGCGGTTGAGCGGGGAAACGTGGCAATCAGCTCGCCGGTGATGGGCGAGGTGTTCTCGAAGTACTGGCCTTTGACCGGCGGCACGAACTCGCCACCGATGTAATTGCCGTACTGGGTCTTGAAGGTAACGATCGAGCCTTCAGTACCGGGATGGGCATAACGCATGGTGAATATCTCCTTGCTCTTGTGATTGTGTGGGGATAACGCACGGCTTCAATGGTTATGGCTGCGCTTGATCAAAGCGTAGAGCAAAGCTCGGGCCATTGCCGTTCGGTGCCCGGTTTATCGGGGGTTCGGCGTAAAATCAGGGCCTTGGTGGAGGTCCATGTGCCAGCTTCGGCGCAGTCAGCGTGACACTGTGTATCGAAAGTGGGACAGCCCAGCGGGTTGCGCCTTTGGAAGCATTGCAATGCCCGGATCCGAGGAGGATGCTGGTCGGCAACTCCTGTGGAGAATAATAAGAAGTGCAAAGCAATCATCTGACTCGACATGCCCGGCAAGTCCTGACCGTTGCACAAGGCAAGGCACATCACCTGTATGGGCCTGACGCCGATCCCTCCATTGCGCGCTCATGGCTGCGTTGCCTTGAGGACTATCATCTGGACCCCGCCCAGGCGATGGCGCCGACCGTGCTGGAACATGCGCGCGTGCTGGAAAGCCGCGAACGGCTGCAGCAGGTACTGAGCATTGCCGGCGGCGAGATGAACAGCCTCCATCAGCAGCTTGCCGGCGGCAATGCGGTACTGCTGACCGATGCCCGGGGCGTGATCCTCAACTGCGTCACCGAACCCGGGGAGCGCAAGATCTTCGAGCGTGCCGGCCTGTGGCTGGGTGCGGACTGGAGCGAGGCGCGGGAGGGCACCAACGGCATTGGCACCTGTCTGGTCGAGCGCCAGTCGGTGACCATTCACCGCAACGAGCACTTTCGCGGACGGCACACCGGGCTGACCTGTTCGGCCAGTCCGGTATTCGATCCCCATGGCGACCTGCTGGCGGTGCTCGACGTGTCCTCCGCACGCCACGATGTCTCGCGGCAGAGCCAGTTCCACACCATGGCGCTGGTCAACCTGTCGGCGAAGATGATTGAAAGCAGCTACTTTCTGCGCCACTTCGATGATCAATGGCTGCTGCGTTTTCATTTGCAGGCCGGTTCGGTTGGGCTATTCAGCGAAGGGCTGTTGGCTTTCGATGCCGAGGGCCGCGTCAAAGCGCTCAATCAAAGCGCGTTGAACCTGTTGAGCCTGAACCGCGATGACCTGATTGGCCGGCCGGTTGAATCGCTGTTCGACTGCTCGCTCGATCAACTGCTCAGTCGCGCAGCGCCGGATGCGGCAGCCAGCTGGCCGTTGCGCACGCGGGACGGGCGCGGATTCTTTGCCGTGTTACGTGGGCAATCGCATTGTGCCCCGACAGAATTTGCGCCACCGATCGTCAGCAAAGCGGCGGTACAGCCTTCGTTGAGCGGTATCTGCCTGGGCGACGCTGGGTTGCAGAGCGAATTTCGCCGCGCCCTGAAAGTCTTCGAACGTGACGTGCCGTTGCTGATCAATGGCGAAACCGGCTCTGGCAAGGAGGCGTTTGCCAAGGCCGTGCATCAGGCCAGCCAGCGATCGGATAAACCTTTTGTGGCGTTGAACTGCGCGGCCATCCCGGAAAGCCTGATCGAGAGCGAACTGTTTGGTTATCGCGGTGGCAGTTTCACGGGCGCGCGCAAGGAAGGCATGCGCGGCAAGTTGCAGCAGGCCGATGGCGGCACGCTGTTCCTAGATGAAATTGGCGACATGCCGGTGGCCTTGCAGACACGCCTGCTCCGGGTGCTGGAAGACCGTCTGGTGGTGCCGCTTGGCGGTGAACCGCAATCGGTGGATGTGCGAATCATCAGCGCGACCCACAGGAATCTGCTCGGCCGAGTGGAAGACGGCAGCTTCCGTGAAGACCTTTATTACCGACTCAATGGTCTGGAAGTCGCCCTGCCGCCGTTGCGCGAGCGCAGCGACAAGCAGCAACTGCTGGATTTTTTGCTCGAAGAAGAAGCGGGCGGGCATGTCGTGTTGATCGAGCCATCCGCGAGGCAAGCGCTGCTGGCGTTCGGCTGGCCGGGCAACGTTCGGCAGATGCGCAATGTACTTCGCACCTTGGCGGCGTTGTGCGAAGAGCAGCGCATCTGCCTGGCGGATCTGCCGCCGTTGATTCGTCAGGGCGCGGTTCAGCGGCCCGAAACACCCCAAGCCAGCGACTCGCCACTGGACTGCGCCGAGCGTTCAGCGCTGGTGGCGATGCTCGAAACCCAGCGCTGGCACATGACCCATACGGCTCGGGAGCTGGGTGTCAGCCGCAACACCTTATATAGAAAGCTGCGCAAGCATGGGATCAGCCGCTGAGCCCTGTGACACACCACCCCATCTGCAGGAGTGAGCTTGCTCGCGATCCTGCCCAATCAGGCACTGCTGCAGTGCCTGATGAACCGTCATCGCGAGCAAGCTCACGCCTGCAATGGTTTGCGCACCGCACCGATTCGCCCGGGCCTTGAGCCTGCACAGGGGCTCAGCCCATTCAATTGCCCCGTGCGCACCCCCCACCTTCTAAGCTAACCTGCGCGGATGTTTTAAGAGGTTGGTCATGCACATTCATATTCTGGGTATTTGCGGCACGTTCATGGGTTCGCTGGCGGTTCTGGCCAAGGATCTGGGGCATAAGGTCACCGGCTCCGATGCCAATGTCTATCCGCCGATGAGCACACAGCTTGAGGCGCAGGGCATCACCCTGATGCAGGGCTACGACCCTTCGCACATGGATCCGGCTCCGGATCTGGTGGTCGTGGGCAATGCCATGTCGCGGGGCAACCCGGCTGTCGAATACGTCCTGAATAAAGGCCTGCCTTACGTTTCCGGCCCACAATGGCTAGCCGACCACGTGCTGCGTGGCCGCTGGGTGCTGGCGGTGGCCGGGACCCATGGCAAGACCACCACCAGCAGCATGCTGGCCTGGGTGCTCGAGCACGCGGGTATGGCGCCAGGCTTTCTGATTGGTGGCGTGCCGCAAAATTTCGCGGTGTCCGCACGCTTGGGCGATACACCGTTTTTCGTGGTCGAGGCAGACGAATACGACAGCGCTTTCTTCGACAAACGTTCCAAATTCGTCCATTACGGCCCACGTACGGCGATCCTCAACAACCTTGAGTTCGATCATGCCGACATCTTCCCGGATCTTCCGGCCATCGAGCGACAATTCCACCACTTGGTGCGCACGATCCCGAGCGAGGGTCTGGTGATTCACCCGACCACCGAACCTGCACTGCAGCGTGTGATTCAGATGGGCTGCTGGACACCGGTGCAAACCACCGGGGAGGGCGGCCAGTGGCAGGCGAAACTGCTCAGTGAGGATGGTTCGAAGTTCGAGGTGATCTTCGAAGGCGTCGCCCAAGGTGTCGTGGACTGGGACATGACCGGCCAGCACAACGTCGCCAACGCATTGGCCACGCTGGCTGCCGCCCGGCATGTCGGCGTTGTGCCGCAGCAAGGGGTTGGCGCCCTGAGCGCGTTCAAGAGCGTCAAGCGGCGCATGGAAAAAGTCGCCGAAGTGCGCGGCATCACGATCTACGATGACTTCGCCCACCACCCGACTGCAATCGCTACCACCCTGGATGGCCTGCGCAAGAAGGTTGGCGATTTGCCGATCATTGCCATCGTCGAGCCACGCTCCAATTCCATGAAGCTCGGTGCCCACCGCGACGGTCTGCCGCAAAGCGTCGAGCAGGCCGATCAAGTGGTCTGGTACGCGCCGGCCAATCTGGGTTGGGACCTGGGCGCGACTGCCGCCCAGTGCAAGGTGCCGGCGGTGGTCTGTGACTCTCTGGAAGGCATCATCGAGCGGGTGAAAAGCCAGGCCCAGCCCGGCACTCACGTGGTGATCATGAGCAACGGCGGCTTTGGTGGCCTGCACGGCAAGCTGGCCGAGGCGCTCAAGTGAGCGGCCCGGAGCGTATCACCCTGGCGATGACCGGAGCGTCCGGCGCGCAATACGGGCTGCGTCTGCTCGACTGCCTGGTGCGTGAAGATCGGGAAGTGCATTTCCTGATTTCCAAGGCAGCGCAGTTGGTCATGGCCACTGAAACCGACGTCAGCCTGCCGCCCAAACCGCAGATGATGCAGGCCTTCCTGACTGAATACACCGGCGCGGCGGCCGGGCAGATTCGCGTCTATGGCAAAGAGGACTGGATGTCTCCGGTGGCGTCCGGTTCGGGTTCGCCCAGCGCCATGGTGGTTGTGCCATGCTCGACCGGCACCTTGTCGGCGATTGCCACTGGCGCTTGCAACAACCTGATCGAACGCGCCGCCGACGTGACGCTCAAGGAGCGTCGTCAGCTGATTCTGGTGCCGCGCGAGGCACCGTTCTCCAGCATCCATCTGGAAAACATGCTCAAGCTGTCCAACCTGGGCGCCGTGATTCTTCCGGCATCCCCGGGCTTCTATAACCAGCCACAGACCATCGACGACCTGGTCGATTTCGTCGTGGCGCGGATTCTCAATCTGCTCAACATCCCTCAGGACATGCTGCCGCGTTGGGGCGAGCATCACTTTGGCGCCGATGAATAAGAAACTGTTTGTCCTGACCCTTGGCCTGGTGCTGGCGACCGGTTGTTCGACGGTGCGCACGCTCGACGCCAACCAGCCGGGTGCGCCGGTGGTGTATTCCGGTACGCGGCTGGACCTGTACGCAATCAAAGGCGGTTGTTGCGAGAAAGACCGCTTTGGTGCCGAGGCCCCGAAATACCCGATGCTCGATCTGCCGGGCAGCGCGCTGCTGGATACGGTGCTGCTGCCGTTGTCGGTGCTGACGGTGTTGGGGGTGGGGTTTCAGGCGACGGGCGGGATGTAAATCCGTACTCATGCAGGTCAACGGGTGGGAGCCGGCTTGCTGGCGAATGAATTGAATCAGTGACCCGTCGGTTGACTGCCCCACCGTATTCGCCAGCAAGCCGGCGCCTACAGGTTCTGTGCCAGGCGCAACGATTATGGCGGGTGCGAGAGCCACCGCTGGCAAGCCGGATTGCTACACAGGCTTGTCACCCGCTCATGCAACCGCTACTTGCCCAAGCGCCGCAACTCGTCGGACTCGACAATCCTCACCCCGTCCTGCTCTTCCAACGCCAGGCGCCATAGCGCGCGGGCCAGGTGGCAAGCTTCGATGCCGCCGTATTTGCCGGGGATGAGCTTGGCGATGGGCGCCGCCAGTTGTTCCACCAGACGTTGGTCCTGCCGCTCGCCGATCAGCAATGAGGGGCGGGCGATGGTCAATTGCGGCCAGTCCTGGTCCTTGAGCGCCTGTTCCATCTCGCCTTTGACCCGGCTGTAGAAAATGCTCGAACCGGGATCGGCGTTCACCGCGCTGATCACCAGCAAATGCCGTGCGCCCAAAGCACGGGCGCGTTTGCCGAAGGCCACGACCATTTCCATGTCGACGGCGCGAAAAGCCTCTTCAGAGCCTGCCTGCTTGATCGTGGTGCCCAGGCAACAGAACGCAATGTCCACCCGCCCACCCAGTTCGACCAGCAATGAGGTGAAGTCGCCGATGGGGTTTTCCAGATGCGGATGTTCTGCCAGCGGCCTGCGGCTTGGGGCCAGGACACGGGTGACGGTGGGTTCATTGAGCAGGCGGTCGAGCAGGTGTTCCCCGGTCAGACCCGTGGCTCCGGCAAGCAGGATGTGTTGCGGCGTCAAGTACATGGCCTTTCTCCCTTGATACGACACAAGCATAGGCGCTCTATCGCAACAGACTGCATGCTGACCGGACAGGTTTCACAAAAGCCTGGAAAAATTCATCTGTGCCGTAACGCTGGACCCACCGTGTAGCAGTCCGGCTGGCCGGCGGCAGCGATCTGGAGGGCGCCCCCGCCGGCCAGCCGGACTGCGACAGACCTATGAAGTCTGCCGAATCAATGACTGGCTGCAGCCTTCAACCCCCGGCCAATGGAGACCGTGTTCAACGCCCGTTCCGCCTGGCTTTTGCGCAGTTGCTGCCAGCGCGCGAGCACCGCTTTGGGCGCCCACATCTGCGGTTCGGAGGCCTCGAAGCTTTCTTCGATTTCCCGCTGTGCCACGATAGCCTTGGCGTCGTTGAACGCTTGCTGCAGGTCATCGGTTTCCACTAGCGCCTTGCCAAACAGCGCTTCGCCGAAGTACGTGAAGTCAGCCTCTTCAGAGCAGCCGAAAGACACCCGGTCTTCACGCGAGGCGGTGATCACCAGCGTATGTTCATCCTTGATCGCCGGAATGAAACCGCCGGAATAACAGGCCGAAATCACCACGATCTTGTCGCGGTTCTTCAGCGGCGCAAGCACCCCCGCCATCTCGTTGGCCGGTAGATCCGACAGTTCCATTCGCGGCTGATCGAGTACCAGCTCATGCTCGTGGGTGCCGTGGCTGGTGAGGTAGATGAAGATCAGATCTTCCGCTCCGCTGCGCTGCGCGAGGGTCTGCACCGCACGGCTGATGTTTTCCCGCGTGGCCATCGGCCGGTCGGCCATGTGGTCGCGGTGGTTGACCAGCGAAATCTGCCCATAAGCACCAAAGCGCGAGGCGAGCAGCTTATTGACGTAATCGGCTTCGCGCAGGAATACGCTCTGCTTGCCATCGCCGCCCACGACCAGGCTGTACAGTTCGATGGCGGGCGTGGAGGCAGGTACGGCGGCCAGGGCTTTATCCAGCAGCGCACCTTGAGCCAGCAACCCCACTTCCAGTGGATCGGGCAACAGCTTGCCCAGGGCGTCGCGCACACGTTGACCGTTGGCCCAGGTGCCGCTCTGCACGCTGCCATCGGCAGAGGTCAGCACGCCTGCGCCCTGATAGTTGTCGTTGTCGAACTGGCCAACGTAAAGGCTGCCGTCGGGCAGTTTCAGGTGACCTTCACCGGCGAAGCGCCAGTTACGGAATTGCCCCTGATAATTGGTCCCGTCGGAGCCGATCAGCTCGCCCTTGCCGGTAAATGCGCCATCCTTGAATTGCCCGGACCACACGTCGCCGTCGGCGTTTTCATAGCGCCCGCGGCCGTTCAGCTGGTTGTGATGGAAGCCGCCGACGTACTGATCGCCATCGGCGCTGTTGAAGTTGCCGGTGCCCTCCAGCTGACCCTCGACGAATTTGCCGCTGAACTGGTTACCGGCGGCATCGCTGCGCTGGCCTTCGCCGTTGGGTTTGCCGTGGGAAAACTGGCCTTGATACTCGCTGCCGTCCTCAAGCTCCAGGTGGCCCAGGCCGTCGTACAGGTCGGCCTTGAACTCGCCGCGATAGCTGATGCCATGCTCTTTGAGCGTGCCCTCACCTTCGCGCCGCCCCAGTTTGTAGCCGCCGACGTAGCTGCCGCCGCTGGTGGTCAGGGTCCCCTGGCCATCGAACAGACCATCGCGAAAGCCGCCTTTATAGACGTCGCCATTGCTCGCGTGCCACTCGCCCTGACCATTCCATTGGCCGCTCTTGAACTCCCCGGCATACCAGCTGCCATTGGGATAATCGATACGCCCCTTGCCCTGCAGGACGCCGTTGACCACATCGCCACGATAGCGACCGCCATCGGGCAGACGTGCGTCCGCGGGCAATAGCGATTCGCCGTCGCCGCAGGCGGTGAGCAAAAGAGTGAGGGCCAGAGGAGCAAGCGCGCGCATGGTAAATCCCGAAAATGAGGTGTTTCGGCGTGATCAAAGCGCGGACTTGAATCGAGTCGCTCACACAGCCGCAGCGAGTATGCCGCAGCGGGGAAGTCTCATGAAACAGTCTGTTACGACTGTTTCATGTTTATGAGGTTTATACGAAGCACAGGGACAGGGGTTCAGCGATGAATGCAGGTTTGTCCTGACCTTCGATTTCAAGCGTTGCGGTGGCTTTGAGCAACCATTGGCCGGGTTTCTTCTCGGTCACTTCAGTCAGCGCAACTTTTAGACGAACGCGTGAGTTAACTTTGACCGGCTGGATGAAGCGCACGCTGTCCAGGCCATAGTTGACCACCATCTTCAACCCTTCGGGCAGCACCAGCAGCGACTCCATGAGTTTCGGGATCAATGACAGCGACAGAAAGCCATGGGCGATGGTCGAGCCGAACGGGGTCTGGGCGGCTTTTACCGGATCGACGTGAATGAATTGAAAGTCGCCAGTGGCCTCGGCGAATAAATTGATGCGATCCTGATCGATCGTCAGCCAGTCAGAACTTCCCAGTTCCTTGCCTTCATAACGCTTGAGCTCTGCAACAGGTACATACGGCATCGATACTCTCCTTGTGACATCGGTTTCGTCATGCGTTTTTTGTTTTTTCGGACTTGTGCAGCTATAGGCTCTTTTATTGCTTCGTCTGATCAGCATCGGTCTTGCGCTGATTGGCTCTAGCAGCACGGCTGCCGGCAGTGACGTCCTCAAGATCGCTAATGCCGGCGAGCCGGACTGCTACAGGATCCCGGGAATGAAGATCAGCACGCCCCAGGTTATTGGTCAAGAACACGATGGCTTGCGAATACCGACCCATAGCCCGGTGGGCCTGCGTGCTTATAATGTCGCCGCGAATTTCTGGAGTTTTTTATGTTGCTAAGAGGCCTGACTTGGCTGGTGCTGTTCCAGTTGGTGGGGACGGCGTTGAATCATCTGTTTCTGTCGATACTCCCGGGGCCGATCATCGGGCTGGTGTTGTTGATGATTTACCTGATGACCCGGGGCGAGGTCAGTGAACCCATCAGCCTGGCTGCCAGCAGCCTGTTGCGCTATCTGCCGCTGCTGCTGGTGCCGCCTGCGGTAGGGGTGATGGTCTACGCCGGTCAGATCGCTGACGACTTCTGGGCAATCGTGGGGTCTCTGGTGTTGTCGTTGATGATAGCGCTGACCTTTGCCGGCTGGCTGATGCAGAAGCTCATTGACCGTCAGGCCAAGCGCCGGGAGCCGTCATGAGCGTGGACTGGCAGGGCGCGTGGTTGTCGGTAATCCACCATCCGTTGTTCGGCATCGCCATCACCTTGGGTGCGTATCAAGTAGTGCTGGCCGGTTACGAGAAGACCCGCTGGGTGTTTCTGCAGCCGGTGCTGGTCTCGATGCTGGTGGTGATCGGCGTGCTCGTCAGTTGTGGGCTGAGCTATACCGAATACCGCAAAAGCACCGAAATCCTCAGCGTCCTGTTGGGGCCTGCGACCGTGGCGCTGGCGGTACCGCTTTATCTGAATCTGCGGCGGATCCGGCAGTTGTTCTGGCCGGTGTTGACTACGCTGGTGATTGGCGGCGTGTTTGCGACCGGGCTTTGCGTGGCACTGGGTTGGGCGTTCGGTGCCGATCACATGATCCTGATGACCATGGCACCCAAGTCCGTGACCTCGCCTATCGCGATGCTGGTGGCCGAGCAGATTGGCGGTGTTGCAGCGCTGGCGGCGGTTTTCGTGTTGATCACGGGGGTGATTGGCGGCATATTCGGCCCCGGTCTGCTGACCCTGGCAGGTGTCGAAAGCCCGGAAGCGCGGGGCATGGCCCTGGGCCTGACGGCTCACGCGGTGGGCACTTCGGCGGCCTTGCAGGAAGGTGAAGAGTGCGGTGCCTTCGCGGCACTGGCCATGAGTCTGATGGGTGTCGCCACGGCTCTGTTTTTGCCGCTGGCGGTGTCTCTGGTTGCTTGAGGGTGTGTTTATGTCGTTGCCGTTGTTTCCGCTGAACGCTGTGCTGTTCCCGGGGTGCGTGCTGGATCTGCAGATCTTCGAGGCGCGCTACCTGGACATGATTGGCCGCTGCATGAAACAGGGTGAGGGCTTCGGCGTGGTCTGCATCACTGAAGGCAGTGAGGTCGGGGACGTCCCCGAAGGCTTCTCGCAAATCGGTTGCGAAGCGCTGATGACCGACTTCCAGCAACAGGACAACGGCCTGCTGGGTATTCGCGTGGTGGGCGGGCGGCGTTTTCGCGTCATCGATGCCCAGACCCAGCGCGATAACCTGCTGGTCGCGCAGGTGCAATGGCTGGAAGACCCGCAGGAACGCCCGTTACAGGAAGAAGACGATGATCTGGTCGCGCTGTTGGCGGCGCTGGCGGAGCATCCGATGGTGGCGGCGTTGAACATGGGCCTGACCGCCAGTGGTCAGCAGTCATTGGCCAACCAATTGGCGTACCTGTTGCCATTCGCCGAGGAAGACAAGATCGAACTGCTGGAAATCGACGACGCCGAGGAGCGTCTGGATGCCATCCAGGATCTGCTCGATGAAATGCAGGGCGATATGCAGGCCTGAACTGCCCATATCCTCGTAGCCCAGCCTGCATCCCTTAGTCGCTACCGCGCCCGTGTAGGCCTTCGCTTGCTCGCGATAGCGCAATACCCGTCGCCATCGCAGCTGACAGGACAAAACCAATCGCGGGCAAGCGAAGGCCTACAGGTTTGCTGGGGCTTTTGGGTAACCCTCAATACTGATACCTGATCACCCCATGGGCCAGCGAATGAAACGCAAACCCGCCCAGCAGCGCGACGATTGCCGGTAGCAATAGCCACCAGACGCGTACAGGCAGGGCCGGCAGGGGCTGTCTGTTCTGCACGAACGCCAGGCTTGCGGCGCAGGCAAAGAACGCCAGCAGCATCCCGGCCAGCACGTCTGTCGGCCAATGCACCCCCAGATACACCCGCGACATGGCAATCGAGGTGGCGGGAATCGCACCCAGCAGCAGCCAGGTCAGGCGTAACCGGACCGGCTGCCCGCGACCCGCCAGCACCGCCAGAGTCATGAACAATGCAAACGAGGCCGACGCGTGTCCGCTGGGCATGCTGTACGTCAGGAGCGGGTCGGACAGCACCTCGGGGCGGGCACGGGCGAATACGTGCTTCATGCTCTGGTTAATCAGCGCCGCCCCCAACGTCACCCCGCAGGCGAAGATCGCGTGCCGCCATTGGCGAGTGACCAGCAAGATGATCAGCAGCACGGCAGCGGCACAGAATTGCGTCCTGAAATCGCCCAGGCCGGTAACCAGCACCACGAAGTTTTCCGCTGCTGCGCTGCGATGCTCCTGCACCAGCGTCATCACGCCCTGATCGAAATGCGCCAGATGCGGCCATCCCAGAAACACCGCGATCAATAGAACCAGACTGGCCAGGGCAATCAGTCGGGTGGCGTAGCGCTTGCCACGCACACTGCTTTGCACCGCCACGCCCAGCAAAACCGCGAGCCCCGCGCCCACGACCGCCGCTTCTGGCCAGAAGCCTTCAGGCAGGGGCAGCCGAATCGCGGCACCGGCGGCCCAGCCCGGTAGAATGTACGCCACCGACCAGCCGGCCGCCGCGATCAGGCTGACCGCGGCGAAGCGCACGAACGGCATGTCGCACATGCCGGCGACCATGGGCAACATGGGCCGCAGCGGACCGATGAAACGGCCGACCAGCAGGCTCGCGATGCCATAGCGCTGGAAATAGGTTTCGGCGCCAGCGATCCATTCCGGATGGTGGCGCAGTCCTGGCAGACGTCGAATGTTCTGGTGAAAACGTCGGCCAAGGAAGTAGGAGAGTAAGTCGCCCAGCAGCCCGCCCAGGAACCCCAGCAATAACGCCTCGCTCAAGGGGAGGATGCCGCTGCCGGCCAGCGCGGCAATCGCAAACAGCGCAATTGTGCCGGGAACGATGATGCCGGCGATCGCCATGCATTCCAGAAAGGCGACCAGAAAGATCGCCGTGCCCAGCCATGAGGGATTGACGGTCAGCCAGGCGGTGATGCTGTCGAGCCATGAGCCCATGGGTCAGTTTCCTTGCTCGATGGTGAAGTAGTCGCGGCCTTCGACCTGTCCGCGTCGCAGAGGGTTTCGTGTGCACAAGCGTGCATAGGCTGGATCGACGAAGCGGTACATCAGGTGCTCGTCGCGGCCGCCGGGAATGCCCAGCCGAGTGGTCTGAATGATTTGCGCAGGCGACTGGCCCACGTCTTCGACGAAAAACTGCTGCGGATCGAAGCGTTTGGCGTCCCACATCGGGACTTTCAGACCCAGCGCCTTGCACAGCAGCGTCTGCCCGGCACACAGCCGCTGCGGCGGGCGAATGTTGCCGCTGGCGTCCGGGTTGTTCAAGTGCATCTGCGCCAGGCTGTTTTCGTCCGACATGGCATCGATCCACGGATAAGCCGACTTGATCAGCACCGCATTGCCCGGCCCTTCGGCACTGAAGTTCAGCGAGTCGCCGCCTCGCGCGTAATACATGTAGATGTGACCGCCATCCAGAAACAAAGCCTTACGCTTTTCTGTGTAGCCGAGGGAGGCGTGACTGCCTTTTTCCTCGAGGTAATAGGCTTCGGTCTCTATGATGCGCACCGACAGCCACAACTCGCCGACCTTGTGACGGATCACCTTGCCAAGCAGGTCGCGGGCAAGCGTCTGGGCATCGCGATGGAAAAAACTGTCGGGCAGGGCGCGCTGAGGGGTGTCGGGCATGGGCAGGCAACTTGGTGAGGTGACGGGCGATGATAGCAATCGGCGGCTTAATTGCAGCTGAATGGCGGGCGGCCAGCGAGCAATGCTTGTGCCGAAGGCATGGGAGCCGGCTTGCTGGCGAATGCGCTGTGTCAGTCACCTTCAATGTTTGCGATGCTCCGTATTCGTCAGCAAGCCAGCTCCTACAGTTAGGTGGCAGGGCCGGGCGAAGGTTTCACCCAACAAAACCTGCTTATATCGACCATCCGCCTGTCGCCGCTGTCGTTCGGCACGCCCGACAGCTATAATCGGCCGCTTTCCTCAACGCCAAGACCTCTGAGACCATGACTGAGTCCGTTCTTGACTATATGACCCGCCTGGGTCGCGCCGCCCGCGAAGCCTCGCGTGTGATCGGCCGCGCCAGTACCGCGCAGAAAAACCGCGCGCTGGCTGCCACCGCCGCTGCGCTGGACGCTGCCCGCGACGAACTGACCGCCGCCAACGAGCAGGATCTAGCCGCGGGCCGCGCCAATGGTCTGGAACCTGCCTTGCTCGAACGTCTGTCCCTGACCCCGGCTCGCATCGACAGCATGATCGCCGGTCTGCGTCAGGTCGCAAGCCTGCCTGATCCAGTGGGCACCCTGCGCGACATGAACTTCCAGCCATCGGGCATCCAGGTGGGCAAGATGCGCGTGCCACTGGGGGTGGTCGGGATCATCTACGAGTCGCGTCCGAACGTGACCATCGACGCCGCCAGCCTGTGCCTGAAATCAGGCAATGCGACGATCCTGCGCGGCGGCTCCGAAGCCATCCATTCCAACCGCGCCATCGCGACCTGTATCCAGCGCGGCCTGGCCGAAGCCGATCTGCCGGCAGCGGTGGTGCAGGTCGTCGAGACCACCGACCGTGCTGCGGTCGGTGCCCTGATCACCATGCCCGAGTACGTGGACGTCATCGTTCCGCGTGGCGGCAAGGGTCTGATCGAGCGCGTCAGTCGTGACGCCAGAGTGCCGGTCATCAAGCATCTGGACGGTATCTGTCACGTCTATGTCAGCGCCCACGCCGATCTGGCCGCGGCCCAGCGCATCTGCTTCAACGCCAAGACTTACCGCTACGGTATCTGCGGTGCGATGGAAACCCTGCTGGTCGATCAGGCGATTGCCGGCGACTTCCTGCCACAGATGGCGGCCCAGTTCCGCGAGAAGGGCGTCGAGTTGCGCGGCTGCCAGCGTACCCGCGATCTGATCGACGTGGTCCCGGCCACCGAAGAAGACTGGCACACCGAGTACCTGGCGCCGATCCTGTCGATCCGTATCGTCACCGGGCTGGATCAGGCCATCGAACACATCAACCACTACGGCTCGCATCACAGTGATGCCATCGTCTCCGACTCCCAGAGCCAGACCCGCCGTTTCATGGCGGAAGTCGACTCCAGTTCGGTGATGGTCAACGCACCCACCAGCTTTGCCGACGGTTTCGAGTACGGCCTGGGGGCGGAGATCGGCATCTCCACCGACAAGATTCACGCCCGTGGCCCGGTTGGCCTCGAGGGGCTGACGTGCGAGAAGTACATCGTCATCGGTGACGGTCAGCAGTTGCGCGGGCAGGGGCCAGCCTGACTTGGCCGAGATTGAGCGGCACGCAGGCAAAAATGCGAAAGCTGTGGTCGAACCTGCCGGGCAACCGGGTTCTGCCGCGCGCACGCCCAAACGCATCGGTATGCTGGGCGGAACGTTCGACCCGGTGCACATCGGTCATTTGCGCGGCGCGCTGGAAGTCGCCGCATTGCTGGAACTCGATGAGTTGCGTCTGACGCCCAGCGCCAGGCCGCCTCATCGCGATACGCCAAGTGTTTCGGCGCATGACCGTCTGGCGATGGTCCGCAGCGCTGTCCAGGGCGTGCCGCCACTGACGGTGGATGACCGCGAGCTGTTGCGCGACAAGCCGTCATACACCATCGACACGCTGGAATCGATGCGCGATGAACTCGCCAGCGATGACCAGCTGTTTTTACTGTTGGGATGGGACGCCTTTTGCGGGCTGCCCTCCTGGCATCGTTGGGAAGAGTTGCTGGAGCACTGCCATATCGTGGTGCTGCAACGCCCGGATGCCGACAGCGAGTCGCCGGATGCCATGCGCAATCTGCTGGCGGCGCGAGCGGTCAGCGATCCGAAAGCCCTCAAGGGGCCCGGCGGACACATTACATTCGTCTGGCAGACACCGCTTGCAGTGTCTGCCACCCAGATCCGTCAACTGCTGGCCAGCGGGAAGTCGGTACGTTTTCTGGTGCCAGACGCGGTACTGGCCTATATCGATACGCACGGGCTTTACCGTGCGTCGAACTGAAGGTGTGTTTCGACGCAGCCAAGAGCGCGAAGAAACACCCAAACATACGAGCTGAATGAGTTTTATATGACGAACAAAGATGCAGTGACCGTAAACCCGATGATCAAAGTGATCACCGATGCCCTGGAAGACGTGAAGGCTCAGGACATCCAGGTTCTGGACGTACGCGAAAAACAAAGCATCACCGACTACATGATCATCGCGACCGGTACTTCGAACCGCCAGATCAATGCGATGCTCGACAAGGTCCGTGAAGAGGTCAAGAAGAACGGCCTCAAGCCATTGGGTGAAGAAGGCAAGGGCGACAGCGACTGGGTGCTGCTGGACCTGGACATCGCCATTGTTCACATGATGACCGCCTCGGCGCGTCAATTCTACGACCTGGAGCGCCTGTGGGCGGGTGCCGAACAGAGCAGGTCGCTGAGCGCTGCGCATCACAGCCCGGAAAATACCCATGAGCATTTCGCCAAGCTCAACAAAGGCCAGGAATAAGGGCTCATTGTGCGTCTGCGTCTGATTGCCGTCGGTTCACGCATGCCTAAATGGGTGGAAGAAGGCTGGCATGAGTATGCCAAGCGTCTGCCATCCGAACTGGCGCTGGAGCTGGTAGAGATTCCACTCAACACCCGGGGCAAGAACGCCGACGTGGCACGCCTGATTCGTCAGGAGGGTGAGGCGATGCTGGCGAAAGTGCAGCCCGGCGAGCGGATTGTCACCCTTGAAGTGCACGGCAAACCGTGGAGCACCGAGCAGCTGGCAGTCGAACTGGACCGCTGGCGCCTGGATTCGCGCACGGTGAATCTGATGGTCGGCGGCCCCGAAGGGCTGGCGCCTGAAGTCTGCGCCCGTGCCGAGCAGCGTTGGTCGTTATCCCCCTTGACGTTGCCGCATCCGTTGGTGCGCATCCTCATCGGTGAGCAGATCTATCGTGCCTGGACGGTTTTGTCCGGTCACCCTTATCACAAGTAGCGCCGCTGCCTCCACTGTGAACACGCCCTGAATGTCTCAGCCGATCCGCCTGAAAGACCACGAAAAGGACGCACGTCTTGTGCGCAGCCGAGTCGTGGTCGGTGCAGTGGCAGTCATCGTGCTGATCTGCGTGCTGGTGGCGCGGCTGTATTTCCTGCAAGTCATCCAGTACGACTATCACTCGACCCTGTCGGAAAACAACCGGGTCCATGTGCAACCGATCCCGCCGAGTCGCGGCCTGATCTTCGACCGCAATGGCGTGGTGATCGCCGACAACCGCCCAAGCTTCAGCCTGAGCATGACCCGCGAGCGTTCCGGCGACTGGGCGCAGGTGCTGGACACCATCGTTCAGGTGCTCGAACTGACCCCGGACGACCGGATCATCTTCGAAAAACGCATGAAGCAAGGGCGGCGGCCGTTCGAGCCGGTGCCGATCCTGTTCGAGCTGGACGAGGAGCAGATCGCCCGGGTGGCGGTCAATCAGTTCCGCCTGCCGGGCGTTGAAGTGGTCGCCCAGCTGGTTCGTCATTATCCGCAGGGTGCGCATTTCGCCCACTCGGTCGGCTACATGGGGCGGATCAACGAGAAGGAACTCAAAAGCCTGGATTCGGTGAACTACAGCGGCACCCATCACATGGGCAAGACCGGCATCGAGCGCTTCTACGAGCCTGAGCTGCACGGCCAGGTTGGTTATGAAGAAGTCGAAACCAACGCCCGCGGGCGCGTGCTGCGTGTGCTCAAGCGTACCGATCCGGTGCCGGGCAAGGACATTGTCCTGAGCCTCGACATCCAGCTGCAGGAAGCCGCCGAGGCCGCGCTGGCCGGGCGCCGTGGCGCTGTCGTGGCGCTTGATCCAAGTACCGGCGAAGTGCTGGCAATGGTCAGTCAGCCAAGCTTCGATCCCAATCTGTTCGTCACCGGCATCAGCTTCAAGGCCTATTCCGAGCTTCGCGATTCGGTCGACCGGCCGCTGTTCAATCGCATTCTGCGCGGCCTGTATCCGCCCGGTTCGACCATCAAGCCAGCAGTGGCCATCGCAGGGCTGGACTCAGGGGTTATCACCGCCAGTACACGGGTTTTCGATCCCGGCTACTACATGCTGCCCAACTACGATCACAAGTACCGCAACTGGAACCGCACCGGCGACGGCTGGGTCGATCTGGACACGGCAATCATGCGTTCCAACGACACCTACTTCTATGATCTGGCGCACAAGGTCGGCATCGATCGGCTGTCGGCCTACCTCAACAAGTTCGGCATCGGCCAGAAGGTCTCTCTGGACATGTTCGAGGAGTCGCCGGGGTTGATGCCGTCCCGCGACTGGAAGCGTGTGACGCGCCGCCAGGCGTGGTTCCCGGGGGAGACCCTGATTCTCGGCATCGGCCAGGGCTACATGCAGGCGACGCCGCTGCAGCTGGCTCAGGCTACGGCGCTGGTCGCCAACAAAGGCAAGTGGAATCGGCCGCACCTGGCCAGAACCATCGAAGGCCAGAAACCGGTGGATGCCAACCCGATGCCGGATATCGTGCTGCGTGATCCGTCCGACTGGGCCAAGGTCAACCACGGCATGCAGCAGGTGATGCACGGCGCCCGCGGCACCGCGCGCAAGGCGGCAGTCGGCGCGCAATACCGCATCGCCGGCAAGAGCGGTACGGCGCAAGTCGTCGCCATCCGCCAGGGCGAAAAATACGATCGCTCGAAAGTACAGGAGCGCCATCGCGACCACGCCTTGTTCGTCGGCTTCGCGCCTGCCGATAACCCTAAAATCGTCGTCGCCGTGATGATCGAGAACGGCGAGTCGGGTTCCGGCGTGGCGGCGCCTGTCGTGCGTCAGGTCATGGACGCCTGGCTACTGGACCGCGAAGGTCATCTGAAACCCGAATACGCCAGCAATACACTGCCTCCGGAGACCGCGGCCCGTGAAGAGTAATTTCGACCGCATCCTCTCCAGTGAAGATGTGATGCGCCGTCGCGCCACCTTCCTGCAGAAAATCCATGTTGACGGCCCTCTGCTGATCCTGCTGCTGACGCTGGCCGCGGGAAGTCTGTTCGTCCTGTATTCGGCCAGTGGCAAGAGCTGGGACCTGCTGATCAAGCAAAGCACCTCGTTCGGCATCGGCCTGGTATCGATGTTTGTGATTGCCCAGCTGGAGCCACGCTTCATGGCTCGCTGGGTACCGATTGCCTATGTCTTGGGACTGTTGCTGCTGGTGGCGGTCGACGTCATGGGCCACAACGCCATGGGTGCGACACGCTGGATCAACATCCCCGGAGTGATCCGCTTTCAGCCCTCCGAGTTCATGAAAATCATCATGCCGGCGACCATCGCCTGGTACCTGTCCAAACGCACCCTGCCGCCGCATCTCAAGCATGTGGCGGTCAGTCTGGGGCTGATCGGTCTGCCGTTCATTCTGATCGTGCGCCAGCCGGACCTCGGCACCTCGCTGCTGATTCTGGCCTCCGGCACCTTCGTGCTGTTCATGGCGGGGCTGCGCTGGCGCTGGATCATCAGCGTGATTGCCGCTGCGGTGCCGGTCGCCGTGGCCATGTGGTTCTTCTTCATGCATGACTACCAGAAGCAGCGGATCCTGACTTTTCTCGACCCTGAAAGCGATCCGCTGGGCACCGGCTGGAACATCATTCAGTCAAAGGCGGCCATCGGTTCGGGTGGTGTCTTCGGCAAGGGCTGGCTGCTGGGCACACAGTCTCACCTGGACTTTCTCCCGGAAAGCCACACTGACTTCATCATCGCGGTGCTCGGCGAGGAGTTCGGCCTGGTGGGCATCTGTGCGCTGCTGCTGATCTATCTGTTGCTGATCGGTCGCGGCCTGGTGATCACCGCGCAGGCACAGACGCTTTACGGCAAATTGCTGGCGGGCAGCCTGACCATGACGTTTTTTGTTTATGTTTTCGTCAACATCGGTATGGTCAGCGGTTTGCTGCCGGTCGTGGGGGTGCCTCTGCCCTTCATTAGCTACGGCGGAACTTCGCTGGTTACACTGCTGTCAGCGTTTGGGGTTTTGATGTCGATCCATACCCATCGCAAGTGGATCGCTCAGGTTTGATTACAGTGAATAACCAGTCAGGTTTTAAGGTCAGGAACTCAATGCAAGTAGTGCGTGGCTGGGCTGCTCGATATGTGCCGCTGGTCGGTCTGATGGGCATCCTCGGTTCAGTGCAGGAGTCGCTTGCCGGTGACTACGAAGGCTCGCCCCAGGTCGCCCAGTTCGTCAGCGATATGACCCGGGATTACGGCTTTGCCGGTGAGCAGTTGATCGAGATTTTTCGCGATGTGCAGCGCAAGCAGTCGATTCTCGACGCGATTTCACGGCCAGCCGAACGGGTAAAGCCGTGGAAGGATTATCGCCCGATGTTCCTCACCGACGCGCGCATCGCCCGCGGTGTGGACTTCTGGCGACAGCATGAGGCGGTGCTCGCGCGCGCCGAACAAGAGTACGGCGTGCCGGCTCAGGTGATCGTCGCAATCATTGGTGTCGAGACGTTTTTCGGCCGTAATACCGGAAATTATCGGGTAATAGACGCATTATCGACACTGAGTTTCGACTATCCTCCCCGTGCGGACTTTTTCCGCAAGGAGCTTCGTGAGTTTCTTCTGCTGGCTCGCGAGGAGCAGGTGGACCCGTTGACGCTCAAGGGTTCGTACGCAGGTGCCATGGGTTTACCGCAGTTCATGCCGAGTAGCTTTCGCGCTTATGCGGTGGATTTTGACGGAGACGGACATATCAATATCTGGAACGACCCCGATGACGCCATTGGCAGTGTCGCCAGTTATTTCAAGCGTCATGGCTGGGTCGCCGGCGAGCCCGTGGTCAGCCGCGCCAGTGTGCGCGGTGACGCGGTTGACGACGGTTTGAGCCCCGGCATCGATCCGGTGAAGACGGTTGGGGAGTTGCGAGCCTTGGGGTGGGCGAGTCATGATGCGCTGCGCGATGATATGCCGGTCACGGCTTTTCGCCTGGACGGCGACAACGGCCCTGAATACTGGATGGGTTTGAAGAATTTTTACGCGATCACGCGTTACAACCGCAGCGTGATGTACGCCATGGCCGTACATCAGCTGTCTGAACAGCTTGTTCAAGCTCGGGGCGTCAAGTAATGCGGTCATTGCCGATGCAACAACCATTGAAGCTGATGGCCTTCGCGGCGCTGACATTGCTGGTCGTCAGTTGCTCCACCAGCCGCCCGGCGCAGCAGGGCAATGTGATTCGCTCGCAGCCGGGGCTGGACATCAACAGGGCGCATAAAGATGGCGCACCATGGTGGGACGTCGACGTATCGCGCATTCCCGATGCCGTACCGACCCTGCACACCGGTCCCTACAAAGCCAACCCCTATACCGTCCTGGGCAAGACCTATTTCCCGCTCAGTGACTCCAGGGCGTATGTCGCCACCGGTACTGCCTCCTGGTATGGCACCAAGTTCCACGGCCAGAACACCGCCAACGGCGAAGTCTATGACCTGTATGGCATGAGCGCGGCGCACAAGACCCTGCCGCTGCCCAGCTACGTTCGCGTCACCAACCTGGACAACAACCGGACCGTGATTCTGCGGGTCAACGATCGTGGGCCGTTCTATTCGGACCGCATCATCGACCTTTCCTACGCGGCGGCAAAAAAACTCGGTTACGCCGAAACCGGTACCGCGCGAGTGAAGGTCGAGGGGATCGACCCTGCGCAATACTGGGCGCAACGAGGCAAGCCTGCGCCATTGATGCTTGATCAGCCGCAGGTGGCCAGCAATCCGCCGCCCGTGCAGCAGGCTGCGGCGCCGGTAATCACCGCCTCGGCGGGCACTATCGAACAATGGACGCCACCGCCGCAGCAACACGCCGCGCCGGTCTCGCCGGTTCCGATCGATGCAAAAAAAAACGCTTCCGGACCAGCGTCTGGGCTGTTTCTCCAGGTGGGAGCCTTCGCCAACCCGGACGCTGCGGAACTCCTGAGGTCCAAATTGAGCGGGATGGTGCGGGCTCCGGTTTTCGTGAGTTCGATAGCGCGCAATCAACAGACGCTCTACCGCGTACGGATGGGGCCGGTCGACACGCCGGGTGAAGCCCAGCAACTGCAAAACAGCGTCAGGTCGGCCAATCTGGGCTCACCCAGCGTAGTCACGTCGGATCAGTGATTCGGCCCTCGGCAACGAGGACGGATCGACGTTGCCTGGCAGACGACTTGCCGCCAGAGCGAGCGTTGTCAGCAGCTTTTTTCGGGGTCATCTGTAGAATGTGACCCCGTTCGCCAGGGTAGCCTGGCCCATAGCTTTGCCCGCGAGGGCATGTTTGCCCATTAGCATTTTCGAGAGACGGATGAACATCACCACCTTTGCAAAACGCCTTTGCCTGCTTATCCCGCTATTCACCGCGCCTGCCGCGTTCGCGGCAGAACAGATGACGCCATCGCCACCGCAACTGGCTGCCAAGGCATATGTGCTGATGGACGCCAACAGCGGCAACGTCCTGGTCGAAAACAATGGCGACCAGCGTCTGCCACCGGCCAGTCTGACCAAGCTGATGACCGCTTACATTGCCACCCTGGAAATCCGTCGCGGGCAGATCGGTGAAAACGATCCGGTGACCATCAGCGAAAACGCCTGGCGTACCGGCGGCTCGCGGATGTTCCTGAAGGTCGGCAGCCAGGTCAGCGTCAGCGACCTCTTGCACGGCATCATCATCCAGTCGGGTAACGACGCCAGCGTTGCGCTTTCCGAGCACATCGCCGGTAGCGAAGACGCTTTCGCCGACATGATGAACAAGACCGCGGGCGATCTGGGGATGGTCAATAGCCACTTCATGAACCCGACCGGCCTGCCGAACCCTGATCACTTTGCCACTGCCCATGACATGGCGCTGCTGGCCCGCGCGATCATCCATGAAGACCCGGCTCACTACGCGATCTACTCGCAGAAGGAATTCTTCTGGAACGGCATCAAACAGCCCAACCGCAACCTGCTGCTGTGGCGTGACAAGACCGTTGACGGTCTGAAAACCGGTCACACCGAAGAAGCCGGCTACTGCATGGTGTCTTCGGCTGTTCGTGATGGCATGCGTCTGATCGCTGTCGTCTTCGGTACCAACAGCGAGCAGGCTCGTGCCGCTGAAACCCAGAAGCTGTTGACCTACGGTTTCCGTTTCTTCGAAACCCAGACCTTCTACCAGAAGGGCACCGAACTGGCTCAGGCGCCGGTCTGGAAGGGCGCCGAGCATCAGGTCAAGGCCGCTCTGGCTGACGACCTGTCCATGACCATGCCTAAAGGCGAGATGAAGAAACTCACCGCCAGCATGACCATGAGCCCGAAACTGGTCGCCCCGATCGCCAAAGGCGATGTCATCGGTCAGGTTGAGGTCAAGCTGGAAGACAAAGTCGTGCGCACCGCTAATCTCATCGCTATGGACGCGGTCGAGGAAGGTGGTATCTTCCGCCGCCTGTGGGATAGCATCCGCATGTTCTTCTACGGTCTGTTCAACTGATCACGGATTGATCGTTTAGCGACCGTTGCACTGTACGCCCCCGCCGCTTCGCGGTGGGGGACTGTCCGTTTTCCGGCTTACGAGGCCGTTACTGCCATGACAGATTCCGAAGTTAAAGCACCAAAAATCGAATTCCCTTGCGCCGACTACCCGATCAAGATCATCAGCGACACCGGCGTGGGCTTCACCGACAAGGTCATCGAGATCGTCAAGAAACACGCAACGGTCATCGATGAGAAACAAGCTGAGCGCCAGAGCAGCAACGGCAAGTACACAACCGTGCAACTGCATATCATCGCGACCGGGCAAGAACAGCTTTACGACATCAATAGCGAGTTGCGGGCCACCGGTTTCGTGCACATGGTGCTCTGATGGGCGAGCGTCTGGGCTTTCGTGATCTCGGATTGATCGACTACGAGCCCGCCTGGCAAGCCATGCAACGCTTCACCGATGGGCGCACACGCGATACCGCTGACGAAGTCTGGCTGGTCCAGCACCCGGCGGTGTTTACCCAGGGTCAGTCCGGCAAGCCCGAACACTTGCTGCTGCCGGGCGATATTCCGGTGGTACAGGTCGATCGCGGCGGTCAAGTGACTTATCATGGCCCCGGTCAGCTGGTGGCTTACCTGATGCTGGATGTGCGGCGTCTGGGTTTTGGCGTGCGTGAACTGGTCACCCGGATCGAGCGCAGCCTGATCGATCTGCTGGCCGGTTACGACGTCGCGGCAGCAGCCAAACCCGACGCGCCAGGGGTCTATGTCGATGGGGCGAAGATCGCTTCTTTGGGGCTTCGTATCCGCAACGGCTGTTCGTTCCACGGTCTGGCGCTGAATGTCGACATGGATCTGGACCCCTTTAAACGGATTAATCCCTGCGGGTATGCGGGGCTGGCAATGACCCAGCTGCGCGAGCACGCAGGTCCGATTGAATTTGCCGAGGTTAGTGCCCGGCTGCGCGCGCAGCTCGTCAAACACCTCGACTACGCTGAGCAGACGACCCTAACGGGCGGAATCGATTGATATGACTACTGCGCATGAGACGGCAGACACTGCCGTGCAAACCCTGATCCCGACAGTGAATGTGGCCACCCCAGAGCGGGCAGCACGTCCGAAAGTTGAAGCTGGCGTGAAGCTGCGCGGCGCGGAAAAAGTTGCGCGCATCCCGGTGAAGATCATCCCGACGGTGGACTTGCCGAAGAAGCCTGACTGGATTCGCGTGCGCATTCCCGTATCGCCCGAAGTCGACCGCATCAAGGCCCTGCTGCGCAAGCACAAGCTGCACAGCGTCTGCGAAGAGGCGTCCTGCCCGAACCTGGGCGAGTGCTTCTCCGGTGGTACCGCGACCTTCATGATCATGGGTGACATCTGCACCCGTCGCTGCCCGTTCTGCGACGTGGGTCATGGCCGTCCGAAAGCGCTGGATACTGACGAGCCGAAGAACTTGGCCGTGGCCATTGCCGATCTCAAACTCAAGTATGTCGTGATCACTTCGGTTGACCGCGATGACCTGCGTGACGGTGGTGCTCAGCACTTTGCCGACTGCATTCGCGAGATTCGCGCGCTGTCGCCAAATGTACAACTGGAGACCCTGGTGCCCGATTACCGCGGTCGCATGGACATCGCGCTGGAAATCACCGCCGCGACGCCACCGGACGTGTTCAACCACAACCTGGAAACCGTGCCGCGTCTGTACAAGGCTGCGCGTCCGGGTTCGGACTACCAGTGGTCGCTGACGCTGCTGCAGCGCTTCAAGGAGATGGTCCCCCACGTGCCGACCAAATCCGGCCTGATGCTGGGCCTGGGCGAGACCGACGAGGAAGTCATCGAGGTAATGCAGCGCATGCGCGAGCACAACATCGACATGCTGACGCTGGGTCAATACTTGCAGCCATCGCGCAGTCACTTGCCGGTCCAGCGCTTCGTCCACCCGGACACCTTCGCCTGGTTCGCCGAAGAAGGCTACAAGATGGGCTTCAAGAACGTCGCCTCCGGTCCCTTGGTGCGCTCCTCGTACCATGCCGACGAACAGGCCAAGCTGGTCAAGTCGCTGCTCACCGCGAGCTGATGGGCTAATCGTTTCCGGCGAGCCTCTGAAGCTGCGTTGTGCCGCAGAGGTTCGACGCCTGCACGTAGGAACGATCAAAAAGGGCCGGATATCAGTATCCGGCCCTTTTTTGCCTGCGATTCGTTGACCCCGTCCTCGGGGCTTGTGAGCGCCGGCTCGCCGACGTCATGTGTGCAGTCCGCAACGGAGCGCGGGCTTCTGCCGAAGGCGTGGGAGCCAGCAAGCCGGCTCCTACAGGTCATGCGCGAGCCCTTACGGCTTGCGCAAGTTATCCAGCAGTTCGTGCGTCGGGTAACCATCAGCCGGCCAGCCGAATGACTGTTGGGCGCTGCGGATGGCTTTGCGCGTGTTGGCGCCGATGATCCCGTCTGGCGTGCCAGCGTCATACTGGCGGGCGGATAGCAGGGTCTGCAGTTCGATACGCTCGGACCTGCTCAGAGGGCGATCGCCTCGTGGCCACTGGCCGATCACATAACCGCCGCCGCTAAAGCGCTCCGAAAGCAGCCCGATGGCCAGCGCATAGGACGAAGAGTTGTTGTATTTCAGGATCGCCCGGAAGTTATCCATCACCAGAAATGCCGGGCCCTTGTATCCGGCCGGCAGCAGCAAGGCCGCTTGTTGCTGCAACAGGTTGGCAGGCAGTGCCGAGCCATCCGGCAGCTTCAGACCCGATTGCTGCCATTGCACCAGGGACTTGCGAGTAGATGCATCGGCCAAGGCGTAGTCGAAACCCTGGCCCAATTGCACTTCCAAGCCCCACGGCTGACCTTTCTGCCAGCCTGAGCTTTGCAGGTAGTGGGCGGTCGAGGCCAGTGCGTCGACCGGCGAGTTCCAGATATCGCGGCGGCCATCGCCATCGAAGTCCACGGCGTGGGTGTTATAGGTCGTGGGGATGAACTGAGTCTGCCCCATCGCGCCAGCCCAGGAGCCCAGCATGCTCGGCGCATCGATGTCGCCGTGCTGGATGATCTGCAGCGCGGCAATCAGTTGATCCTGCGCGAACTGCGGACGGCGGCCCTCATACGCAAGCGTTGCCAGTGAGCGAATCACCGACTGAGTACCCTGGAATTGCCCGAAGCTGCTTTCCATTCCCCAGACAGCGACCAGTGCCTGGCGGTCCACGCCGTAGCGCTGCTCGATGGCCGTCAGTGCGTCGGCGTACTGTGCCAGCAGCGCTTGCCCCTTGCGCACCCGCACGGCAGACATGGCGCCGTCCAGGTATTCCCATACCGGTCGGGTGAATTCAGGTTGGCTACGGTCGGCCTTGACCACGCTCATGTCCGGCGTGACGCCGGCAAACGCGCTATCGAAGATGTCGGGGCGCACGCCAGCCGCCAGCGCTTGAGCGCGGAACATGCTCCGCCACTCGCTGAAACTCATCGCAGGCTGGATTTCGAAATTCGCGTCGTCCGGCTGGGCCACGGCGGAGGGTACCGTCGGCGCGGCTTTGGCGACATTCAGAGGGGCGGCTTGGAGGGGGGTGGCGACGGCAGCGGTAGGTTGCTCCGCGCAGGCGACCAATACGAAGAGGCTGGAGGCCGCAATCAGCTGGCGAACATGCCAACGACGGGGAAAGCTAGAGGGCATTCTGGGGTCCACAGGGATAAACCGTAAGGTGCAGACCTTAACATGCCGGCCGAGTATCCGAACCCCCGTATGGCCGAAGGCAGTCCTGATTTGCAAGACCATGTGAATGAGCGGTGCGCACGCATGCACTTACGGCATGCGCAGCCGGTGTGCAGGCAAGGCACGCGGTTACAGTCTATTGGCGGCACTGGACCTGACGGCTGAGCGATCATGGCACGCTTTCATGCTCATCTCTACTGTCACTTTTGACAGCTATTCAATGCCCTGATTAAGGGTTTGAATGACGTTGCGCTCTGCCGAAAGACGCTGTCATGCGCTCTTTCAATCCCGCAGTGGTGACCCGGTGGAGGGTAGGAGTCGGACCGTATGGCGAATGACCAGACCCAATAATCACAACTCTGCTGTCGGGCATGTTCCTTCTAAGCACTTGAATGCAGCATGGCTATCGCGAAATGTTCTTGGGTACTGTCATTTATGACAGTTGTGGCAATCGGGAAGTCTCGGCACATTTGCCACTCAAGGGCGCAGTAACGCAACAACAAGACACGACTCGCCCCAGTCGCCTACATAACATGAAGTGCAGGCGCACTGTCATCTCTGACAGTAGACAGCGCCTCTGGAGGTAGATTTACTGACTGTGTTGCTGGCGCTGGGTGAGAGGCGCCACCTCGCCGCTGAAGTTCCTGTGCCTGCAAAGGATTCGTATGCCCAGCATGGAGGCTTGAATGAACATCAAAAATATCGCTGCGCTGGCGCTTGCGCTCTGTTTGACGGGCTGCTCGCTTCAAGATGATCACGCGCCAAATTCGCCTGGTAACGAGCCGCATCTATCTTCTTCAACTCATGCAGCTTTGGCCACTGGGCCGGCGGTGGCGCAGGCGCTGAGACAGCGTTACGCCGATAAACGGGAAAATTGTGGCAAAGACTCGATGCCGGCATTTCTGTGGTCGGGAATCATCCTACGAGGCACGGTTGCCTCCACAAGCTATGACTCCTGGAATCCAAGTCCTACCGCCGTCCGAGTGGGAGGCGTGTCCTTCTCCTTTCTGAGGGCAGACTACAATATGAAGCGTTTGGCAAACAACTACACTAACGGTTTCATGCTGACGCCCATATTGAGTACGCCAAGGGAAAAATACAAAATGGCGATTTTGTGTTTCTTTCCTATCGACGGTACTTCCAACAGCCGCACCGACGCAGGCTGCGGTACCAATACTCGGTATCCAAAGGACAGTGCTCCTTGTAATGACCAAGGTATCTTTACTGCAGAAGGGTGGAGAGATCACTTCAATCGAAGACCTAGCGATTATGACTGGCGCTGCAGCTTTGATGTCAGAGATGCCCTTAATGCTGTGGCGGGGCGGAACTTCTATCAAGGCATACTCGGTGGACGGCTGGTTGCTCAAAAAGCCTTCGAAATACCCAATGATTTGAAAATTGAGGTATGGCCTCAAAATATACCGGAGCAACTTCCGATAGAGGCTTTCTTCTACATTTCCCAAGCGGGATTGTCGGGAGCGCAGCATGATCAGCAGCGCTTTTACTCACTTACCCATATTGCAGTACCCATCATCTCCGTGAAGCTGGCGACCAGTGTGAATGGTACTGCGACCTTTGAATATGTAGCCAGTGATCAGGTTGTTACTATCCCGTGAACCCAAAATGGCATGACGCGTTCCATTCAGGCGGCCATAACGGAAGAAGCCTCCCAATCTCTCGACTGGAAGGCTTCGCGGCGGTAGCTGCCTTTGCCCTTGGCTGATGGTTCCTGACGGCTGCGGAACAGTGGCTGGGCGATGATGGATTTGGCCTTGTTCGGCCGTTTTTTTGGCTTGCTCATGGCGGGTCTCTCTTTTCCAGGGTGGGTGAAGCGCGGACGATCATCGGGCAGATGAGCGTGGGCGTCTAATTGATCTGCGCTATCGCGCAAGCGCTGAAGCTTGATGCCTATCTGCGTAGGAGTGAGCTTGCTCGCGATGCGTTTCCAGCAGTCGCCACAGCGTTGTCTGAAAAAATCGCGAGCGAGCCCACTCCTACAGGAGGAATGCAGTGAGGACGTAAATGAACGAGCGTTACTCCGAAGGCAACGCCAGCCTTTGCCCGGCCATCAGCAGCGACAACCGGCTCAGGCTGCTCCAGACCGAGCCTTGGGCCTGACCCTTGATCTGCGCGTCGATATGTTGCGCGTCAATCAGCAACTGCCCCCAGCGTCGGGCCGAGTGCCGTTGCAAGGCTTTGCTCATCAGCGGCTTGCGCTTGTCCCAGATCGGTGGCCGGGCCTGGCTGAAGGCCTTGTCCAGTGGTACGCCCTGGCTGTATTGCAAGGCCAGGTTGGCCAGCACCCGCAGCTCCCGGGAGAGCGCCCAGAGAATCACCGGCGGCTCGACCCCCTCACCGCGAAGCCCTTCGAGCATGCGCAACGCGTGAGCGGGCTCGCCATTGAGGATCGCATCGGTCAGACCGAAGACATCGAAGCGCGCGCTGTCTGCCACCGCCGCCTGCACGGTTTCGACGCTGATGGTGCCTTGCTCGGCCATCAGCTTGAGCTTTTCGATTTCCTGCGCGGCCGCGAGCAGGTTGCCTTCGACGCGCGCTGCAATCAATTCAACGGCATCGGGACTTGCCGCCAGACCGGCCTGCGCCAGGCGTTGACGAATCCACTGCGGCAACTGGCTGGCATCCACCGGCCAGATTTGCACGAACTGCGTTTGTGCACCCTCCACCAGCGCCTTGCCCCACTTGGTCTTCTGCGCCGAACCATCGAGCTTGGGCAGGCTGATCAGCAGCAGGGTGTCTTCGGCAGGGCGGCTGCAATATTCAAGCAACGCTGCGGCGCCTTTGTCCCCGGGTTTGCCGGAGGGCAGGCGCAGCTCAAGCAGCCGGCGTTCGGCGAACAGCGACATGCTGGCGCCCGCCTGCAGCAAGGTGCCCCAGTCGAAACTGGAGTCGGCGCTGAATACCTGCCGCTCATCGAAACCCTGCTGGCGAGCGGCCGCACGGATGGCGTCGCAGGCTTCCTGGCACTGCAGCGGGTCATCGCCACTGACGATATAGACAGGCGCCAGCGCACCCTGGAGGTGTTTGGCGAGTTGGGCGGGGGCGAGTTTCATGATTCAGGAAGAGGTTGGGGCCGCAGGCGCGGCCCCAATGCCATCACTTGGTCGGGAATTCGATAGGAGACTGCTGAGGTGTCTCGTCGCGAACCCGTTGAGCTGCGGCTTCGGCGTCGGCTTGTGCGCGGGCAGCGGCGTCAGCCTTGGCTTGCAGTTCGTCCAGACGTTCAGGTGTCAGCTGTTGCAGGCGTGCGACCATCTTCTGTACCAGCTCGGCGCGCATTTCCTTGCGGATCTGGTCGGCTTCCTGGTCGGAACCGATCAGGTTGTTGCCGTCGTGAATGAAGGTTTTCTGTGCCTGCACGTTGTCATCGAGCAGCAGGACGTCCTTGGTGCCGTGGATTTCGTATTTCAGTACGGAGGTCAGCTCGTATTCGGCCGAACCGCCCGAACCTGCGTAGCTGGCGGTGCGCTGGGTTTCATCTTCGCGGGCCAGGAACAGTTTGTACTGAGCGCCGGTATAAACGTGTACGCCGCTGTTGGTCAGGGTCTGACGCAGCTGGGTAACGACGTCGCCGTAGACATCACGTGCGCTCAGGTCCAGCTCCTTGATCGACAGGGCATTGGTGCCGGTGCCGCGCAGCTGGAAACCGCAGGCGCTCAGCAACACCGCGAGGCCCATTACCAGCAGATTGCGTTTGATCATCTTGTTATTCCCCTTGAATCCGTTTGAGCCCGAAAGTGCGGGCCCTGCAAGTGTGTTCGGCGCCTGGCCACACCAGGCGCCCGATCCAATCAGCTGGCGACGATGTTCACCAGTTTGCCGGGTACCACGATCACTTTGCGGATCGTCAGGCCGTCGATGAAGCGCAGAACATTCTCGTTGGTCCGTGCGGCCGCTTCGACTTCCTCGCGGCTGGCGCTGGCGGGCATTTCGATCTGACCGCGCAGCTTGCCGTTGACCTGAATCACCAGTTGCAGGGTGTCCTGCACCAGCGCCGACTCATCCACCACCGGCCACTTGGCGTCGATGACCGGATCAGCATGGCCCAGTACATTCCACAGCTCGTGACTGATGTGCGGAGTGATCGGAGCCAGCAGCAGGGCGACGGTCTCAAGACCTTCCTGCAGCAGCGCGCGGTCCTGTTCGCTGGCCTGCGAGGCTTTTTCCAGAACGTTCATCAGCGTCATCACCTGGGCGATGGCGGTGTTGAATTTGTGGTGTTGACCTACATCCTGGCCGGCTTGCCTGATCGCCAGGTGAATGGCACGGCGCACGGCCTTCTGCTCATCGCTCAGGGTGATCTTGTCCAGGGCACCCGGCAGACCGCCAGTGACGTGAGCCTGGGCCAGACGCCAGACGCGCTTGAGGAAGCGATGCGAGCCTTCGACGCCGGAGTCGGACCATTCCAGGCTCATGTCGGGCGGCGAGGCGAACATCATGAACAGGCGGCAGGTGTCTGCGCCGTACTGGTCGATCATCGACTGCGGGTCGACGCCGTTGTTCTTCGACTTGGCCATCTTCTCGATGCCGCCGATTTCCACCGGCAGGCCGTCGGCCATCAGCTTGGCGCCGATGATCTTGGCCTTGCTGTCACGTTCGAACTCGACGTCGGCCGGGTTGAACCAGGTCTTGCTGCCATTGGCTTCCAGGCGATAGAAGGTCTCGGCGACCACCATGCCCTGGGTCAACAGGTTCTTGAATGGCTCGTTGGAACTGACCAGGCCTTCGTCGCGCATCAGCTTGTGGAAGAAGCGCGCATACAGCAGGTGCAGGATCGCGTGCTCGATACCGCCGATGTATTGATCGACTGGCAGCCAGTGGTTGGCAGCCTTGGGGTCGACCATGCCGCCTTCGTAATGAGGCGAGGCGTAACGGGCGAAGTACCAGGACGACTCCACGAAGGTGTCCATGGTGTCGGTTTCGCGCTTGGCCGGTGCGCCGCATTTCGGGCAGCTGCACTCATAGAATTCAGGCATGCGCGCCAGCGGCGAACCGGCGCCGTCCGGGACCACGTCTTCGGGCAGCTTGACCGGCAGCTGGTCTTCCGGGACCGGCACATCGCCACAGGTATCGCAGTGAACGATCGGAATCGGGCAGCCCCAGTAGCGCTGACGGCTGATGCCCCAGTCACGCAGGCGGAACTGGGTGCGCGACTTGCCCAGGTCCTTCTTGATCAGGGCCACTTCCATGGCGTCGAAGGCACCGGCGAAATCCAGGCCGTCGAATTCGCCGGAATTGATCAGCTGGCCGTGTTCGTTATAAGCGTCCTGCCATGGCGCGGGGGTTTCGTCGCCCGCACTGGTGCGCACCACCGGTTTGACCGGCAGGTTGTACTTGGTGGCGAATTCGAAATCGCGCTCGTCGTGGGCAGGGACGGCCATGACCGCGCCGTCGCCGTAGTGCATCAATACGTAGTTGGCGACCCACACCGGCAGTTTTTCGCCAGTCAGCGGGTGCTCGACGAACAGCGGGGTCGGCAGGCCTTTCTTTTCCTGGGTGGCGACGTCGGCTTCGGCGACGCTGCCGCTCTTGCATTCGTGGATGAAGGCTTGCAGCTCGGCAGCCTTGTCCGCAGCCATGCGCTCGAGGGCCAGGGTCGCCAACGGGTGCTCGGCGGCCACAGCGACGTAGGTCGCGCCCATCAGGGTATCCGGACGGGTGGTGAACACCTTCAGGGTGCCAGCTTCGCCGATCGAGGCCTGATCGTACGGGAACTGCACTTCCATGCCGCGGGATTTGCCGATCCAGTTGCGTTGCATGGTCTTGACCTGCTCGGGCCAGCCCGGCAGCTCGTCCAGACTCTCCAGCAGCTCATCGGCGTAGGCCGTGATCTTGAAGTAGTACATCGGGATTTCGCGTTTTTCGATCAGCGCGCCAGAACGCCAGCCGCGCCCGTCGATCACTTGCTCGTTGGCCAGGACGGTCTGGTCGACCGGGTCCCAGTTCACGGTGCCGTTCTTGCGGTAGATCACGCCTTTTTCGAACAGGCGAGTGAACAGCCATTGTTCCCAGCGATAGTAGTCAGGCTTGCAGGTGGTGACTTCGCGCGACCAGTCGATCGCCAGGCCCAGGCTCTTGAGCTGGGTCTTCATGTAGGCGATGTTTTCGTAGGTCCACTTGGCCGGGGCGACGTTGTTCTTCATCGCGGCGTTTTCCGCCGGCATGCCGAATGCGTCCCAGCCCATGGGCTGCAGCACGTTCTTGCCCTGCATGCGCTGATAGCGGGCAATCACGTCGCCGATGGTGTAGTTGCGCACGTGACCCATGTGTAGCTTGCCGCTGGGGTAAGGGAACATCGACAGGCAGTAGTACGTGTCCTTGCCTGGCTGTTCACTGACTTCAAAAGACTTTTGCTCTTCCCAGAAGGTCTGGGCGGCGGCTTCGATTTCGCGGGGCTGATAGAGTTCGTGCATGGCTACTTTTTACTAGAGATTGGTGACCCTTGACCTCTTCGCTGCAGTCCCGGAGCGGATGGGCGTCGCTTGCCTGGCTGGGCCGTCGGCGGCGCGATGCATTCGTGGCCGGGTGAGCGGAAGTGGAATTACAGGAAGCGCCGTAGCATACATGAGGCCTGACTATCGAGGGAAACCCTATTGCGTCCTCGATACCCTCCAGCCGCCACGCGCCGCCGTTGGTCGCGGCATCGCGCCGGTTTTTGCAGTGCCGCTAAGCTCATTTACGAGGGTATGTGTCTATCTTCAGTGAGGTGAACGGATGGCTGAGCTGCGGCACCAAGTAAAGAAACCTGATCTGTATGACCGTTTGATCGATCGTCTGGGGCTGGCCCTGGACATGGCGAAAACAGCAGTCCGGCTTCGCAATGAATACCCCACTGAGCTGGAGTTGCGTGGATTGAGCCATGCCGAATTCCAGTTGATCGAGGCGTATCTGGATAGAAGCGAAGCCGTGGTGAAAGAGGATTCATCGAACACCAGGAAAGGGAGTTCCAACACTTCACGGGAGCCTTCGGAGCCGATCCGCGCCCCGCACCCTCCAGCCAATGTCATCTGGCTGAAGGATCAGCGTCGCGCCAAGGTGTCGGCAAAGTTGAGTCGTTACAGTTCCAGCAAACATTCCAAGCGTTAACCTTCGCGGGCTTTGGTCCCGTCTGATTAAGCATTGTTGCTTAGCGTCATTCCTTTTAGGCTTCGGGCATCTGTTGGAGATGCTCGATGCCTTTTCGTTACTTCATCAAGAACCTGTTGCTGCCCCCTGGCCTCTTCCTGCTGTTGCTGCTGCTTGCCTGGTGGTTGAGAAATTCCCGCCCAAGGCTTGCGCGAGTGCTGTTCGTAATCGGCCTGGGTGGGATGTGGGCGATGAGCCTGCCGATAGTCGTGCAGTGGTCGGCCCAAGGGATCGAACGCATTGCACCTCTGCCGCAGAGCGAGTGGGCGACGCTGGGCCAGCGCGCCGACGCCATTGTGGTATTGGGCTCGGGGCGTGAGCGCAATGACCCGAGCTGGGGCGGCGATATCCCGACCGGCGTGGCGCTTGAACGCATGAGGTATGCGGCGCGTCTGTCGAAGGCCTCGGGGCTGCCGATCCTCACCACCGGTGGCTTGCACTATGGCGAGCCGCCGAGCGAAGCCGCCATCATGGCCGATTCGTTGCGCGATGATTTCGGCGTGACTGCGCGTTGGCAGGAAGGGCAGAGCCGCACGACCTGGGAAAACGCCAGAATGAGCGCTGAAATCCTTCAGCCGCAGGGCATCAAGCGCGTGGTCGTGGTCACTCAGGCCTGGCATATGCCACGTTCGGTGTGGAGCTTCGAGCAGGCCGGCTTCAGTGTCGTGCCCGCCCCGGTGGGGTTCCTGAGTGTGGATAACGCCAGGCCCTTCGGCGGCTGGGCCCCGGAGGCCAGGGCGGTCTGGCAGAGCGGGCAGCTGTTGAATGAAGCCGCAGGGCTGGTGGCGTATCCGCTGTTTTATCGGTGATTGCGGTTGATCGATACGGCCTTCGGCCAGAAGCGACTGCAGGCCTCACACCGTCTTCGCAATCCGGCTCGCCAGCAGTGCCCAGCCAATCAACAACACCGACAACACGATCAGCGGCCACGAGCGCCAGTGCAGGTAGGGCGTGAGGTTGTGCATCGGGGTGACTTCGCCATACATCACCGCGCGCTCGAATTGCGGCACCGTGGTGGTGATCTGGCCAAACGGGTCGATCAGCGCGCTGACGCCGTTGTTGGTTGCGCGGATCATCCAGCGCCCGGCCTCCAGGGCACGCATCTGCGCCATCTGCAGATGCTGCAACGGGCCGATCGAAGTGCCAAACCAGGTGTCGTTGCTCACCGTCAGCAGCAGATCGCTCTGGGCAGACAGGCTGGCGGCGAACTCCGGATAAACCACCTCATAGCAGATGAATGGGGCGATCTGATAACCCTTGGCCTGCAACAGGGCTTGTTCCGCCGGGCCGCGAGCGAAGTCCGACATGGGCAGGTTGAAGAAGGTGATCAACCCGCGGAGCAGGTCCTGCAACGGCACGTATTCGCCAAACGGCACCAGTTTCTGCTTCAGGTAAGTACCGTCGCCTTCGCCGGTGACGGTAATCGCGTTGTAATAGCGGAACTCACCACGCCCGCCTTTCTGCCGCAGCGGCACCCCGGTGATCAGCGCCGAATTACGATCGGCCGCGAACTTGCCCATCACCGACAGGTAGCCTTCCACCGACTCCTTGAGCACCGGTACCGCCGTCTCCGGCCAGATGATCAGGTCGGCCTTCTGCGAGGTGAAGGTCATGTCCCGGTACAGCGCCAACTGCGCATTCAGCGCGGCCGGATCCCACTTCATGCTTTGCTCGACGTTGCCCTGGATCGCGGCGACCTTCAGCGGTGCGCCGGCAGGCTGGGTCCAGGCATGTCCCTTGAGCGCCAGACCCATCACCCATGGCGCCAGCAACAGCACCAGAGCGCTGGCCAGAAAGCTTTTACGTGCGCGCAGGCGAGGCAAGTTGCACAGCAGCGCTGCGGTCAGGGCCAGAACAAAGGAGATCAGCCACATGCCGCCCAGCGGAGCGAGGCCTTTGAGCGGGCCGTCGAGCTGGCTGTACCCGGAGTAGAGCCAGGGGAAGCCGGTCAGGAACCAGCCACGAAACATTTCCTGGCCGAACCACAGCGCGGCAAACGCCAGCGCGTCGGCCAGCGGTGCTTCGTTGCGACGGATCCAGCGCGCCCATAACCATGCGGGCAGGGCGAAGAAGAACGCCACCGAGGCGCAGAACAGCACCATCAGAAACCCTGCGAGCCAGACAGGTGCCTCGCCATAGGTGTGGATGCTGACGTAGATCCAGCTGGTGCCACCGCCAAACAGGCCGAAGCCGTAGCTCCAGCCGCGCCACAGGGCCTGACGGGGTTTGAGGTCACGCAGACCGAGATAGAAAACCACCAGCGCGACGATCGCCAGTGGCCAGATATCGAACGGCGCCAGGGCCAGGGTAATCAACGCGCCAGCCACCATGGCCAGCAGGTTACCGGGCCAGCCGGGGCGGGTGATCCAGCGCATTTACATTCCTTAGTGACGAATTACGACTTTACGAGCGCAGGATCGGGCTCAGGCGCAGCAGATGAATACGACGGCTGTCGGCATTCAGGATGCGGAAACGATACGCGCCGATTTCGGTGATTTCATTACGCTTGGGCAGGTGCCCGAACGCGTTCATCACCAGGCCGCCGACGGTGTCGAATTCATCATCGGAGAACTCGCTGTCGAAGAACTCGTTGAAGCTCTCGATCGGCGTCAGCGCCTTGACCAGGAAGTCGCCGCTGGGCAGCGGTTTGATGTAGCTGTCTTCCTCGACGTCGTGTTCGTCTTCGATGTCTCCGACGATCTGCTCAAGCACGTCCTCGATCGTCACCAGACCCGCCACGCCGCCGTACTCGTCGATGACGATGGCCATGTGGTTGTGGTTGGCGCGGAACTCACGCAGCAGCACGTTCAAGCGCTTGGATTCGGGCACGAAGGTGGCCGGACGCAGCAGGTTCTTGACGTCGCCGGCGCCGCCGTTGTCCTTGAGGATCAAGGGCAGCAGGTCTTTGGCCAGGAGCACGCCGAGTACATCGTCATGGCTTTCGCCAATGACCGGATAACGCGAGTGCGCGGAATCGATCACCGCCGGCAGGAATTCACGAGGGCTCTGGCTGGCCTTGATGCTGATCATTTGCGAGCGCGGCACCATGATGTCGCGAACCTGCAGGTCAGCGACCTGAATGGCACCTTCGACGATGGCCAGCGCTTCACTGTCCAGCAGCTTGTTCTGATGGGCTTCGCGCAGCAGCTCAAGCAGCTCCTGGCGGTTTTTCGGCTCATGGGCAAATGCCTGGGTCAGTTTGCCCAACCATGACTTTTGCCCGTTGCTCGATCGGTCTTCGCTCATAGCCCTTACTCGTGGTCCTTGCCAGGTGTTACTGAATGGGGGTCGTCGACGATTTCATCGTCGGCGTAGGGATCCGGATAGCCCAGCTCTGCAAGCAACTCTCGTTCCAGCGCTTCCATCTCATCGGCTTCGTCATCTTCAATGTGATCGTAGCCCAACAAATGCAGACAGCCGTGAATCACCAGATGTGCCCAGTGTGCGTCCAGCGTCTTGCCCTGCTCGGCAGCCTCACGGGCGACCACAGGCGCACAGATGACCAGATCGCCCAACAGGGGAATATCCAGGAGTTCATCAGGTACATCGGCAGGAAACGACAGCACATTGGTGGCGTAGTCTTTGTGGCGCCAGGTGTGGTTCAGTTCCCGGCCTTCGGTTTCGTCGACCAGGCGGATGGTCATTTCCGAGTCGGCCGTGCGCTGGCGCAGGCCCATTTCACACCAGAGGCGGAACTGGGCTTCGCTTGGGGCGCTGGCTTGACTGGCGACCTGCAGATCCAGCTCAAGCATCGCGGTGGTTGTCCCG
The DNA here is from genome assembly GCF_044900785.1 of Pseudomonas sp. NPDC087358. NCBI lineage: Bacteria > Pseudomonadati > Pseudomonadota > Gammaproteobacteria > Pseudomonadales > Pseudomonadaceae > Pseudomonas > Pseudomonas sp. NPDC087358. The sequence goes on from NZ_JBJDOA010000013.1 coordinate 110,150, forward strand.
TGGTGCCTGGGGCAGGTCGCTACGAGCCTCGAAACGCTCATAGGCCTCAACGATGCGTTGAACCAGTGGATGGCGCACGACGTCCTTGGGCTTGAAGTGGGTAAAGCTGATGCCCGGCACGTCCTTGAGCACTTCGATGACGTGAATCAGCCCGGATTTCGTGCCCTTGGGCAGGTCGATCTGGGTAATGTCACCGGTGATCACGGCGGTGGAGCCAAAGCCGATACGGGTCAGGAACATTTTCATCTGCTCGACGGTGGTGTTCTGACTCTCGTCGAGAATGATGAAGCTGTTATTAAGCGTGCGGCCGCGCATGTACGCCAGAGGGGCGACTTCGATCACCTGCTTTTCGATCAGCTTGGCCACGTATTCGAAGCCGAGCATCTCGTACAGCGCGTCGTAGAGCGGTCGCAGGTACGGGTCGATCTTCTGCGACAGGTCGCCGGGCAGGAATCCAAGCTTTTCGCCGGCTTCGACCGCCGGACGCACCAGCAGGATGCGGCGAATCTGTTCGCGCTCCAGCGCATCGACCGCTGCCGCCACGGCAAGGTAGGTCTTGCCGGTACCGGCCGGGCCAATGCCGAAGTTGATGTCGTTGGCGAGGATTTCCTTCACGTACCGCTGCTGATTCAGGCCGCGTGGGCGAATCATGCCTTTTTTGGTACGCAGGGCTACGCCGACTTCAGCGGCAGGATGGTTGTCCAGCGCTTCAACGCCCGATTCCTGCAGGAACAGATGCACCATGTCTGGCGACAGGTCAGTACTCTTGGTTTCCCGATACAGTCGGCGCAGCAGGTTTTCTGCCGAAGTGGTCTGTTTGCGTTCGCCGATCATCTCGAACTGGCCTCCGCGATTGCGGATCTCGATGTCCAGGCGTTGTTCGATCAAGCGCAAATGCTCGTCGAATTGCCCGCACAGATTGGCGAAGCGATGTGCCTCGATAGGTTCGAGGGTGAAGCGATGTGGTTCGATAGGTGCGTTCAAGGTCGTTTTTAGCCGCCCGACGGCAATAAAGGTGAACCGAAGGATAACCCCTGCGCGCGGTGTCCGAAAGGGCTCACTTACTAATGGTTGGGTCAACCGTGCCAAAGACCTTGCAGGAGTGAGCTTGCTCGCGATCGCGGTGTGTCCGACACCTCGATGGTGACGGGATGAATGCAATCGCGAGCAAGCGAAGGCCTACAGGGTTAGCGTTGCATCTGCAGCTGGGCGTCCGGCCTTATTGCAACAACGATCCACGCAGCGAATGCGGTTGCGCGCTGTCGATGTGGACGTCGGCGAACTGGCCGATCAGCTTGGGATTGTCGCAGCGGAAGTTGACGATGCGGTTGTTCTCGGTACGCCCTTGCAGCTCGCCCGGGTCCTTTTTCGAGTAATCGGTGACCAGGATCCGCTGCACGGTGCCGGCCATCCTGCGGCTGATTTCCAGGCCCTGGCGGTTGATCAGGTCCTGCAACTGCTTGAGGCGCTGTTTCTTGGTTTCTTGCGAAGTGTCGTCGGCCAGGTCCGCCGCCGGGGTGCCCGGGCGGGAGCTGTAGACGAACGAGTAGGAGAAATCCATGCCGACGTCTTCCACCAGTTTCATGGTCTGCAGATGGTCTTTCTCGGTCTCGCCCGGGAAGCCGACAATGAAGTCCGAGCTGATGCAGATGTCCGGCACCGCTGCGCGAAGCTTGCGCAGGCGCGATTTGTATTCGAGCACGGTGTGGTTGCGTTTCATCGCCGCCAAGATCCGGTCGGAGCCTGACTGCACCGGCAGATGCAGGTGTTTGACCAGCTCGGGAACGTCGGCGTGGGCCTGGATCAGGCTGTCGGAAAACTCCAGCGGGTGCGAAGTGGTGTAGCGAATCCGGTCAATGCCATCGATGGCAGCTACCACGCGGATCAGCTCGGCCAGGTCCGCCACACGACCGTCGTGGGTGGTGCCGCGATAGCCGTTGACGTTCTGCCCCAGCAGGGTCACTTCACGCACGCCGTTTTCCGCGAGGTGGAAGACTTCGGTGATCACGTCGTCGAACGGGCGGCTGACCTCTTCGCCACGGGTATAAGGCACCACGCAGAACGTGCAGTACTTGCTGCAGCCTTCCATGACCGACACATAAGCGCTCGGGCCATCGACGCGGGGTTCGGGCAAATGGTCGAATTTCTCGATTTCCGGAAACGACACGTCAACCTGCGGCAGGCGAGTGGCGCGCGCGGCGTCGATCATTTCCGGCAGGCGATGCAGGGTTTGCGGACCAAACACGACGTCGACATAGGGCGCGCGATCACGGATCGCCGCGCCTTCCTGGCTGGCCACACAACCGCCGACGGCGATCACCATGTCCGGGTTCGCCAGCTTCAGTTCACGCCAGCGGCCAAGCTGGGAGTAGACGCGATCCTGCGCGCGCTCGCGGATCGAGCAGGTGTTGAGCAGGATGACATCGGCGTCTTCCGCGCGCGCGGTGACTTCCAGTGCCTGATGTTCACCCAGCAGGTCGACCATGCGTGAGCTGTCGTACTCGTTCATCTGGCAACCGTGGGTTTCGATGTAAAGCTTCTTGGCCATGCGGGGGTTCATCAGGTGATTCAAAGAACCGCGCATTATAGTGACGCATGGCCGCGGTTCCTAGCGTTCCCTAACGAGCGGCATGCTATAGTTCGTGCCCTTTTTCAAACCCCGATCATTGCCTGCCTGTTATGACCAAACGCGAAGCTCCAATCTATAAGGTGATTTTTCTCAACCAGGGACAGGTGTTCGAAATGTACGCCAAGCAGATCTATCAAAGTGATCTGTGGGGATTCCTGGAAGTCGAGGAATTCGTCTTCGGCGAGCGCACGACCGTGGTCGTCGACCCTAGCGAAGAAAAACTCAAGGCGCAGTTCGATGGCGTGGTACGCAGCTTTGTGCCCATGCACTCGATCGTGCGTATCGATGAAGTCGAGCGTATGGGGACGCCGAAGATCAGCGAAGCGCGTCAGACTGGCAACGTCATGCCATTTCCGATGCCGATGCCGGACAAATAACCCCGATCAGGGCTTGGCGCTGTCGGGGAAGGGCGCAAACGGCGTGCGCCCTTCGGCCGTTTGCAGCTCGAGCAGATACTTGCGGAAGATCTGTCCCAGTACCTGGGTGGCCACTTCCAGGTCTTCTTTTTTCATCTGTGCGGAAACTTCGTCGGCCTGATCCAGGGCATCTTCGGAACCATTGACCGCCGCCATCTTCAGCACGATATAAGCCTGAATGTTATTGGCCTGCACACCTTCGCCACGGAAGAACATCAGCCCCAGTTGATACTGGGCCTGTGGATGGCCCTGCAATGAGGCCTGTTCAAAGTAGTTAAGTGCCTGGGTGAGATCACGGGGCGCATTCTTGCCGTCGTAATAAAACTCCCCTAACTCATATTGTGCCTGCGCATCCCCGCCTTGTGCCGCCTGCTGGCAGGCCGACAACGCTGCTTGCAGGTTGTCTGGCTGGGTATTGAGGGTGCAACGACCCACCGCTGGGATCAACAACGAGTTGCCACCTGCATCTGCCAGCAGGGGATGAAGAAGCAACAGGCAGCCCAATGCAAGGGTGCGGCCGGTGCGATTCATGGAAGTCGACTTACCTCTGAAAAAGGTGCGGGCATGCCCGTCCAGCTAAACGTGCTGGCTGCGCATTATGAAATAAGCGAGGCCAACCTTACAAAGTCTTTACTGATTTTCTGCTGCACGGGCTTGATTGGCCTGTATTCAGGGCGGTCAAAGCCCCAGTGCAGTATCAACATACAGTTAAATCCAGAACTGTAGGAGTGAGCACGCTCGCGATTGGGGTGTGTCTACCACGCCCGCTCAACGATCCCGAGCGCGTGAGCTACACCGCATCGCGAGCAAGCTCACGCCTACACGTTATCGCCCGGATTGTTATTTCAGCTTGGCGAACGCCTTCTCGGCTGCGTCCAGGGTCAGTTGCAATTCCGCCTCGCCGTGGGCGATGGAGGTGAAACCGGCTTCGAACGCACTTGGCGCCAGGTACACGCCACCTTCAAGCATCAGGTGGAAGAAACGCTTGAAGCGATCGGCGTCGCTGGTCATCACGTCGTCAAAGGTGACGATCTGTCTGGCCTCGGTGAAGTACAGGCCGAACATGCCGCCAGCTTGAGTAGTCACGAACGGGATGCCGGCGGCGTCGGCGCGCTGTTGCAGGCCTTCGAGCATGCGCGTGGTGTAGGCGCTCAATTCGTCATGAAAGCCCGGGCGGCTGATCAGGCGCAGGGTGGTCAGGCCCGCCGCCATGGCCAGCGGGTTACCCGACAGCGTGCCGGCCTGATACACCGGGCCCAGCGGCGCGATGTGCGACATGATTTCGCGTTTGCCGCCGAAGCAGCCAACCGGCATGCCGCCGCCGATGATCTTGCCGAAGGTGCTCAGGTCTGGATTGACGCCGTAGTAAGCCTGGGCGCCGCCGAGGGCAACCCGGAAGCCGGTCATCACTTCGTCGAAAATCAGCACCACGCCGTGTTTGTCGCATTCTTCACGCAGGCCTTGCAGGAAACCCGGTGCAGGCGGTACGCAGTTCATGTTGCCGGCAACCGGCTCGACGATGATGCAAGCCACTTCCTGACCGACTTCAGCCAGCATCGCCTTGACCGCATCGATGTCGTTGAACGGCAGGGTCAGCGTGTGTTTGGCAAAAGCCGCTGGTACGCCCGGCGAGCTGGGCACGCCCAGGGTCAGCGCGCCAGAGCCGGCCTTGACCAGCAGACTGTCGGAGTGGCCGTGGTAGCAGCCTTCGAACTTGATGATGCTGTCGCGACCGGTATAGCCGCGGGCCAGACGGATCGCGCTCATGGTGGCTTCGGTGCCGGAGCTGACCATGCGCACCATTTCCATCGACGGCACGATCGAGCACACAAGCTCGGCCATGTCGGTTTCCATCGCGGTCGGCGCGCCGTAGGACAAACCGTGTTCCAGCTGACTGCGTACCGCGTCCAGCACGTCCGGATGGCTGTGACCAAGGATCATCGGGCCCCAGGAGCCGACATAGTCCACATAACGCTTGTCGTCTTCGTCAGTGACATAAGCGCCTGCCGCATGCTTGAAGAACAACGGCGTGCCGCCCACGCTCTTGAAAGCGCGAACCGGCGAATTGACGCCGCCGGGAATGTGTTTCTGGGCATTGGCGAACAGGGTTTCAGAACGGGACATGATGGGGTCTCTGTTTGAATCGGTCATGAAGAGGGATGCAGTCGGCCCGATACGCGGATCAGGCCGGCTTGAACAAATCGTTGAAGGCGCGGGCGCGGCGGGTGACTTCTACGGTGCTCTCGGCGCCGAACAAGCCATGCACCACGGCCAGCAGGTCGGCACCGTGGGCCACCAGCGGCGCGGCGTTCTCCAGGGTGATGCCGCCAATGACGGCAATCGGCAACTGAATGCGTTTGCGCGCCTGGGCGAGCATGTCCAGGCTGCAGGTTGGCGCTCCGGGTTTGGTCGTGGAGTTGAAAAAACGTCCGAAGGCGACGTATGTGGCGCCGTCGGCCTTGGCTTTATCGGCCAGCTCCAGTTGCGCGTGGCAGGTGGCACCGACGATGGCCTTGTGGCCGAGCAGCGCGCGGGCATCGGGCAACGAACCGTCGGTTTGCCCCAAGTGCACGCCAACCCCCAGCCGCGCAGCGACTTCGGCGTCGTCGTTGATGATCAGTCGGGTCTTGTAGCGCTCGCACAGCTTCAGCAACTCCGAGGCCTCGCGCAGACGCCGGGTCTCGTCACCGGACTTGTCGCGGTATTGCAGCAGGGTCACACCGCCATCAAGGGCGGCTTCGACATAGGACAGGAATTTGCCGGCCAACAGCTGGCTGTCGGTCACGGCATACAGGCCACGTAGTCTCATCAGGGGTGCCTCTTTCTTTCGTGGCGTTACGAGCAAAAATCCAGCGGCAGACGGCGAGGTACGAACTGCCCTTTGCCCAATTGTTCAGCGTCGCGCAGGGTACGCCAAGTGTAGTCGAGCGCCGTTTGCACGGCGCTGATTACGTCCTGCCCGAGGGCGAGGCGACCGGCCAGGGCGCTTGCCAGGGTGCAGCCCGAGCCGTGATAACTGCCCGGCAAGCGCTGACAGGTAAACGTGCGTGGCTGGCCGTTGCGGATATACAGGCGATTGTGGACTTCGTGCTCGTCGCCGTGGCCGCCGGTAATCAGCAGATGCTCACAGAACGGCAGAAGTTTTTCCGCGCATTCATCGGCCGAGCCGTCCGGCAGCTCGGCAAGAATGCGAGCCTCCGGCAGATTGGGCGTGGCAATGGTCGCCAGCGGCAGCAGCCGCTCGCGCATGGCGTAGCCCACTTCGTCCTTGCCCAGCCGTCCGCCACCACCGGCGCGCAACACCGGGTCGCACACCATGGGCAGGTGCGGGTGGGCCTCGAGCAGTCCGACGACGGTGTCGACCATCTCCAGCGAGCCGAGCATGCCCAGCTTCACGGCGGCGACCGTGGAGTCATTGAGCACGGCATTGGCCTGGGCCAGCACCCATTGACGGTCCAGCACACGGAAGTCGGTGACGTTCACGGTGTCCTGCACGGTCAGGGCGGTGACGGTGGGAGCGGCATGACAACCCTGTGCAAGCAGGGCTTCGATATCTGCCTGCAAGCCGGCGCCGCCACTGGGGTCGTGGCCGGAGAGACAGAGGACAACGGGGCGGGAGCTATAGATATTCATGGTGCGCGAGCTTACCACTAAAGCTTTTGCCGGGCCGCTGGTCGGCGGCAGATTTTTCGGCGCGACAGGCTGCGCGGCTCTAGGACGGGCATTCTCGGGGTATGCCAGTGCCGGTCGTCCTGAAAGAGTCATGAAAGCCTGGCATGTGACGATACACATGGTGTCACCCAGCTATCAGTCGTTATGCTATTGGCCGATTTTGTTTCCCCGCCATCAAGAGTGAATGCAAGTGCGTTGCCCGCTAAGCCATCTGGCCGAGTTCTCGGTTGCTCCGAGCGGATGGGGTTTGCCCCCCGTCAAACTGTCGTCTCCAATGGATCGGGGCATTCATCCTACTGTCTACAACAGTACGGACGGTGTCGCATGCGCTTTGTCCTGACGCTGTTGCTGGCCCTGTTGCCAATGCTCGCGTGCGCCGTGGAGTTCAATGAAAACACGCGTACCCTGCCATTGGGCCGGGCTACCCAAGTGTTCGAAGACCCAAGCGGCACCGCCACCATCGAGGATGTTGCCTCGGCCCAAGGCGCGGAAAAGTTTCGAGCGCTCGATGCCGGCTCGCTCAACGCCGGTTACTCGCGTTCGGTGTTCTGGCTGAAAGTGCAGCTGACCTATCGCCCGATCAATCCGGTGGCCTCCGCCGACTGGCTGCTGGAACTGGCCTACCCGCCGATGGACCATGTCGACCTGTATCTGGCCAGCGATACGGCGCAGCCAAGCCTGACCTGGCAGACCGGCGACATGCTGCCTTTCAGCAGCCGTCAGATTAAACAGAACAACTACCTGTTCGAGCTCAACCTCAAAGCTGACCAGAGCAAGACCGCGTACCTTCGCGTGTCCAGCCATGGTTCGGTGCAGGCGCCGCTCAATCTCTGGGCCAGTCATGCGTATATCGAGGAGCAGCCGTCGCGGCTCTACATCTTGGGCATGATCTACGGCGTGCTGGCGGTGATGCTGGTCTACAACCTGTTCATTTACCTGAGCGTGCGTGACACCAGTTATCTCTACTACATCCTCTATATCAGCTGCTTTGGTCTGTATCAGGTTTCGGTCAACGGTGCCGGGATCGAGTTCTTGTGGCCGGATGACCCGTGGTGGGCCAATACCTCGACCACCTTCCTCATCGCCGCCGCGATCCTCTTCGCCAGTCAGTTCACCCGCAAGTTCTTGCAGACGCCCAGGCTCGGTGGCTGGCTGGATGTGCCGCTGTTGCTGATGATGACCTGCTCGACAGTGATCATGGTCCTGGCCTTGACCATGGATTACGGCATTGCATTGCGTCTGGTGACCGCGCTGGTGCTGATCTTCTCCCCGATCATATTGCTGATCGGCGTTGTTGCCTGGCTCAAGGGGCGGCGGGTGGCGCGCTATTTCGTGTACGCCTGGTCGGCGTTCCTGGTGGGTGGAGTGATCAACGCGACCATGCTGCTGGGGCACTTGCCCAATAACTTCTGGACCATGTACGCCAGTCAGATTGGCTCGGTGGTGGAAGTTGCGCTGTTGTCGCTGGCATTGGCCGACCGCATCAACACCATGCGTGAGCGGCAGACGCAAATCATGGCGCAGTCGAGCCAGGACCTGGAGAAACTCAATCAGCAGCTTGCCGTCAGTAACCGTCTGAAGGATGAGTTTCTCGCCACGCTGACTCACGAGTTGCGCACCCCGATGAACGGCGTCATCGGCTCGCTTGAGCTGATGCAGATGGACGCGGCCGAGGGTGAGATCGAGCTGTATCGTCAGACTGCCGCCGACTCGGCGCAGAACATGATGGGCATCGTCAACGGCATACTCACCCTGACCGAGTTGCAGGCCGGCCGGATCAGCGCGCAGAGCGAGGCCTTCAGCCTGCGCCACTGGTTGTTTCAGCTGCGCAGCACCTACGAGCCTCTGGCGCGCAGCAAGTTACTGGCGCTGACGGTGGAGCTGGATGAAAGCCTGCCGGACAGTCTGCAGGGGGATGCGCTGAAACTGCGTCAGTGCCTGGATTGCCTGCTGGACAACGCGCTGAAATTCACCAGGAACGGCTCGATCAGAATCCGTGTCAGTGGCCAGTGCACCGATGCGCGTCAGGTGCGGTTGCTGGTGGACGTGATTGATACCGGCATCGGTTTCAATCGCCTCGACGAGGAAACCCTGTACGCCAACTTCTTCCAGGTGGACGGCTCCATGACCCGTGAGTACGGCGGCCTGGGCATTGGTTTGGCGATCTGCCGGCAGCTCATCGAATTGCAGGGCGGCCGCCTGAGCCATCAATCCGAGCCAGGTAACGGTAGTCAGTTCCGATTGAGTCTGGATATGTTGCAAGCGAATGTACCGGTGGTTTGATCGGCGTTCTCGACATCGTGTGCGCGGTGATTGCGGGTAAAAGCGCCGTCATTTAGTCGCCTTCGGCACTTTGTTCGCTTCCCGGTGCATGATTCACTGGCCCTCATCTGCGCCATTGCCGTGCGCTGACCGGACCGGAGCCGCCTCATGAACCTGCATCAGTTCGCCGAGACCCACGAGGTCACCAACCAGCCACCGTCCCTCGACGGCGCCAATCTCTACCGCATCGACCTGCCGTTGCAGGAGTGGTCCCAGCGCTACGGCGCCGGTTGGGCGCAGTCCAGGATCGACGCTTACGGAGCGTTGGCAGGCGGGCCATTGATGGAAGCGGGGTTTCTCGCCAATCAGAACAAACCGGTGTTCGCCAGCCACGACCGCTACGGGCACCGCATCGACCTGGTGGAGTTTCATCCGGCCTATCACCAGCTCATGCAAACCGCGATCGAGCACGGCATCCCGTCTTTGCCCTGGACCGATCCGCGCGAAGGTGCGCATGTCGCCCGTGCTGCCATGAGCTACTTGCACACCCAGGCCGAGGCGGGCAGTGGTTGCCCGCTGACCATGACCTTCGCCAGCGTACCGGCGCTCAGGCTTCAGCCTGATCTGGCTGATACCTGGCTGCCGAAAATCCTCGCTAGCCAGTACGACCCGCGCAACGTCGGCATCGCCCACAAGGCAGGCGCCACCATCGGCATGGCCATGACCGAGAAGCAAGGCGGCACCGACGTGCGGGCCAACACCACTCGTGCGTATCCGGTCGGCCAGCCAGGCCCGGGTCAAGCCTATGAGCTGGTGGGTCACAAGTGGTTCTGTTCGGCGCCGATGTGCGACGCCTTCCTGACCCTGGCGCAGACCGACAAGGGCCTGACCTGTTTCCTGTTGCCTCGGCATCGCCCGGATGACACCCGCAACGAGTTTTACATTCAGCGTTTGAAGAACAAACTCGGCAACTGGTCCAACGCCTCCAGCGAAGTCGAGTTCAGGGGCGCGCTGGCGTGGATGGTCGGTGAAGAGGGGCGCGGAGTGCCGACCATTATCGAAATGGTCGCCATGACCCGTTTCGATTGCATGACCGGCTCCAGCGCGCTGATGCGTCAGGCCCTTACCCAGGCAGCCCATCATTGCGCGCACCGCAGTGTCGGCGGCCGCGTGCTCAGCGAACAGCCGCTGATGCAAAACGTATTGGCGGACCTTGCGCTGGAAAGCGAAGCGGCGCTTGCGTTGAGCCTGCGCATGGGCCGGTCGCTTGAGCGGCTGGACGACTCCCATGAAGCGCGTTTCGCACGGCTGGTGACGGCGGTGGGCAAGTACTGGATCTGCAAGCGGGCTCCGGCCATGATCAACGAAGCCGCCGAATGCATGGGCGGGGCGGGTTATGTCGAGGACACCATACTGCCGCGTCTCTATAGAGAAGCGCCGGTCAACTCGACCTGGGAGGGCTCGGGCAACGTGCAGTGTCTGGATGTGTTGCGGGCGTTGTCCAAGGAGCCTGGGGTGCTTGACGCGCTGTTCGACGAGTTGGGTGATGGTCATGGCGACAAGCGCTTGGCTGCGCACATTGATCAGCTCAAGCGCGCGTTCAACGACACCACGGATATTCAATACCGCGCCCGGCAACTGACCGAAGACATCGCCGTCGGCCTGCAGGCCAAGTTGCTCCTGGAGGCCGGTCATTCGGCGGTCAGTGACGGTTTCATCGCCGGTCGCCTGCAACACCCCGCACGGGTCTACGGCGCGTTGCCCAGGGGCGTGGATGTCCAGGCGCTGGTGGCCAGGTCATCGCCGCAGGTCGGTTGAGTCACCCAGACTCTAAGAGCCGGCTCGCTGCGAAAGCGATGGATCTGATACATCAATGTCGACTGAGGGTCTGCATTCGCCAGCAAGCCGGCTCACGGCCTGCGGCCAGAATCAAAAGCAAGCGGCGCAACAGGGGTCCATTGCTTCTGCCCGCAGGCCGATAGATGTCCACCCGCTTCTGCCCGCAGGCCCGCAGATGTTCACCCGCTTCTGCCCGGAGGCCCGCAGATGTCCACCCGCTTCTGCCCGGAGGGCGTGGGAGTTGGCTTGCCGACGATCTGGCGCGAAGCGCCAGCAAAGCCTGTGGACGCGATGCACCTGACCCGCCGCGCCGTCTGACTCTACTGCCGCTGCCCGGCAGATCGCTGGCAAGCCAAGCTCCCACGGCCTGTGGCCAGAATCAAAAGCAGGCGGCGCAACAGGGGTCCATTGCTTCTGCCCGGAGGTCCGCAGATGTCCACCCGCTTCTGCCCGGAGGGCGTGGGAGTTGGCTTGCCGACGATCTGGCGCGAAGCGCCAGCAAAGCCTGTTCACGCGATGCACCTGATCCGCCGCGCCGTCTGACCCTACTGCCGGTGCCCGGCAGATCGCTGGCAAGCCAAGCTCCCACGGCCTGCGGCCAGAATCAAAAGCAGGCGGCGCAATAGCCCAAAGCTGCTTGAGGAGCTTGTTTGAAACCCTAGAATCTCCCACGGCCTGCGGCCAGGGTCGAGAACGCAGAGTCGAGACAATCCTCAAGCTTCTAGTGCCTTCCCTTTCCGATGCAGGCAAGATGGAGCCTTGCAAGATCAGAAGGATGCGCATCGTGACTGAAGCTTTTATTGTCGTAGAAACCGCCGAGCAAGCCGTGGACCGGCTTGCCGAGCTGCACGCAAGTGCGACCACGTCCCTGAGCCAGGCGCTCAAGCGTTATCTCAAGGACCGCGTCGAGCCCGACGCCGCCGAGCGTCGGCTGTTCCGCTATCCTGAATTGCGCCTGACCTACCATTGCCAGGGTGAAGTCCCGCTCACCACTCGCGCCTATGCCAAGGTTCAGTTGCCCGGCACCTACAGCGTCACCGTGACCCACCCGGCAGCGTTCCGCAAATACCTGATCGAGCAGCTCGTGCCGCTGATGAATGACTTCACCGTCACGGTGCAAGTAGGCGTCAGCGAACAGAACATCCCCTATCCCTACGTTGTCGAGCAAGGCGATGAGCTGGCCGGCACAGGCGTCACCGCTGCAACGCTGGCGCGGGTGTTTCCGAGCACCGACCTGTCTGCCGCCACCGATGGCATCGCCGATGGCCTGTATGACTGGGCCAACACGGATCCCCTGCCGCTGGCCCTGTTCGACGCCGCGCGCGTGGATTTCTCGCTGCGCCGTCTGGTGCATTACACCGGCAGCGACTGGCGTCATGTGCAGCCCTGGATCCTGCTGACCAACTACCACCGCTATGTTGACCAGTTCATCGTCCATGGCCTGGAACGGCTGCGCGATGATCCGCGTTTCGTGAAGATGGTCCTGCCGGGCAACGTCATCGTCGACAAGAGCATGGACCACGGCGAAGCCCAGGCCATCGTCTCCAGCGTGGTCTGGCACCGTTACCAGATGCCGGCCTATCACCTGATCGCCGAAGACGGGCACGGCGTGACCCTGGTCAATATCGGCGTCGGCCCGTCCAACGCCAAGAACATCACCGACCACCTGGCCGTGCTGCGTCCGCATTGCTGGCTGATGATCGGTCACTGCGGTGGCCTGCGTCAGTCGCAGACCATCGGCGACTACGTGCTGGCTCACGCCTACATGCGTCGCGACGGGATTCTTGACCGCGTACTGCCGCCCAACATCCCGATCCCGGCGCTGGCCGAGGTGCAAATGGCCTTGCAGGAATCGGCGGCCCAGGTCACCGGCGAGCGGGGCGAGGATCTGAAAAAGCGCCTGCGCACCGGTACCGTGCTGACCTACGACGACCGCAACTGGGAACTGCGCTGGGCCCAGGAGCGGCCGCTGATCAACCTGTCTCGCGCGGTGGCGGTGGACATGGAGAGCGGCACTATCGCAGCTCAAGGCTATCGTCTGCGGGTGCCGTACGGCACGCTGCTCTGCGTGTCGGACAAGCCCCTGCACAGTGAAATCAAGCTGCCGGGCTCGGCCAACGCCTTTTACGAGCGTGCGGTGACTCAGCATTTGAAGATCGGCATCGCGGCACTGGACCTGATGCGCACCCAGCTCAACTCGCTGCACTCGCGCAAATTGCGCAGTTTCGACGAGCCGCCGTTCCGCTGATTCGCTAGGCGTTTAGCGCAAGGGCCACTAAAGTGGTCCTTTGTGTTTTCGTCATCTGGTTCCGATTGCCCATGCCCCGCACTCAACATCCCGTTTCGCGCCGCCCGGCGCCGAATGCTTCCGGCGCCACCCGGCGTGTCGCCAAGGCACCGCCCGCCGAGCCTCGGCTGATCCTGTTCAACAAGCCATTCGATGTGCTGACGCAGTTCAGCGATGGCGAAGGACGCGCAACCCTCAAGGACTTCATCGAAATTCCCGGCATCTATCCGGCCGGCCGGCTGGATCGTGACAGCGAAGGTCTGTTGTTGCTGACCAACGACGGGCAACTGCAGGCGCGGATCGCCGATCCCAAACACAAGCTGGCGAAGACGTACTGGGTGCAGGTCGAAGGCGAGCCTTGCGAAGAGCAGCTGCAGCGACTGCGCGATGGTGTCGAGTTGAACGACGGCCCGACCCTGCCTGCGCAAGCCCGGCAGCTGGAAGAACCCCAGTTGTGGCCACGTGATCCGCCGGTGCGTTTTCGCAAGAGCGTACCGACCAGCTGGCTGGAACTGGTTATCAAGGAAGGGCGAAATCGCCAGGTGCGCAGAATGACCGCTGCGGTCGGGTTGCCGACCTTGCGCCTGGTGCGTGTGCGGATCGGCGACTGGAGTATCGAGGGGCTGGATCAGGGGCAGTGGCGGGAAGTGCCGGCGAAGTTGTAGTCCGCCATGAATCCGCAGGCAAACGGTGACCCCTGTAGGAGTGAGCTTGCTCGCGATTGATCCGCCTCGCAACGCCGTGGTTGCCTGATACCTCGCAATCGCGAGCAAGCTCGCTCCTACAGGGTCAAGCGGCAATGGGGAGAATGACGGACGTCTTGAGGCTTATTGGTGCTGCTCAAGGTAGGCAATCACCACGCTCTTGATCACAAACGCCAGCACCCCCAGCCCGAGAACGCCGAACAGGATCATGGTGCCAAAACGCCCGGCCTTGGATTTTTTAGCCAGATCCCAGACGATGAACGCCATGAAGCCGACCAGTACCGTGACCAGTATGGTCATCATCCATTCTTCAAACAGCGCAGGATCCATGGATCGTCTCCGGTGAGTCGGCAGGCTGGCAATTATAGGCTCTCGTCCGAGGCATCAGCCGCGCAGGTGTACCAAGGGCAATTCGGTACTGGCCAGCACCTGATTGAGCACGAAGCTGGACCGCACACTGGTCACGCCGTCGATGCGGGTCAGATGGCCGAGCAGGAATTTCTGGTAGTGGTCCATGTCCGGCACCACGACCTTGAGCTGGTAGTCGGCGTCGATACCGGTGACCAGGCTGCATTCGAGCACCTGCGGCAGATTGCGGATGTGCTGTTCAAAATTCTCGAAACGGTCGGGGGTGTGGCGATCCATGCCGATCAGCACATAGGCGGTGAGGCTCAGCCCCAGCTTCTTGCGATCGAGCAAGGCCACCTGACGCACGATGTAGCCGTCGTCTTCGAGCTGCTTGACCCGCCGTGAGCAGGGCGATGGCGACAGGCCGATGCGCTCGGCCAGCTCCTGATTGGAGATGCGCGCGTCGCGTTGCAGTTCAGCCAAAATACTCAAGTCATATCTGTCGAGCTTGCTCACGATGGGCACCTTTATAGGATCGATTGCGCTGAATTATTCATCCGAAGTGAAAAATTGCGCAAGTGGTGTTTTCGTCAGCAACATTCGCAATCCTCTGTCGTCCGTCAAAGCCTATTCTTTTAACCAGAATCACTGCCCGGACACAGCGTCCAGCGCGGCCCGCCGAATCAGGCCAGCCGCGGCCTCCAGCCCCATAGGGTTGATCAGGCCACCGGGCTACGCAATGTCCAGAAGACGATGCGAGGTGAGCCGGCGTCAAAAGCGTCGAGCCAGGACGAAGTATTCCAGAGAGGGCCATGAGCCCTCTTTTTTTGTGCCCGGCATTTGCAGCCCGGTCCTTTTCGGCTGGATGGAGCTTGGTCCTGTAGCAGTTCGGCTTGCCGGCGGCAGCGATGCCCGGGATGCCCCCGCCGGCAAGCCGGACTGCTACAGAGCAAGTGCAGGTTCGAGGATCATGGCATCCCGTAGTTTCGCGGCATGATCCCCGCTGATAGAGTGCCGCGAACGGCGCACCCAGAATGCAGTCCTATCAACAGGTATCCGCGCCGCAGTGAGGAAAGCATGAACATGCGCATCTGGCGTTTGGCAGGTGTCAGTCTTTTGGCCTTGAGCATCAGTGCTCAGGTGTTGGCCGACGATAACAATCAGCAGCAACAACACAACGAACAACAGCAGCGTCAGCAACAGCAGCATGGTTTCGATCAGCAGCGTCAGCAGCAACAGAACCAGCAGCGTAGCTTCAGCGAGGATCAACAGCGGAACCAGCAACATCAGCAGCAACAACAGCAACAGCAACAACAGCAACAACAACAGCAGGTTCAGCAGCAGCAACGTCAGCAACAACAGCAGCAGTACCAGCAACAGCGCCAGCAAGAGCAGCAGAATCAGCAGCGCCAGATCCAGCAGAACCAGCAACAGCGTTTTGACCAGCAGCGTCAGCAGCAAGACCGCGAGCGCAACCAGCAGCGTCAGGATCAGGTGCAGCAGGAACAGCAGCAGCAACAACGCCAGCAGCAGCTCCAGCAACAGCAGCACCAGCAGCAACAACAAATGCAGCAGCGTCAATTGCAGGATCGCCAGGGCAATCTGCCGATCCAGAGCCGTCCCGACACCGTGATGCAGACACAACAGCCGCGTCAGGGTTTCTACCGCGACCAGCCCCGGGACAACAACCCGTGGCGCAACGGCGATCATCGTCCCGACAACGGACGGCCCGATGGTCACGGCGACGGTTGGGGAGGCGGGCCGCGCTATCGCCCCGGCTATGAAATAGACCGCATGCCGGGTGGTTATTCACGTGTGCCGTATCACGGTGGCGATTACTACTATTCGAGTGGCTACTGGTACCGCCCGCAAGGCCCGCGCTATGTCGTGGTCGCGCCGCCGCGTGGGGTGCGGGTGCGGTATCTGCCTGACTATGCGCAACAGGTCTGGCTGGGCAGCGCGATGTTCTTCCTCGCCGCGGGCACTTACTACACCTATGAGCAGAGCACTCAGGAATATGTAGTGGCCGAGCCGCCGCAGAACGTCGAGCCGGTCTACTCGCCGAATCAGGCGCCGCAGCAGGCTGCCGATCCATTCGAGGTGATCGCCTATCCGGCCAATGGCCAGACGCAGCAGCAGGTCGAGCAGGATCGCTATGATTGCTACCGTTACGCGGTGCAGCAGAGCAACTTCGATCCGGCGGCGGCGACCTATCAGCCTGCACCTGAAGTGGTGGGGATTTACCGCCAGGCCATGGCCGCGTGTTACGCCGGGCGCGGGTACAGCGTTCAGCAGTGAGGGTGTAGGCAGCAAAGCGCCCCGGTAACGTCCGGCTTGCCGGCGGTAGCGAAGTTGCTATCGCTGCCGCCGGCAAGCCGGACTGCTACAGAGGACGGTTACGGTTTTTCGGGGTTATCAATTCATCACCGGGCTGTTGTCCCGCGTCACTACTTCCTGAGGGTCGGCGTGCACCAGCACCTCGGCTTTCGGGAATTCAGCCATGATCGCGCGCTCTACCTGTTCACACAGATCATGTGCCACCAGTAAAGTCAGCGCGCCTGGGAGCTCCAGGTGCAACTGCACGAACCAGTGATTGCCCGAGATCCGCGTGCGCAGATCGTGTGCCCCGAGCACGCCGGGGACGCTCTGTGCCAGTTCCAGCATGCGCGCGCTGACGTCGGGCTCAAGTTCGGCGTCCATCAGCACCGCCACCGTCTCGCGGGCAATGGAAATGGCGCTCCAGAGAATGTAGAACGCAATCACCAGACCAAAATAAGCATCCAGCTGGTCATACCCGAAGTACGCCAGCGCCAGCGCCAGCATGATGCTGATGTTGAGCAACAGGTCGGAGCGGTAATGCAGAGAGTCGGCACGAATCGCTGCTGATCCGGTTTCCTTGACTACCCGGTGTTGCAACGCCAGCAGCGCAAGGGTCAGCCCTATCGAGATCACCATGACCAGGATGCCCAGCCCGGGAGCGCCCAGCGGTTGCGGATGCTGGATGCGCTCGATGGCCTGAAAACCGATCAGGAATGCACTGACTGCGATGAACAGTGCCTGCGCCATGCCCGACAATGCTTCGGCCTTGCCATGCCCGTAGCGGTGGTCTTCATCGGCGGGGCGCAAGGCGTAGTGCACGGCCAGCAGATTGAGGAACGAGGCCGCGCCATCGAGCAGCGAGTCGGTCAGACCTGCCAGCAGGCTCACCGAACCGCTCAGCCACCATGCCACCGCCTTGGCGATGATCAGAATACTGGCGACCGCCAGCGAAGCTCGGGTCGCCAGGCGCAATAACCGGGCATGTTCAGGGCTGGTGCTCATGACGCTTCCTTCATTCAGAACGTTGATCCATCACGCCGACGGGACCAGCCCGAGCATGGCCAGCTGTTGCGTGCTGCCCTTGTGCTGGATCAGGCGCGGGTCATCCAGCGGCAGTGTGCGGCCCAGCTCGGTCTGGATGATGGCTTGCAGTCGGGTGTTATCCACAGTGCCATCGCCGCGCACGGCAGGTTGCAGTTTTTCTGGGTCGATCTGCGCGTGCTGGCCGCTGGGCAGGTAGATCGCGCCCGTGGCGAAGTCGACCGCGAAGGCGATCACCCCAGGGATGATATAGAACAGCAGGCCGACGGCGTCGAGGACCACGATGGCCGGGTCCATTCTGCCGCTGCCCTGGATCTGGCCGCGACGGTCGGGGTAGAAAATGCTGCCGCAGGCGGTCAGCTGGGTCAGCAGGGTGGCGACCAGGACGCCGCCAATCAAACGCGAAGGTATGCGCATGGAGATCTCCTCAGAGGAAGTCGCAACTATACAAGGCAAATGCCTAATCATTAAGACTATCCAACCTGTAGGACGGTTCTGCGCGCTGGCGAACAAAGGTGCGCGTTGCATCCGTATAATCGGCGGTCTGTTTTCGGAGCCACCATGACTTCTCTGCCCATCGATGCCGTCTTGCCTGCACTGCGCCAGGCCCTTGCCCACCGCAACGAGGTGGTACTCGAAGCGCCCCCGGGTGCCGGTAAAACCACGCGCGTGCCCTTGGCGCTTTTGCACGAGCCGTGGCTGGCCGGGCAGACCATTCTCATGCTCGAACCCCGTCGTCTCGCAGCCCGGGCGGCGGCGGAGCGCCTGGCGTCCGAGCTGGGCGAGAAGGTCGGCGAGACCGTGGGTTACCGGATCCGGCTGGAGAGCAAGGTCGGCCCGAACACGCGCATCGAAGTGGTGACCGAAGGCATCCTCACCCGACGCCTGCAGCAAGACCCCTCGCTGGAGGGCGTCGGTTTGTTGATCTTCGACGAGTTTCACGAGCGCAGCCTGGATGCGGATCTGGCACTGGCGCTGAGCCTCAATGGTCGGGCGCTGTTTCGTGATGGAGAATCTGGTGCCGAGCCGCCGCTGAAGATCCTGCTCATGTCGGCGACCCTTGAAGGGGAGCGGCTGTCGAGCCTGCTCGATGACGCGCCAGTGATCAGCAGCGAGGGGCGCATGTTTCCGGTCGCCATGCAGTGGGGGCGGCCGTTTCAGCCGGGGGAGTTCATCGAACCACGCGTGGTGCAGACCGTGCTCGATGCGCTGGGCAATGAAACCGGGAGCCTGTTGGTATTTCTCCCGGGGCAGGCCGAGATTCGTCGGGTCAATCAGCAACTGGCCGATGCCCTGGGCGAGCGACGCGATGTAATGCTCTGTCCGCTGCACGGCGAGCTTGACCTTGGCGCCCAGCGCGCGGCCATCGAACCGGCGCCCAAGGGCACGCGCAAGGTGGTGCTGGCGACCAATATCGCCGAGACCAGCCTGACCATCGACGGTGTGCGTGTGGTGATCGATGCCGGCCTGGCACGGGTCCCTAGGTTCGATCCGGGCAGCGGCATGACGCGCCTTGATACTCAGCGTATATCCCGCGCCAGCGCCACCCAGCGTGCCGGCCGGGCAGGGCGTCTGGAGCCCGGCGTGTGTTATCGCCTGTGGTCCGAGGCGCAACACGAACAGCTGGCGGCGTACGGTACGGCGGAAATCATTCAGGCGGACCTGGCAGGTCTGGCGCTGCAATTGGCGCGCTGGGGTGTCGAGCCTGGGCAATTGATCTGGCTCGATGTTCCGCCTCAGGCGGCCTATGCCCAGGCGCAGGATCTGCTCGGTCGACTTGGTGCGCTGGCTCATGTGCCAGGGACTGACTGGAAACTCACCGCTCACGGCCAGGCGATGGCCGAAGTGCCGGCCCATCCGCGCATCGCGCATCTGCTGCTGCGAGGTCAGGAGTCAGGGCTCGGCGCTTTGGCCTGCGATGTCGCTGCCTTGCTGGGCGAGCGTGACATCCTGCGGGGCGCCGGGGCCGATCTGCACAGCCGCCTGACGCTATTGGCTGGTACCGAGCGCGCTGCCCGTGGCGCTCAAGGTGGGGTGCAGCGGGCCAGGCAACTGTCGCGTCAGTATCGTGGGTATCTCAGGGGCGCCGCGAAACATCCGGTGGCCGACCCCGATCATCCGCGCTGGCTGGGCGCCTTGCTGGCGCTGGCCTATCCGGACCGGGTGGCCCAGCAGCGTCGTGCCGGTGGCGCTGAGTACCGGCTGGCCAACGGTCGCGCCGCGTTGTTTGCCGAGGCCGATGCACTGATGAAAGAGCCGTGGCTGGCCATCGCCGACCTCGGCAGCCGTCAGGGACAGCGTGAAGAGCGCATTTATCTGGCGGCACAGTTTGATCCGGCCTTGTTCGACACGGTCTTGGCCGAGCAGGTCAGTCAGTTCGACCATCTGGATTGGGACGAGCGCGAAGGGGTGTTCCGCGCCGAGCGTCAACGCAAGGTCGGTGAGTTGATCATCAGTCGCGAGCCCCTTACCGGGCTGGATGACTCGGCGCGAGGTCAGGCTTTGCTGGCGCTGGTACGGCGCAAGGGCCTGGAGCTTCTGCCGTGGACGCCGGAGTTGCGCCAGTGGCAGGCGCGGGTCGGCTTGCTGCGCCAACTGGATCTGGACAAAGCGGCCGGCAGCGACTGGCCGGATGTCAGCAACCAGGCGCTGCTGGACGGGCTCGAGCACTGGCTGTTGCCGTACCTGGGCAAGGTCACGCGGCTGAGCCATTTCAGTCATCTGGACTTGTCTTCGATTGTGCATAACCTGCTGCCGTGGCCGCTGCCGCAGCGCCTTGATGAGCAGGCGCCGCATCACCTGAATGTGCCCTCGGGCTCGTCGGTGCGGCTTGATTACAGCGAACACCCGCCGATCCTGGCTGTGCGCCTGCAAGAGCTGTTCGGCCTGTCCGACACCCCGCGCATCGCTGGCGGCCGACAGGTGGTCAAACTGCACCTGCTGTCACCGGCGCGGCGACCGGTGCAGGTCACCCAGGATCTGGCCAACTTCTGGCGCAGCACCTATGCCGAGGTGAAGAAGGATCTGAAGGGTCGCTACCCCAAGCATTACTGGCCCGACGACCCATTGATCGCCGAGCCTACCGCGCGGGTCAAACCGAGGAAGTAAGCGCCATAACCGCGACTGCTGTTGATTCTGGCCGCAGGCCGTGGGAGTGCAGCTTGCTCACGACCTGCCGGGCACCGGCAGTGAAACCTGAGTTATCTGGTTCGGCTGCCGGGGCCCGGCAGATCGCTGGCAAGGTGGAGCGTCACCCCGGCGGCTCCCACGCCCTCAGGGCAGAAGCCAGGTTGCGGAAAGCCTTTCTACCGCGCAGCAGGCAACAGAAACCGTGCGATCACCGGCAAGTGATCGGAGATCAACAGCGTATCGGCCTCGCGAACCTGGGCATCGACCCGCTTGAGTTTCGGGCTGTAGAACAGGTAGTCCACTGTCCGGTCGGGCCCGCTTATTCGGGGGTCATTGGGGAAACGGGTGTACCACTTGCGCCGATCTTCACCATTGACGTCTTCATTGCTCGGGATCATCGGGTAAACGTCAGAGAGGGCGTGCAGTTCAGTGTCAGGCGCAAATTGCTCACGCTGCTCGGCGGGCAAACGCTGGTATTGCCCTTCAGGCAGCAGGTTGAAATCCCCACCACTGACCCAGGGCGTGCCGCTCTGCTCGAAGGTATCCAGCAGCTGTCGTGTCGCTGCGACCTGGCGCTGCAGGGTATCGTCGCCGGGCCGGAAATCGCCCAAGTGGGTGTTCACCACCGCCAGATGTCCGCCATCGCGTAGCGGCAGGTAACTCACCAGCAATGCGTGGCGGGGTTCGAATTGACGGCTGATGATGTTGCCGTCAGGGGAGGGCAGTTGCAGCCGCTCGGCCTTGTCCACCTGATAGCGGCTCAGGGTGGCCAGCTTGGTGCCGACGCTGCCGAAGATGTGCCGATCAGGAACGAAATCCGACTTCCAGTAAAACGCTTCGGTGCTGCAGGGATAGAGGTCGGTCACTCGCTCCTGCAACAGTGCCAGCTGGTTGCTGTAATCGGTGTTCTTGGCGCCGTCGTCCACTTCCTGCAACAACACGATGTCCGGTTGCTCGTCGCGGATCAATCGCGCGACTTCATCGAGGTTGTAGGCGATGTCCTCAGGGGTAGGCCGCTGGTCCGGGCCGCTGCCATCGGCCATGTCGTACCAGAACACGTAGCGTTTGCCCGCCAGATACTGGATGTTCCAGGTCATCACCTTGAGCGTCTGGCCGGCCGCCAGCGAGGGCGGTGGCGCATCCTTGGCATTGCACGTGACGGGCAAATGCTCGTGTCGGGCCGGATGCCAGGTGACGTCGTAGATCAGGCCAGCCGCCAAGGCTGCCAGCAGCGCGAGCGCGACGACATAACGCAGTGGACGGGACATCGGCACTCCTAGGCCGGCTGCGCGGGCTCATCGATCAGCATGAACAGACGGAACATCACCACACTGATGAACAGTTGCAGGAAGCTCGAAACGCTGTCGACCAGCAACGAAAGGGCCGGGCTTTGCTGATCGGGCAGGACGTAGAAACTCAGCCCCTCAAGCACCGACAACGGGATATAGACGAACAGCACGCAGACCAGAATCCTCACCACGTGGCCGCGGGTCATCTTGAAGCTTTCGCGCATGGCGTCCAGCGGGCCGAGACCCCGCAGCACCAGCAAGTACTCGGAAAACACCAGTTTGATCATCACCCACACGCCGGGAATGATGAACAGCGAGAGCCCGGCCATGATCAGCAGGGTGCTCAGCGCGGTCAGCACGGCGAAGGTCGGCCACATGCGCAAGGCCGCGGCGAGCAGGTTGCGCGTGGCGGGCACTTCACTGCGGGACTTGGCGTCCATGAACAGAATCAGCGCCCCGGTGTACAGCGGGTAGAACAGCAGCCCGATCAGCAGTTGCCAGCTCGCCGGGCTGTCGCTGGCCGCGCTGCCCAGCAGTTGCTTGGTCAGCGCCTCGAGAATCACCAGCGGCAGACACAGCGTAAGAATGCTGGCGAAGTTACGCCGGAAAAAGTACAACGAGTCTTGAATGATGGTCAGCGGATTCATGAACGGATCACAGGAAAAAGCAGGTCGACACTTTAACGTAGAGCCGGTGAGAGGACCAACCGCAGGTCATTCTTAACTTTTTCTACACTCTATTGAAACGCCTGCGAAACGCCCCATTACTGTTTATGTCTGACATTCACGTCAGTCACAGAATTCCTACGGCAATCTAACGAGGTCGCCATGAACAGCGAAGAGCAAACCCTGATCGACGGCTTGTTTGGCAAACTCAAGCGGGCAGAAACCGATTCGGCCCCCCGCGACGCCCAGGCCGAGGCGCTGATCAAGGAGCACCTGACCCGGCAGCCCGCCGCGCCTTACTACATGGCGCAAGCGATTCTGGTTCAG
The DNA here is from genome assembly GCF_044900785.1 of Pseudomonas sp. NPDC087358. NCBI lineage: Bacteria > Pseudomonadati > Pseudomonadota > Gammaproteobacteria > Pseudomonadales > Pseudomonadaceae > Pseudomonas > Pseudomonas sp. NPDC087358. Next base: position 133,077 of record NZ_JBJDOA010000013.1, read on the forward strand.
GAGGTGGCGGTCAAGCAGCTGGAAACCCAGAGCCGTCAGCGCGACGAACAGATTCAACAACTCCAGGCCGAGCTGCAACGACTCAAGGCCCAAGCTCCGGCGCCTGCCCCGGCGCAGAGCAGCGGTGGTTTCCTGTCGAGCATCTTCGGCGGTGGCTCGCGCGAGCCACAGGCACAACAGCCAGCATCGTCTTTCTCGCGCCCCTCCAGCCCGCAGCCATCTGCCGGCGGCTGGCGTGACAGCGGTCCGGGCAGCCCGCCCCCGTACAACGCGCCACAGCAGGGCAACTATGCGCCGCCACCCCAGCAACAGGCCCCTGCCGCGCCGATGGGTAGCGGCTTCCTCGGCGGAGCATTGAAAACCGCAGCCGGTGTGGCCGGTGGTGTGATGCTGGCAGAAGGCATCAGCAGCCTGTTCCATCACAACAGCCAGCCGCAGGAAATCGTCGAGATCATCCAGGAGCAACCCGCGCAGCCTGCCAGCGATCACGACGCGGGTAATGGCGGTGGCGGTGGCTGGGGCGACGATCAGCAACGCGTCACCAGCAACGACAGTTGGGGCAATGACTCCGGCGGTTATGCCGACACCGATTACGGCAACGATGACAGTGGCGGCCTGTTTGGCGGCGACGATGACGATTCGTTTGTCTGACGGCTTGCACTCCAGGCACGTTGATCGCCTGTAGCCGCCCGGCTTGCCGGCGATGGCGTACCTCGGATCGCTGCGAGGTAAACCTGTAGGAGTGAGCGTGCTCGCGATTGGCCCGTACAGACGGCAGTGATGTGCTGGATGTAGTTTCGCTATCGCGAGCAAGCTCACTGCTACCGTCGTGAGTGGCGTACTGAAGTCTTCAATCCCCTCCTCAAACTGGCATACTGAGCGCCGGTCCGGTTTTCGGGCCCTTGTCGCTTGTCAGCGCATCGAGGAGTTCCGGTGAAAAGAATTGCAGTGTTCGCCGACGTACAGAACCTGTACTACACCGTGCGCCAGGCCCATGGTTGCCACTTCAACTATGCCGCCTTGTGGGCGGACATCAGCAAGCGCGGCCAGATCGTCGAGGCCTATGCCTATGCCATCGACCGTGGTGACAGCAAGCAGCAGCAATTCCAGCAGATCCTTCGCAACCTCGGTTTTACCGTCAAACTCAAACCCTACATCCAGCGCAGCGACGGCTCGGCCAAAGGCGACTGGGACGTGGGCATCACCATCGACATCATGGACGTCGCGCCCAATGTCGATGAAGTCGTGCTGGCATCCGGCGATGGCGATTTCGATCTGCTGCTCGAGCGCATCATCAGCAAGCACGGTGTCGAGGCGGTGGCTTACGGCGTGCCGGGCCTGACCGCCAACTCCCTGATCCGCGCCGCCAGCCGCTATGTGCCGATTGAAGGTGGGTTGTTGCTCAAGAATTGATCCGTAGTCAGGTGCGCATCGCGATGACGATGCCGCCCATGATCATTGCTACGCCGATGAAGTACTGGGTCTGGAATTTTTCGCCGAAGATGAAGTGACTGCCAATGGGCACGATGACAAATGCCAGTGCCATCAGCGGGTAGGCTTTGCCCAGATCGATCTTCTGCAGGACCCAGACCCAGGCAATCGTGGTGACGCCATAAAGCGCGAAGGCGGCGAACAGGGTCGTCAGGGTGGACGGGTCGAAGAGACTCCCGCTTTTATGCCAGGCTGCGGCGCTCAGCTTGAAAAGAATCTGGCCACCGGCGATGCCTGCCACGCACAACAGTGCCACGAAATAGATCACGTCATTGCCCTTGTCTGGTTGAACGGGAGCGCTTTTTCAGCAGGTGAATGGGGCGTTTGGGCGTCGAGGAAATGTCGTAGCCCAGGAAAGCGAGGAGAAATTGCGTGCCGATGATGATCGGCAGCGCTGCGAGCATGACCGAGCCCGCTGGCGTCGGGGTGTTAGTCCGGGCAGACTCGATCCAGTGCCCGGCCCCGAAAAACACACCGGCAGCGACGAGCAGCAAGCCCAGAGGCAGTTCAAGGGAGGCAAGCGACATGTTGCGCAGGTAGTAGTTGTAGAAGATACGCTTACCGAAGTTGCGCGCGTGCTTGACCAGGAACTCCCCGACTATTTTCGAGATCTTCAGGTTGCTCTCTTCGTCGCCGTATTTCGCGTCCATGGGAATGTCGATGACCACCGCACGCAGGGTGTTCAAACGGAACAGCATGTCTGTTTCGAAAAAATAGCGGCGGCTGATCTTATGAAACGGCAAATGCCTGATCACATCAGTGTGAATGGCGGTGTAGCCGTTGGTCGGGTCGAACAGATCCCAGTACCCCGAAGAAAGTTTAGTCATGAACGACAGGGCGGCATTGCCGAACAGTCGGATCTTCGGCATTGCGCGGATTTCTTCCAGGTCGAAAAACCGATTGCCCTTGGTGTAATCGGCCTCGCCCTGGATGATCGGGGACACGAAATCCATGATCAACGCCGGGTCCATCTGATTGTCGCCGTCAATCTTGACGACGATGTCCATATCATCTGCCAGCGCGGCCTGATACCCGGTCATGACGGCGCCGCCGACTCCCTGATTCTGCGGATTTCTGACTACCTGAACGCGTTCGTCGGTGCAGTTTTGTTCGACAAATTGCCCGGATCCCTCAGGGCAGCAGTCATCGACCACGTAGATTCGACAGACTTCAGGGCCAATCGCCGAGATAACGTTTAATATGTGCGCTCGAACTTTGTAGCTGGGAATGACAACGGCGATTTTAACCGCCGCAGAGAATTGCTTGCTTCCGTGCATCAGTGGAGTCTCTCTGGTTATTGGATAGTTGAAGCAGGCGGATGGTAATGGGAAACGCACAGCGCGTCACCCGCCAAACCGCCAGAGACTTCAGGGTTTCCCTCACTTCGTCCCCCCTCTCGAGTCCAGCAGAAACTACCGTTAAAGGCCCGTATTGAATGGAACGCATCGCCGTCATCGACTTTGAAACCACTGGCATCTCCCCCAGCAACAGTTGCCGGGCGACCGAGATTGCCGTGGTGATCATGGAGCAGGGCGTCATCGTCGAGCGTTATCAAAGTCTGATGAACGCCGGTGTGCGCATTCCGTCGTTCATCGAGTCGCTGACCGGGATCAGCAACAGCATGCTGCGCACTGCGCCGCCGGCAGAGCGGGTCATGAACGAAGTGGCGGAGTTTGTCGGTCTGACCCCGCTGGTGGCGCACAACGCTTCTTTCGACCAGAAGTTCTGGGACTACGAGCTGTCTCGGATCAAGCGCAATCGTCAACAGAGCTTTGCCTGTTCGATGCTGTTGGCCCGACGCCTGATGCCCAGCGCACCCAACCACAAACTCGGCACACTCACCTCCTGGGCCGGGTTGCCCAACACCGGCAAGGCTCACCGGGCCATGGCCGACGCCGAGATGGCCGCCAACCTCACCGTTCACCTGACTCACGAACTGCGCAACACCCACGGCCTGGTCGGGGTTTCCCATCAGCTGCTGTGCACACTGCAAAAGATCCCGGCGAAGAAAATCGCTGAAGCGATCATCAAGCACCGCAGTTGTTGAACTCGACGTCAGCGCGCGGGAAAAGTGTACGGGTCGAATAAACTTCAGTTGTTACTGACATGACCGGCCCGGACATTCTTAGAATCATTCCAATAATAAATTTCAGTCTTTGAGTCTTTCATGCCTGCTTCCCGCCGCTTTCCCTTGTTGCTCATCGGGGCCTTTTTCGCACTGTACGTGATCTGGGGTTCCACCTATCTGGCCATTCGCATTGGCATTGAAACCTGGCCTCCGCTGATGATGGCCGGTGTGCGATTCACCATCGCTGGCTCTATTCTGTTCGCCTTCATGCGTTTTCGCGGCGCGCCCATGCCCACCTGGAAGCAGTGGAAGGCAGCGGCAATGATCGGTTTCCTGCTGCTCGCCTGTGGTAACGGGGCGGTAACGCTGGCCGAGCATGCGGGCGTGGCTTCCGGGGTCGCGGCGCTGGCCGTGGCCGTGGTGCCACTGTTCACCCTGCTGTTCGGGCTTATCTGGGGCCATCGCAATACGCGTCTGGAGTGGGCGGGGATCGTGCTCGGCCTGATCGGTATCGCGCTGCTCAACCTGGGCTCGAACCTGCAGGCCAGCCCGATGGGCGCGGCGATGGTGATCTTCGCTGCCGCGGCGTGGGCCTTCGGTTCAGTGTGGAGCCGCTACCTGCCGTTGCCCCCTGGCCCCATGGCCAGTGCCTGCGAAATGCTGGCGGCGGGGGCGATGATGCTGATCGGCAGTTTCGTCAGTGGCGAGCGCATGACGCAATCCCCCGGGCTCTCCGGCTGGCTGGTAATGGCCTATCTGGTGGTGTTCGGCTCCATCGTCGCCTTCAGCTCCTATATGTACCTGCTGAAAAACGTAAGACCAGCCGCGGCCACCAGCTATTGCTACGTCAACCCAGCGGTCGCGGTGTTGCTCGGCGTCTCGTTTGCCGGCGAACACATTGGCGGGCCGGAAGCCGCCGCGATGGCTGTGATCATCAGCGCCGTGGTGCTGATCGGCTTGCCGCAGTGGCGCAAGCAGAAACCGGTGCAGAAAGGGTAAACTGCGCGCCATTGTCTATCCACAGACCCTGTGCGCTGACCTTTTTTCCAACGGTATTCCCATGACATTCGCCTCTCTCGGCCTGATCGAACCCCTGTTGCGTGCCCTCGAAGCACTCGGCTACCAGACGCCAACACCTGTTCAGGCCAAGGCCATCCCGCCAGTGCTCGAAGGCCGCGACCTGATGGCGGCTGCCCAGACCGGCACCGGCAAGACGGCTGGCTTCGCCCTGCCGCTGCTGCAACGCCTGACCATGGAAGGGCCGAAAGTTACCGCCAACTCGGTGCGCTCACTGATTCTGGTGCCCACTCGAGAGCTGGCCGAGCAGGTTCACGAAGCCATTCGCCAATACGCCGAACATCTGCCGTTGACCACCTATGCGGTCTACGGTGGCGTGAGCATCAACCCGCAAATGATGAAACTGCGTCGCGGAGTTGACGTGCTGGTGGCCACCCCGGGTCGTCTGCTCGACCTGTATCGCCAGAACGCGGTGAAGTTTTCTCAGGTCCAGACCCTGATCCTCGACGAAGCTGACCGCATGCTCGACCTGGGGTTTTCCGAGGAACTGCGCGACATTTATGCCGCGCTGCCCAAGCGCCGTCAGACGCTGCTGTTCTCCGCCACCTTCTCCGATCAGATTCGCCTGCTGGCCGGGCAGATGCTCGATAACCCGCTGAGCATCGAAGTCAGCCCGCGTAACGTTGCCGCATCGACGGTCAAGCAGTGGGTGGTGACCGTGGACAAAAAGCGCAAGAGCGAGCTGTTCATCCACCTGTTGAAAAAGCAGCGCTGGAGTCAGGTGCTGGTGTTTGCCAAGACCCGCGTGGGTGTCGATCAGCTGGTTGATCGTCTGCAAGGCTTGAGCCTCAACGCCGACGGCATTCACGGCGACAAACCGCAAGCGACTCGCCAGCGTGCGCTGGATCGTTTCAAGGCCGGTGAAGTACAGATTTTGGTCGCCACCGACGTCGCCGCGCGCGGGCTGGACATCGACGACCTGCCGACCGTGGTCAACCTCGACCTGCCCATCGTTGCCGAAGACTACATCCACCGCATTGGCCGCACCGGCCGCGCTGGCCAGACAGGCGAAGCCATTTCCCTGGTGTGTGCCGACGAGGTCGACCAGCTCAGCGCCATCGAAATGCTGACCCGTCAGACCCTGCAACGCAGGGAAGAGCCGGACTTCATTCCAGAACACCGGGTGCCTGTCACCGATGCCACCGGCCAGATTCTGAAGAAACCGAAAAAGCCCAAGAAGCCGAAAACCAGCGGCGGTGGCGGTAAACGCAACCTGGGCAAGTGGGTCGACAGCGGCGAGACCGCAGCAGAAGTACCGGCGGCCAAGCCTGTGAGGAAGGTGCCGGTATTCAACACCGGTCCGCGCAAGCGCAAGCCTTGATCCAGTTTGGGGTCTCCTGTTTTTCAGAGCAGACCTCATGCTGCTGATTCTGGCGGCAGCCCGTGGCAGCCAACGCCAACGCCCTGGACACAAATGGCTGCCAAAGCATCAGCAGTTCGATGCGGCTTCGGGCACCTGACCCGCTCAATGCTTGTTCAAAATGTCCTGATACAGCGCCGCATACGAGGCGACCATCTTCTGCGCAGTGAACACTTCTTGGTAACGCTGCGCAGCCTTCACGCCCATCCGCGCTGCCAGTTCCCGGTCATTCCATAGCGTGCTCATGGCTGCAGCCAAGGCACTGGAGTCCCGTGGTGGAACAACCAGACCGGTTTCGTCCGCGATGTTGATGAACGTTGTGCCGCTGCCCATCTCGCAGGAAATCATCGGCTTGCCATACATGGCACCCTCCAGCAGCGATATGCCGAAAGACTCGGAACGCAGATGGGATGGGAACACGAACGCCTCGCACAAGGTGAGCAACGCATTCTTGTCCTCGTCGGCCAGGCCACCCAGGAACGTCACATTGTTCAGACCCAGCGCCCTGGCTTTCTCCTTCAACTGCGCCTCTTCATAGCCACCGCCCATGATCACGACAGGCAAGCGGGTCTGATGAGCAGCTTCGAGCAAAAAATCGAGGCCCTTGTAATAGCGCAGCGCACCGACGAACAGAAAAAATCGCTCGCCCAGCTGCTGCTTCCAGTGCGCCAGACGGGACGCAGACGGAGCAGGGTAGGTGGCTCGATCAAGGCCATAGGGAATGATCTCGACCTTATCCTTGAAACGCGTCAGCACTTCACTGCTCGCCGCATAGTTGGGCGACGACGCGACGATGCGGTCAACGCTGCCGAGGAAACGGTTCATCAACGGGGTATACAGCTTGAGCAGCGTCTTCTGCTTGACGATGTCCGAGTGGTAACTGACCAGCGACGGTTTCTTCAGGCGGGTCGCGAAATGCGCCACATCCATGTAGGGCCACGGGAAGTGGTAATGCACGATATCGACTTGGGCGGCCAGCTCCCTGAAATCACGAATACCGGACAACGACAGACCCGTAGACGCAATGTAGAGGTCTTGCCTTGAGCGATGGATGACGTGATTGCCGACCCTCTCATTGCGCGCCGAGCCGTTGGCACTCAGATAAAGCACCTGAGGTTCGATCCCATACGCCGCGCTGCCCTGCGACAGCTGGAAAATCACCTGCTCGATCCCACCTCCCGGCGTCTCCGGAAAGTAGGTTTTGAAGAAATGTAGAACTTTAATCATTGCCATCCCGAGCATACGAGTACAGGGGCACGACCCATGTCATGCGCAAACCGGGCACACAAAGCGCAGGGCCTGCGCCTCTGGCTTGGTCAACATGCCGCGATTGTCTTGGAGGGGTTGCCGGTCGTCCTGCCTTGAAGACAACCGGCGGGGCAGCTCAGGCGCTGCCAACCGCCAGCCGATGTGATCAGTTGGCGCGTCCGTAGACGTCTTCGAAACGCACGATGTCGTCTTCGCCCAGGTAGTCGCCGCTTTGCACTTCGATCAGCACCAGGTCGATGACCCCCGGATTGCTCAAGCGATGCTTGTGACCGGCGCGGATGAACGTCGATTCGTTGGTGTTGAGCATCAACTCCTGATCGTCATTGACGATCACCGCCATGCCGCTGACCACGATCCAGTGTTCACTGCGGTGGTGATGCATCTGCAGCGACAGCGAGCCCTTGGGCTTGACCACGATGCGTTTGATCTTGAAGCGATCACCGTTTTCCAGCGTGGTGTAGGTGCCCCAGGGGCGGTGCACGGTACGGTGCAGCACGTGCAGGGTATGTCCGGCCTTTTTGAGCTGGCCGACGATGTGTTTGACGTCCTGGGCATGATCCTTGTGCGCGATCATCAGGGCGTCAGGCGTGTCGATCACCAGCAGATCCTCGACCCCGACCAACGCGGTCAGGCGATCTTCGCTGTTGACGTAGTTGTTCTTCGCCCCGTGGGACAGCACTTCGCCTTCAAAGCGATTGCCGTTTTCGTCCTCTTGGGTGAGTTCGCTGACAGCGTTCCAGGAGCCGATATCGCTCCAGCCGATGTCGCAGGCTACGGTCACGACCTTGTTGGAACGCTCCATCAGCGCGTAGTCGATGGAGATGTCCGGCACTTCGGCAAAGGCTGTCGGGTCCAGCGCAAGACAGCGGTAGCGATCGGCCTTGGTCAGGCGTGAGCGTTCGATGGCGCTGGATGCGGCGCTCAATACGTCTGGCGCATGGTTGGCGAACTCTTCGAGGACGGTCCCGACCTTGAAGCAGAACATGCCCGAGTTCCAGAAGTAATTGCCGGCAGCGAGATAGGACTCAGCCGTTTGCAGGTCTGGTTTTTCAACAAAGCGAGCGACTTGCAGGCCGCCGTTCACGTCGATCGGGGCGCCTGCTTCGATATAGCCGAAACCGGTTTCCGGGTATTGGGGTTTGATGCCGAACGTGACAAGGAAGCCTCTTTCCGAGAGCTGCACTGCCTTGGCAACTGCTTGGGCGAACGCAGTTTCGTTCTGGATCAGGTGATCGGCAGCGAGAACCAGCATATGCGCGTCTGCACCGTGCGCTTCTTGCAGCTGCAGGGCCGCCATGGCGACGGCGGCGGCGGTGTTGCGGCCAAACGGCTCGAGAATGAAGCTCTGGGCAACGCCGGAGGCATTGATGCCCCGATATTCGTCTTCGGTCTTAAACAGCAGTTCACGGTTGGTAACGGTAAGAATTTCCGACACACCTTCCAGCGCTGCCGCGCGCAGGAACGTCTTCTGTATCAGGTTCTGCCCGTCCGGCAACGTCATGAACGGCTTGGGGTGGGCCTCGCGAGAAACGGGCCACAACCTGCTACCAACACCACCAGACAAAATTACGGGTATCAATCCCATGTTTTTCAAATCCTTAACGTGCCATAGGGTGGCAATCTGGAATAACGACAATCAAGCGAGCCAGCGGCACTGTCCATCGTGCTCAGGTCTGTGAAGTCACAGAGCCGAAGCCACCCGTTTCAACCGGTTTCACGGGACTTCGCCGAGTTCTGAAGGGCTGCAAGAATACCAGAGAACCGCCGCCGAAGCTGCCCGGGCTTAGGCGGCCCGCGCCGGTCAATCAGGCCGCCCATGAGGCTGGCGATCCCGTCGCAACTGAGCCCCTCGGGACGCTGGGCGGCGGCGGATCAATTCAACGAAGGCCTGTGTTGTAGCATTTCGAATTGATGTTCCCCCGGGCAGAATCCGGTCGGAAGCTTGAGGTCACGGCGTTCGCGGGCCAATAAGCCGTCTGGCGCTGGACACACTTGCTATGAGGAGTTGCCGGAATTGTTTCTTTCGACCTTCGACCAGTCGCCCAAGAATGAAAACCGGAATGAGAATGCCGGCATACATCAGCGCCCGCTGAACGGGATCGTAAAAGTCTCTCGTCTGTCCCAGTAGCGCTTGCCAGAAAAACAGCAAAGGGTAGTGGTAGATATACAAACTGAAGGTGTAGGCGGCCAGATGCCTGACGATGACTGCTGGCCGTCCATGGGCGCCGGAGCGAGAAGACAGGCCGAGTTGGCGCGCCGCAAACAGGTGCGCGGCGACGAGAAATGCAAGCAGATAGCCCCAGCCAAAGTTCGCAGCGCCGTCCAGGCCGTGTCCCAACAGGCGTTCCACCTGCATGCCAGCCAGCGGGTAGGACCAGTCGCGCGGGTTGCTCAATTGGATGACAAAAAACAACACCACGGGGCACAGGCATATCCGCCACAACGCCTTTCTGGATAGGGTGAAGCCGTCCCGGTATCTGTACGCGGCTACCCCGGCCAGCCATATTGGCAGCATCAACCACTGCTTCGGCCCGGTAACAAGCAGTGCGGCCAGAACCATAACCACGCGCCAGCGCCCGCGGCTGAATATGGCCAGACCGTAGAGGATGTAGCACCACACCTCGAACGCCAGACTCCAATACGGGCCGTTGCCAAACGGGCGGATATCGTCCCACCAGAACTCATTGGTAAAGGAAACCGTCCTGAGCACGTAATACAGCGGGCGTTGAAGTTGTGTTGCCTCTGGATAGAGCACCGGGTTGACCTGACTGCCCCATGCCATCAATAACAGCGACAACAGCACGGCCACCACCGCGACAGGCATGATCCTGGCAATGCGGTTGATGCTATAGGTAAGACCGTCCCGCTCCTTGGTGTCTACAGCGTGGCTGATCACATAACCTGACAGCACGAAAAACACGATGACCGCGTCATAACCGAAGTTGAATCGGTCAGTGATTGCCGCCTGGCTTGCAGTCAGTGGATAGTGCGACAACACCACGACAGCGGCTGCCACGACGCGAAGCAGATCCAGATAAACCGAAAAAGCAGCTGGCATCTTGGTTGTCATGACATTGCTCCCTGCACTGACATAGTGTTCGCCGTATCACGCTGTTCAAGTAGTGATCTGAAACCGAGGCCGGGTGAGGCTTGTGCGTTCAAGCCCCACCCAAATCAGGCGCTGTGCATACCTTATAGCGCTGGCTTGCTCAAGACATCCATGTAGAAGCGCGTTTGCAGTGCAGCATGGTCGCGGGTCGATGCCGCGGCGGTTGGCGGGTGGTACGTGTCGTAGTGGATGGTCTTCAACCTGAGCTCTTCCACGTTGCCGATTTCGAAGAACTCATAGTCGTCGCGCAGGTTGAACTTCATGTAATCCACAAAGGCGAAGTTGCGGGAGATGATCATGCGTCGGGAAAGCTCGGCCACTTCGCTGCAAATGGCAGACGCCTCTTGCCCGACCTCGCGGTAGGGCAGCCAGGAGAAGTCCACGCCAGCGATCGCCCTGTACATGGACGCATCATCGACGCTGCCCATGAAGAAAGTCCGCCCGAGCACCTTGTGTTTTCTCGCCAGCCCTACCAATTGATCAATCTGCGAGGTGTCGGACTCTTTGATGGCGGAAGGGTGCAGACCTGAAAAGATCAGCAGCTTGTATTCTTCCGGTAGCCGGGCCATACACTTGATGGCGTAATCGAAACCCTTATAGCCGCCAAAGAAACCGAAAACACCCACCAACTTGCTGTCGTTATCCAGGCCCAGGCGATCGATCAATGTCTGTCGGCATGATTCATGGCTATAACCGGACTTCTCGACTTCGCTGGTGTAACACAGCGGGTGGCACTCGACGTTCTGCAATTTGAAGCGCTGCTGGAGAACGCGCTTGGTGGTATCGGTATGAACGATCACCTTGATCTTGTTTTTGCGGATGTAGTCGAACAGGCCCAGCTCATAGCGTGCAGTTTTGCTGGTGCGCCATTTTTTCGCGAAGTCCACCAGCGTCGAACGCGGACGCAGCAGCAGGCGCGGTAGCGATGGAAACGTGGTCTCTGCCGAGGTCGACCGGCTGAAAACCGTGTGGAAAGTGATGGTGGTATTGCTGTTGGCGGCCAGCAGTCGCTTGATCCGTGCGATGGACAGGCTGATGGAGTCCGAAAACAGCCCGTACTCACACTGGATCGACACAGCGTCGAATGACTTCAGTTGCTCGCAGATGCCGTCGATGAACCGATCGCCCTCGGCATCGGTAGCGCCAAAGCTTTTTTTCAGATCCTGCGGAGACAATTCAAATACCGTGACGTCATTGTCCGACGCAAAGTTGCGGTGCAAGACTTCGGAGAACCGCGCGATGCCACATTCAAGCTTGTAAGTTGAAACAATCGCAATTTTCATGGCGGTCACTCAATAGGGAAGTCTTCGACAATTTTTCCGTGCTCAAGCCTTATGCAGCGGTTGCACACGCTGTTGATAAGGTCCGGGGAATGCGAGGCGAGCACCAGGATTGCGGCATTGGAGGTCATTTCATGCAGGCGTTTGTTGGCCTGTTCCTGAAACTGCGCGTCACCTACTCCCAGCCACTCATCCATCAGAATGATGTCCGCCGGGAACGCGGTGGAAATGGAAAACCCCAAGCGCACCAACATGCCTGAAGAGTAGGTGCGCAATGGCAGTCGCAGGTAATCGCCCAGTCCTGAGAACTCGGCAATGTCTTTCACGGTTTTCTTGATTTCTCCGGGTTTGACGCCAAGGATCGCGCCGCGCAGGTAGATGTTTTCGTAGCCTGTGGCCTCAACCTCCATGCCCAGTGTCAAATCCAGCAGGGAGGTGACTTTGCCCATCGACTTCAGCGTGCCGAGAGTGGGCCAGTAGACTTGGGCCATCACCTTGAGGAACGTGCTTTTGCCGGAGCCGTTGTGCCCCAGCAGCCCGATCCGTTGCCCGGGCTGAATGTCCAGGCTGACATTGTCGAGCGCGCGGATGGTCAGGTGATGCTGCGGCGTTTCGCCGATACGACCGCCGGTCACCCAGGATAACGCATCTTTTTTGAACGAGCGGTGCGAGACATCCAGGATCGGATAATCGACCGTGACGCCTTCTGCTATCAAGTAGGTCATGTCAGAGCCAATAAGGAATTTTTTTGCGGTTCAGAAACAGTGCGCTGAGTGCACCAGCCCAGAGCACGACACCCATCAGGAGTACCAGTGCAGCAGACTCGAACGGGAAATGACCGTTGAGCATCGGCTCGCGTATCAGGTCGATCAGATACACGAATGGGTTGTATTCGATCACTGCGCTAAGACCGGCCAGCTGATCGGGATGCCACATCACTGGCGTGACGAAAAACAACAGTTGCATCCCGCTGGCGATCATCGGCAGGACGTCGCGATAACGTGCGCATGTCACGCCCAGCAGTGCCGCCAAAGGGGTTAATACAAACATCACCAGCGCGATGCCCAGGATTGAAGTGAGCAGGCCATAGACAGTGAGATAGCCATACCACATCAATAACGGGATCAGGATGACCCAGCTGTGCAGGAAGATCAGCAAGTTCCTGAATGCCACGCGCATGACGTGGGTAAGGATAGGCATGCTGATCTGCTTGATGATATGACCGGAGTTTATAACCGCGCTGGCGCCTTCATTGACGAAAGTGACGATGAAAGTCCACGAGATGATCCCGCACGCCAGAAACGGCAGGTAATCCTTGAGGTTCAGATTGAGCAGTCTGGAATAGACCAATCCCAGGCCGACGACAAATAGAAGTGAAGTCAAGGTGATCCAGAATGGACCGATGATCGAGCGCCGATACCGGCCTTTGACGTCGTGCAATGCTAGCAGATACCACGCATGCCAGCCGTCGCCAAAGGTGGCCAGCTCTCTCTTTAAAAATTCCGCTTTCGTCACAGCTTTCCCTCATATTCCCGATGTGCATTCTTGGTCGGTCACGTGGCGTGATTGAGTCCAACGACTCATCCTCCTGACCTGACTTTGCAACCAGGAATAGCGTTCAAATAGTTCCAGGGTTGGCTGGGCTACATCCAGATCAAATCCATCTGTGGCTTGCCTTTACCAATCCATTGATAACTCGGCGCGTTACGTTGGTAGATGCCTGGCGACAACTTGGGCGCCACGCTTAGAGCATCAGGCGCGGCGCATTATACTCAGGCTCTCCAGAGCATAGGATAAAATCTCTGCTCCAAAGTTCTATCAGCGCCGTACTGAGACCGTTTTGTTATAACCGACAAAGCCAATCGGTCTGAGCCGTAGATCTGTCGTCGCTTGCTTTATTGACCCCGCCAATCCCCCCGCCGCCATTGTCTTTTCCCCGCCAACCCCTCACCATCGCTTTCCGGTTTTTCCGTTTGCCTGATGGACTAAACGCATTGGCAGTACGTTCAGCTCACAAGCGCCCTGGGGTCTGGTTGCTTCTGGCGCTTGCATTGGCATGCACGGCGTGTGCCGGGTATCTGAGTGCGGACTGGGACTTCTCCCTGATCAGTCGTCGTGCCGAAGCGTTGTACGGGCCTTTGGGTGCCGGGCGACAGCGGATCGATGCCTGGCAGAACCTGCTGGCGACGCAGAAGCAGGTCAGTGAGATGGACAAGCTGACGGTGGTGAACCAGTTCTTCAACAAGCAGATGCACTACGTGGAAGACATCGACCTGTGGCACGAGGTCGATTACTGGGCCACGCCCGTGGAGTCGTTGATCAAGGGCGCGGGAGACTGCGAAGACTACGCCATCGCCAAGTATTTCAGTCTGCGCCGGCTCGGCGTGCCCAGCGAGAAGCTGCTGATCACCTACGTCAAGGCCTTGCGCCTTAACCGTGCGCACATGGTCCTGACCTATTACTCAAGCCCCAACGCGATGCCGTTGGTGCTCGACAGCCTGATCAACGAAATCAAACCCGCCAGTGAGCGACAGGACCTGCTTCCGGTCTACGCCTTCAACGCGGATGGCTTGTGGCTGCCGGGTGCGCAGGGCAACAAGAAAGTGAGCGATACCAAACGTCTGTCCCGTTGGCAGGACGTGCTGAAGAAAATGGCCGCCGAAGGTTTCCCGGCCGAGCCTGAGAATTAGGAGTTCTGATGTCCCTGTTCAAACAGCTGTTGATCGCCATCTGTCTGTTTCTGGTTGTCGCGTTCGCCGGCAGCTTTGTCGTCAGCCTGGAAAGCTCGCGGGCGCAGTACGTCAACCAGTTGCGCTCCCATGCGCAGGATGCGGCGACTTCACTGGCGTTGTCGCTGACCGCCAACATCGACGATCCGGCGATGGTCGAGCTGATGGTCTCGTCGATCTTCGACAGTGGCTACTACGCCAGCATCCGCGTGGTCGATCTGGCGACCAGCCAGGTGATCGTCGAGCGCAGCGCAACCCCGGACAATCAGGGCGTGCCGCAATGGTTCATCACATCCATCGGGCTGGAACCGGCGGGGGGCGAGGCGATTGTCAGTCGCGGCTGGCAGCAGGCGGCGCGGGTGGAAGTCGTGAGCCATCCGATGTTCGCCCTGGCCAAGTTATGGCAGAGCGCGTTGGGCAGTGTCGGCTGGTTGCTGGTGTGTGGCGTGGTCAGCGCATTACTGGGCGCGTTGTTGCTCCGGCGTCAGTTGCGTCCGCTGGATGACATGGTCGCGCAGTCTCACGCGATCGGTCGTCGGGAGTTCACCAGCATCAAGGAGCTGCCGCGAACGCCGGAGCTGCGTCGAGTGGTGCAGGCCATGAACCAGATGGTCGAAAAGCTCAAGGCGCTGTTTCAGGAGAGCACCGAGCGCAGCGAGAAGCTGCGGGTGGAGTCTTACCACGACAGCCTGACGGGGCTGTCCAACCGTCGCTATTTCGACATGCAGCTCAAGACCCATGTCAGCAGTCAGGAAGAGGAGCGGGCCGGTTATCTGCTGCTGTTGCGGGTCCAGGATCTGGCGGGGCTGAACCTGCGTCTGGGCGGCAAGCGCACCGATGCATTGTTGATCGCAGTCGGTCAGCTGTTGCTCAAGCACTGTGAAAGATTTCCCGAAACCCGCAACCTGATCAGTCGCTCACGCGGTGGCGAGTTTGCGGTGCTGGCGCCGGGCATGGTTCGCGAGGAGGCGCTGGAGTTGGCGCATGATCTGGAGCTGGCGCTGCGCGCACTCGGTGCCACCGGCGCATCCGACATGACGCCTGTCGCCCACATGGGCCTGGCGCCTTATACACCGGGCGACGCACCCCTGACCCTGCTGGGTCTTGCCGATCAGGCGTTGTCCCAGGCCGAAACCCAGGGCGAGCAAACCTGGAGTTGCATCGAACACGGCGCCGTCACCAGTCTCGGTGATGACCACCATACCTGGCATCGCGTGCTGGACGAGGCGTTGAACACCGGCGGCTTCGAGCTGTTTTTCCAGCCCGTGGTCGAGACCCGCGATCACAGCCGAGTGCTGCACTACAAGGTGCTGTCGCGACTGGTCAGCGAGCAGGGGCGCACCATCGCCGCCGGGCGTTTCCTGCCCTGGATCGAACGCTTCGGCTGGTCGAGTCGGCTGGACCTGTGGATGCTCAGACAAGTGCTGGCGCACCTTCAGACCCACGACCAATCCCTGGCCTTGAACCTGTCGGCGGCCACCCTCACTGATCCGCAGTCACTGGAGCAGGTGTTCGAATTGTTGCGTCAGAACCCCAGGGTCGGTTCGCGGTTGACCTTCGAGATCGGCGAAGAGCAGTTGCCCGAACAAGCCGTGCTGGAACAACTGACCCGCCGCCTGCAATCAAAGGGCTTCTCCCTCGCGCTGCAGCGTTTTGGTGGGCGTTTCAGCATGATCGGCAACCTGGCGCACCTGGGCCTGGCGTACCTGAAAATCGACGGCAGCTACATCCGTTCCATCGACGAGGAAAGCCACAAGCGCCTGTTCATCGAAGCAGTGCAGCGCGCGGCCCACAGCATCGACTTGCCGCTGATTGCCGAACGGGTCGAGACCGAGGGTGAGCGGCAGGTGATTGCCGAGATGGGGATCGAGGGAGTGCAGGGGCGGTTGTTCGGGGATCCGGCGCCGTGGCAGTGATGAGTGCTGCCTCTCGCTGCGATGATGGCACTGTGCGCGGCGATCAGCGGTCATGACGACCGCACAGTAATTCCTACCGTCTGTCGCATGTCAATCCCGATACGTGGGAGGACATAAAATTACATTCGCCAGCGCAGCCGGGCGCGCCGGCAGTTTTCTGGCTCGACGCAAGCTCGGCTGTAATTGGAAAAGCGCTGTAGACCCCGGTTCTAAAGGCCTTCAGGCGATCCGGCAGCGTTTTTGCATCGTCCTGTGATGCCACCGTTTACTCCGCAAACGGCCGCGGAAATCTCCTACATGGCGCTTGGAAAATACCTGCGACCTTAAACACCTTTTCATTTGTCAGGGATAGTGGCGATGTTACACTCGCGCGCTTTTCCTGATACCCATTTGGGCAGTATTCAAAATATGCGCAGCACACATGAAAACAGCTTGCAGGCTGCCTTGAAATCTTGCAGGAGCAGTTTCATCTCGGTCGGCTTTTTCAGCTTGTTCGTCAATGCGCTGATGCTGGTCCCTACCTTTTATATGCTTCAGGTCTACGGGCGTGTCGTCACCAGCGGTAACCTCACGACGCTGACCATGCTCACATTGATCATGACCGTCCTCGTCATCACGATGGGTTCTCTTGAGTGGATTCGTTCCCGGATCATGGTCCGTGTGAGCACCCGCCTGGACGTGTTGCTCAGCCGCGATGTCTACAAGGCAAGTTTCAAGCGCGCATTGAGCACTGGCGGTATGGACGCCTCGGCCCAGTCGCTCAATGACCTGACCGGTCTGCGTCAGTTCATGACCGGCAACGGCCTGTTCGCCTTCTTCGACGCCCCATGGCTGCCGATCTATGTCGCCGTGATGTTCATGTTTCACCCGTGGTACGGCTGGGTGGCGATCGGCAGTGCCATCGTCCTGCTGATCCTGGCGTTCCTCAACGAACGCTTCACCGGCAAGGCGCTGGGTCAGGCGAACAAGGAAAACATCGCCGCGACGCTGTACACCACCAAGAATCTGCGTAACGCCGAAGTCATCGAATCGATGGGCATGCTCAACACGCTGATCGAGCGTTGGAGCCGTCGTCAGCGCAATGTGCTGTTGCTGCAATCGCACGCCAGTGACAAGGGCGGCGTCATCAGCTCCATCTCCAAGACATTCCGCATGCTGATCCAGTCGTTGATTCTGGGTCTGGGTGCTTACCTTGCGGTCAACCACGAAATCAGCCCGGGCCTGGTCATTGCCGGTTCCGTGCTGCTGGGTCGTGCACTGGCGCCGATCGACTTGATCATCGGCAGCTGGAAAGGCTTTATCGCCGCCCGTTCGCAATACGACCGCCTGAACGACATCCTCGACAAGCAGAAGGCCGAACCTGAGCGCATGTCGCTGCCGGTTCCGCAGGGCAACATCCTGGTCGACAACCTCATCGTCGGCGCGCCGGGCTCCAAGACCCCGATCATTCGTGGCATCAGCTTTGCCGTGCCGGCGGGTGCGGTGGTGGGCATCATCGGTCCGAGCGCTTCGGGCAAGTCGACCCTGGCGCGCGCCTTGATGGGCGTGTGGGCTCCGCAGCATGGCGTGGTGCGTCTTGACGGCGCCGACATCGCCAACTGGGACAAGCACGAACTGGGTCCGCACCTGGGCTACCTGCCGCAGGACATCGAGTTGTTCGAAGGCAGCATCAGCGAGAACATCGCGCGCTTTGCCGACGTTGATCCTGAGCTGGTGGTCAAGGCTGCCAAGACCGCAGGCGTGCACGAGATGATCCTGCAGCTGCCTGAAGGCTACGACACCGTGATCGGTAGCGACGGCGTCAACCTGTCGGGCGGTCAGCGTCAGCGTGTCGGTCTGGCACGTGCCATTTATGGTTCGCCGCGCCTGATCCTGCTCGACGAACCGAACTCCAACCTCGACGAGGTGGGCGAGCGAGCCCTGGCTGCGGCCATTCTGGAACTCAAGCAGACCGGTGCGACGATTTTCGTCATCACGCACCGCACGACGATTCTGTCTCAGCTTGATCGCCTGTTGGTCATGAGTGCCGGTGGCATCAGCATGTACGGCCCGCGCGACCAGGTGATGGAAGAGCTCAACAAGCAACAGATCGCCGCTCAACAAAAAGCCCAGGTTGGGACAGGCGCGACCGCTCGCGCCTGACAGGAAGATATCGATGACCCGCACGCTCAGTATTCAACCCGATAACTTCTCGGACCTCCCGACCTCGGACCACAAGACCCGTCGCCTGGGCTTCGGGATCCTGTTGGTCACCTTCGGCATCTTTGGTGGCTGGGCGGCATTCGCCCCCATCGACGGCGCGGTCTACGCACCGGGTGTCGTCACCGTACAGGCCTACCGCAAGACCGTTCAGCATCTGGAAGGCGGTATCGTCAAAGACGTGCTGGTGCACGACGGTGACATCGTCAAGAAGGGTGATCCGTTGATCGTGCTCGACGATGCTCAACTGCGCGCCGAATACGACATGAACCACAACCAGTTGATCGCCGCCAAGGCCATGGAAGCGCGCCTGCTCGCCGAGCGCGACGACCTGCCCAAGATCAACTTCGGGTCGATGGCCGAGGCCGATACCCCGCGTGGCATCGAAGCGCGTGCGGGTGAAACCCAGGTGTTCAACGCCCGCCGTGGCGCTCGTCTGGGCCAGATCTCGGTCTTGCAGGAACGTATTGGTCAGCTTAACCAGCAGATCAAGGGCACCGAAGACATGATTGGCACCAAGAACAATCTTGAAGGTTCCTACACCGGCGAGATCGGTGACCTGCGTGATCTGTTGGCTCAGGGTTTCGTCGACAAGCAACGCATGCTCGAACAACAGCGCAAGCTGGACATGCTCAAGTCGGAAGTGGCGGATCATCGTTCGACCATCACCAAGACCCGCCTGCAGGTCAACGAGACTCAACTGCAGATCCTCCAGATCAACAAAGACTTCAACTCCGACGTCGCCAAGCAGCTGGCTGAAGTGCAGACCAAGGCTTACGACCTGCAAGAGAAGACCGCAGCGCTGGCTGACCGCCTGACGCGCATCATCATTCGCGCCCCGGATGACGGCATGGTCATCGGCATGACCGTTCACACCATCGGTGGTGTAGTGCGTCAGGCCACGCCGCTGCTGGACATCGTGCCGTCGGTTTCCGATCTGGTGGTCGAGTCCCAGGTTCCGCCGCAGGACATCAACCGTGTGGCCATCGGCAAGTTTGCCGACATCCGTTTCAGCGCCTTCAACAGCGCCACGACGCCGGTGATCGAAGGCGTCGTGCAGAGCGTTTCTGCGGACCGTCTGACCAACGAGAAGACTGGCCAGCCGTACTACCTGGCCCGCGTCAAAGTGACCGAAGCCGGTGCGCACAAGCTGGGCGACCGCAAGTTGCTGGTGGGTATGCCTGCCGACGTTCTGGTCAAAACCGGTGAGCGCACCATGCTGCAATACCTCTTGCAGCCTGCACGTAACGCCATCTCGCAATCGATGATCGAGGAGTGACTGTGCGTCTGTTTCCATGTCTGATGTTGGGAATGTTGGCGCTGCAAGTCCAGGCCGCTGAGCCGAAAACCGCTGAACCTTCTACCCCCAAGCCGCCGCCGACCAGCGTCAGCGCCAAGACGTATGCCGCTGACCTGATGCAGTTGTATCGTGAGTCGCGGCTGGAGGACCCTCGGGTCCTCGCTTCGTATTCCCGCGCGCAGTCGAGCAAAGAGCAGCAGCGCGAAGCCATGGGCGGCCTGCTTCCGCAGATCACTGCCAATGCCGGGAAAAACCGCATTCACCAGGAAAACGAACTGCTCACTCAGTCGTACAGCAGTGAAAACTACAGCCTGCAACTGAGCCAGCACATCTATAACAAGGCTGCCTGGGAGAACTACCAGAAGTTCAAGAGCCTGGCCAAGCAGGCCGGCGAAGAATCCAAGGAAGCCCAGGCCGAAGCCACTGTGGATCTGGCCCAGCGTTATTTCGCGGCCCTGGCCGCAGACGATGAACTGGAGCTGGTCCAGGCCGAACGCCGCGCGACCCAGAAGAATCTCGATCGGGTCAACGCGCTGTACGCGAAACAATTGGCAATGATTACTGACAAGCTCGACATCCAGGCCCGCGTCGACTCGCTGGCCGCGCAGGAAGTCGATGCCCGCAACCAGGTTCGCGTCACCCGCGCAGCGCTGTCGGAAATCATCGGTCGCCCGGTGACCGAGCCGCTGAGCCGAGTGCGTAACGATGTGGAACTGCAGGTTTCGACCGAGAGCCTGGACAGCTGGGTGCGCCTGGCGACCGTCACCAACCCGCAGATCCTCGCCAGCCAGAATGCCGTGGAAGCCGCAGAAGCTGCGCTGCGTGGCGGTAAGGGCGGGCATTATCCAACGATCAGCCTGAACCTCAGCGCGCAAAACACCAACGAAGGCTATAACAATGCCTTGGCGCCAAAAACTGATAGTTATGTTGCCGGGGTGAATGTCTCGGTTCCGATCTATAGTGGTGGTTCGACCTCTGCGCGGGTACGTGGTTTGTACCAGGATCAGATCACCGCAGAGGAGCAAATGGAGGCTACGCGTCGGCAGGTGGTGAAAGAAACCACAAATGCTTACTTGACCGCAGACTCCAGTGTCGAAAAAATACGCGCCAATCGAAACGCCCTGGCCTCAGCCGAGCAATCCAGCATTGCGGCGGACAAGGCGTTTTCTTATGGTGTGGTGAATGCCGTTGACGTCCTGACAGCGACGCAGAACGAGTTCAAGGCTCGTCGCGACCTGCTCAAGACCCAATACGACTTCATCACAAATCTGTTCATCCTCAACCGTTGGGCTGGCAAGCTTTCCGAGGAAAGCGTTGAAAGCGTCAACGTTTGGTTGAGTAATAACAGTAAAACGGACTCTGTCCCTCAGCGGAACACGAAGCAATGAATGCAACCAGCAAATCCGTGATTATCACTGGCATCACCGGTCAGGACGGTGCCTACCTCACCCAGTTGCTTCTGGAAAAAGGCTACAAGGTCTTCGGCACCTATCGCCGTACCAGCTCTGTCAACTTTTGGCGCCTTGAAGAAGTCGGCGCGTTGAACCACCCCAATCTCGAGCTGGTCGAGCACGACCTGACCGATCTGGGTGCCAGCATTCGTTTGCTGCAAAAGGCCGAGCCAAGCGAGATCTACAACCTGGCGGCGCAAAGCTTCGTCGGTGTTTCCTTCGAGCAGCCTGTCACTACCGCTGAAATCACCGGTATCGGCGCAGTCAACCTGCTGGAAGCCATCCGCATCGTCAATCCGAAGATCCGCTTCTACCAGGCGTCGACTTCCGAGATGTTCGGCAAGGTTCAGCAGGTTCCGCAGACCGAAGCCACTGACTTCTATCCGCGCAGCCCTTACGGCGTTGCCAAGCTGTACGCACACTGGATGACCATCAACTACCGCGAGTCCTACGGGATCTTCGGTTCGAGCGGCATCCTGTTCAACCACGAATCGCCACTGCGCGGCAAAGAGTTCGTGACCCGCAAGATCACCGACGCAGTCGCCCGCATCTCGCTGGGTATGCAGGACGTGCTCGAACTGGGCAACATGGACGCCAAGCGCGACTGGGGTTTCGCCAAGGAATACGTCGAAGGTATGTGGCGCATGCTGCAAGCCGACGAGCCGGATACCTTCGTTCTGGCGACCAACCGCACTGAAACCGTTCGTGATTTCGTGTCCATGGCATTCAAGGCCGTCGACATCGATCTGGAATGGAAAGGCAGCGCCGACAACGAGCACGGTATCGACTCCAAGACCGGCAAGACCGTTATCCAGGTCAACCCGAAGTTCTACCGTCCAGCCGAAGTCGAACTGCTGATCGGCGACCCGGAAAAAGCCAAGCGCGTATTGGGCTGGGAAGCCAAGACCACGCTGGAGCAGCTGTGTGACCTGATGGTCAAGAGCGACCTCGAGCGCGTGAAGACCGGCAAGTCGTTCTGATACACCCTGCCACGGCGCAAGCCGGACAGCTGATAGCCAGGCGCTGACCTGGCTATATGAAAGGGGCCGCGTGCAAACGCGGCCCCTTTTTTTATTTGCAGCATGCAGGGCTGAGCGGCGATGGCGCCCACGCCGGGGGGATGACCGATGGCGCTCAGGCTGGCGCGGCACATGATGATCGGCTTCTGGCCGCAGGCCGTTGTTGATGGCTCCCACGCTCTGGCGCGGCACATGATGATCGGCTTCTGGCCGCAGGCCGTTGTTGATGGCTCCCACGCTCCGCGTGGTAGCACCTGCCCAGACGCTCTGCGTCGTCTGTTGGGTGACGCAGAGCGTCACGGGGGGCATTCCCACGCGGAGCGTGGGAACGATCATTACGCTGGCGCGGCACGTGATGAGCCGCTTCTGGCTGCAGGCCGTGGTTGATGGCTCCCACGCTCCGCGTGGTAGCACCAGCCCAGACGCTCTGCGTCGTCTGCTGGGTGACGCAGAGCGTCATGGGCGGCATTCCCACGCGGAGCGAGGGAACGATCATCGCTCTGGCGCGGCACGTGATGATCGGCTTCTGGTCGCAGGCCGTTGTTGATGGCTCCCACGCTCCGCGTGGTAGCACCTGACCAGACGCTCTGCGTCGTCTGTTGGGTGACGCAGAGCGTCACGGGGGGCGTTCCCACGCGGAGCGTGGGAACGATCATCATCGCTCTGGCGCGGCACATGATGATCGGCTTCTGGCCGCAGGCCGTTGTTGATGGCTCCCACGCTCCGCGTGGTAGCACCTGGCCAGACGCTCTGCGTCGTCTGTTGGGTGACGCAGAGCGTCACGGGGGGCATTCCCACGCGGAGCGTGGGAACGATCATTACGCTGGCGCGGCACGTGATGAGCCGCTTCTGGCTGCAGGCCGTGGTTGATGGCTCCCACGCTCCGCGTGGTAGCACCTGCCCAGACGCTCTGCGTCGTCTGTTGGGTGACGCAGAGCGTCACGGGCGGCGTTCCCACGCGGAGCGTGGGAACGATCATTACAGTTGAGTACCTCGGCAATCGCTCACACATGAAGCGTGGGTACGATCATCGCGCCGACCATGCACCGCCCAAGCGCACGCCGCGCACTTAGCACTGCCATTCCTATCGGCGGTGATTGATAATCCGTCCCTTATTTTTTCATCTTCATCCCAGGCACCTTCAATGCAGAATGAAGCACAAGTCACTATTCATCAGTTTGCCATCAGTGTCAGCGTTGGCGATGGCATCAGTAACGGCATGCTGCTGACCCGCAAGCTGCTTCGGCAGGCGGGCGTTAAATCCGACATTTATTGCATACGCCCCAACGAGCAAATGCAGGGTGACGTCCTGTGCATGGACGATTACCAGCCAGGCAGCGCCGACGCGTTGCTGGTCCACCATGGTATTGGCAATCCGGTAGAAAGCTGGTTGCGCGACTTGCCCGAGCGCAAGTTCATGGTGTTTCACAACATCACCCCCGGCGAGCTGTTCCCGCCGGATCACGCCATCCAGCCCATGCTTGCCCACGGCTGGGAACAGGTCGAGACCTGGCGCCAATGGCTGACCGGCAGCATCGCCGACTCCCAGCAGAACCTCCAGGAGCTGCTGCAGCGCGGCTACTCCACCGACAACTCGACCGAGATCCCGCTGCTGGTCGACCTTGAGCGCATCGAGCCGCATGCGGTCAAACGCAATGACCTGCCGCGCCCGTTCACCCTGCTGTTCGTCGGCCGCATCATGCCGCACAAGAATCAGCTGGGCGTGGTCGAGGCATTCGCTCAACTGCTGCGCCGCTCCCACGTACCGCTTCAGTTGTATCTGGTCGGTGGCTTCACCGTCATGGACTACAAGGAGCAGATCCAGAAACGCATCGACGACCTGGGCATCGGCGCCTTCGTCACACTGACCGGCAAGGTCGATGACGAAACCCTGAACTCGCTCTACAGCCGCAGCGACCTGTTCGTCTCCCTGAGCCATCACGAAGGCTTCGGCATGCCGCTGATCGAGGCCATGGCCCACGACCTGCCCGTGCTGGCCTACGACGCGCCGTCGAGCAACGTCACCCACACGCTCAACGGTGCAGGCCTGCTGCTGGACAACGATGACCCGCAAGTCGTCGCCGCGACCATCTCCCAACTGATGGAAAACCCTGCGCTGCGCCGTCACCTCAAGCGTCGGGGCGCCGAGCGCCTGCACGAGTTCGCCTATCAGCATCTATATGATCGTCTGAGCGCTTTCCTCACCCGCTTCGACATCAACCTGCCGCAATACAGCTTCGACAAGCGCGTCCCGCAGCTCAAAGTCGATTACCGCATCGAAGGCCCCTTCGACAGCACCTACAGCCTGGCGCTGGTCAACCGCGAACTGGGTCGTGCCCTTGCCGAAAACGGTCACCGCGTAGCCCTGCGCGCCACCGAAGGTCCGGGGCCTATCCCCGTCGATCCTCTGTTCCTGGAAGCGAACCCCGACTGCGCCGTGCTCCACGAGCGTGCCGAGCGTCCGGCCAGCAACGTGCTGCGCCTGATGTACCCGCCGCGGGTCAGCGACATGGCCGGCGACTTCAATGTGGTGTCGTGCTACGGCTGGGAAGAGTCCTGCCTGCCGCAAGCGTTCTGCCATGACTTCAACCATCAGGCGCACCTGGTCACGAGCATGTCGAGCTGGGTCACTCGCACCCTGGTCGACAACGGCGTCACCGCGCCAATCGTGACCGTGGGCCTGGGCGCCGATCACATTCTGCGCGCCGAAATCGATGCCGCTGCGCTGCCACCCATGACCAAAGCCACTGCCGAGCGCCTCAAGCTGCTGCACGTGTCCTCGTGCTTCCCGCGCAAGGGCGTGGACGTACTGCTCAAGGCGTACGGCCAGGCATTCAGCGGCGCCGACGCCGTGGTCCTGATCATCAAGACCTTCCCCAACCCGCATCACGACATCGAGCAGCAAGTCAAAGATTGGGCGGCGGCATTGCCTTCAGCGCCTGCAGTCGAGCTGATCGTGCAAGACCTGCCTGACTCGGCGATGCGCGCGCTGTACACCCTGGGCGATGTGCTGATTGCGCCGTCACGCGGTGAAGGTTTCGGCCTGCCATTGGCCGAAGCCATGCTGCACAAATTGCCGGTGGTGGTGACCGGGCAGGGCGGTCAGTCGGACTTCTGCACGCCAGACACCGCCTGGCTGATCGACTATAGCTACGAGCGCGCGCGCACCCATCTGGAGGCCAGTGCATCGGTCTGGTTCGAGCCGAGCGCCGAGCATCTGGCGAGCATTCTGGGTGAGTTCCACGAGGCCTGGAAAAAGGGCAAATTGGCCGCCTTCACCGCCAAGCGTGTGCAGGCTGCTGACGCGCTGATTCGCAGCCGCTTCACTTGGGCTGAAGTGGCCAAGGCCAGCGCCGAAGCTATTAATGTGGCGCAACAGCAACCGCTGCTGAAAAAGGCGCCCAAACTGGGCAGCGTAACCACCTGGAACAGCGCCTGCGGGATCGCCACCTATAGCACCAAACTGCTGGAACCGGCGTTCGGTCAGGACTGCCATGTGTTCGCCAACGATGACGCCGTGCTCACCCGCGGCGATCAGCAGCATATCGAGCGCTGCTGGACCGCAGGTCCGACCGATAACCTGGAGCGCCTGAGAACTGCCGTCGAGCAATCCGGCGTCGATACGCTGTTGATTCAATTCAACTTCTCGTTTTTCGGTATCAAGCCGTTCGCGACCTTTCTTGACTGGGCGCACGACCGGGGCATCCGCACGCTGGTGGTGTTCCACTCCACTGCAGACGTCAAGCATGGCGAAGAATTGAAGACGCTCAGGAATATGCAGGAGTCGCTTGCAGGCTGCGCGCGCCTGTTGGTTCACAGCGTCGGCGACCTCAATCGCCTCAAGGATTACGGCCTCAACCACAACTTGCTGATGTTCCCCCACGGCGTCATCGACACCCCGCCGCCCGCGCCGGGCCCGCGTCAGTTGGCGGCGAAACTGGAAGGCAAAACCATCATCGCCAGCTATGGCTTCCTGCTGCCGCACAAGGGCACGCCGGAGCTGATCGAAGCCTTCGCCACACTGGCGCAGAAAGACAAGTCCCTGCACCTGCTGTTGGTCAACGCGCAGTACCCGGTTCCGGCCTCTGCGGAGCTGGCTGAAAGCTGCCGTCAGCGCATCAGCCAATCGGATTTATCCGGACGAGTGACGCTGATCACCGATTTTCTCTCGGATGAGGAATCGCTGGCGTGGCTGGGCATGGCGAACGCCATCGTTTTCCCGTACCAACACACCCAGGAATCTTCCAGTGCGGCGGTCCGTTGGGGCCTGAGCACCGGTCGTCCGGTTCTGTGTACGCCACTGTCCATCTTTGAAGATGTGTCCGATGCTGTTACATTTCTTCCAGGCACCGATAGCAAATCGCTATCCGATGGCATCAGGGCCCAGCTAGACGCTTCGCCCCGTGCCAAACAGGAGATATGGCTGAAAAATCACGGTTGGGGAGCCGTATCCGCCCGTCTGAACAACCTGCTGCGCGCAATATCGGCGTGAATTTAGGGAACTTTAGGCTACGGAAAATAACGAATCTTCCTACTGACCCTATAAAGAAAGCCCTATGGACTTTCATGAAAAAGATGGATCACGGCTATTGTTTCGCCGCTATTTTGACATGTATGATCGGCGCGCAATCGTCAGTTATCTGTCTGAAGGGCTTTGAAAAAAGGGCTTGGGTCAGTAGCTGGCGGCAGAGTTGGCGATGATCGCCGACTTCCCATAAAGGGGGCCACGGCCCGCTGGGACGTGGCAACAGGCTAAGGCCGACGGGCCTTCTATCCGAACGGATGCCTGAGTGTCGATATCGACTCATATTGGAGATGAAAACGTAATGGCTACCACTTCTGCACAAGTTCAACAGCTGTATGTCGCTTACCTGGGCCGCGCTGCCGACAAAGCTGGTCTGGACTACTGGCTGAACGAACTGAACGGTTCGACTACTGCCCCAGCTACCCTGACTCTGGAAAACCTGCGCGCTAACTTCGTTAACGAGCAACCTGAGTACGCTGACGCATACGCTGGCCTGACTCGCAGCGAAACCGTTTCCAAGATCTACCTGCAACTGTTCGGCCACTCGGCTGACGCAGCTGGCCTGACCTACTGGACTACCGGTGGCGGCGCTTCCGTTAACACCGACCAACTGTTGCAAGCTTTCGTAAACGGCGCATCGGCTTCCGACGCTAAAATCGTTGCTAACAAGGTTCTGGTCGCTGAGGTTTACACTTCGACTGCTGGCGAGAACTACGCTTCTGCCGATGCTAAATCCATCATCACCGGTGTGACTGGCGATACCGCTACTGTGACTACTGCTCTGGGTCACCTGAGCGACGGTACTCTGTCGGGCCTGGCTATCCCAGCTGGCGTTGCAATCATCAAAGCTGATGCTGTTGCTGATGCAGCGGTGGTTTCTTACGAAGCCTCTAAAGTCGATTCGCTGACCGCTCTGAACGACAAAGTCGTCGCTCTGAACGCTGACTACCACGCTACTCTGGACGACATTACCGATACTGATGCCGACGACGTCATCAGCTACGACGAAGCTTCTGTCGCGTTGACTAACGCCACCGAACTGCGCGCCGAAATCGGTGGTTCCACCGCTCAGCTGCAGCTGGACGCATCGACCGCAGCTACTGCTTTGGCTACTGCTCGCGCGAACCTGGTCAGCACTCACCCAGACGCTGTTACAGAAATCAACGCCTACAACGATGCTGTGACTGCAGCAGCTGCCGCCGTCGCTCCTACTGAGGCGAAAATCGACACTGACACTGCTGCTCTGCAGGGCGTTATTGGCACCAATGCTTCGGCGTTCGCTGCTGCTAACACCGCTTACGTTGCTGCTGGTGGCTCGACTATCGCTGACGCTGACGCGCTGTTTACAGCTATCAGCACTGCTGACGCCGCTACCTTGGCTAAAATTGACGCCGCTTTCAACACTGGCGTATTCACCACCAACTACGCTGGCGTTAAAGCTGACGGCGTTGCACAAGCTGCGTTCAATGCCGCTGACGCTAAGCTGACCGCTGCTGAAGGCGTGGTTGGTAACGCGTACGTCAATGCTGCTGAAAACAGCGCTGCTGCTGCCAAAATCGTTGCTGACGCCCAGGCTGCTGATGCACTGGTTGCTGAAGCCAACGCAGAAATCACAGCGCACGACGCTGTTCAAGCAGTTGCTGCCGATACCCAAACCGCTCTGAACGGTATCACCACTGGCGTGAATGCCTACGCTCACGACGAAGCAGCTGTTGCTAACGGCGCTACCGTTGCTGGTACTGCCAAGGCAGATCTGTTCTTCTTCGGCACAGCTACCGGTACTGCTACCGCCAACGATTTCACCATCACTGCCTTCAACAAAGGCGATGCGATCTATGTTGGTGAAGGCTACACCTTCAACTCTGCTGTTACTGTAGGCACTGACGGCTACGCTGTTGGCACCAACACTGCAGCCAAGGAAGTGTATTTCACTCAGGCAGCAAACGGCACTGTAAGCGTCAACATTGAAACCAACGCCGTTGGTCACACTGCTGGCACCGGCGCCACCGACAACGTTGCAGTGATCACTCTGACTGGCGTAACTAGCCTGTCCGACGTTAGCTACGCTAACGGCGTGATCACCAGCGCCCACGTTGCCTAATAAGCAATGTGAGTGATGCCTAGGTGGGCTTCGGCTCACCTTGGCAGACCAAAAAACCCGCCCCTTAAAAGGCGGGTTTTTTATTAGGCGCAGAGTGCGTATCCTCTGGCCCTTTCTTATGTACCGGACTGCCTGATGAACTGGAACCTGATCGTCAACTTCACCCGCCAGGATCTGATTGACCGTCATTCTGCCTCGATGCTTGGTGCGGCCTGGACCTTTATCCTCCCGCTGATCAACATCCTTATTTTCACCCTGGTGTTCTCCAACATCATGGGCATGCGCCTGGGTGGCCTCGGCCAGGACCTGGGCCGCTGGGGCTACAGCGTTTACCTGGTCAGCGGGTTGCTGGCCTGGAACTGTTTCGCCGCCACCTTGAGCCGCATCACCCAGGTGTTCCACGACAAGGCTCACTTGATCGGCAAGGTGCGCATGTCGCTGTGGACCCTGCCGGTGTACGTAGTGCTCAGCGAAACCGTGCATTACCTGATCGCGACCGGCTTTTTCATGATTTTCCTGATCGCCATCGACTTTCACTTCACCTGGTCGCTGCTGTGGTGGATTCCGATCTTCCTGTGTCAGCAACTGCTGGCGTACGCGCTGGGCATGACCTGCGCGATCCTCTCGGTGTTCATGCGCGACATCGGGCAGATCGTTGGTGTGGTGGTGCAGCTGTGGTTCTGGCTGACGCCGATTGTGTACGTGGCCAATATTCTGCCGGGCTTCATTCAACAGCTGGTGGCGCTGAACCCGTTCTACCACCTGGTGCTGGCTTATCGCGCCGCGTTGATCACCGGTGAGGCGCCGCATCTGCTGTCCATTGGGGTATTGGTGGTGTTCTCGGTGGCGTTGCTCAGCCTCGCGATTTTCGTCGGCCGCAAGCTCGAACGCGATATCCGCGACTTCCTGTGATCGTCATGCAGGCGCCGGCTTGCTGGCGAGCGCGCAGTGCCCGTCGCCATAGATGTTGCTGACCCACCACATTCCTGTAGGAGCCGGCTTGCTGGCGAATGTGGAGTGTCAGTCGCATCAGCTGTAGCTGACCCACCGCGTTCGCCAGCAAGCCGGCTCCTACAGGGTGTTGGTGGTAGAGGGGTGGAGTGTCAGCCGCATCAGATGCACCTGATCCCACCGCATTCGCCAGCAAGCCAGCCCCTACAGAAGTGTGGCGGCGGGTCAGCGGTAACGGTGGCTGGCGATGCGCGGCAACCGATGAACGTCCAAAACAATAATGCGGCGCCTGACTCTTTCTTATGATCTTCAGCTCCTACGCCTTTCTCCTCGTGTTCTTCCCGGCCGTGTACCTGCTGTTCGTCGTGCTGCGTGCGTGGCGTCTGGAGCGGCCGGCTTTGGCGATGCTGGTCATTACCTCGTTGGTGTTCTACGGGATGTGGAGCTGGCGCTATCTGGGGCTGCTGCTGGTTCTGATCGTCATCAATTTCGTGCTGGGCAAGTTGCAGGTCAGGCGACGTGGCGAGCCGCACGCCAAGCTCTGGCTGACAGTGGCGGTGGCGTTCAATCTGGCGGTGCTGTGTTACTTCAAATACGCCGGGTTCTTCTTTGGGTTTCTGCCATCTGCCGCCAGCTGGCACATCATCCTGCCGCTGGGCATCTCGTTCTTTACCTTTCAGAAAATCGCCTGGCACGTGGACCTCTATCGCGGTCGCCTGAAGGACACCGGCAGCGTCCTGCAATACAGCTTCTTCGTGTGTTTCTTCCCGCAGCTGATCGCCGGCCCCATCGTCCATGCGCGCTGGCTGTTCCCACAGATTGCCAGCGGCTGGTTCCGGCGGGCGCTGCCGTGGCAATTGGGTCTGTCGCTGCTGACCGTGGGCCTGATAAAGAAGGTGCTACTGGCTGACCCTTTGGCGTCCGGCGTCGCGACGCTGTTCAATACCGCGCAAAGCGGCGCTGCGCTGTCGGCTCCAGAGGTGCTGCTCGCAGGTTTGAGCTACGGCTTGCAGCTGTACTTCGATTTCTCCGGCTATGCCGACATGGCCATCGGCCTGGGGCTGATGTTTGGCATCAGGCTGCCGGCCAACTTCCGCTCGCCTTATAAAAGCGCGTCGATTGTCGAGTTCTGGCGGCGCTGGCATATCACCCTGTCGAGTTTCTTGCGCGACTACCTGTACATCCCGCTGGGCGGCAACCGCAAAGGGCGTCTGCGCGCCAATGGCAACCTGCTGATCACCATGTTGCTGGGCGGTCTGTGGCACGGCGCGGGGTGGCAATTCATTCTCTGGGGCGGCATTCACGGGTTGCTGCTGGTGATCAACCACTACTGGCGTCATCTCAGTGGCTGGCGGCTGCCGCGCCCCGCTGGCGTGGCACTGACGCTGCTGGTGGTGATGCTGGCCTGGATTCCGTTCCGCGCTGATTCGCTGACCACCAGCCTGCATATGTTCGAAGGCCTGGCGAGCTGGCGCTGGACCCTGTCGTTCGACGGCTCAGTGATGCTGGGCGAAGTGGCCGCGATGCACATCGACAAAAGCCTGCCCGCGGTCTGTGCGCTGTTGCTGTGCCTGGCGCTGCTGGCGCCGGGCAGTCGTCGCCTGTGCTTGAACCTTGGGCCGTTGGGACGCGGTGTGCTGGTGTCGGTCGGCCTGTTTCTGGTGCTCAAGGCACTGGCAGGCGCGCCGGACCGCGCGTTCCTGTATTTCAACTTCTGAGGTCGATGATGAAGCACGCCTTGCTCTCGAACCGTTTTGCGCTGGGCCTGTTGCTGGGGCTGGGTTCGGTCGTCGGGCTGTGGCTGCTGTTGCTGGCAGGGCAGGCCGGGCGCCCGGTGCCGACCACGCAATGGATCGAAAAAGCCTATGCGCACAAACTGGCCTTGGCCGATGCGATCAAGCAGCCCAAGCTGGTGGTGGTGGCCGGCTCGGCGGCGATGTTCGGCATCGATTCGGCCATGCTCGAACAGGCGGTCGGCCGGCCGGTGGTAAACCTTGGGGTCAACGCGGGGGTGCTGTCGCCCTACATCCAGCACTACGCCCGACAAGTGATCAAACCCGGCGACTGGGTGTTGTTGCCGGTGGAATATCCGATGTTTCACGGGCGCTGGTCGATCAACTACCCATTCCTTGATTTCTGGTGGGAACACCCCGGTTTCCGCCACATGGACGTGAACGTCGCGCAGTTGAGCCAGGTGCTGTGGCTGACGCCGTTGAGCAGAGTGCTGAGCGGCTACCGTGGTCTGCCGCCCGGCTTTGTCGTCAGCGGGCTGTATGGGCCGCAGAACCTCGATCAGCGAGGCGACCAAGTGCACAGCGAAGCCAGCCAGCAGCAGGTCTGGATGCGCGGTCTGGTCGAGCAGTCAGCGGTCGAGACCTACGGCGCGCAGGCCCACGGCTGGGATGCCAACTGGGCGAGTTGGAAAGCGCTGGCTGATGAAGTCAGCACTGCCGGCGGCTGCGCGCTGTTCGTACCGCCGCCGATGCTGGACCGACCGGCCTACCATCACGGGCGAGAGTTGCGTTATTACCAGGCGCTGCCGGAACAGGCGCGCATGCATGGGTTGAACTATGTAGGCTCGCCATTGCAGACGATGTATCCGATTGACCGGTTCTTCGACACCAACTATCACCTTAATGCCGAGTCCCGGCACTTATATATGCAGCAGTTAGTTGAATGGGTAAAGCCGGTTTTTGCCAATTGTCCTGCCCGTTGATTCATTAGTTACTGACTTTCTTTCGATAGATCCTGTAATTGCGCGGTTCACAAGCGGTATTGAATCCGACAACGCCAGCGCCGGCGAACCGGACTGCTACAGCACCGCCTGATTGAGCTGCTGCGAATGCGCAGCCGATCTGCCATTCAAACGGGGTTTTGCCTGCAGCCGCCGCTCCCGGCGGGCTGGCGCCTTTTTTGACGTCTGTTTTCCCGGCTCCAATTGGCCGGAGTATCTATTGGCGTCATTTTCAAGTCGAAATTTACGTTGTTTTAAGCGCAATGTTTTTTGACGCAGAAGGGCTGCTTTTTGTTGGCGTATTGCCTAACTACCATAGAAAGTTATATCGGTTAATTAGTTGGTCTTTGTATTGGGTTGGCCTACTGTAGTGCTGTGTCCGATCTTGAAACACCTTGCGCGCGCCAACTAAGAGCGCTGTTCACTTGTGGTTGTAAGAACGGACAGGTCGTCTTCCTTCAGGAGTAGCACATGACAACTCAAACAGATGTAGCGCAACTTTATACTGCCTTTTTCGATCGTGCGCCCGATGCTGCGGGCCTGGCGTACTGGATCGGTGAGCTGGATGCCGGAAACATCAACCTGGCACAGATGGCCAAGAACTGGGTCGACGAGCAACCCGAAGGCCAGACCAAATACCCAAGCGGCACCTCGGACGCTGATTTCATCGCCTCCATCTATAACAATGTGCTGGGCCGCACCGCCGATACCGATGGCGCTACCTACTGGCAGAACCAGCTGGCCTCTGGCGCGGTGTCCCGCGACGTGTTCATTCAGGCGATCATCAGCGGCGCCCACAGCAACACCTCGGCACAAGGCGTGCTCGATGCGCAGCTGCTGGATAACAAGGCCGCTGTAGGCATCGCCTTCGCCGATCAGGGCATCAACAACACCGCATTGGCCGCTAAAGTGCTGACCACTGTGACTGCCAGCGATGCCAGCCTGAACAGCTCCCTGGCGCTGATCAAGTTGATCCCGGCCGATGCCAGCCTGACGCCGGCGCTGGTCGATAAATTCTCCAGCACCATCGACAAGGTTGCCGCGCTGATCGCAGGCCAACCCGGCGAGCAGGCTGATCTGGCCACCTACCTGAGTACCCTCAGCGCTGGCCTGACCTCGTCGACCAACCTCGACACGTTGCTGACCAAAATCGGCGCCGTTGCCACTTCGGCACTGACCGACACCACCGCGCTGGATAATCCGGCGACGCTTGGGCATGACGACATCGCTGCAGCCAATCCGCCGGTTGACGGTGGTGGCACCGGGCCGACTGATCCAACCGGCCCGACTGACCCGGTTGCAGCGCTGACGGCGACCAGCGCCGATGGTCTGCTGAAAATCACCGGCACCGGTGCTGCTGATGTGCACGTCGACATGACGACCCACACCGTGACCTCCGACGGGGCCACTGTTGCCATCGTGGGCGCCGCGGACTTCACCGGTGTTGACGCCAGCACCTACGGCGGCGCTGTCACAGCGGTCGGCACGGTCAAGGAAATCGTCTCCAACAGCCCGGTTTATACCGGTGTCGACAGCCTTGAAGTCGTCGACAAGGCATCGACCATTCTCAGTTGGGCCAAGTATTACCTGACCGATGTCCAGAAGATCACCGTGCTGGACGATGCCGCGGGCACCCTGACCGTGGACGGTCATACCGAGCTGACAACGCTGACCGATGGCCAGGTCTGGACCTACGATATTCGTGATTCTGTCAGTGCGCTCACTGGCGCTGCCGGCAGTGGTGCCTTGGGTGATGCCACGAAGGTGGTCGTTGCCGATACCCTGGCGAATCTGCAGACCGAAGACGGCGCTGCGGTGATCGCCGATCATCCTGGGTACATTGTGCGCGACACCTTCGCCGATATCTCAGGCGCCACTGGCGATGACGCGACCTTCCTGGGCGCTGCGGCAGAGACCATCATCCACGACACCGTGCTGGGCGTGCAGGCTGCAATCACGGCCGGTGCCATTGCCGAGAATGACGAGTATGAGGTTCAGGACACTGCGGCCAATTTGCTGGCGATCAATACGTCCGATGCCGACTTCCTCACTCACCCTTCATCGGTGACAGTGACCGGCGACGACGCAGGCACGCTGAGCCTTGCGCAGCGCGACACGTTGGGCAAAGTCACGGACGACGACTTCTGGGCCTACAGCATCGACGACACGGCGGCGAATATCGTTGCCAATGCGCAGGGCAATCACTCCGATTACCTGCAGCACGCCGGTGAGGTCACCGTCTCTGACTCCGTGACCCTGGCTCAGGTCGGCGCGGTAGCCGCAGTGCCGAACATCGACACGTCGAACTGGCATTTCTCGATCGTCGACAGCGTCGCCAACGCCGCCGCTTATGACTCCATCGGCGACCTGGCGTTGACCGCAACCGCATCGCAAGTGGCCGACACCGCTGAAACGCTCAACGGTGATATCAGCACCGGCGTGGTGACGATGTCGTTCGCTGGCTTGAGCGATGCTGCGTCCTTCACCTTCACTGACACGAGTATCAGCAATGACGCCTCGGTCGATACCTTCACCCACTTCGCCGCTGGCGACAAGATCGACCTCACGTCGTTCGGCCTGACCGGGGAAGACACGTTGTCGCTGGACGTTGGTGGCAACCATACAATCACCGACGGGCATTACGCGGTGATCAAAGGGGTTGCTCTGGTAGATGGCGCCTACACCGCTTCGACAGCCGCAGATGCCGGGACGCTGGTTATCTGGGATGCCGATACCACCGGCGCAATCAAGCAGGTTGGCGTATTTGTAGCCGACGGCACCGTAGACGCCACCGCGCTGGTACTCCACGCAGCAGCAGTGCCGGTCTGATCCCGATGCGCCCTGGGTCAGGCCTGGTGCAGCAGGCTTGGGCCGGAGCTTGTCGTGAATCGGCCAGTCGGTGAGACAACCGATGCGAGTAAAAAAAAGGGCAGCCCTCGGGCTGCCCTTTTTTCGTCATTTGATCACGGGACGCGGAGCGTCCGGCGAGTGGCTAGCACGCAGAGCGTGGGCGCGATCAAATCTGCCGGTCTTTCCCTGAACCTATCGTTGATCGTTCCCACGCTCCGCGTGGGAATGCATCCTGTGACGCTCTGCGTCACCCAACACGGAACGCGGAGCGCCCGGCGAGTGGCTACCACGCAGAGCGTGGGCGAGATCAAATCTGCCGGCCGTTCCCTGAACCTACCGTTGATCGTTCCCACGCTCCGCGTGGGAATGCAGCCCGTGACGCTCTGCGTCAGACAAGTGGGTGGTACATCCGATGCGAGTAAAGAAAAGGGCAGCCCGTGGGCTGCCCTTTTTTCGTCATTTGATCACGGGACGCGGAGCGTCCGGCGAGTGGCTAGCACGCAGAGCGTGGGCGCGATCAAATCTGCCGGTCTTTCCCTGAACCTATCGTTGATCGTTCCCACGCTCCGCGCGAGCATGCAACCCCTGACGCTCTGCGTCACCCATCACGGGACGCGGAGCGTCCGGCGAGTGGCTACCACGCAGAGCGTGGGCGCGATCAAATCTGCCGGCCTTTCCCTGAACCTATCGTTGATCGTTCCCACGCTCCGCGTGGGAATGCAGCCCGTGACGCTCTGCGTCAGACAAGTGGGTGGTACATCCGACGCGAGTAAAGAAAAGGGCAGCCCTCGGGCTGCCCTTTTTTCCATCAGACCGTGAAGTCCCAGGTGGCCGGGGCTTTGTTGTGGCTGGCCATTTCGGCGGAGGTGAGGAGGCTGTCGGCGACTTGCACGAAGGTCAGGTGACCTTGCTGGACCTGTTCGGTCCAGTACGCCTGGCCTGCCGCATCGGCGGCACGGCCGAAGAACGCGGTGTACATCGCCGCGATGTCGTGGCTGGTGTCGCCGTTCAACGCTTTGGCGCCGGCTTCGGTCGAGTTGAGGATCGACAGGCCAATCCCGCCAATGCTCAGGCTTTGCTGGGTCCAGTAGTCGAACCCGGCGACGTCGGCCTGACGCCCCAACAAGCCTTCATACAAGGCGGCGAGCGTCGTCTGCTGGGTGTCGGTGGGAATCGACACGGCGCCGTCGGCAAAGCTCAGGCTTTCCACGTTGACAACCTTGACCTGCTGGTTCGGATCGTCCTTGCTGCTGACGATGGTGAACCCGCCGTGCTGCTCAATGTTGTACAGCGAGCTGTTACCGCTGAACTGCACGGTGTCGTTACCCTGGCCACCTTGTAGCACCGTGTTGTTGGCCGCCGCGAAGGAGGTGATTTGCAGGGTGTCGCTGCCACCACCGGCGAACACGAAGCTGTCGCTGGCATTGACGATGAAGCTCTGGCTGGCGTCGTCCCCGGTCAGTACTTGCCCGGTGGTGTTGCCCTGCACGGTGGCCTGGCCCACAACGGCGGCGAAGTCGACATTGTTGAGGACCAGCGAACCCTTGCCGCCCATTTGCCCGGCATCGATCACCAGCGCGGTAAGTTGCGAGCCGCTGGAGCCGTCGAGTTCCAGCGCCTGAGTCGGTGCCGTGCTGGCGGTTACCGGGGTGACGGTCGTCACCAGCAGCGAAGAGCCATCGGCCAGTTTGTCGAGGAAGTGCTGACCGTTGACGTTCTGATGCGCCTGGTCGGTGTTGGCCGTCACGGCGTCGATCGCGGCCTTCAGCGTTTCGGCGCTGTTGGCCACGGTTTTGACCGCCCCGGCGGCTGCGGTCAGGCCGTAACCGACCGGCAACTTGGCCGACAGCGAAGCGCCCGAGCCGCTGCCCACCAGGTCGATATCGGCGGTGCTGGCATTGCCGGTACTGTCGACACGCGAATCAGTGACCAGTCCTACCGAAACACTGCTGCCGGTCTCGCCGTCAGGCAGCGTGACCGACGTGCTGGTCACAGGTACGCCATCGACGGTGACCGGTGGCGTGACCGGTGTTGTCGGCGTCGGGGTGATGGTGATCGCCAGCGACGTATCGGCGGTCAATGGATCTGGATAACCAGCGCTCAGGCCCTGATCGTTTACCGACACGTTGATCGTAGCGCTACCGGTGAAGCCCGTGGTGGGCGCGAACTTCAGGCCGTTCAGCCCGGCGTTGATCGCCGCCAGGGTGCCTGTGACCAGGACACTATCCTGACCGTTGCCAGCGACTGTCAGGCCGGTAGTGCTGCCCAGCGTCAGCGAACCATTGGTAGTCGAGAGCGTGACCTGCACCTCACTGCTGCCGGCATCCACATCGTCGATGCGGATCAGGTTGTGGTTGGCCGTGTTGAACACCAGCGTCGTGTCCTGTCGAACGCTCTGGGTGGCGGCGGCCAGGGTAATTTCCGGCGCATCGTTGACGGCAAACAAGTCAACGGTTTGCGAGAAGACATTGCTGTCGAATTCGCCATCGTTGACGGTGAAGGTGATGGTGCGCGCCGAGCCGCTGGGGGCTTGCGATATGTTTTCGTAGGTCACCGAGCTCAGTGCGGTCTTCCACTGTGCAAGGGTCGCTGGGGTCGCCGAGGTCAGCGACAGCTCGCCGGTGAGAGCGTTGAACGAGGCAGTGATATCGCCGATGTCCTGCAGGCCAGGCGCCAACGCGAGGCGGTCCTCACCAGTTTGATAGTGGCTGACGGCAACCTTGGCACTTTGGAGCGTGGTGTCATCGACGTCCGCGACAGCCACGTTGCCGTTCACCACTACCGCGCTGTCGCCTTCGGTAAAGGCCGTGCTCGCTGGAGGCGCGCTGATGGTCGGCGAATCGTTGGCCGGAAGGACGCCCACGGTCTGGACCGCAGCCAGGCTGTCGTCGGTGCCGTCATTGACTACGAAGCTGATTTCCCGCGAGTCCGCGCTAGGGTTGTCGGAGCTGTTGCTGTAGGTCACCGACTGCAAGGCGGTTTGCCATTGCGAAAGCGTGGCCGTTGCATCCGCTGAACTCAACGACAACACACCGCTGAGCGCGTCGTAGCTGGCGATGATGTTGCCGGTTGCAGCGCTGCCGGTGAACGCCAGGAGGTCTTCGGCGCTGTGCAGATTGCCGGTGATGCTGACCTTCGCGCTGGCCAGCGTGCCGTTGTCTACGTCATTGATATGCAGCTGGCTGTCGATGGCCACAGGCGTAGACGCGACGTCGTGCCCTTCGATGAATGTTGCAGGGTCGGTGCCCGTGACCACCACCGGCGCGTCGTTGACGCTGGTCACCGTCACGGTCTTTTTCACCACCACGCTGTCGCTGCCGCCATCGTTGACCACGAAACTGATGTCGCGAGGGGTGGTGTCGGGTGTGTCCGAGCTGTTGCTGTAGGTGACGCTGCGCAATGCATTTTGCCATTCACCCAACGACGCCGAAGCCGCCGAGCTCAGGGTCAGCACACCCGTCGCCGCGTTGTAGCTCTGGGTGATGTCGCCCATGGTCGAGCCATCGTTGACGAACGCCAGCAAGTCATCAGCCGTATGGTTGCCGATGCTGATGGTGGCGCTGACCAACTGGTTGCCGTCGACATCGCTGACCGTCAGGTCGCTGTCGATAACCACGGGCGTCGAGGCTGCGTTCTGGCCTTCGGTGAACACGGTGTCGCCAATGCTGGTGCCAAGTACAGGAGACTGATCGACCGTCGCCACCGAGATGTCCTTGGTGACAGTGGTGCTGTTGGCCTGGCTGTCATTCACCGTGAAGCTGATGGTTCGGGTATCGGTGTTCGGCACAATCGCGTTGTCGGTATAAGTGACCGAACGCAGCGCCGACTGCCATTGTGCGAGGTCGGCCTGGTTGGCCGCCGAGCTCAGCGTCAATATGCCGGTCACGCCGTTGTAGCTCCCGGAAATGTTGCCCATGGTCGCGGCATTGTTGGTGAACGACAGCACGTCGTCGCCGACATTGAAGTGACCGGTGACAGCCACGGTCGCACTGGCCAGCGTTGCGTTGTCCGGGTCGCTGACCGTCAGTTGTTTATCGATAATGACCGGGACCGCGGCGGCGTTGTTGCCCGGGGTGAAAGTCACTTCCCCGCCGCTGGTGCTGACGACCGGCGCGTCGTTGGCGGCGGTCACGGTGACGGTTTTCTGCACGACTGCGCTATTTGTGCTGCCGTCATTGACCACGAAAGTGATGGTTCGCGCGTTGGTGTCCGGGGTATCGGAGGTGTCGGTATAGGCAACCGAGCGCAGCGCCGCCTGCCATTGCGCAAGGGTGGCGGTGCTGCCTGATGAGGCAAGGTCGAGCACGCCCGTGTCGGCATGGTACACGCCGCTGATATTGCCCATGGAGGTGGAATCATTGACGAACAGCAGCTTGTCTTCAGCGGTTTTGAAGTGGGTGGTGATGCTCACTTTCGCCGTCGACAAGGTAACGCTGTCCAGGTCGCTGACGGTCAGGCCGCCGTCGACGATGACGGGTGTCGAAGTGGCGTCGGCACCCTCGGTGAACGCGCTCGAACCACCGCTGACCGTCGCTATCGGGGCGTCGTTGACGCCGGTGACCGATACCGATTTCGTGCCGAAATTGCTGTTGGCCGCGCCGTCATTGACCGTGAAGCTGATGGTCCGAGTCGAGGTGTTCGGGGTATCTGAACTGTCGCTGTAGGTCACGGAACGCAAGGCCGCCTGCCATTGCGCAAGGGTGGCGGTCGCGCCGGCCGAAGTGAGGTCGAGCACGCCTGTAGCGGCGTGATAGCTGGCCAGAATGTTGCCCATAGTCGCCGGGTTGTTGCTGAAGCCCAGGGTGTCTTCGGCAGAATGTCCGCCGCTGGTGATGGCGACTGTCGCGCTGGCCAGGGTGAGGTTGTCGATGTCGCCCAGGCTCAGCCCGCTGTCGATCACCACAGCCGTCGAGGTGACGTTGTTTCCCTCGGTGAAGGAGGTTGTGGCTCCGGTGGTCGTGAGCACCGGCGCATCGTTGGCGGCAGTCAGGGTGACGTCTCGCGTGGCGATCGCGCTGTCGGAGGTGCCGTCATTGACCACGTAGCTGATGGTGCGTGGGCTGGTGTCGGGGTCGTGCGAGGAATTGCTATAGGCGATTGAACGCAGGGCTTCCTGCCATTGCGCGACGGTGGCGCTGCCGGCGGATGTCAGGTTCAGCACGCCGGTGCTGGCGTCGTAGCTCCCGCTGATGTCGCCCATGGAGGTGCCGTTGTTGGTAAACAGCAGGACATCTTGCGCGCTGTTGAAGTGGTTGCTCACGCTGACTTTGGCGCTAAGCAGCGTGGTGTTGTCGCTGTCGATCACAGTGAGGCTGGCATCGATCGTCACCGGCGTCGAGGTGCCGCCAGCGGTTTCATTGAATGCCGCGCTGCCGCTGTCGGTGGTCACCACCGGTGCTGCGTTGAGCGGTGCTGCGACGGTGACTGTGGCGTAGTCACCCAGCTGTCCAGTGTCGA
Organism: Pseudomonas sp. NPDC087358; assembly: GCF_044900785.1. Lineage (NCBI taxonomy): Bacteria > Pseudomonadati > Pseudomonadota > Gammaproteobacteria > Pseudomonadales > Pseudomonadaceae > Pseudomonas > Pseudomonas sp. NPDC087358. The sequence continues at coordinate 173,963 of NZ_JBJDOA010000013.1, forward strand.
TACCGGTCTTTGCAGTGCCGCCGTCATCGCTGACGCTGGTGAGTTCGATGTAGCGATCGCCCAGTGTCGGGCTGGCGCTGGTGTTCTTGTAGGTCATGCCGTCGAGCAGGGCTTGCAGGGTCTGCGACGTGGTGTTGGCGGGCATCACCAGACTGACCACGATCGAGCCGTTGCTGTCGGTAGTGGTGAAGGCAACGCCATTGCTCAGGGTGCCGGACTGGCCATCGGCAAGGCGGATATCGGCATTGCCGATCGTGAGAAATTCGCTGTCGGCCGCGACGACGTCGTACACGGTCAGGGTCATCTGGGTGATGTGCTGCCCGGCCTCGTTGCTCACCACGACGTTGCTGAACAGATCCGCCGGCGCGCCGCCCGTGTAGAACGTGGGGTAGAGGGCATCCTCGGTGATCGTTGGCGCTTCGTTGACCTTGATCATGTTCAGTTGGAGGGTGTAGCTAAGCACGTTGGTGCCGCTGCCGATGGTGATGCTGTAGGTCCCCGCCCCGACGACGTTGTTGCTGCTGAAGCTGGCCAACGCGCGGAAATCATCAAAGCTCCCGCCACTGTTCGAGCCAAAGTCAAAAAGCGCGGACGAGTTGATCGTCGAACTGGTGATCGACAGCGAGTAGCCGTCTACGGCATACCCTGTCGGAATCGAAAGCTGGATCACGTCCGCCGAGTCGCTGGGCGAATTGATAGACGCAGTCCAAATGTTCGCGCCAGATTGATTCATGACCCACGCGTAATGCGCCAGATTGCCTTGGGCGTCGGTGTAGGCGGTGAAGGTATCGATGTCGCCGCTGCTGGCTTCGGAGTAGTTCAGCGGAGCCAAGAGGACGATGTAGGGGGACGACGGCGAGGGCATGTGATGTTCCTTATCTGTCCCTGACTACAGGGCGAGGCAGAAAAATGCAGGATTTGTAGGACGATTCGCTGCGGAGTATAGGTCTGGCCAAGGCAATCCGACATTACCGTTGAGCGCCTTTCCATCCGGGATTCGCAACGGCAGAAGGGCTGTCTCACACCGATGATGGCGCTTAGCCAAGCTACTGCCCTGCAAGCATTTTTCTAAGATCAAGCGCCTACGCTGAATCCGCAGATGGCCGGCTGGTCAGGATTCTCCTGTCCGTGATGCCAAAGTGATGGCAAAAACCGGGTGAATTCCTCAATGAAATGAGGAGGTTAGGCGTTTTCAAACTATCAGCGCTTTTTCGAAAGGCTTTGCGTATGTCTTTTATATATTTGGCTATGACACTTTTTATTGCTGGGTTTCTGCTCGGATAGTCATCGTTATTTTATTGCTAGACCAGAGATCAAAAAGTGATCAGTAGGAGGTTAAAAACCAGAAAGTATTAATTCCTTTGTAAGCATTTGCCTCTTCTTGCAGCTACTCAGTTGCCAAACGAATAGTGGTTAGCTGACTCATTAGTTATTTTGTTTTTGGTGTTTGGAAAAGGTTTAAAAATGGCGCCAGTTTTACGTTTTTCGCGGATTGTCCAGTAAACACAGGGGTATGCCGCATACGTGTTTCATTTTTATTACAGCTTAGTCTTGTTCTGGTTTGCGTGTTTTTGAGGGTTTCTCCATATAAATGCAGCGCGCGATTTTTTGGTATTAACCGGAAAGTTGTTTTTAAGTTGTGTTGATTTATTGGCGCCGGTTTGCTGGCGCGGTTTAAAAAATAATACTAGAAAGTTAATTGTTTCCCTGAGATGCTTGCCGCCCCAACTTTTCTGCAAAGTTCGGGCACCCGTTCTGGGTACGATTTCTTAAAACAGTAAAACCTTGGAATAAGAGGCTCACCACTTGGTGAGGCTTTTGAATTTTCGTCGTCAGGAGATAGACATGAGCACCCAGTCGGATTTAGCTGAGCTGTACACCGCGTTTTTCAACCGTGCACCGGACTCAGCAGGTCTGGCGTACTGGGTCAATCAACTGAACTCGGGCACCATCACCCTGGGTCAGATTGCCAAGAACTGGGTCGAATCCCAGCCAGAAGGCCAGGCCAAGTACCCGGCCGGCATGAGCACCACCGATTTCGTCAACGCCATCTATGACAACGTGCTGAGCCGCACCAGCGATGCCGCTGGCCTGGCGTACTGGCAAGCCCAGCTCGACAGCGGCGCGATCAGCCGTGACACCTTCGTCGCCACCGTCATCAACGGCGCCAAGGCCAACACCTCCACTCAAGGCAAGGCGGACGCAGCACTGCTGTCGAACAAGGCATCGGTCGGTATCGCCTTCGCCGACAAAGGCCTGAACGACGTCACCCTGGCCGCCAAGGTCCTGACCTCGGTCACCGCCGACAGCAACACCCTGACCGCCACCCTGGACCTGATCAAACTGGTTCCAAGCGCTGCCGGCAACCAGACTCCAGCCGTCCTGACCGCGCTGAACACCGCGCTGACCAACGTCGCCAACCTGATCAAGACCGCTCCGGGTGAAGTTGCCGATCTGGCCACTTACCTGACTGCAGTGGCCAATGGCGTGACTGGCAACACCAACCTGGCCACGCTGTTCGCGTCGATCAACACCAAGGTTGTAGCGGCGCAGACCAATCCGGCTGCGCTGGACAACCCGGCTACCCAGGCTGGCACTGATGTGACAGCGGCCACGCCATCGACTGGCGGCGGCGATACAGGCACTCCGCCTGTCACTGTCCCGACGTTCACCGTGACCAACAGCACGGGCGAAGATGCGGGCATCTACATCGTGGGTACCAAGAACGGGCTTGTGACAATCAGCCTGCATGGTGACGACGTCGTTTTCACTCCGAAAACCGGGACTGCAGTGACGATTGCCTCGGGGCTTATCACCCAGGGGCTCAATATCGCCGGTTCCGTCACTGGCGACATCAGCATCCTGGACATTTTCGGTAACGTGGAGATCGTTGGTAACGGCAACGTTGCAGTGACCGGCTCGGGCGTAATCACCGCAGCGCAACTGAACCTCGTCGACAACCATTCCACGGCCAAGCTGAACTTCACCGCTTTCGAAGGCACCATCCGCGGTACTCAAGAGGAATTGCTGACTGCATTGAGTGCCAGCGGCCTGACCGGTCTGGGCGACAAGGCCGTTGCCATCACTGAGTCGCCGACCATCGCTCAGGTCAAAGCCGTCGACGACAAGACCTCGGGTGTTGTGACCGCTAACTCCATCAGCGACACAGCTGCTCACCTGAAGGCCAACGCGGGTGGTTACGTGAAGGCTGGCGTCGCTGTGAACGTCAGCGATGACGCGTCGATTGCACAACTGACTGCCATCAACGTCCTGACCGGTGCTTTGGCGGCTCACGGCACCGTAGTCGACAACGTTGCGAACCTGGCTCTTGACCTTGATGCTGAACACCCACTGGTCCAAGACGGCAATTTCATCGTCAACGACTCGCTGGAAAACGTTCTCACGGCAATTGGTCAAGACACGCTGCCAGAAGGGTTCGACTACACCCTGACCAGCGGGAACGTAACTGTGCCGTCGGACGTGCATTTTTCCGTCACGATGGGCCAGCAGGCTCTGGAATTCTTCCAGGCGGCGGTCGAGAACGCCCTCAACGTCGTCCCGGTCACGCTCAACGCAACCTTCACCCTGTACGACACCGTTGAAAACCTCACCGCCGCGCTCAACAACCACCTGGCAGTGATGGATGGCAATCGTCCTTACGTGGTCAACGACACGCTGCTCAGCGTTCTGGCCGCTAAAGCCGACGTGGAATCGCCGCTGAGCCTGAACCACTACACCCTGACCGACGCCAGCATTGACCTGGGCGACAACCTCAGCGTGGCCAACGCTACCCTGCTCAAGGCTCAAGCTCAGGCAGTGGTTGATGGCGCAGAGAATGAGCCAGCGCTGAGCCTGGATGCCGGTTATACCGTCACCGACACCGTCGCTAATCTGCTGCATGACGTGAATTCGGATTTCCCGGTCACCGCCGGTCACGATTACAGCGTAAGCGACACGCTGACCCACATCGTTGCTGACAAAGGCACCGATTCGGATCTGACCTACACCACCTACAGCCTGACCGACACCAGCTTCGACGCTGGCAGCGACCTGACCGTGCAGGCGCTGATCGCGGCAGAACTGCCTGTGCAGAGCGTCTACGCCGGTGCCACTGGCGACAATACTCCACTGGTCTTCACCTACAGCCTGGCTGACACCGTCGAGCACCTGGTCGCTAACGCGCCCCTGCTGATCGGTCATGACTTCACCGTCAATGATTCGCTGGCAAACATTCAGGCTTACCTGGGCGGCGATACCGCAGCGCTGGGCGACGACTTCGCCTACAACCTGACCTCCGCCCATATCGAAGTGACTGCTTCGATCGGTGTGGAAGCCGCCCTGGCTCTGCAGGAGCAATACACCGACCTGGTGAACGGCGCGGTCAACAAGGCCGCCGTCACCCTGGACATCGTGTTCAACCTGCACGGCTCCGTGGAAGACCTCACTGACACAGACTACACCTCGGTCGTGGTTGGCCAGCACGTTCAGATCGACGACGAGTTCATCAGCCTAGACGATCTGGCCGCAGTACAGACCGCCGTGGGTACTGGCACTAACGCTGGCGTCGATTACAACGGCATCAAAGGCGAAATCGCCGATTTGCTGGGCGCAGGCGAGCTGATCGCTGATCATGCGGTCTCGGTCAGTGATGCACTGAGCATCGCGGATCTGACTGAGCTCCATCAGCTTAACGTGAGCGGTGTTGAATATGGCGTAGTCAGCGATTCCGTGGCAGTCCTGATCGACCAGGCCAACTCCCAGGCCGTTGCTGGCAAGATTCTGCAAGTCACTGGCGATGCATCTGTAGCCGATATCCAGGCGGTCGAGGCTGCTGCGGGTAACAACGGCTCTGTCGCTTACGGTGCAGTGACCGATTCGGTCGCTAACCTGATCAACGTGGCAAACGCCGGCATCGTCGAGCTCCATGACGCTGTGATCATCGGGACTGTTTCCATTCAGAACATTACCGATGTCCGCAATGCGGTTGACGAAGGTACTGTCACTTACGGCGCCATCGCAGACAGCGTTGCGAATCTGACTGACGCCGCCAATCTGCAAACCATCACAGGTCATGCCCTGACCGTGAACGATGCTGCCTCCATTGCGCAGTTGGTGGCGCTGAAGGACGCGGCAGGTATTGCAGGCGTCACCTACACCAGCGTCTTCGACACTTATGCACACCTGACTGCACAAGACGCGGCGGGTCTGCTTACGGACAAAGTCGTCTCGCTGACGGATGACGCGGTATCGATCGCCCAGCTCACGACCATCACGTCGGCTGGCGCCATCATTGCTGGCTACAACGCTGTCACTGACACTTTTGCCAACCTGACCTCGAACGTTTCGAAGCTGGCTGGCCACGCTGTCATCATCACCGACGCTGTGTCTGTTTCTCAGGTCGGCAGCGTCAAGGCGATCAATAGCATCGGCGCTGTTACCTACACCACCCTGAGCGACAACGCTGCCAACCTGGACGCCGCTTCGAGCGACATTCTGGGCGCGGCCGGCACCGTCAGCTTCACCGATGCGGCGACCATTGCTCAGTTGACCAACGTTGACGGCAAGACTGCCGCCACACTGGCTTACACCTCGGTAACCGATTCGGCCGCCACTCTGGTGAGCAACACCGGTGGTTACGTCAAGAATGCAGTGAACGTCACTGTTTCCGACACCGCGACCCTGGGTCAACTGACCATCATTGACCTGGAAACCACTGGCAGCCTGACCGCGACCAACATCGCCGATGCTGCTGCGACACTGGTGAGCAACGTGGGTGGTTACATCAAGGCGGGCGTCAATGTCACCGTCAACGACGCTGCTACCCTGGCTCAGCTGACCAGCATCGATGGCGCCAATGGCACCGGTACTCTGACTGCCAACACCGTCGCTGACAACGCTGCACTGCTGGCTGCCAACGCTGGCAACTACATCAAGGCGGGCGTTGCGGTAAACGTCCTCGACGATGCGAGCATCAGCCAGCTGACCGCCATCGACGGCTTGAATGGCAATGCGGCCCTCACCTATGGCTCGATCAAGGACGCCGCCGCAACACTGGTTTCCAACACCGGCCTGTACGTCAACGGCAGCGTCAACGTGACCGTCTCCGATGCGGCCACCCTGGCGCAACTGAGCACTATCGACCTGAAAACCAGCGGTACGCTGACTGCCAACCTGATCCAGGATGGCATCGCTGCGCTGACCACCAACTCCGGCAGCTACGTCAAAGCCGGCGTAAATGTGACCGTGACTGACTCGGCGAGCATTGCTCAACTGACAGTGCTCGACGGCGTCAACGGCACCGGCACAGTCGCTGCCACGACGGTCACCGACAGCGCCAGCGCGCTGTTCGACAACACCGGCGGTTACGTCAAAGACGCTGTGAACGTGGTTGTGAGCGGAGCAGCCACTGTTGCTCAGCTGGCTAACATCGATGGCAAGAATGGCGCAGCCTCACTGACCTACACCAGTGTCAGCGATACCGCTGCACTGCTGCTTGCCAACATCAACGGTAGCGCCACTCACTACGTTGTCGACGGCACGAACGTCAATGTGACCGACGCTGTCTCGCTGAGCACCCTGGCCACCATCGACGGCGCGAACGGCGCGGGCACTTTGACCGCAGCCTCGGTCATCGACACCGCTGCTCATCTGGTTGCCATCACTCCTTACATCGGCAACAGCACAAACGTTGAGATTACCGGTGTTGTTGACCTGGCTGATCTGAAAACCATCGACGACAAGTCGGCCACTGTGACTTACAACGAGATCGCCGACAGCGCTGCTGCGTTGCATGCGAACACAGACAGCTATATCCACGGTTCGGTAAAGGTCACAGTCATCGGCGGGATTTCGATGCAGTACCTGTATGACATCCAGGATCTGGTCGATAGCCCTGTCACCTACACCAAGTTGGTGGACACCGCCAACACGCTGACGCTGGACGCTCAATCAGCCAACGGTCATGTCAAGGGCGACATTGCGGTCGAAGTGACCACAACCATCTCCCTGGCCGACCTGAACACCATCGACCAGAAAATCACCGGTGAGCTGACGTACGCGTCGATCACTGACACCGGTGCTCACCTGGCTGCCGATACCCTTTACATCAAAGGTGATGTCGATGTGTTCGTGAGCGGCGCGATCGACCTTGCCGATCTGACTGCGATCTCCACGAAAACCACTGGCGACGTCGAGTACCACGAAGTCAGCGGCAACGCTGCAGACCTGGCCATCGATGCACTGACCAATGGCGGCAATGGCACCTTCGTTGTTCTGGGCATGACTGTCGATGTGACCGATGCCGCCTCCGTGCAGCAGTTGGCTGACATCAAGGCAGCTACCGGGACAAACCCGAACTTCCATGAGGTTGCCGATACCGGTTCGACACTGGCTGGCGACGCGCTGTTCGTATCACTCGCAGCCAAGGTGACTGTGACTGACGCAGCTTCGCTGGGTGACCTGACCACCATCAGCGACAACATGGTTGATCCAACCCAACTGAGTTACACCGCCGTCAAAGACACCGCGCAGAATCTTGTCGCCCACGGCGCTGAGTTCCTGGACCCGGCCACCGACATCAACGTCACCGTGTCTGATGCAGCGACCGTCGCCAGCCTGGCAGCGATCACCGCGATGACCGGCGGAACAGTGACCGCGGCGAATCTGGCAGATACCCATCTGAACCTGTTCACCAACGGCGTGCTGACTTCGTATGTCGCTGTAGGATCGACGGTTACCGTGCAGGACGACGCCACCGTCGCTGAACTGAAGGCGCTGGTTGCGGCCACTGGCGATGCGAGCAAGGTGATCTACACCGCTCTCACCGATTCCATCGCCAACCTGACCTCGGCTGATGCAGCAGCGTTCATCAAGCCTGGCGTGTCCGTATCCATCACTGACAACACCGCGACAGTTGCACAGGTTGCTGCGATTGATGCAGCGAACGGTGTAGATGCCGTGAACTATCAAGGCGTGACCGACACGGCGGCGGCGTTGGCGGCTGATGCAGTGGCGGCTGGCACCAAGTACAGCCTCAACAAGACTGTCGTCGTCACTGACGCGGCGACGATTGAGCAGCTGGCGGCAATCGATCTGGTTTCCGCTGACCTGGAATACACCAAAGTCACCGACACAGCGGCCAATCTGGCTACGAACGCCGGTACCTTTGTGCAGGACGGCATCACTGTCAGCGTTTCCGACGCGGCTACCGTTGCTCAGTTGGCGACCATCGACGGTTTCACCGACGTTGCTCTGGCTTACACCAAAGTCACCGACACGGCGGCGCATCTGGTTGCAGACAGCACCTACGTCAAGGCTGGCGTCACTGTGACGCTCACCGACACCGGTACCGTTGCCGCAGCCACCTTGGCATCGATCGACGGCAAGACTGATGTACAAGTCGATGCTTCGTCCGTCGGCACCGTCACCGGCAACATTGCGGACGTCAAGGCTGCACTGGCTGCCAGCGCTACGCTGAAACTGTCGGGCACTGAAGGCCTGGTTGTGACGGACACGGCGGCTGATCTGGCTGGCCAGACCCTGAGCGCCGGTACCTCGTCTCACGACGTGCTGAATGTTGGCCTGGCCAGCGTCACCACCAACCTGAGCGGCTTGACGGGCTTCGAAGACATCTACCTGGCAGGTAGCAACCGTTCGACCAACGCAATCACCATCGGTGATGGCGACGGCGTCTCGGTTCATGCCCAGGCAGCTTCGAACGTCATTCTGGGTTCCGGCCATCAGAGCTTCTTCACCAGCACCGGCAACGACAGTGTCACCATGAACACTGCCAGCACCTTCGTCTTCGCAGCTTCGGCAGCGGCCAACGGTGTCGATCTGGTCAAGAACTTCTCGGTCGGCGCGGCGGGCAGCGCGCTGGACTTCTCGTCCTTCCTGGGTGGTTTTTCGACTGCGGGCAGTGAAATCGTCAACGACGCCTCCGACTTCGGTGGTGGCGCTGGCGTGGTGACCTTGCTTGATGGCAACAGCCTTGGCCTCGCCAGCAAAAACGCCATCAGCGTTACAGACTTCAACAGCTCGTTCCTGTCGAAAGTCGATGGCAAGGAAGTGGTCGTCACCTTCGACAATACCGCTCACTCCGCCAACGTCTACTTCGTGAACTCTGCCGGCGGCGGTGCAGCAGGCGTCGTCGACAGCGCTGCGGACATCACTCTGGTGGGTACCGTGACTTACACAGGTTCGATCAGCACTGTTAATGATCTGCACCTGGCGAGCCACTTGGCTATACCGCTCTGATACTTCTGTAGCTGACCTGCAATACCAAAACCCCGCTTCCTGAAAAGGAAGCGGGGTTTTTTTTGGGGGCCGCGCTGGCTGGGCGGCAACGAATCACTATAGGAGGCGGCTTGCTGGCGAATGCGTTGGGTCAGGTACCTGGTAGTGACTGGCTGACCGCATTCGTCAGGTCAGTCGCGTTTCTGATCGTTCCCACGCTCCGCGTGGGAACGCATCGCCTGACGCTCCGCGTCAGCCATCGCTCCGGGAGTGGACGCGAAGCGTCCAGGGCGGCATTACCACGCGGAGCGTGGGAACGATCAACAGGGTTTGCTGCCGGTTCCCGGCAGATCGTCAGCAAGCTGGACTCCCACGCCCTCCGGGCAGAAGCGGGTGGTGGTGATCACTGAATCGGAGCATGT
>NZ_JBJDOA010000014.1:0-148172 GCF_044900785.1 Pseudomonas sp. NPDC087358
TCAAGGCGAAGCTCGGTGGGCTGAGTCCTGTGGATTACAGGGCTCAGTCTCGCGGCGTTTGGCAATAGACCGTCCAATTTTTTGGGGTCAGTTCAGGCCGTGGGAGCTCGGCTCCCACGGGTTGTGTTTCACCAAATAAGCGTGCAGTGCCGGTTACAACCGGAATCGCGCCATTTGCGCTGCGAGATGTTCTGCCTTTTCCGACAGCTTCCGGCAGTCCTCCAGGCAGGCTTTCACATCGCTGGCCGTGGATTGCGCCAGGTCGGCGATGCCCTGCACGTTGCGATTGATCTCCTCGGTCACGGTGCTCTGCTCTTCAGTGGCGGCGGCAACTTGATGGTTGCGGTCGGTCAGCTCTTCGACATGCCCGGCGATTGCATCCAGCGAGTTGCCGGTGCGGCGGCTGGCCTCGACCCCGGTTCCCGTTGCCGCTTGCCCGGCGCGCATGGAGGTGACCGCCTGATCGGCGCCGCTCTTGAGCTCACCCATCATCTGCTGGATCTCTGACGTGGCGCTCTGCGTACGGCCGGCGAGGGTGCGGACCTCATCGGCGACCACCGCAAAACCACGTCCCATCTCGCCCGCGCGCGCCGCTTCGATGGCCGCGTTGAGCGCCAGCAGGTTGGTCTGTTCGGAGATGCTGCGAATCACGCTGAGCACCTGATCGATGGTGGAAATCTGCGTGGCGAGTGTCTCCACCGCACCGGCGGCGGTCCCCACGCCGTCCGACATGCTCTGAATGTGGCCGATGGATTCGCCTACCACCTTCTTGGCTGACACCGCTTCCTGATGCGTATTACGCGACACGTCGGCAGCGGCGCCTGCGTTACGGGCGATTTCCTGCACGGTCAGGCCCATTTCATGGACCGCCGTGGCGACCATGTCGGTCATCTGCTGTTGCTTGAGCGCACGCTCCGAGGTGCTGTCGACGACCCGCGCAACGTCCACCACGCTATGGCGCAACTGCTCGCTGGTCTTGAGCACGTCACCGATCAACAGGCGCAGGCTTTAGATGAAGCGGTTGAAACCTCGGGCCAGATCGCCCAGCTCATTGGCGCGGCTCTCATCCAGGCGCCGGGTCAGATCGCCCTGACCGCCGCCGATGTCCACCAGCGCCGTGGTCACCTGCTGGATCGGTCGCACGATGCCCCGGGCGATCCAGGCGACAAAGCCCAGGAAGCACAACACCACCGCCAGGCTGATTGCCGAAATCATCGTCAAGGCATCCTTGGCCGGACCATAGACCTCCGCCAGCGGGACCTCGCTGACCAGTGTCCAGCCCAGCGAGTCGACGGGCTTGGCCACTGCCACATAGGCTAGGCCGTTGCGTTCGAACTCCAGCGCCTGACCATTGCCGCCCTGACTGAGCATGCTGCGCGCAGCCGAATCGCCCACCAGTTGGGTCAGAGTCTGGCGATCATTGAAATCGGCGTTCGGGTGCACCTTGACCTTGCCATCCGGGCTGACCAGGTACACCTGGCCTTCCTTGCCGAAATGAAAGTCGCGCACCATCTGCGACAGCGCGCTCATGCTGAAGCCCAGGCCCGCTACCCCGACCACCGTGCCGTTGTGTTCGATGCGCTGGTTGATGAACAGCGTCGGCACTTTGGTCGTGGCGTCGATATCGATGTCCAGCGAGCGCTGTTTGTTGCTGTCCAGGAACCCGTAGAACCAGGTGTTCTCCGCCGGGCCGCGTTGCAGCGTGCGATCGGCACCTTTGTTGGTGATGTAATGGCCGCTGTCCTTGGCGACGATGAAGGTGGTCAACGCGTTGTGCTGCTCCTTGATCCGCGCCAGGTAACGGATGAACGAGGGCTGCTGGGCGGCATCTTCGCCATTGCCCAGCCATTCTGAGACCAGCGTGTTGTCGGCAATGTCGCTGGCCGCTGTCAGAGGCGCGGCAAGCAGGCGTTCGAGGTCATTGCGAATCGCTTCGATGCTGGCGGGCATGGCCTGCTGCAACAAGTAACGATCCGTCAGTTTGTTCAATGCGAAGGCATAAATCGCGATCACGATCAGGCTGCTGACCACCAGTGCCGCACCCATGCTCAGTGTCAGTTGCCACTGAATACTTTTTCGCCAGACAGGCATAAGAAACTCCGCAAAAAACAGTCGCACAACCACAATGGAACAGTGCGGGTGGTTGGCTGGGAGCAATAACCGAGCCATGAAGTTGATCAACTGGTCAGCTTGCTGCGCAGGATCCGCCTTGCAAGCCTTGCGCATCAAGGCGCCATGCCGTTCGGCGGAATGTTGCAAATATATTTCGGGAGGCAGTTGTGTACATTCACTGGGTATTTCTGTATCGATGATTGTCGCCACGCGCACAAAAGTGGCGAAGGGCGGTGCGTTGCGCCCCTCTTTCAGTCATTCGCCTGACGCTTGCGGGCCTAAGCGTGGTGCACGCCGGCGCGTTTGAGCAGCTTCTTGCAACGCTCTGAAAGGTGGACGACGCGCAGGTGCTTGCCGGCTTTGTGGTAGCGCTCGCGCAGCGTTTTGAGGGCGGCGATGGCCGAGTAGTCGACGAAGCTCAGATGCCGGCAGTCCAGGGTCACATGATCGGGGTCCCGGAGGTGATCGAACTGATCGAGAAACGTCGTGGTGGAGGCGAAGAACAGGGTGCCATGCAGGTGATACATTTTGCTGCCATCGGCTTCGAGATGGCTGTCGGCGTACAACTCGCGCGCCTGCTGCCAGGCAAAGTTGAGGGCGGCGATGAGAATGCCGAACAACACGGCGGTCGCGAGGTCCGTGAGCACGGTCACGACGGTGACGGCGATGATGGCCAGCACATCATTGAGCGGCACCTTGCGCAGCACCCGCAGCGACGCCCAGGCAAAAGTCTGTTGAGCGACCACGAACATCACCCCGACCAGCGCCGCCAGCGGAATACGCTCGATCAGCGGCGAGAGGAACAGCACGAACATCAGAATCATTACCCCGGCGACAATGCCGGACAGTCGCCCACGGCCGCCGGAGCTGAGGTTGATCACGGTCTGGCCGATCATCGCGCAGCCGCCCATCCCGCCGCAAAGACCCGAGGCCATGTTGGCCACGCCCAACGCCACGCATTCACGATCCGGATAACCGCGGCTTTCGGTGATTTCGTCGGTGAGATTGAGGGTCAGCAGGGTTTCCAGCAGCCCGACCAGGGCCATCAACACGGCGTAGGGCGCGATGATCGACAGGGTCTCCAGATTCCACGGGATATCCGGCAGCGCCAGGCTCGGCAAGCCACCGGCGATGTGCGCCATGTCGCCCAGCGTGCGGGTCGGCAGGTCGAACAGATACACCGCCAGCCCGACGCCGAGAATCGCAACCAGCGCCGGCGGCACCGAGCGCGTCAGGCGTGGCAGCAGGTAAACCACGGCCATGGTCAGCGCAACCAGCCCCAGCATCAGGTACAGCGCCGTGCCACTGAGCCAGCTGTCGCCGGTCTTGAAATGTTCAAGCTGGGCCATGGCAATCACGATGGCCAGGCCGTTGACGAAGCCGAGCATCACCGGGTAGGGGACCATGCGCACCAGTTTGCCGAGGCGCAGCAGGCCGAACGCGATCATCAGCAGCCCACCCAGCAGCACCGTCGCCAGCAGGTATTGCACGCCGTGCTGCACCACCAGCGCGACGATCACCACAGCCATGGAGCCGGCCGCACCCGAGACCATTCCCGGACGACCGCCGAACAGCGCTGTCAGGGTGCAGATGATGAACGCCCCGTACAAACCCATCAGCGGATTGAGGTGGGCGACCAGCGCAAAGGCGATGCACTCGGGCACCAGGGCGAAAGAGGTGGTGAGTCCGGCGAGGACATCGGCGCGTAGGCGTGCGGGTTTCATGAGGTACCTGAGGGGCGGGGCGCAAAAAGTGGGGATGTTACGGAATGTGTGGCAGCAGGGCCAGCCGCGGTGCAGGTCGGCTTCTGCCTGCAGGGCGTGGGAGCGGGACTGCCACGGGCTACGCCCGGAATCAAAAGCAAGGCTGGTACGCAGGGAAATGAAATCTTCTCAGTGTCCAGTTAATCGCGAATGTGTAACGATGTTTGGCTTGCACGTTCCTGCTGATCCAATCCGCCCGCCTTGAAGGACAGAACACGGATGCTCGCCGCCCTCAGACATTACCCTGCCTCAGTTAATCTCCTGCTTTCATCGTCGCTGTTTCTGACCCTGGGCAGAGCGATCACCTTGCCGTATCTGGTGATCTATCTGTCTTCGAACTTCACGCTGAGCATCAGCGACATTGGCATGATCGTCGGCAGCGCGTTGATCGTCGGCTCGCTGCTGAGCCTGTACGGCGGTTACCTCACTGACAAGCTGTCGAGCTATCGGCTGATCCTGTGTTTCACCGGATTCTTCGTCACCGGCTTCGTCGGCATGTGCCTGACCAGCAAGCTCTGGCTGTTCTTTGTGTTTCTGGTGTCGTTCAACTTTGCCTATTCGGTGATCGACATTGTGGTCAAGGCAGCGTTCGGCAAGCTGCTGCCGGTGGACCAGCAAAGCAAGGTGTTTTCGGTGCGCTACACCTTGATCAATATCGGCTACGCCGTCGGTCCCTTCATTGGTGCGGGCCTTGCGCAGTGGAACATGAAGCTGCCGTTCCTGATGTCGGCCGCTTTGGGGCTGGGTTTTTTCCTGGTGTACTGGGTCTTCGGCGACCGCAAGTTGAGCTCGGCGGACCCGGCCAACGCGCCGATATCGTTCCTGGCGGTCGGGCGGATCCTGCTCAAGGACTATCGTCTGGTCTGTTTCACTGTCGGCGGCGTGCTCAGCGCCGTGGTGTTCGGTCAGTTCACCGCCTACCTGTCGCAGTATCTGGTGACCACCAGCACCCCGGAATTCACCTATCGGGTCATCAGTTCGGTGGTGGCGGTCAACGCAGCGGTGGTGATCTGCCTGCAGTACTTTGTCGGCAAGCACATCAGCCATCAGTACCTCAATCAGTGGCTGACCGCAGGCTTCAGTCTGTTTCTGATGGGCGTGGTCGGTTTTGCCATGTCCAGCACCGTGCTGCATTGGTCGTTGGCGGTGGCGATCTTCACCCTGGGCGAGATCATCGTGTTCCCCGCCGAATACATGTTCATCGACCGCATTGCGCCGACGCACTTGCGAGGCATGTATTACGGCGCGCAGAACCTGTCCAATCTGGGCGGTGCGCTGGGTCCGGTGTTGTGTGGTTTTGCCCTGGCAACGCAGTCAGCGCACTTCATGTTCTATATGCTGGCGGCCTTTATCGTGGCCGGCGGCTGTTTTTACCTGCTGGGCGCGTCGTACTCCCGACGCCACGATCAACCCTCCAGCATGCGGTGATGTAGTCCCATGAGTGTTCTGTCTCCTCTGGACGCCTGGCAGCAGGCGGTCGACACACAGGGCTTCGAGCCCGATGAGGCCCAGCATCAGGCTGCCCGCACGCTGGAGCAATGCTGGCGGGCGCTGCGGGACGGCAGGCATGATGCTGCGCTCAAGGGCGTGTACCTATGGGGCCCGGTTGGGCGTGGCAAGACCTGGCTGATGGACCGCTTTTACGAAAGCCTGCAGATCCCGGCCCGGCGTCAGCACTTTCACCACTTCATGCGCTGGGTTCATCAACGGTTGTTCCAGCTGACCGGGGTTGCCCATCCACTTCAAGTGCTGGCCCATGAACTGGGGCAGGAAGTGCGCGTGCTGTGCTTCGACGAACTGTTCGTCAATGACATCGGCGATGCGGTGATTCTCGGCGGTCTGCTGCGGGCGATGTTCGAGGAGGGTGTGGTGCTGGTTTGCACCTCCAACCAATTGCCCGAGCAGTTGTACGCCACCGGGCATAATCGCGAGCGCTTCGTCCCGGCGATCACCGCGATCAATCAGCACATGACCGTGGTCTCGGTAGACGGTGGCGAGGATCATCGTCTGCATCCAGGCCAAGCCCAGCAGCGTTACTGGGTTACCCAGGAGCAGGGGCGCAGCGCGCTGGTCGATGTGTTCGAAGCCATCAGCGCGGGTGAGTCGGTGTCGACTCAGCCGGTGCCGGTCGGGCGTCGTCACTTGCCGGTGGTGCGCGCCAGCAAGACCGTGCTCTGGTGCCGTTATGCCGATGTGTGCGAGCAACCGCTGGCGGCGATGGACTTCATCGAGCTGTGCGACCGCTACAAGGCCGTGTTTTTGAGCGAGGTCCCGGCGCTCAGTGCACCGCAACGCGAAGGCCGCATTGCGCGGGGCACCGAGGACGGCGTCGAGCAGGTCATCGCCGGTGATCGGGAGCTGCCGCAGCTCTCACCTTACGACGACGGCGTGCGTCGCTTCATCGCGCTGGTGGACGAGTGCTACGACCGCAAGGTGCCGCTGTATCTGGAGGCGGCCATGCCGATGCAGGACCTGTACACCGAAGGTTATCTGGCGTTCGCCTTTCGCCGGACCCTGAGCCGCTTGCAGGAGATGCAGCTGGCGCGGTTCGGGCAGTGACCCGCTCGGGGCATTGATCTCCATGACCGGTAGCCGTCCGGCTTGGCGGCGGTGGCCATCTTGCGCACGCGGCCGCCGGCAAGCCAGACTGCTACAGAGGGTCGAGTCGCTGACTGGCCCGGTTGCGCCGCCGCTGCGCCAGCACATGCTTGCCACCTTCCCCGACCAGCACCATCACCGCCAGCCAGATCGGCAGGTAGGTCATCCATTCGTCAGACCCGATCGACTCACCCAGCAGCAACGCCACGCCCACCAGCAGCACCGGTTCGACATAGCTGAGCAGGCCGAACACGCTGAAGGCCAGCAGGCGGCTGGCCAGAATGTAGCTGACCAAGGCAGACGCACTGATCGCGCCCAGGATCGGAATCAGCAGGTACAGGCGTGGAACCTGCTCGACCACTGAGGGGTTGCCCTTGCAGATGAACAGCAGCGCCACCGGCAGGATCAGCAACATGTCCCACCACAGGCCACCGAGGTTGTCGGTCTTGAGTCTGCGCCGCAGGATGAAATAGAGCGGATAGCCCAGGCACACCACCAGTGTCTCCCAGGAAAAACCACCCAGGCGCAGCAGTTCATGGACGACGCCGACCAGCGCGCAGCAGGCGGCGATTTTCTGCAGATGCGACAGGTGTTCACCGTAGACCACGCGGCCGATGAGGATCATCGTCAGCGGCAGCAGGAAGTAGCCCAGCGACACCTCGAGGCTGCGCCCGTGCAAGGGCGCCCACATGAACAGCCATAACTGAACGCCCATCAGCGCCGCCGAGAGCATCATCCCCCCCAGCAGGGCCGGGGTCTGACGCACTCGTGCCGCCAGCGCCCGGGCCAGTTTCCAGTCGCCGCTGGAGAGCATGAATATCGTCACGCAGGGCAGGGTCAGCAGCATCCGCCAACCAAATATCTCTTCACCGCTCAGGGGCTTGAGCAATGAGGTGTAGTAGTACATGACCGCGAACAGGCAGGAGGCCATGACCGATAACGCAACACCCTTGTACACAGGGTCTCCTTGGTTTCGATTCGGTTGATGCATCCCGTGCACGGCTCTGACGGCCAGCTGGCGGGAAACGGCGCACAGTCTATCCGAAGGCGTCCGGGGCGGTCGGCAGCAATCTGCTAAACGCAAGGCCGACTGGCAGTAAACGATGCACGTTTGGCAGAGAACGAGACCGCGCGCCGATTGAGCGATATACCCGACTCCCACAGACTTGTCCTCAACGCGCCATACCGGCGCGGCCCATCGAGGAAGCCCCATGACCCAAGAAATCGCCGGTATCAAGATCCCCGACAGCGCCCTGGCGCGCGCCACGACCGAATACATTCGCGACGAAGAAGACGATCTGCTGTTCCATCACTCGCGTCGGGTGTTCCTCTGGGGCGCGCTGACCGGCGAGCGCAAGGGGCTCAAGTACGACGCCGAGCAACTCTACGTCGGCGCGATGTTCCACGACCTGGGCCTGGTGGCCAGTCACAGCAGCGCCGACCTGCGTTTCGAAGTCGACAGCGCCAACGCTGCGCGTGCGTTCATCAAGCCTTTCGGGCTGTCCGAAGGCGATATGGAACAGGTCTGGTTGTCCATCGCGCTGCACACCACCCCCGGCGTGCCCGAGCACTTGCGGCCGAACGTGGCGCTGGTGACCGCCGGTGTTGAAATGGACGTGCTGGGCATCAACTACCAACAGTTCAGCGAGCAGCAGCGCGAAATCGTCACCCATGCCCATCCACGTGGCGAAGCATTCAAAGCGTGCATCCTGTGTGCCTTCGCCGACGGTTTCCGGCACAAACCGGACACCACCTTCGGCACCGTCAACGCCGACGTGCTGGTGGATGAAAACCCCAGGTTCAAACCGCTGAACTTCGTCGACATCATCCGTCAATCGCCGTGGAAGGCTTGATTGCGCTGAGTGTTCTGTCGCAGTCCGGCTTGCCGGCGGTGGCGATCTTCGCTACCGCGGGCAAGCCGGACTGCGACAGGTTGTTGAACACCGATGGTCTTCGCGCAGGTTTTCGCTGAGGCATTGCTGAGGCCAATCCCTCGAGATTGCGTCTTCGGCATTGGCGCTACCTTTGTTAGGCTTGTGGTTTGGTCGGCCCATGAGCGGCCGGCGTGATTGACCCAACCAAACAAGGGAGCGGCAATGACCTCCATCGGCACCGCTGCGCCGACCGTGCCAGGGCGGCTGGAACAATTCTCCACCCGCGTCGCGTTTTTCATCACCGGGTTCAGCATTTCCGCCTGGGCCCCACTGGTGCCTTACGCCAAGAGCCGCATGGGCCTGGACGATGCCAGCCTCGGCCTGTTGTTGCTGTGTCTGGGTATCGGTTCGATCCTCTCCATGCCTCTGGCGGGCGCGATGACCGTGCGCTACGGCTGCCGGCGCATCATCACCGTAGTCGGCAGCATCGCCTGCCTGTGCCTGCCGCTGCTGGCAACCTTGACCAGTGTGCCGATGATGGTCGCGACCCTGTTTGTCTACGGCGCCAGCATGGGCGCGCTGGGCTGCGTCACCAACATTCAGGCGATTATCGTCGAGCGGGCCAGCGGCAAGACCATGATGTCGGGCTTTCACGGCCTGTTCAGTTGCGGCGGGATCCTCGGTGCAGCAGGGGTATCGGCGCTGTTGAGCCTTGGTGTGTGGCCGTGGCTCACGATGATCATGGTCGCGGTTTTCATCGCCATCGCACTCTACAAGGCCGGGCCCGACATACTCGGTTACGGCAGTCAGGCTGGCGGGCCGGCGTTCGCGATTCCCCACGGCGTGGTGCTGTTCATCGGCCTGATGTGCTTTACGGTGTTTCTCACCGAGGGCGCGATGCTCGACTGGAGCGCGGTGTTCCTCAGCGCCCAGCGCGGCGTCGAACCCTCCTATGCAGGTTTCGGTTACGCCGTCTTTGCCCTGGCCATGGCCATCGGACGCCTGTCAGGTGATCCGATCGTGCGCCGCCTGGGTGTGCACCGGATCATCCTGTTCGGTGGCCTGTGTGCGGCGATCGGCATGGCCGTGGCCACATTGGTCCCTTACTGGCAGGCTGCGTTGTGCGGCTACGCGCTGGTCGGTCTGGGGTGCTCCAACATCGTTCCGGTGTTCTACAGCGCGGTAGGGCGCCAGCAAACCATGCCGGAAAACGTCGCGGTTCCGGCCATCACCACACTGGGTTACATCGGCATTCTCATGGGCCCGGCGGGCATCGGTTTCGTCGCGCATCTGAGCAGCCTGGGCACGGCGTTCCTGATGATCGCGCTGATGCTGATGGGTGTGGCGCTCAGTGGTCGTTATCTGAAAGTCTGATCAGGCGGCGACGCTCAAAGGGAGCGCGCGGTGCCCGAGACGCGAATCGAGCTGCCTGGCGCGTTGCTGAACCGTGCATGAATCATCGAGCGGCTGCCCATGTCCTCGCCTTGCACGATATCGATGGCACCGCCGTGATCCCAGCCGATGTCGCGCAGGTACCCGGCAAAAGCAGCAGTCGCCGCGCCAGTGGCCGGATCCTCATAGACGCCGCCGAAGGCAAACGGGTTGCGGGTGTGGAACAGGCGAGGGGATTCGGCGAACACCAGCAGGATGGTCACCAGGCCCTCGCGCACCATCAACTCACGCCCGGCGTCGAAGTCGTAGTGCATGTTCTTCAGCGTATCGCGACGGTTCACAGCCAGCAGCAGATGCTGCGCGCCACCGTTGATCAGGGCAGGCGGCAGACGCAGGTCGATGTCCTCGGCCTGCAAGTCGAACAGGCCCATGGCCTGGCTGAGCAGCTCGCGGCTGACCGGCTGGCTGAGGGTGGGGGGTGATTGCAGCGCGGCAGACGTCAGCGTGCCGTGTTTATGGCCTTCGACGCTGATCTGCGCTTCGTTGAGTTGCAGCTTGAAAAGTCCATCACCGAAGCGGCCGGCCAATGCCGCGCCCAGGGCAATGGTCGCGTGGCCACAGAACGGTACCTCGGCTTGCGGCGAGAAATAGCGCACTCGCCAGCCATCGCCCTGGGGCACTGCAAACGCGGTCTCCGAATAACCGACTTCGGCCGCCACCGCTTGCATGGTCGTATCGTCAGGCAGGGTTTCGCCGATCCACACCCCGGCCGGATTGCCGCCTTGATCAGCATCGGAAAAAGCGGAAAGTCTGAGGATATCCAGTGCCATGTCTGCGCCAGCCTTGAGCCGTTGAGGAGGGCTCGATTGTTATCCAGGCATTGCATGGCGCACCAACGAAAAGTGCTGATGCTTGGGATTCAGGTGGTTGATGCACGCAAGCAACTACAAGCGGCAAGCACGCGGTTCGCTTGGCTTACCGCTTACCGCTTACCGCTTACCGCCTACCGCTTGCAACTGCTCTCAGGGAATCATCGCAAAGCCCACGCCAAAACGATTCCAGGCGTTGATGGTGGCGATGGCCAGGGTGATGTTGGCGACATCGGCTTCGCTGTAGTGCTCAAGCAGCGCCTCGTACTGGTGCTGGGGCGCACGGTGAACCGGCAGCAAGGTCAGGCTCTCGACCCACGCCAGTACGACTTTTTCCTTGTCGGTGAAGAACGTGGTTTCTTCCCAGACGCTCAGGGTCTGCAGGCGGGCTTCGGTCTCGCCCGCCTTGCGCGCATCGTTGGCGTGCATGTTGACGCAATAGGCGCAGCCATTGATTTGCGAAGCGCGCAACCGGATCAGTTCCAGCAGTGAGCCGTCCAGACCGGACTTGCCCAGCGCCATCTCCAGACCGACCATGGCTTTGTAGGCTTCCGGCGATTTCTGTGCCCAGGCGATTCTCTTGTTCATGTACGTGCTCCGTTGAAAATGGATGGAGAAGTTCGTTGGATGTGGCACTACATTACGCCTGGCCACGCAGCCGCCGAATAGCCAATGAATCGGGATTTTTGCAGACCAATTGCCCAGCTGTGGGTCCATTGCAAACACACTTCATGAACCGGGCGGCCACGCTTGGAGACTTGTCGCGCAGGCTCAGGGATCTAGCATGTAGGCCAACAATCACAAGGAGTCACCCATGTTTGCCGGATTCCAGAAAGACCAGCGCCAGGTCAACGGTGTACAGATCGCCTACCGCATCGGCGGCACCGGGCCAGGCCTGTTGCTGTTGCACGGCCACCCGCAGACCCACGTTATCTGGCACAAGGTCGCCGAGCGGCTGAGCCAGCACTTCACGGTGGTGGCGGCCGATCTGCGTGGCTACGGCGACAGCAGCAAGCCGCCCGCCAGCGACGATCATGGCAGCTATTCCAAGCGTGAAATGGGCCGGGATATGGTCGAGTTGATGCGCCAGTTGGGTCTCTCGACCTTCTGCGTGCTGGCTCACGACCGCGGTGCGCGGGTGGCTCACCGACTGGCGCTGGATCATCCGCAGGTCGTCACCCGCATGGCGTTGCTGGACATCGCGCCGACCCTTGCGATGTACAGCCAGACCAACGAAGCCTTCGCTCGCGCCTATTGGCACTGGTTTTTCCTGATCCGCCCGGCGCCGCTGCCCGAAACCCTGCTGGAGGCCAATCCGGAGCAATATCTACGCAGCGTCATGGGCAGCCGCAGTGCCGGCATGGCGCCGTTCACTGAAGAGGCGTTCGCCGAATACCTGCGGTGCGCCAGCCTGCCGGGGGCGGCACGGGGGGTGTGCGAGGATTATCGTGCCAGCGCCAGCATCGATCTTACGCACGACCGCGCCGACATCGCCGCCAATCGTCAGCTCAATCTTCCGTTGTTGGTGTTGTGGGGCGGCGAGGGGGTGGTGGGTAAATGCTTCGACCCACTCAAGGAATGGCAGAAGGTCGCCAGCGACGTGCGCGGCAAGGCCATGCCCAGCGGGCATTATCTGGCCGAAGAAATTCCGGATGAGTTGCTGGCCGAGGTGTTGCCGTTTTTGATATGACGCTGAACCTGTAGGCGTGAGCGTGCTCGCAATCGCAGCGGGTCAGTCACTGCAATGTTGACTGATCATGAGCCATCGCGAGCAAGCTCACGCCTACAACCAAATGCATCAGGCGCCAGATCGGCGCAGCCGTTTGTTTTCCTGGCGCGTTACCACACGCTCGCGCAGCGTGTCGTACGCCATGTTGAACAGCAGGGTGTAGGGCAGAAACAACAGCAGCAAGCCGATGTCCAGCAGGAACGCTTGCCACAGGCTGATCGACAACCACCAGGCAGCCAGAGGCACGACTGCGACAATCAACCCGGTTTCGAACGAAAGGGCATGCAGCGCCCGGACTTTCAGGCTCAAGGCGAACCCTGCACGCGCGCGCAGGCGATCGAAGCCTGCGTTGAACAGCATGTTCCAGAGCATGGCCACGGTGGAAATCATCACCGTCATCGCGCCCATTTTTCCCAGTGACTGGCCAAGCAGCCAGGCCAGTCCCGGGGCAAACAACAACACGCCGATCAATTCAAACAACAGCGCATGCAGAGCGCGCTCTTTAAGGGATTTTGCGGGGACAGCCGACTTTGCGGGCTGTTGCTGAAATTTTGCGCTGGCAGTCATGGAGGTATTCACTTTGGAGCGGGCAGGCGTGCATTGTCGGGGTGTGGTGGACTAAAGTGAAAATCGATACCATCGGAAAAACCGATGGATAAACCGCGAGCTTGCCATGAGCTATTCACCCGAAGCCCTCGAAGCCTTTGCCCAGACTCTCGCGCTGGGCTCTTTCAGCGCTGCGGCGCGGCGTCTGGGCAAGAGCCAGTCGACCATCAGCGAGGCGATATCGCGACTGGAAATCGATCTGGGCGTGGAATTGTTCGATCGCTCCGCCAGGCACCCGGTGTTGACCGAAGCAGGCAGGGCATTGCATGGGCGAATCGAGGAAGTGCTGGCCGCGTCCGACAAACTGCGCAGGGCAGCAGGGCGCCTGGCGCAGGGGATGGAGCCGCGCCTGACCCTGGTGTTGTCTGACGCCAACCAGTTCGCCGAATTCGAAGCGCGCATGGCCGAGCTCGATCAGCGTTTCCCGGAACTTGAACTCGAATGTGTGTTTGCCGAGCACGGCGATGCGATCAACCTGATCCAGACCGGCCGTGCGTCATTGGGGCTGCTCTCGGCCCAGGCCAGCTATCCGCCGGAAGTGGGTTACGCGACCATCGCCGAGCGTGCCGACTTCGGTCTGTTCGTTTCGCACCGGCATCCACTGGCCGCTGAGCGCGATGTCGATTATCGCCAGTTGGCCCAGCACCGCGCGCTGCGTCTGAACACCATCGTCGATGAGAGCATCCCTACCGACGATTTGCCCAGTGGGGCGCGCCGCAGCTGGTCGGCACCCAACTATCTGTTGCTGATGGACATGGCGATTTTCGGTTTCGGCTGGTCGGCCTTGCCGCGCTGGCTGGTGCGCGGCTATGCCCAGGGGCGCCTGAAGGAGTTGCAGGTGCCAGGCTGGCCGCGCAGTTCGGCGGTGGACGTCATCTGGTCGCGGCAAAAAAGCCTGGGCCCGGCGGGAGCGTGGTTATTGGACACATTGCTCGAAGGGCGCGGCGACTATTAAACAGAAAATAACCCTGTCGCAAACGATTGCGACCATCGGTGGTCTGTATTGACCAGCGGTCCCAATCCCTCTAGATCAGCACTCCGAGCGGGCCAGACAGCGATGTCTGGCCCGTTTTTGTAGGTGGCAGTCAATGCCCGTACAAAAAAGAGGTTGAATAGTCACAACAAATGTTATTTAAATAACAAAAATAATAACGCGACGGTGCCTGCTGTCGCGTGAACAGGGTAATCACACACATGAACAAGATCGCGGTCATTGGCAGCAACATGGTGGACCTGATCACCTACATCGACCGGATGCCGGCCCAGGGTGAAACCCTGGAAGCACCGAATTTCGCCATGGGCTGCGGCGGCAAAGGGGCCAATCAGGCAATCGCCGCCGCCAAGCTCGGCGCTGACGTGCTGATCCTGAGCAAGGTCGGCGACGACATGTTTGCCGACAACACCCTGGCCAATTTCAAACGTTTTGGCATCGACACTCAGTTCGTTCAGCGCGTGCCTGGGGTCTCCAGCGGCGTCGCGCCGATCTTCGTGCAGAGCGATTCGCACAACAGCATCCTCATCGTCAAAGGCGCCAACGCCCACCTCAAGCCCGCCGATATCGACGCCGCACAAGCGGCGCTGCGCGATTGCAAGCTGATCGTGTTGCAGCTTGAGATCGAACTGGAAACGGTCTACTACGCCATCGAGTTCGCCAAGGCCAATGGCATTCCAGTGCTGCTTAATCCGGCGCCTGCCGTCAAGGGCCTGAGCCGCGAGCATCTGTCGCAACTGGACTTCTTCATCCCCAACGAAACCGAGCTGGCGCTGGTCTCCGGTCAAGTCGTCGATTCGCTGGAATCGGCCCGTGCCGCCGCCTTGCAACTGGTCCGCGACGGCATCCGTCACGTCATCGTCACCCTGGGTGAGAAGGGCGCGCTGTACGTAGGCAAGGAGGGCGAGTTCCGCGTTGAAGGGCACAAGGTCGACGCTCGCGACACCACCGGCGCCGGGGATGCCTTCATCGGCTGCTTCGCCCGCCACTGGAGCGAGGACGGCGACATGCGTAACGCCATGACCCAGGCGGTGGCCTATTCGGCCTGCTCGGTCACTGGCCTCGGTACTCAGAGTTCCTACCCGGACGCTGCCACGTTCGCACGATTCATCGACACGCTTTGAGCCGCCAAGCCCTGACCGGTCGGACGGCCGGCAGGGCGAGGTATTCCCTGCACTTCACGGAGAACAACAATGACAAAGCCCGAGCTCCAACAATCCCCGGACGGGTTCTACCTGAACCGCACGCCCTGGTTCGCCTTTCTGCTGCTGTGCTGTTGTTTTGCCTTGTGGGCGGCGGCGGCGAGCATGAACGACGTGCTCATCGCACACTTCAAGAAAGCCTTCCTGCTCAGCGATTTCCAGACCGCCTTCGTGCAGTCAGCGTTTTACCTGGGCTACTTCTTCGTGGCGATTCCGGCGGCGCTGGTGGTCAGGCGTTTCAGCTACAAGACCACGATTCTCATCGGCCTGTTGTTGTACATGGTCGGCTGCTCGCTGTTTTTCCCGGCCGCCTCGATGGCCAAGTACGGCATGTTCCTGATGGCGCTGTTCGTCATCGCAGCGGGCCTGTCGTTCCTGGAAACTGCTTGCAACACCTATTCGACCTTGATGGGCCCGCGTGAAACCGGCACCCGTCGCCTGAACATCTCCCAGACCTTCCACCCGTTCGGCGCCATGGCCGGCGTGTACGTCGGCAGCTTCGTGATGTTCAAGGATACCGATGCCACGCGCGAGCAACTGACGCAGATGAGCGCATCCGATGCGGCGATCCAGCAACTGCAGATGATCCAGTCGACGCTGCTGCCGTACAAATGGATGATCGCGGTGTTGATCCTGATGTTCGTGCTGATCGCCTTCACCAAATTCCCGGCGTGCAAGGGCAACCTCAAGACCAACGTCAAATCCAGCAGCATCGGCCAGAGCCTGTCGCGCTTGTGGCGCAACCCGCGTTTCACCTTCGGGGTGCTGGCGCAGTTCCTTTACGTTGGCGCGCAAGTCGGCGTGTGGAGTTTCACCATTCGCCTGGCCATGCAAATGGGCGGGATGACCGAACGCAGCGCTTCGTGGTTCCTGCTGACCACCTTTGCCGCGTACTTCGTCGGCAAGATGATCGCCAACCTGTTGATGCGCAAAATGCACCCGGCCAAGGTCCTGGCGATCTACGGCGTGCTGACCATCGCGCTGCTGGCCTACACCATCCTGGTGCCGAACATCAGTGCCGTTTATGCGGCAGTGGGTGTAAGTATTTTCCTCGGCCCGTGCTGGCCGACCATTTACGGCCTGACCATCGATGGACTGGGCGAAGACACCGGTGTCGGCGGCTCGCTGCTGGTGATGAGCATCGTCGGTGGCGGCGTGATGCCGATCTTCCAGGGCCTGCTGTCTGATGCCACCAACGGCAACATGCAGATCGCCTACACCGTCCCGCTGCTGTGCTTCGTGGTGATCGTCGCCTACGCAGTCAAATGCCTGCGTGACCCGCGCAGCGAAACGGCCCCGGCGGGCGCGGTGACTGCATCATGACCGCTGTGGACAAGCGCACGACGATTGCGCTGTATCCGCAACTGTTCAGCGGGGATGAAAAGACCCTGCTCGAATCCGCCGATTTTCGCGTGCTGGCCTGGACCTACCCCAGCGGCGTGAAAGCCCTGGCGTTGGAGAACAATCGCGGCCGCGTCGTGGTGCTGCCGTATCAGGGGCAGATGATCTGGTCGGCGGTGTTCGACGGCTGCGACCTGACCATGCGCAACATGTTCGAGCAGCCGCGACCCAGTCCGACGGTGATCGGCACTTACGGCTGCTTCATGTTTCACAGCGGCCTGTTGCGCAACGGCTGCCCGACGCCTGCGGACGATCATGCGCTGCACGGCGAAATGCCCTGCGCGCCCATGGACAGCGCCTGGCTGGAAGTGGGCGAGGATGCTTGCGGCACGTTCCTGCGCATCGGCGGCGAGTACGAGTACGTGATGGGCTTCGGCGATCATTACCGCGCCAGGCCCTGCGTGACCTTGCGCCCAGGCTCGGCGTTGTTCGACATCGGCATGGACGTGCGCAACCTGGCGGGCAAGCCGATGGAGCTGATGTACATGGCGCACATGAACTACGCCTATGTTGCCGACGCCCGGTTTGTCGAACCCCTGGGCATCGAGGTGACACGGGTGCGCAGCAGCGTTCCGGCCCATGTGAAGCCGACGCCTGCCTGGTCGGCATACATGGCTGAACTGACGGACGATCCTTCGCGTCTGCAGACCTTGAATACGCCTCAGCTGTACGACCCGGAGATCGTCTGCTTCTTCGACGGGGTGCAGGCAGATGCCAATGGCGATGCGCATTTTATGCTCAGGCATGCGCACGGGCCTGCGTTTTACACCCGCTACAAGCCGGCGCAGTTCGACCACGCGGCGCGCTGGATCCTGCACAACGCCGATCAGCAGGTAGCAGCCTTCGTGCTGCCGGCGACCTGTGAGCCGGAGGGCTATCTGGCGGAGAAGGCCAAGGGCAATGTGCGGATGCTCGGAGCAGGGCAGAGCGCGTCGTTCAATGTCACGACCGGGTATCTGGCGGCCGGGGAAGTGCTGCAAGTGGAAAGTGATCTGAAACGCTGACAGCGCATCGCGAGCAAGCTCACTCCTACAGGGGCCGCATTTCTCTGCAGGAGTGAGCTTGCTCGCGATGGCGGCCGTCCAGGCGCCGCAGACACAGCCTGAGATCACATCACCAACTGCGCGCCGTAACCCTGAATCAGATCGCGATACGGCTTGGGCAGCTTCTTGTCGGTGACCACTACATGGAAGTTTTCCAGCGCGGCGAAATGGGCGGTGCGCACGGCGTCGAACTTGGAGTGGTCGGCCAGCAGCATGCAATGCCGGGCCTGGCGCAGGACCTTCTGCTTGACCTCCACTTCATTGAAGTTGAAGCAGGTCACACCAAACTCGTCGCTGACCCCGGCGGCTGAAACGAACGCCCAGCTCAGGCGGATGCCATCAAGAATGCTGGCCTCGCTGTGGTGTTCGAAAACCTGATTCTTGCGATGAAAGACGCCGCCGCACAGCACGATGTTGCAGTTGGGTTTCTGCTGCAGTTTGAGAAGAACGTTGAGCGAGTTGCACACCGCGGTGAACTCCAGCTCCTCGGGAATGAAGTCGATGACGAAAGGGATGGTGGTGCCGCAATCGAAGAACACCGTGTCGCCCGGCTTGATGAACGCCGCGGCCAGTTTGCCGATGCGCCGCTTCTCTTCGACGTGGCGGGTGCCTTGTTCGCTGACCTTGTAATCGCTGGCTTCGGATGGATCGAAGGCCAGGGTGATGTGGCCGCCCAGCAGGTGGAATTTGTCGGGATGACGGCCCAGGTCGCGGCGCAGGGTCATCTCCGAGACATCCAGCAGCGCCGCCATTTCACGCAGGTGAATGGCCTTCTGGTCCTGCAGGGCTTGCTGAATCAGTTTGATGCGGTCGGATTTCTTAACGTCCACGGGCATTCCGGCTGTCGATTGAATGTGGTAAAAAAATAACATTTACTGTTATATATGCAACACTGATGATGTGCGCAGGCTTGCAGATTGAAGCTTGTCGCTGGTAACTGCTTTTCTAAAGGAAACGACTCGTGATGAAGATCGAACCCGCAGCACTCGCGCAGTATATAGACCATACCTTGCTGGCCGCCGATGCGACCCGCGAGCAGATCGCCACATTGTGCAGTGAAGCGCAGGAGCATGGATTCTATTCGGTGTGCGTGAACTCAGGCCAGGTGCCTTACGCAGCGTCGCTGCTCAGTGGCCAGAAGGTCAAGGTCTGTGCCGTGGTGGGTTTCCCGCTGGGTGCCGGACTGAGCGATACCAAGGCCTTTGAAGCGCAGAAGGCGATTGCCGCAGGCGCGGGCGAAATCGACATGGTGCTCAATGTCGGCGCCTTGAAGGACGGCCTGCTGGACGTGCTGCGCGACGACATTGCTGCCGTCAAACAGGCTTGTGGCCAGGTGCCGCTGAAAGTGATTCTGGAAACCTGTCTGCTGGACGATGCGCAGAAGACTCAAGCCTGCGAAATCTGCCGCGAGCTCAACGTCGCTTTCGTCAAGACGTCCACCGGGTTCAGCCGCAGCGGCGCCACCCTTGAAGACGTCACCCTGATGCGCAAGGTGGTGGGCGCAGGTGTCGGCGTCAAGGCCTCCGGCGGCGTGCGCGACTACGCCACCGCAGTGGCGATGATCGAAGCCGGTGCCACGCGTCTGGGCACCAGCTCCGGTATCGCCATTGTCAGTGGCGCGGCGGCTTCGGGCTCGGGTTACTGAGCCTTCAGCGCAACAGCTAAGCCTGTTTCTGCGACTTGCAAGCTTGCTCGCGATCTGGCGCGAAGCGGCCGTAATCCCTGTGAAGGAAATTTGCCTGACACGGCAAGGCTGTCTGATTTCACTGCCGGTCCCCGGCAGATCGCCGGCAAGCCAGCCTCCCACGCCCTGCGGCCAGAATCAAAAGCAGGCGGCGCGGTCGACGGGATCGTTGCCACGCTCTGCGTGGGAATGCAGCCCGTGACGCTCTGCGTCACCCACAGGCGACGCGGAGCCTTTGGCGAGGTGCTACCACGCGGAGCGTGGGAGCGATCAAGCGTCGGTGATCCTGGCTCGTAAGCTGCCCGTGTTGCACTCGCCCTGTTGAAGAAATCGGGACGAATACATCAGCAAAAGGCCTGAATATGTTTGCGGTCGACCAGAGAATCTCCCACGCCCTGCGGGCCGAAGCAAAAGGGATCGGCGACTTTTTTGCTTCTGCCCGCAGGGCGTAGGAGCAAGCTTGCTCGCGATCTGGCGCCAAGCGGCAGTAAACCCTGTGAATGAAATCCGCCTGACACGGCAAGGCTGTCTGGTTTCACTGCCGGTGCCCGGCCGATCGTTGGCAAGCCTGACTCCCACGGCCTGCGGCCAGGATCAAAAGCAGCGCCGCCTTTGGGCAGATGACGATGACCTGCCTTGGCAATGAATGGCACACTCCCCATGTTACTCATCCAACACCGGAAGCCGCTCCATGCCGCAACTCTCCCTGGCGCATTTCAAGGCTCGCTGGTTCTTCTGGCTGTGCATGCTGCTGATCGTCGTCGGCCTGCCGGTCGGTTGTGCGGCGTTGCAGCAAGAAGAGCGCAAGCTGGTGTTCATGATCGAGCCCGGCACCGCCAGCTGGTACCACGGCATCCCGGCCGATGTGCAGGAACTGGAACTCAAGGCGCCGTCCTTCGGCGTCGCGCAGAACATCCACGCCTGGTGGTGGCTGGCCGAAAAGAAGGACGCGCCGGCGATCCTCTATCTGCACGGTTCGCGCTGGAACCTCACCGGGCAGTTCTTCCGCATCGAGCAACTGCGCGCCCTGGGCTTCTCGGTATTGGCCATCGACTATCGTGGCTTCGGTCAGAGCAAGGGGCAACTGCCGTCGGAAGCTTCGGTTTATGAAGACGCGCGGATTGCCTGGGAGCGCTTGAAACAGCTGCAACCCGATCCGCAGAAACGCTTGATCTACGGCCATTCCCTAGGCGGTGCGGTGGCGGTGGACCTGGCCGCCGAGCTGGGACGCGATGCGCAGAAGGGCGATGAGCCGGTTCAGGCGCGTGGTCTGATCATCGAATCGACCTTCACCAATCTGGCGGACGTCGCCTCATCGGTCGCCAGCACCCGAACATCGCTGCCGGTGCGCTGGCTGGTGTCGCAGAAATTCGATTCCATCGACAAGATCGCCGACATTCACATGCCGGTGCTGATCGTGCATGGCAGTGCTGACCCGTTCGTTTCGCCGCACTTCAGCGAAGAGCTGTTCCAGGCCGCGCAAGAACCGAAAAGCCTGTTGATGGTGCCCGGTGGCAATCACAACAACAGCATGAACCTGGGACGCCAGGCGTACAGTCGGGCGATTCAGGCGCTGCTCAATGAACAAGCGCCGCCGGTGCATGCCGTCAATCAGCAAGCCGGCGCCAGACAGGCGGGCTAGCTAAACCGTGCCTGCAGCAGTCCGGCTTGCCGGCGGTGGCTATTCGAAACACCACCGACGGCAAGCTGTGCAGCCGCGCGGGTCGCGGTCATTGCGCCGGATAATGCTCCACCGAGAACGGCTTGTTGCGCACCACCACCTTGCCCGGATGACTGTCCGGGACCACCACGCCATTCAACGTTTCAAGCAGCCTGGCCGGGTCTTCAATGGGCAGTTCAACCAGTTGATGCGGCGTCAGGTTCCACCACTGGCTGGCCAGCAGACCCTCGATGATGTGAGGTTCGAAGCGATAGCGCTGGACCCTGGCCGGTGAGCCGACGACGATCGCATAGGGCGGCACGTCCTTGGTGATCAGCGACTGGGCACCGATCACCGCGCCGGTGCCGATGGTGATGCCTTCGAGAATCAGCACGTCCATGCCGATCCACACATCGTGGCCGATGACCGTCTGTTTGACCGGTTCATGAGTCTGGGGCAACCCGCCAACGCTGTGCCGCAGCCCGGCCAGGGCGCTGTGCGAACTGAGCCAGTCCAGCGGGTGCGACTTGCGGTTCTGGCCGATGGTCACGTCGCGGGCGATGGAGCAGTAACGACCGATGCTGGCGACGTTCTGCAGCTCAGTACCGCTGACGATGTCGGTGTAGGCACCGATGCTCAGCTTGCGCGCGTTGATCTTGATCTGGTGCAGCTTGACGCCATGCTCCAGGGTCAGCTCCATCTCTCGGCGCAGCCCGCGGATGCCGCTGTCCAGACGGCATTTGTTGCGGGCAAGCGCGCGTTTGAGCTGGCGATCGAGGAGTAGGCGGCGCAGGAAATTCATGGGCTGGCAATCCGTCAGAAATGCAATGAGTTCGCCGTCGCGGTTCGGGCGAAGAAGCCGGAGCTATGTCAGAAAAGTCGCCGATACTCGCATATTTGCGAATGTTTCTCACGGTAGAAATCCCTCTTTCAGATGAGCACGGTGGCCTTTCCCTCAGCTCGCTCTCCCGATAGCCCGCCATTCCCATAGGCGCCGCCAAGTGGTATCTGTGTCCGCCTGCCTTTCGATCATGAGCCTGCATCATGGACAAGTACTCAAACGGCGAAGCTCATCTTGCGCATTCGGCGCGCGACTGGGTGATGCGCGCCAAACCCTTGCCGCAAATGGAGCGCATAGAGGCGTACTTTCATGGTCACGGTTTCGAAATGCATCGCCATGACACCTACGCCATCGGCCACACGCTGTCCGGCGTGCAAAGCTTTCGCTACGGCAAGGAGATGGTCAACAACCTGCCGGGCCAGACCATGGTCCTGCATCCGGACGAACCCCACGATGGCCATGCCGGCACCGAAGACGGTTTCCGTTACCGGATGTTCTACCTGGAACCGGCCATGATCCAGCAGGTGCTCGGCGGCAAACCGTTGCCGTTCATCAGAGGTGGCGTGTCCAGCGATCCCCGGCTTTTCAAGGCGACTCAGGTCCTGTTGCAGGACCTGCAGACCACCCTCGACCCGCTGGAACTGGACGACGCAGTGTTCGACATAGCCACCGCCCTGCAGGACGCCGCGGGTGTACGCAAAGGCCGGCAAAGCGTCGATTACGCCTCTGCCGAGCGCGCCCGCGAACTGCTCATGGCAAGTCTGGAGCAAGGCGTCAGCCTCGATGAACTGGAGCAGGCCGGCGACACCGATCGCTGGCGCCTGTCGCGGGATTTTCGCGTGCTGTTCGGCACCAGTCCGCACCGATACCTGACCCTGCGAAGACTGGACCTGGTACGCCACTCGATCTCCCTGGGCGTGTCCCTGAGCGATGCCTCGGTGATGGCCGGTTTCTCCGATCAGAGCCACATGACACGGCATTTCGTGAAGACTTTTGGTTATCCGCCAGGGCGTTGGTTGAAGATGTTGGGTGGCGAAGGGCCCCGGCTTCCAAAGGCTTGTTTGAGACCATAGAATCACGCACGCCCTCTGGCCAGAATCAAAAGCAGGCGACGCGATTGATGGCAACCGCTTCTGCCCGGAGGGCGTGGCAGTCCGCCGGGGTGGCGCTCCACCTTGCCGACGATCTGGCGCGAAGCGCCAGCAAACCCTGTGAATGCTATGCGCCTGATCCACCGAGCCGTCTGATCTACTGCCGGTGTCCGGCAGCTCGCGGGGCAAGCCCGCTCCCACGGCCTTCGGCCAGAATCAAAAGCGGACGGCTTTAGAGTTCGTTGGTTCTGCCCGGAGGGCGTGGGAGTCCGCCGGGGTGGCGCTCCACCTTGCCGACGATCTGGCGCGAAGCGCCAGCAAACCCTGTGAATGCTATGCACCTGATCCACCGCGCCGTCTGATTCTACTGCCGGTGCCCGGCAGATCGCTGGCAAGCCGAGCTCCCACGGCCTCCGGCCAGAATCAAAAGCGCGCGACGCGATTGATGGCGATCGCTTCTGCCCGCAGGACTCCAGATGCCGACCGCTTCTACCCGCAGGACTACAGAAGCCGATCGCTTCTGCCCGGAGGGCGTGGGAGTTCGCCGGGGTGGCGCTCCACCTTGCCGACGATCTGGCGCGAAGCGCCAGCAAACCCTGTGGACGCGATGCGCCTGACCCGCCGCGCCGTCTGATTCTACTGCCGGTGCCCGGCAGATCGCTGGCAAGCCGAGCTCCCACGGCCTTCGGCCAGAATCAAAAACGCGCGGTGCAATAGCCCAAAGCTGCTTGAGGAGCTTGTTTGAAACCACAGAATCTCCCACAGTGGCGGGTGGTGTACGCCCAACCCCTGGAGCGCGGCAAAACCTGGATGATCGATCCCTCGGCCTCAGGGCAGAAACGTGCCTGCATCCCCATGACCCCTGGCGTGCAATAACGTACAAGACCGACCCGCCACCACCGCCGTAGATTGGGCGCTTCTCGAACCCTGGTGGAGCCACCCGAATGTCATCCCTGCAAATCACCCGCACTGCCATCAACTTCGCCCAGAAATACAGTCTGTTCACCGAGCAATGGCAACCCAAGGTCGTCGCGCAGATGAACAACTACCAGTTCAGACTCGCCCGTCTGCAAGGCGACTTTCTCTGGCACAGCCACGCCGATACAGACGAGACCTTCATCGTCATCGAGGGCTGCCTGCGCATTGATTTTCGTGACGGCTTTGTCGAGCTCAATGCCGGAGAGCTGTACGTGGTGCCCAAGGGCGTGGAGCACAAGCCCTGTGCGGAAAAGGAAGTGAAGCTGATGCTGATCGAGCCGAGCGGGGTGATCAATACCGGGGACGATACCAATGAGCGCACCGCACAGAATGATGTGTGGATCTGATCGGCTTCAGGTCCCGGGCACGCCGTCTGCTGGCGGCATCAATACCGCGATCAACGCCCTGACCACACCCGGCAGGGCGTCCAGTTCTCTCACCAATATGCTGCGTTCACGCACCGCCCAGGTCTCGTCCAGTTCGATAGTCACCAGCTTCATGGTCCGGCTGTGCCGTACCGCCGCCGATTCGGGAATGATGCCAATCCCCACTCCGGCTTCGACCATCCGACAGATGGCTTCAAAACTCGACACTTGAATCCGCAATGACAGATTCTGCCCCAACCGTTCGACGTGATCGCGCAGAAAGCTGAGCAAGGTGCTGCCTTCGTGCAGACCAATGTGCTGGAACGCCAGGGTCTGCTTCAACGTGACTTTTTTCTGTTTTGCCAGCTCATGACCTTGCGGCACGGTGAGCACCAGGCGGTCGGTGCTGAAGTGGATGACTTGTAAACCTGCGGCCTCGACCGGGCCTGCAATGATGCCCATGTCGGAGCTGCCGTCGAGCACGCCGCGCACGATGTCCCGGGACAGGCGCTCTTGCAGGTCCACCGTCACGCCAGGGCGCTGCGCCATGAATCCGGCGAGCACTTCGGGAAGAAATTCGGTGACTGCCGTGGTGTTGGCGAAGATGCGGATGTGGCCGGCCGAGTCGGTGCCGTAGCGGGTGAATTCACTTTTGAGGTAGTCGACCTGACTCATGATCAGCCGCGCATGCTTGAGCAAGCGTTGCCCGGCGGGGGTCAATTCGACGCCGCGGCTGTCGCGATACAGCAGGCGGGTGTCGAGCTGGTTTTCCAGGGCCTTGATCCGCGCGCTGGCGGCGGCCGGGGAAAGAAATGCGCGGCGCGCGCCCTGGGTCAGGCTCGGGGATTCGCCGATATGAATGAAGAGGCGCAAGTCAGCCAGGTCGAAGTGCATGGTTGAGTCCGGACATTGCGAATAGTGAAGGCCGTTCAGCATACATGAACGCCGGTATACGCAAATGCAAATTCACAGAATGCCGCCGCGCTCTCATGATCTGCTCATAACAACAAATGCAGAGGGTTGTTTCCCATGAGTGCTTCAGATTCGCCTGTGGATTTCAGTGCCTGGGTCGGTCGAACCGAGGAGGCTCGGGATCACTTGAGCCATAACCTGATCAAGCGCATCGCCGCCACCTTCGGCGAACCCACGCCGGCCGATGGCGAGGCGTTGCCGGCGCTGTGGCAATGGTGTTTCTTCCAGGAACCGGTGTTCGAATCCCAGCTCGGCGGCGACGGTCATCCGGCGCGCGGCGGTTTCCTGCCACCGGCCGACAACCGCAATCGCATGTGGGCCGGTGGACGGGTCGAGTTCATTGCGCCGTTGAGAGTCGGGGCCGACGCCCATCGCCTGTCGACCATCCTCAACATCGAAGAAAAGCACGGTCGCACCGGGTCGCTGCTGTTCGTCACGCTGCGTCATGACTACTCGCAAAACGGCGAACTGTGCGTGCGCGAGGAGCAGGATATCGTCTATCGCGAGCCAAACGCGCCGAAGCTCAACAGCGGTGAAGCGCCGGAGCAGGGCGACTGGAGCGAAACCATCGAGCCGACCCCGACCCTGTTGTTCCGCTATTCAGCCGTGACCTTCAACGGCCACCGCATTCACTACGATTACCCCTACGTGACCGAAACCGAGGGCTACCCAGGGCTGGTGGTGCACGGGCCGATGATTGCCACGTTCAACCTGCGCGCCTTTATGCGTGCCAATCCGCACAAGCGCGTGCGTCATTTTGCCTATCGCGGCGTGCGCCCATTGAACGTGCCAACGCCGTTCCGTGTCGGCGGGCGTATCAGCGAGCCGGGCAAGGCGCAGTTATGGGCCGGCAATCAAGCCGGTGTCGCCCAGAGCGCTGAAGTCACGTTCGACTGAATCCTTCCTTTATACGGCAGGCCCGGGCAACTCGGCCGGGCTGCTGATAGACGCGAGCACGCACGATGAACCCATACGAAAACGAAGACCTCAATGCCATCCGTGAAGGCGTGCGCGCCCTGTGCGCCGAGTTTCCGGCTGAATACTGGCGCAAGATCGATGAAGAGAAAGGCTTTCCGGAAGCCTTCGTCAAGGCGCTGACCGACGCCGGCTGGCTGTCGGCGATGATCCCGGAGCAATACGGCGGTTCGGGCCTGGGCCTGGCCGAAGCCTCGGTGATTCTTGAAGAAGTGAACGCCTGCGGCGGCAACTCCGGCACCGTGCACGGCCAGATGTACAACATGTTCACCCTGTTGCGCCACGGCAGTGAAGCGCAAAAAAGCTACTACCTGCCCAAACTGGCCAGCGGCGAACTGCGTCTGCAATCGATGGGCGTCACCGAGCCGACCACCGGCACCGACACCACCAAGATCAAGACCACTGCTGTCAGGCAGGGCGACAAGTACGTGATCAATGGCCAGAAGGTGTGGATCTCGCGGGTTCAGCATTCGGATCTGATGATTCTGCTGGCGCGTACGACACCGCTGGCCGAGGTGAAGAAAAAATCCGAAGGCATGTCGATTTTCCTGGTCGACCTGCGTGACGCCATCGGCAAAGGGCTGACCGTCCAGCCGATCGCCAACATGGTCAATCACGAAACCAACGAACTGTTTTTCGACAACCTCGAGCTGCCGGCTGACAGCCTGATAGGCGAAGAGGGCAAGGGCTTCCGCTACATCCTCGACGGCCTCAACGCCGAGCGCACACTGATCGCTGCCGAATGCATCGGCGACGGTCGCTGGTTCACCGAAAAGTCGGCTGCTTACGCCCGTGATCGCGTGGTGTTTGGCCGGCCCATCGGGCAGAACCAGGGCGTGCAGTTTCCGATTGCCGAGGCGCACATCGAAATCGAAGCGGCTGACCTGATGCGCTGGCGCGCCTGCGAGGAGTACGACAGCGGCAAGAACGCCGGGGCCAGCGCCAACATGGCCAAGTACCTGGCGGCCAAGGCCTCGTGGGAAGCGGCCAATGCCTGTCTGCAGACCCACGGCGGCTTTGGCTTTGCCTGCGAATACGACGTCGAGCGTAAATTCCGCGAAACCCGCCTGTACCAAGTGGCGCCGATCTCCACCAACCTGATTCTTTCCTACGTCGCCGAGCACTTGCTCGAACTGCCACGCAGCTTCTGAGGATATCGACATGAGTCATACCCAGGCATTGGCGGGCTTTCTCGCCGAGCTGAAATACGAACAGATCCCGGGCCACGTGCTGGAGCGTACCGAAGACCTGTTTCTGGACTGGATCGGATCGGCGCTGGCCAGTAAAGGCGCGCGGCCGATTCCGCTGTTCGAGCGTTACGCCGAGCGCATGGGGCCAAGCGATGGCCGCGCGAAGATTCTGGTCAACGGTCGTGGCACCTCGGCTTACTTTGCCGCCCTGGTAAACGGCGCCGCTTCGCACCTGGTCGAGCAGGATGACTTGCACAACAGTTCGGTGCTGCATCCGGCCACGGTGGTGTTCTCGGCGGTGCTGGCCGCCGCGCAGGACCTGGGCAAATCCGGTCAGGGCCTGCTGCTGGCATCGGTCGCAGGTTATGAGGCAGGGATTCGCATCGGCGAGTTCATGGGCCGTTCGCACTACCGCATCTTCCACACCACCGCCACGGTCGGCACCCTCGCGGCTGCGGTCGCGGTCGGCAAATTGCTTAACTTCGACAAGGAGCAGTTCATCAATCTGCTCGGCAC
Source organism: Pseudomonas sp. NPDC087358 (assembly GCF_044900785.1). NCBI lineage: Bacteria > Pseudomonadati > Pseudomonadota > Gammaproteobacteria > Pseudomonadales > Pseudomonadaceae > Pseudomonas > Pseudomonas sp. NPDC087358. Next base: position 27,853 of record NZ_JBJDOA010000014.1, read on the forward strand.
CGCCGGTACTCAGGCGGCGGGGCTGTGGGAATTCTTGCGCGACGCCGCCGATTCCAAACAGCTGCACACCGCCAAGGCCGCTGCCGATGGTCTGCTCGCCGCTTACCTGACCGAGGACGGCCTGACCGGCGCGCGCAATATCCTCGAAGGCGATCAGGGCATGGCCGCGGGGATGTCGAGCGACAGCAACCCGGCGCAATTGTCCGACCGTCTGGGCACCCGCTGGGCGCTGGTGGAGACCTCGTTCAAGTTTCACGCTTCATGCCGGCATACCCATCCGGCAGCTGATGCATTGCTGCACCTGATGCAGCGCGAAGGTTTGCGTCATGAGCAGATCGCCAAGGTCGTGACCCGCGTGCACCAGGGCGCGATTGACGTGTTGGGGCGGGTCGATGTGCCGCAGACCGTGCACCAGGCCAAGTTCTCCATGGGCGCGGTGCTGGGCCTGATTGCCGTGCACGGCAGCGCGCAGTTGATCGAATTCCGCGACCTGGCGCTGACCGATCGCGACGTCGCGGCGTTTCGCGAAAAGGTGACGATGGAGCTGGATCCGCAAGTCGACAGTGCCTATCCGGCGCGCTGGTTGGGTCGGGTGATCGTCACCACCACCGACGGCCGCACCTTGAGCGCTGCCATCGACGATCCGAAAGGCGATCCGGGCAACACCCTGTCGCGGCCCGAGCTTGAGGACAAGCTTCAGCGTCTGCTGGCGTTCTCCGGCGCGCGCACCGTGGAGCAGGGCAAGGCGTTGATCGAGCGGGTCTGGCATCTGCGTGATGCGCGGGATCTGGCGGATCTGGTTTAACAGCGAATACGTTCATCGTGATGGTTCCCACGCTCGCGTGGTGTGATCGTTCCCACGCTCGGCGTGGTAACGGTTTCCTCGGACGCTCCGCGTCCATGGGAGCGACGCAGAGCGTTACGGGATGCATGCCCACGCCGAGCGTGGGAACGATCAGTGTGGAGAGACTACCAACATGACTCAACAAAACCCTCGTCCTCTGGACGGCATCACCGTGGTCAGTCTGGAGCACGCGATCGCGGCACCGTTCTGCACCCGACAACTGGCTGATCTGGGTGCCCGGGTGATCAAGGTCGAGCGCCCTGGCGTCGGCGATTTTGCCCGTGGCTACGATCAGCGCGTCGATGGCCTGGCTTCGCACTTCGTCTGGACCAACCGTTCCAAGGAAAGCCTGACCCTGGACCTGAAACAGGATCAGGCCGGCGGTATTCTCGAATCGTTGCTGTCCACGGCCGACGTACTGGTGCAGAACCTGGCGCCGGGCGCTGCCGCGCGCATGGGGCTGTCGTTCGAAGCGCTGCATCAGCGATTTCCCCGGCTGATCGTCTGCGATATTTCCGGCTACGGCGAAGGCGGCCCCTACGAAAAGAAGAAGGCTTATGACCTGCTGATCCAGAGCGAGGGCGGCTTTCTGTCGGTAACCGGTGGCCCCGGCGAGAACGAAATGGCCAAGGCCGGCTGTTCCATCGCCGACATCGCCGCCGGCATGTATGCCTACACCGGCATCCTCTCGGCACTGCTGCTGCGCGACAAGACCGGTGAGGGCAGTCGCATCGACGTCAGCATGCTGGAAAGCCTGGTGGAGTGGATGGGCTATCCGATGTATTACGCCTACAACGGCGCGCCGCAACCGCCCCGGGCCGGCGCTTCGCACTCGACCATCTACCCGTACGGGCCGTTCCCTACCGGCGGTGGCGGGACCATCATGCTGGGTTTGCAGAACGAGCGTGAATGGGCGCTGTTCTGCGACAAGGTCCTGCTGGACAAGGCGCTGGCCACCGACGAGCGCTTCTGCGCCAACTTCAAACGCTCGGAAAACCGTGAGGTGCTGCGCCAGATCATCGTTGACGGGTTTGCCGCTCTGAGCGTCGACGAGGTGGTGGCACGCCTTGAAGACGCGCAGATTGCCAACGCCCGGGTCAACGACATGCAGGGCGTCTGGGCACACCCGCAGCTCAAGGCTCGCGACAGCTGGCGCGAAGTGGACAGTCCGTCGGGGCCGCTGCCGTCTCTGCTGCCGCCAGGGCGCAATGCGGCGTTCACACCGCGCATGGATGGCGTGCCCGGGTTGGGTCAGCACACCGGCAGCATACTGGGTGAGTTGGGATTTTCCGCCGAAGAACAGGCGCAGCTGGTGGCGGCCGGGGTGGTCTGATAGTCGAGCTTATACCCGTTCAAGTCACCCGTTGTACCTGTGGGAGCGAGCTTGATCGCAAGCGATGTGTCAGTCATCCAGAGGTGTGTCGGATGGACTGGCCTCTTCGCGAGCAAGCTCACTCCCACAGGGTTCCATTTGGCGGGTTAAGTGCGCGTCGGATTTTATCTTCAGGAGTGCTTCAAACATGCCCCAAACCATCGTCCGCTCCGCGCTGTTCGTGCCTGGCAGCCGACCCGAGCGTTTTGCCAAGGCCCTGGCCGCTGGTGCCGACGCGGTGATCGTCGATTTCGAAGATGCCGTGGAGGAGCCGCTCAAGCGTCAGGCGCGCGACAACCTGGCGGCCTTTCTGCAGGCCAATGACCAGGTCCGGGTCTGGGTGCGGGTCAATGCCCCGGACCACGTCGAGCACGCTGCAGACCTTGCGTTCTGCAAACAACGTTCGGGTGTAGCTGGCGTCTTGCTGCCCAAGGTCGAGAGCGCAGCGCATGTGGCGGCGGTCTGGCAAACCGCGAAACCGATATGGCCGATCATCGAAAGCGCCAAGGGTCTGCTGGCGCTGGAGCAGATCGCCCATGCGCCGGGTGTCGAACGGTTGTCGTTTGGCGGGCTGGATCTGGCGCTGGATCTGAACCTCAACAGTGGCACGGCGGCAGCGCAGACGTTTCTGGATCAGGCGCGGATGGCGGTGCAACTGCACTCGCGCGGTGCCGATCTGCTACCGCCGCTGGACGGCGTGCATCCGGCCATCGGCGACCCCGACGGTCTGCAGCGCGCGATCCGCCATGCCTACGACATGGGTTACGGCGGTGCATTGTGCATTCACCCCAAACAGGTGGCGGTCATTCACGCGGCCCTGGCGCCCAGCGCAGAAGATTTGCGCTGGGCGCAAAAAGTGCTCGACGCCAGCGCAGCGGCCAATGGCGCCGGGGCGTTCCAGCTCGACGGGCAGATGATCGATGCGCCGGTGATGCTCAGGGCACAGCGGTTGCTGGCGTTGGCGGCGAGTTGAGCTATCGCGGCGGACAGACAATTTCGTTGTAGCAGCACGGCTTGCCGGCGGTGGCGATCATGCGGCGCTACCGCCGGCAAGCCGTGCTGCTGCACAGGTGCGCCGGTGTGTCAGGCGATATAGATGTAGCGGACACACCGCATTGGCCAGCAAGCTGACTCCCAGAGATACGTTCACGTAGCCGGTTCTCTGGTCGATAGTGGCACTTTTCTACTGGCCTGCTAACTTCTGTGCTGCGCCCGTCTAGCGCGCGGCTGAGGGATCTCGACGCAATTGCTGGGGCGTTCAGCTGCGCCGAACGCTGGCTTATTCAAAAGCTGATTCTCTAAACACCCGGGGTTGGGCATCGTTTGCTTGCACAATGCTCACGCACCACCGACTGCTCCTACAAAAATAAGCTCCTACAACAATAAAAAGGTGATATCGATGTTGAAGCTGACCAAGGCGCTTTTCTGCGCCGCTGCAGTGTCCGTGGCCAGCCTGGCTCAGGCCGCTGATCCGATTACCATCAAGTTTGCCCACGTGGTGGCGGAAAACACGCCAAAAGGCCAGGGCGCCTTGATGTTCCAGAAGATGGTTGCCGCCGACCCGGCCTTGAAAGACAAGGTCAAGGTCGAGGTCTACCCCAACTCCTCACTGTTCGGCGATGGCAAGGAGATGGAAGCCCTGCTGCTGGGCGATGTGCAGATGCTTGCGCCGTCGCTTGCCAAGTTCGAGCAGTACACCAAGAAAGTGCAGATATTCGATCTGCCGTTTCTGTTCAATGATCTGGCCGCCGTCGACCGCTTCCAGCAGGGGCCTCAGGGCAAGGCGCTGCTCACGGCCATGGACGACAAGGGCATCCACGGCCTTGCGTACTGGCACAACGGCTTGAAGCAGCTGTCCGCGAACAAGAAGATGATCGAGCCCAAGGATGCCCGTGGCCTGAAGTTTCGCGTACAGGCGTCCAGTGTCCTCGAAGCGCAGTTCGTTGCCTTGCACGCCAACCCGCGCAAGATGAGCTTCGCCGAGGTCTATCAGGGCCTGCAGACCGGCACCGTCAACGGCACCGAGAACACCTGGTCGAACTACGAGAGCCAGAAGGTCAACGAAGTCCAGCCGTTCTTCACCGAAACCAACCACGGCCTGATCGATTACATGGTGATCACCAATTCCAAGTTCTGGAACGGTCTGCCGGCTGACGTGCGCGACGAGCTGCAGAAGATCATGGATCAGGTCACGGTCGAGGTGAATAAACAGGCTGAAGCCCTGAACCAGACGGCCAAGCAGAAAATCGCTGATTCCAAGACCAGCGAAATCGACGCGCTGACCCCTGAGCAACGTGCCAAGTGGCGCGAAGTCATGAAGCCGGTCTGGGACAAGTTCTCCGACGAAATCGGCGCCGACCTGATCAAGGCAGCGGACGAATCGAACAAGGCGCCTTGAGCATTCAAGCGGCTTGATCGTGACAGGCAGTGATGTCTGCGTGGCCGCCCGACAGCGGGCGGTCACCCTCTCTACGTTCGGAGAATTCTTATGCAATCGCTGACGCGACTCTGGGAGCACCTGGAGGAGGGCATGATCGCCTTTCTGCTGGCTGCCATGACGCTGGTGACATTTGTCTACGTGGCGCTGAATAACATCTACACGCTGTTCTATACCCTCAGCGATCAATGGGCGGTCAGCAGTGACTTTTTCGCAGGGATCGGCGATCACTTGATGGGTTACGCCCAGGCCATGACCTGGAGCGTGGCATTGACCAAGGCGTTGTTCGGCTGGCTGATTTTCTTCGGTATTGCCTACGGTGTGCGCACCGCTGGGCACCTGGGGGTCGATGCGCTGGTGAAGAAGACCAGCAAACCGGTACAGCGGATTCTGGCCATGCTGGCCTGCGCCTGCTGCCTGGCCTACGCCGGGCTGTTTCTGGTGGCGAGCTACAAATGGGTGTCGGCGCTGTTCGTCGCTGGCATCGGCGCAGAAGACCTCGACCGCTACGGCATCAAGGTCGCTTACATCACCATGATCGTGCCCATTGGCTTCGCGCTGGTGATCGCCCGTTACCTGGAAATCCTCTACCGCATATGGACCTACCGGCAGACCGGGCTGGGCCTGGCCGACGAAGCGGCGGAAGCGAGCAAACTGGCCAACCCTGGTGAGGAGCGACACTGATGACGGTTATCTGTTTGTTCCTTTTGCTGTTTGTGTTCATGTTCCTGGGCGTGCCCATCGCCATTTCCCTGGGGCTGGCCGGGGCGACCTCGATCCTGCTGTTCAGCCCGGACTCCTTGAGTTCGCTGGCGATCAAGCTGTTCGAGACTTCCGACAGCTACACTTTCCTGGCAATTCCGTTCTTCCTCCTGTCCGGTGCATTCATGACCACCGGCGGCGTGGCGCAGCGCCTGATCGATTTCGCCAACGCCTGCGTCGGCCACATCCGCGGCGGGCTGGCGATTGCGGCGGTGCTGGCGTGCATGCTGTTCGCCGCCTTGTCCGGCTCCTCGCCTGCAACCGTGGCGGCGGTGGGCTCGATAGCCGTGGCCGGTATGGTGCGCTCCGGTTACCCGAAGGAATTCGGCGCAGGCATCATCTGCAACGCCGGTACGCTGGGCATTCTGATTCCGCCATCGATCGTGATGGTGGTGTACTCGGCGGCGACCGAAACCTCGGTCGGCAAGTTGTTCATCGCAGGCGTGGTTCCGGGGATTCTGCTGGGCGTGATCCTGATGGTGGTGATCTACATCGTCGCCCGGGTCAAGAAGTTGCCGGCGCAACCGCGCGTGACATTCCGCCAGTGGCTGCACACCGCGCAACGGGCGTTCTGGGGCTTGCTGCTGCTGGTGATCATCCTCGGCGGGATCTACAGCGGCATGTTCACCCCGACCGAAGCGGCGGCGGTGGCAGCGGTGTATTCAGCCTTCATCGCGCTGTTCGTGTACAAGGACATGACGTTCAAAGACTGTCCTCGGGTGTTGCTCGAATCCGGTCGGCTGTCGATCATGCTGATGTTCATCATCGCCAACGCCATGCTCTTCGCCCACGTGCTGACTACCGAGCAGATCCCGCAGCAGATCACCAACTGGGTGCTTTCCGAAGGCCTGACGCCGATCGGCTTCTTGATCATGGTCAACATTGTGTTGCTGGTAGCGGGCAGTTTCATGGAGCCCTCGGCGATCGTGCTGATCCTGGCGCCGATCTTCTTTCCGATCGCCACCAAACTGGGTATCGATCCGATTCACCTGGGCATCGTGATGGTGGTCAACATGGAAATCGGTCTGGTGCATCCGCCGGTGGGGCTGAACCTGTTCGTCACCTCGGCCGTGACCGGCTTGACGCTTGGGCAGACCATCCGGGCAGCTTTGCCCTGGTTGTCTATCCTGTTGTTGTTCCTGATCCTGGTGACCTACGTACCGTTCATTTCCCTGGCGCTGCCCAACTGGCTGGGCATGCCCTGAAGGTCGCCTGATGCAAACCGAACTGTGAGCGCAGTGCCTTGGCCCTCGTCGACGTGATGTCGTCGGGGGCCTTTTTGTTCGGCAGCAGATCGACGCATGTAACCATGCCGCCAGAATCAAAGGCTTGAGCGCGTGCCGCCGATGTGCCGGTGTGCAGAGGGCCAAGGTCAGCAGAGGGGAGGGATGAAGGCGTGCGCAGGGGGCACTACCTGTGCTGAGATTGAGCCGAGGAAAACCTGCAGACAAAGAAAATCCGCGCAGGCCCATGCTTCTGGGCGCTGCGCGGACGGTCTACGACTCGATCAATGCATGAACAGTGCGATCAGGATAATCACTGGAATCGGCACACCCAGGAACCACAGAAGTAATGAGCGCATGATGTTTCTCCTTCTTAGCGGATGTTGGAAGTGGTGGTGTAGGCACGGGCTTCGACGTAGGTCACGGCGTCACGACGACGACCACCCCAGATCGCTGCAAGGCTTGCCACAAAGGCACCACACAGCAGGGCGACGAAGGTCCACAGCGCGCTCATTGCAGCGGCCTTGGCAGCGGCGTCGGCGGCTTGCTGGGCTTTGAGCTTGGCGTCCGCCACGGCTTGTTTGGCCTGACCGTAGACTTGATCGACACGGGCCTGGGCATCGGCCTGGCTCAGATTGGTGCGTTGGGCAACCAGTTGCGCAAGGTAGTTACGGTCTTCAGTCGCCAGCTGACCATCGTTGGCCAAAGTCTTGGTGAAGATCCGCACGACCACGCCACGTGCCGCATCGTCGCTCACGGCTGCCGGGCGGTCGTCACGGAACAAGGTGTCTACGAAGTAGCCGTATTGATCGCTACTGGTATTGCTCGCCGCTGAACCGGCGGCGGCCGCAGCTGTGCCTGCCACGCCTGCAACAGCAGTCGCGCCGGCCTTGACACCGCTACCGACCAGACCGCTGACTGAACCGACGATCAGGACAGCGGCTACCAAGGTCGCAATAGCCCAAGACAGGAAGCCATGGGCGGTATCGCGGAAATACACTTCATCGCCATGCATGCTTGACCATTTCACCCGCAGGCGACCGGCCAGATAACCACCGAGCCCGGACGCCAGGATTTGCGTCAGTGCCAGCCATACCACGGCGGATATGCCGATGGTCTTGGCGCTCGCGCCTTCATTGGCCCACGGCGACATTGCCGAGAAGCCCAGGCCCGAGCCCAGCAGAACGAGAATCAGAGACAAAGCAGCGGCACCTGCGGCGCCGGCCAGAATTGCGCCCCAGGAGACCCCTGAGACATTGGTGGGTTCTTCAACAGCGGCAGAATAGCTATCAGGCGAGACGTTCATTGTTGTGCTGCTCCTTGCGACTAATTTGTTGTGACTTCGCTGGAGGTCATTGCAGTGCTTATGCCAACTCTGTATTTATTAAAATTACCTTATATTTCAATGAGTTGTTTTTGTTTTGGAATACCCGGTTCATGCAAAATGCATGACTGGCCGTGTCACCGCAGGCGTTATGCCCGGTTTGCCGAAGTTCAATCTGTTCAGTGAGTTGCAGCAGGTTTTTAGTGTAATCAACAACCCCGGAGAAACATCCGGGCACGTTTTGCCGCTGGGTGCTGTCACACAAGGTCGTCGCCGATTGCGCCTTTGGTAGCAGTGCCGACATATATATGTGCAGTTGAGCGCTTTGTACGATGTCTTCGTGCCATGTTTGACCTATAGTCTTCGCTCAGCTCCCGTCTCTTCGAGAGGTTAATTGCCATGTTTCTGCATCGTCCCCTGGAAGAAAAAGACATCCCGTCCGTGTGCAACATGCCACAGAGTGTCGACGAGCTTTTCTACATGTTTCCCAAGGCGGCTTTTCCGCTCACGCCTGCCCAGCTCAACGACGCGCTGGAGCAACGTTCCGACAACACGGTTATCGAACTCGATGGTGAAGTGGTCGGGTTTGCCAATTTCTCACGCTTCGATTTTCGTGGCCGCTGCTCGATGGGCAACGTCATCATCGCCCCGCATGCTCGCTCCAAAGGCGTGGGGCGCTACATGATCGGCTGCATGATGGAGCTTGCTTTCGGTAAGCATGAAGCCACGGAGCTGACCGCGTCCTGCTTCAACCACAACGTGCCAGGGTTATTGTTCTATCCCAAGCTCGGTTTCAAGCCATTCGCGATCGAGGAACGCCTGGATAAGCGTGGCAACCGCGTGGCGCTCATACATCTTCGGCTGCCCCACGGCTGACAGACCTGCGTCATTCGTCGGTGAGCGTTACAGCAACCGACGAATGGACGCCCCATAAAGAAGCCGGCAGGCAACCGTGTGCAAGCGCTTAATCCTCATCCTGATGGTTGATTGCGCTCTTTTATTGGTTAAACACTTCAGGTGAAACGTTTTTTCCATGCGTCCTCTTCGTTCTCCCCTGATCAGGGCACTGCCATTGCTCAAGTTGCTACAAGTTGGGGCGAGGCGTATAACTTGGGTATTCGTCTATGGCCGTCGGGTTTACGGATGAATAGGGTGAACTGTTTTACACAAGGAAGCGGTTAAATACGAAGTCAGGCGCATACTGCACGTTAAACGGCAGGGAGGGCCTGAGGAGGAAAACCCAATGTTTGCATGCATACTTTCGGACCTTGAACTGCGCAATATCATCGAGCGAGCATTTCTGCCCATGCGCTGCAACTGCATGGTCACGGGCAATACCATGACTGTCGAAGTCATTGACCCCGACACCGGACGGGTGGGGCTGCTCAAGAGCGGTCTGAGACTGGACAGGCTGGACACCAGCCGTGCCCTGTGCGAGCTGATCTGCGCGCTGCGCGACGAGCTGAATAACAGCCCGTACCTGCATGACCACGCCCTTGCCAGTTAGTTGTCTGGCAAGTTCTCTGCAAACAACGCCCACGATGAATTGTCCGTCATGGGCGTTTTTCTTTATGGGTGTGGCGTGCCCAATCGATATGAATATATTCAAATGACTGACTGTTAAGTCAAAACGTCGTGATTTTTTACGTTCATATGCGAGCGGCCACGAAATAAGCATCTGCGCGAGAAAGTTTGAACGCCAAGTTTCATCAATACCTTGATGGGCGCAACGGGTAATCGTGTGCGGCGGGCGATCATCAGGTAACTTATGCTCGCCGGCTATGGAAAAAACAGCCTCAACCTTTTATCTTGGCTGCCCAGGGCGACAGAGCGCTGATCTGAACTTCAAGGGGAATGCATGGCGGACTATCTGCCCGACGATGCCGGTAAAGCACGGCGGGGTAATGCTTTCAGGCGTTTGATTCGCACGCGCAAGCTGTTGCTGGGCGTGGCCGCGTTGCTGGGTGTGGTGGCGGCCTGTGTCGCGGTGATCGCGCTCATGCTGCAGAAGCTGGAGACCCGCAGCAACGCCTACCAACCTCCGATGACCGAACTGGAACGCCAGCGTCTGTTGCCTGCCGATCCGGTTCTCGACGCTGCACCCAGGCTAGATGGCCTGCGCTACGGTGATCAGGGAGCGCCGCAGGCCGCTGAGCCACCTGTGGAGGCTTTGGCTGCGCCTGGGGCGCCGGGCCACGGCACAACGCGGGTGATCGAGGATTTACACGCCACCGCCCATCAAGATGCAAAGTCTGCGAGCAGCCGGCGTTAGCCCTGCGCTCAATGCACCTGGCGCTGTTCCTCTTTCTCGAACAGCAGGCGGAACTGCTTTTCACCCTCGTCCTTGATCGCGTAATGCTCACGGATCGGGCCCGCCTCGATCTGCCCGTCCATGGCAATTCGAATGACGGCGGACTTTGACAGATAATCCGGCACCTCACCCAGAATGGTCAGCTCTCGCAGCGTGTGACCGTCCTGCTCGATGGTGGCCAGCCTGACCCTGCAGGTCGCTTGCATGGGAATCGGACCGAAGAGCGTGTCGCGGGAGTAATCGATTTCGGCAATGCTGGACCGAAGATTTTTCTCAGCATTCATGGTGGCGACCTCTATGTCATTTAGTAACGAGCGTAAGCCTGATAATGGAGGCGGATCCGCTTGAAATAGTTCTGTGTTTTCCTACCGCAGGTGCAACCGTTCATCGGCTGTGCTCGGCTGTGGGTAATTGGGGCGGGAAATTTCCGGAGTAACGGCGTCAGTCATCTGCCTGCTCGGCCGTGCTGCCAGCTCATGCATTTGGAAGTCAATAGGGACGGAGCGATAAGCACTAACGGTTACGACGAACGTTCGTCAAGTTAAAGTGGGTGCGTTATTGGCTTCGAGAATTAGTTGCGACGCGGGCAGCAGGTGTTTTTTTAATATTAAAAACGCATGGGTGGGGGAAGGCACTGCGCAAAGCAGGCGTCAAAAAAATAACTATCAATAAAAACAATGAGTTACGACTGAAAGTTAAATTTAACGATGTTTTCTCGAAAATTTGACACTTCTCATGTTTTTTGAAACTATCACTCTACGTTTTTCCTCTTGTGGTGGCAAAAGCGGCGCACCCCTCAAACTCCTCACAAGCTTGAAACAAAGCGTTCGGCGAAATGGCGGTAGCGTCCCCGAATGTTTTGTATAACGGGTGCAAGTCAGACACGTCCATCCCTCCGTTCTCCTCTTCAAAGTCTCCCTTCTATGTTCGGGTCTTCCTGGAGCCGAAGTGCAGCGCGGCCTCGCGTCGCCGGATGGAGTTGAAGCGTTCTTCGAAGTGTGGCTGAAGCGACGGTCGTTAGCGCCAGTTGCGGCGGTAGTCATGCCCCAAATCAGCCGTTGTCTTAATAAGTATCAAGTTCGACATAAAGCAATCGCCCGTGATGGGTAATTGGTTGTGACCGTCATTCAGGGTTCAAAAGTAATTTTGGGCTGCGTTCAATACGTCGACTAAAGTTCGGGAGTGAATATTATGCATGGAGATCATCTGGAAACCGTTTGTGGTTGTGTAGTAGGGGGAGCCGGACCAGCAGGGATGGGGTTGCTTTTCAACGCGTTGAAGAGTGGCGCCATGCCTGAACTGGCCAGGGAAGGCCTGATCATTGTCGATGCCAGTCCAAACCCCGGCACGGGACGCTTGGGCGAATACCGGATCACCGCCAATTCGGTGGGCGATGTGTTTCTCGATTGTCTTCGCGATCCGGCACTGCGTGACGTGTTCGAACCGCTGGAGCATTCGCCTGCCTATTGGCGTATCCGCCGCCAGGCGCAGAGTGCGCCGCAGCTTGAGGATGTCGCTGAACTGCTGGCCGAGGCCTCGACCCTGGTGCTGGACTTCATCGTCGAGCACTACGGTGTCAAGCTGTGGACTCGAACCACCATCACCGAAGTGGTGCATGAGGAAGACGGCTATCAAGTCTGGGTTGAATCCGAAGGACGCACTCGGCGCATTCGTTGTCGCGCTCTGGTGCTCAACCTGGGCGGGCGTCAGGACCCTCAGCACTTGCTCGACAGCCTGGCCGATCAGGGTCTGGCGGTACCGCCATCGGCCAGCGTGCAGAGCGCTGACGCGTTGCTGCGCATGAACGGCGTGCAGCTGCGTGATCTGTTTGCGCCGATGCTGGCACGAAAGGGCAAGGTCAGCGTGGTCGGCGGATCTCACAGTGCCTTTTCGGTGCTGGAGAACCTCGCCGATGCGCTGGAGTTCGCCGGGCTTGCCGAGGTCACGCTGGTGCATCGCTCGCCGATCCGCCTGTTCTACGAAACAGCCGAGGCCGCCACGGCAGCCGGGTATGTCTTCGACCCGCTCAAGGATGTGTGTCCGGTGTCGGGGCGGGTCAATCGCTCGGGCGGCTTGCGCTACCGTGCGCTGGATATCGGGCGTGAAGCCCTGGCAAACGGGCGCATCGGCAAAACCGGCGTGCGCGTGCAGTTGCTGCAGACCCAGGATGGCCAGCACGGCCAGTTGGACCTCGCGCGACTTGCCCTTGCCGAATCCGAAGTGGTCGTGCAGTGCACCGGCTACCAGCCGTTATTGCCCGCGCTCAATTATGCCGGGGGCGGCGCCATCAACTTGATGGAGGTCAAGGGCGGCGTGGACTCCGATCCTTCCGGTTGCCCTCTGGACAGCAACGGTCAACGTCTTTACGGCCTGCATCTGTTCGGTCTGGGCGCCGGACTTGGCGTGGACCCCAGACTGGGCAGCGAGGCTTCGTTCGACGGGCGCATTTATGGCGTCTGGCAGTTCCACCACGACGCCAGCGGCGCGGTGATCGACGCTGTTCTGGCGCGCCTGCAGCAGCCGGTCATCCAGCCTGTCAGTCTCAGCCTTACCCGTCGCCTGGTGGCCAGTCGAGAAGAGCAACGCCAGCCGTTCCTCTGGCCCGTATTGGCCAACGCGCAATCCTGATCCTGCCTGCAACACTTGTCCCGGATGCCTTGCGCAGTTCCGGGATTTTTTTTGCCGATCGTTTTTACCCCCAATGAATCGATGACCTTTAAAAACAATATGTTGGTCATCATCCAACTTTTGGATAGAGTTGCTGCATTCAACTATTCTGGGTTGTTCAGACCCTTCGCGCTCAACTCGACAAGGAACCTACAGGACATGCGTATTTTGATTGTGGGTGCAGGCGCCATAGGCGGTTATTTCGGCGGTCGGTTGCTCGAAGCCGGGCGCGATGTGACGTTTCTGGTGCGTCCGGCCCGCGCCCAGGAGCTGGATCGAAGCGGCCTGATCGTTCGCAGTCCGCAGGGCAATATCCTTTACCCTTCGCCGCCGCAGGTCATGGCGCCGATGCTGGACCAGACCTTCGACCTGATCCTGCTCAGCTGCAAGGCTTACGATCTGGATACGGCCATGGACGCCTTCGCCGCAGCAGTGGGACCGGACACGTTGATTCTGCCCTTGCTCAACGGCATGGCCCATCTGGAGCGCCTGGCCGAACGTTTCAGCCCGGACAACGTGCTGGGCGGGCAGTGCCTGATCTCGCTGGATCGCGATGCGTCCGGGGCCATTCTGCACCTCAACGACACCAACCAGTTGTCGTTCGGGGAGCTCAACGGTGGGCTGACGCCGCGCATTCTGAAGGTGGCCGAAGCGCTGGCCGATGCCGGGTTCGACGCCAACCTGAGTCAGCAGATTGTTCAGGAGATGTGGGAAAAGTGGTGTTTCATCGCAACCGGCGCAGGCATCACCGGCGCCATGCGCGCATCCATCGGCGATGTGATCGCCAGTGACGGCGAGTTTCTGGTGCTCAAGTTGCTGGCAGAATGCGCCAGCGTCGCAGAGCATGCCGGCTACGCAGTGCGCAGCGAAGTGCGCCAGCGTTTCCAGGCCATGCTGACCACCCCGGGCTCGAAAATGACCGCTTCGATGCTGCGTGATATGGAGCGCGGGACGCCGATAGAGGTCGAGCAGGTGATCGGTGACATGATCGCTCGACGCGCCAGCTCCGACAAACACGCCAGCGGCGGGCTGTCGGCTCTGGATTTCGTTCATCTGCACCTCAAGGCCTACGAAGCACGTCGGATTCGCGAGCAGAGCTAGCCGACATGAGGCCTGGAGTGCTCGACGTCGCCACCGCCCGGCGAGCGACGTCGCTACCCGGTTGAGCCGGTCCCGATTGTGATCGGCGCAACCTGAGCAGAACACTTGATCATTTGGCCTTGGTCAGCTCCATGATCATCCGCGTCAGCAGATAGATCCTCGGCGAGACGCTTTCGACCTCCGCGTACTCTTCAGGCGTATGGATGTTGCCGCCGACGATGCCGAAGCCATCGAGGGTGGGCACGCCGACGCCCGCCGCGAGGCTGGCATCTGCCGCGCCGCCGCTGCCTTCGATGGTCAGCTTGCGACCGATTTCTCCGTAGATACTCTGGGCGATGGCCACCAGTTTGTCCGATTCGGCGGTCTGCGGCATCGGCGGCAGACCGCGCTGCAAGTGGGTGGTGACCTCGGTGTCGGGAATCAGCTTGTTGGCCGAGACCCGTGCCAGGTCTTTCTCGATCCGATCAAATTCTTCGGGCACCGCCACCCGCACGTCAGCCTTGGCGGTGGCTTGATCCGGGATCACGTTGACCCGGTCACCGGCATCAAGCACGGTGAAGTTGATGGTGGTTTTTTTCTGCGCATCGCCCAACTGGCCGAGTTGCAGAATCTGATGCGCGGCTTCCATGGCGGCATTTCGCCCAAGTTCAGGCGCAACCCCGGCATGCGACGCCTTGCCCTTGACCTCGACGACCGCCGTGCCGCTGCCCTTGCGCCATACCACCAGGCCATCGGCCGGACGCCCAGGCTCAAGGTTCAGGGTGACATCATGTTGTTTGGCGACCTTCTGGATCAGCTCGGTGGCTGCGGTCGAGCCGGTTTCCTCGCTGGCATCGAGCAGGAAGGTAATCTGCGCGTAGTCCTTGAAGCCCAGCTTGTCGAGGATTTTCAACGCATAAAGACCGGCCACGATGCCGCCTTTGTCATCCATTACCCCAGGTCCGTAGGCACGGCCGTCCTTGATGTAGAACGGGTGAGCCGCGGCCGAGCCTTCCTTGAACACGGTGTCCATGTGCGCCATCAGCAGGATCCTGGCCTTGCCGGTGCCTTTGAGAGTGGCTATGACATGACTGCTCTTGTCAGGCGCTGTGTTGGGGACGGTTTCGATGGTCGCCCCCAGCTTCTTCAGCTCATCGACCGTGATGTCGCGCACTTGGGTCAGTCCGGGCTCGTAGCCAGAGCCTGAGTCGATGTTCACCAGCCGCTCCAGCAGCTTCAACGCCTCATCCTTGTACTGGTCGGCGTCGGCTTGCACCTGTTTATGCGGCTCGGCGAGAGCGGGGGCAGCCACTCCCCAGGCAAGGCTCAGGGCGGCAGCGAGTGCACAACGGGCGAATGATGAAGTCATGGGTCGATCCTTGATGTTGTTTGAAGATGTTTCGGATCACACCGTAGCTCGTTGCACAGGATTGTGCATGTCGAAATGCGACAGCAAGGGTTGCCAGCGCTCGGAGCGGTTTGCCCCCGTCGTGCATCGACAGGTGCGCAAAAATCTCGAACCTTTACGGTGAGCTACCCTCAATAACTCTACATCTGTAATCAGAGGAGACATGCACCATGCCGGTCAAGCACGATTTGTTCGCGGATTTGAGTATTAGCAAGGACGAGCTGGGCAAGCGTCGCGGCGGTGACCCGAAGCTCAACCAACTGGTCACTGATTACGACACGATTGACGGAGACATAGTGAAGGCAGAGAACGGCTCTGCGGGCGATATCTCTGACGATCAGTTGAGAGAGCTCAAAGAGAAGCGGCTGCTGGCCAAGGACAAGATCGTGCAACGGTTGGAGGCCGGTCGCTGACCGACCTGAACCCAGAATCTCATGACGGCTGGTCCTTTGCAGGACTGGCCGTTTTCATTTTCGGGGTCAGGCAGCGGCAGGTTAAAAACTTACCGGGGGGAGGGCAAGCGGGCAATGACTGGATCCAAAATCAAGACGAAAAAAAACGGCGTCGGGATGTACGCCGTTCATTTTTGCCTGCCGCCAGCGAGCCACAGGCCATTTACAAGACAGAAGAACCGTGTGGCTTATTGAGGCTCTTGGTTTGGAGCGATCTCGGCCTGAATACGTTTGTAAATCTCTTCACGGTGAACTGAAACATTCTTCGGCGCGTTGATGCCAAGCCTGACTTGAAGGCCCTGTACGCCCAGAATGGTAACGGTGATTTCGTCACCAATATTTATGCTTTCGCCGACTTTGCGGGTGAGTATCAACATAATCTTTTCCTTGATGGCCTCTTGAAGCGCCTCTACCGGGAGGCTGGCGTTAGCCCTTGGGTGGTGGTGATTGCCGATTGCATCCAAATGCGTCCGTCATTATGACGCCATTGGTATGAATTTAATTCCCCAGGTTCATCTTCTTATCATTGGTATGAGTGCTCCTGAGGCCAGACGGCACGCGAATTTTGCCTCAATTTGGCGGTAAAACCCCGTAACAATTGGCTATGACCCTGATAGCCGGCTGCGGGGCGGCGCCTATTGCACACTCCTTTGGCATTTATTGCAAAGAACTCGTGCCAGGCGGCGATGAAATTTTCATTAGTCGGCGCTGTACGTGATCTCCTAGAAGAGTGTAGGAGACTTCCGAAATACGCGACGGCAAGTGACATGACTTTAAGCGAATCAGTGACAAGCCCCTCAAACGCGTGCATTCGGCTGCGGGTCATGCGGGGTCATGCGGGTAGCGCGGGCCAGAAACGACATGCCCACCGCGAGGGTGGGCATGGGGCCAGCGGTCAGGGAATCAGACCACCAGCGACAACAGCATGATCAGGATGATACCGACGACCGAAAGGATGGTTTCCATCACGGTCCAGGTTTTCAGGGTTTCGACCACGGTCATGTTGAAGTACTGCTTGACCAGCCAGAAGCCTGCGTCGTTGACGTGAGACAGGATCAGCGACCCGGCACCTGTGGCCAGCACCAGCAGCTCGCGGTTGACCCCTGGGACCATGGCAACCACCGGTGCGACGATACCGGCACCGGTGATGGTGGCCACCGTCGCCGAGCCTGTGGCGACGCGAATCACCGCAGCCACCAGCCACGCCAGGAGGATCGGCGAGATCTGCGCCTGCACGGCCATGTGGCCGATCAGGTTACCGACGCCACTGTCCACCAGCATCTGCTTGAAGCCACCACCGGCACCGACGATCAGCACGATGGCGGCCACTGGCGCCAGACTCTGGTCCAGCAGTTTGATGATCTGGTCACGGCTGAAACCGCGGGCCGATCCAAAGGTGTAGAACGCCAGCAACAGCGCGAACAACAGGGCCGCGATCGGGTGACCGATGAAGTCCATCCAGATGCGGAAGATGTGGCCTGCGGGCAGCGCCACGTCGGCGAAGGTCTTGAGCAGCATCAGGAACACTGGCAGCAGGATCGTCACCAGCGTGATGCCAAAGCTTGGCAGGTTCGCGTTGGTCGATTCCTTGGCAATCTGATCCATCAGCTCTTTGGACGGATTACCCGGAATGCGCTTGGAGATCCACTTGCCGAAGATCGGGCCAGCGATGATGGCGGTAGGGAACGCGACGATCAGGCCATAGAAAATGGTTTTGCCGATATCCGCATTGAAGATGCCGATGGCCAGCAGCGGACCCGGGTGCGGAGGCACCAGGCCGTGGACTGCGGACAGGCCGGCAAGCAGCGGGATGCCGATCTTGACGATGGACACGCCGCTGCGACGAGCGACGATGAACACCAGCGGGATCAACAGCACGAAGCCAATTTCGAAAAACAGCGGGATGCCGACCAGGAACGCCGAAAACATCATCGCCCAGTGCACGCGATCCTTACCGAAGCGACGGATCAGTGTCTGGGCAATCTGGTCGGCGCCGCCGGAGTCAGCCATCAGCTTGCCGAGCATGGTGCCAAGGCCAAGGATGATGCCGACGAAGCCGAGCACGCCGCCGAAACCGTCCTGGAACGACTTCATGACTTTGTCCACAGGCATGCCGGAGGTCAGCCCGAGAAAACCTGCTGCGATGGTCAGTGCAATAAAAGGGTGGACCTTGAACTTGGTGATCAATAGCACAAGGCCAATGATGGTCACCAACGCATCGACGAGTAGATACGTGTCTTGAGTCATACCGAACATGGGGTGTCTCTCCGTTGTATTTTGTTTTTTTGGAGCTACTGCTCAACGCTGTTGTCCACTGCCCTGTGAACCTGATAAGACAGCGCTATCTTTGTCGCTCACGCCTGATGGCCAATCAAGAGCCGGTGAGAGCGGTGGCAGATGGGGTTTGCGATGCGTTCCACCAGGTTGCCGCTTCGGCACCGATGGTCTCGATCGATTGGGTTGCGTCCGCGACCAGCGTGCGGTCTTCGCCGTAAGGCGGTTCCAGGGTGGCGAACTGGCTATCAACCAGACTGGCCGGCATGAAATGCCCCGGCCGGTGTGCGCAACGCTCGGTCGCCAGCTCCCTGGTCAGTTCCAGAAACACGAAACCCAGGCCCGGCACGGCCGCGCGCAGGCGCTCGCGGTAGATGAGCTTGAGGGAAGAGCAGGTCAGGACCGGTTTCTCGCCTTTGCTGACCGCGTTGGCGACTTCTTCGCCAAGACGGGTCAACCAGCCAGCGCGGTCTTGGTCATCGAGTGGGTGGCCAGCGCTCATCTTGTCGATGTTGGCCTGAGGGTGAAAGGCATCACCTTCAATCAGGCGACCCCCGATGTTCTTGGCGATCTCAGCACCCACGGCGCTTTTGCCGCAGCCCGAAACACCCATCACCACGAGGGCAGAAGTAGCAGTTGAAGCAGTCGTCATAAAAACCTCGTCCCAGAGACAGCGCTGTCTTTGCCGGATGGTGTGCAAGGCCGGCAAGTCTGTGTCCGGGTGTAGTCATTGTTATGGGTATCTCGCTGATCCATGAGATGCATCCCTCGCGGTCGTGAAGACGATCGAAAAGTTGCGGGCCTCCGTGAGATAGCGCTACCTTAGAGCCCATCCGAGACAATCGCAACCCCTGCGGCTTTTCCGTCCAATCAGTTGGCAACGCATGACACGTATTGGTTCCCGCTCCACCGGTCGTCCCACCCTCAATGAAGTCGCGAAACTGGCCGCTGTCTCGCCCATCACTGCCTCCCGGGCCCTGCGCGGCGTGGTGACGGTAGCGCCCGAGCTGGTGGAGAAAGTTCGCGCCGCTGCGCAGAGTCTAGGCTATGTCGCCAACCCTGCCGCACGGGCGTTGGCGTCCTCGCAAAGCCAGTCGGTGGTGGTGCTGGTGCCGTCGTTGTCCAATCAACTGTTCATCGAAACCCTGGAAGCCATTCAGGCGGTACTGCGCCCACGCGGCCTGGAAGTGGTCATCGGTAACTACCACTATTCGGCAATAGAAGAAGAAAACCTGCTGCGCAGCCACCTGGCCAATCGGCCCAGGGGCATCCTGCTCACAGGTTTTGACCGCAGTCAGGCGGCGCAGCAGCTGCTGGCGGCCAGCGGCGTGCCCTGCGTGCACATGATGGAACTCGATCCGGGGCGCGCGGAGCCCTGTGTCGGGTTCTCTCAGCAACAGGCGGGCGCCGAAGCAGCTCGGCATCTGTTGAGTCGCGGGCGCAAGCGCCTGGCCTATGTCTCGGCGCAACTGGATCCGCGCGTCATTCAGCGGGGCACCGGTTTTCGCGGCGCGCTGGAGCAGGCCGGCCTGTACGACGAAAACCTGCAGATGGCCTCGCCGTTGCCGTCGTCAATCGGGTTGGGAGGAGAGTTGTTTGCCCGTTTGCTCGCTGAGCACCCGGACGTCGACGGGGTGTTTTTCTGCAACGACGACCTGGCCCAGGGTGCGGCGCTGGAGGCGCTGCGTCGGGGGATCAGGATCCCCGAACAAGTCTCGCTGATCGGCTTCAACGATTTGCCCGGTTCTGCGCACATGGTGCCGCGCCTGACGTCCATCCGTACCCCTCGCGAACAGGTCGGCCAACGCGCCGCGCAACTGCTGCTGGGCTTGCTGGACGGCACGGTGCAAGAGGCGCAGGTGGACCTGGGGTTCGAGCTGGTGGTGCGCGAGAGCACCTAGTCGCGCCTCATACCCGTGATCGTTGCCACGCTCTGCGTGGTAACGCCGCCCCGGGCGCTGCGCCTCCGGCAGCAGTGACGCAGAGCGTCACCGGATGCATGCCCACGCAGAACGTGGACATGATCAGGTTTCAGCGGGACCGGCTTAATCAGCCTGCTGCTTGTACGCCAGGCGGAACTTATGCAGCAAAGGTTCGGTGTACCCGCTTGGCTGCTCGCGGCCCTTGAACACCAGCGCGCACGCCGCCTGGAACGCTATCGACTTGTCGAAGTTCTCGGCCATTGGTTTGTATGCCGAATCACCGGCGTTCTGCTTGTCCACCACCTTGGCCATGCGCTTGAGGGTTTCCATCGCGTAGTGGTCGTCGATCACCTTGTGACGCAACCAGTTGGCGATGTGCTGGCTGGAGATGCGCAGCGTGGCGCGGTCCTCCATCAGGCCGACGTTGTGAATGTCCGGCACCTTGGAACAGCCCACACCTTGCTCGACCCAGCGCACCACATAGCCAAGCAGGCCCTGGGCGTTATTCTCGACTTCCTCGCGAATCTGGTCTTCGGTCCAGTTGGCTTGGGCGGCCACGGGAACGGTGAGCAGGTCGAGCAGGATTTCCTCACTGACGCTGTCCAGGTCAACCTGCTCCAGTTCCTGTTGCACGGCCTTCACATCGACCTTGTGATAATGCAAGGCGTGCAGGGTCGCGGCGGTAGGCGAGGGCACCCAGGCGGTGGTCGCTCCGGATTTGGGATGGGCGATTTTCTGTTCCAGCATGTTGGCCATCAGATCCGGCATGGCCCACATGCCCTTGCCGATCTGCGCTCGGCCGCGCAGGCCGCAGGCCAGGCCCACCAGCACGTTGTTGCGCTCGTACGCCTTGATCCACGGCGTGGCCTTCATGTCGCCCTTGCGCAACATCGGGCCGGCTTCCATCGAGCTGTGCATCTCGTCACCGGTGCGGTCGAGAAAACCGGTATTGATGAACGCGACCCTGGCCGACGCGGCGTTGATGCAGGCCATGAGGTTGACGCTGGTGCGACGCTCTTCGTCCATGATCCCCATTTTCAGGGTATGACGCGGGATCTTCAGCACGTCCTCGATGCGGCTGAACAGCTGATCGGCGAACGCCACTTCGGCCGGACCGTGCATCTTGGGCTTGACGATGTAAACGCTACCGGCACGTGAGTTGCCGCGATTGTGCAGGTCGTGCAGGGCAATCAGACTGGTCATCACGCCATCAAGAATGCCTTCGGGGATTTCCTGGTTGCCGTCGTAGAGGATGGCCGGGTTGGTCATCAGATGCCCGACGTTACGGATGAACAGCAGCGAGCGCCCGTGCAGCGTGATGTGGCTGCCATCGGCTGCGGTGTATTGACGGTCGGCATTCAGGCGGCGAGTGATGGTCTTGCCGCCCTTGACCAGCTCTTCGCTCAGATCGCCCTTCATCAGGCCCAGCCAGTTGCGGTAAATCACCAGCTTGTCGTCGGCATCCACCGCCGCCACCGAGTCCTCGCAGTCAATGATGGTCGACAGCGCAGCTTCCAGCAGCAGGTCCTTGATGCCCGCCGGGTCGCTGCTGCCGATCGGGCTGCTCGGATCGATCTGGATTTCGATGTGCAGGCCGTGGTTCTTCAGCAGAATCGCATCGGGTTGGCGCGCGTCGCCCTGATAGCCGACATATTTTTCCGGCTGTGCCAGACGCGACTGACTGCCGTCGGTCAGGGTCACCAGCAGTTCGCCGCTATCGACCGCATAGGCCTTGGCCTGGACATGGGAGCCGGTGGCCAGAGGCGCGGCTTCATCGAGCAAGGCGCGGGCGAAGGCGATGACCTTGGTGCCACGCAGCGGGTTGTAGCCGGCCTTGATCTCGGCGCCGTTGGCATCGGAGATCGCATCGGTGCCATACAGTGCGTCGTACAGCGACCCCCAGCGCGCGTTCGCGGCATTCAACGCATAGCGGGCATTGGCCGCCGGGACGACCAGCTGCGGTCCAGCCTGCTCGCTGACTTCGATATCGACCTTGCTGGTGGTGACCTGAACTTGCGCGGGCACCGGTTGCAGGTAGCCGATGGAGTCGAGAAAGGCGATGTAGGCGGGCATGTCGGTGACCGGACCCGAATTGGCTTTGTGCCACTTGTCCAGTTGCGTCTGCAAGCGGTCGCGCTCGACCAGCAGCTCACGGTTGAGCGGCGCCAGGTCATGCACCAGCGAGTCGAAATCAGCCCAGAAAACCTCCGGGGTCAGCCCTGTTCCGGGAAGCACGTCCTCGTCGACAAAACGTTTCAGATTGGCTGCCACCTTGAGGTTCTGGCAGTTGACGAATTCGGTCATCGGGGCTCTCCATCATGAATATTATGTGCGGCTCGAACGGGTAGGAGTGAGCTTGCTCGCGATTGCAAACTGCCTGTGATGAAGGTGTGTCTGACACAGCCTTATCGCGAGCAAGCTCACTCCTACAGGGGTATATGTTTTGCGTCAGCCCGCATTCACCGCGGCAACACCGGCCTTGGCCACTTGCGCGTCCTGGTCGGCCTTGACGCCGGACACACCCACGGCGCCGATGGTCTCACCGTCCACGATCAGCGGTACGCCGCCTTCCAGCGAAGTCAGCAGGGGAGCGGTGACGAACGCGGTGCGGCCGCCATTGACCATCTCTTCATAGCCCTTGGATTCGCGACGGCCCAGCGCCGAGGTACGGGCCTTTTCGATGGCGATGTAGCCACCGATCGGCGCACAACCGTCCAGGCGTTCGAAGCCCAGCAGGTGGCCGCCGTCATCGGTCACGGCAATCGACACCGCCCAGCCATTGGCCTGGGCTTCTGTGCGAGCGGCAGCAAGGATCTGAGTGACTTCGGTCTGGGTCAGTACGGATTTGGTTTTCATGAAGCTCTCCTATAGAAAGATGTGTAGAGACGCTGTGCGATCAACTTGGATGCAGGGCGTCTTCGATCAGTTCGATCCAGTGTTTGACGGGTGTACGGCCGGCGCTCGCCAGATGGGTCTGGCAGCCGATATTGGCGGTAGCGATGACCTGCGGTCTGCCGCTTTCCAGCGCATTCATTTTGTTGTCGCGCAGCTGGCGGGACAACTCCGGCTGGGTGATCGAGTAAGTGCCGGCCGAGCCACAGCATAGGTGACTGTCGGGCACAGCGGTCAGATTGAAGCCCAGCCGTGTCAGCACCGCTTCCACTGCGCCACCGAGTTTCTGCGCGTGTTGCAGGGTGCAGGGGCAATGAAACGCCAGTGTCTGGCTGGTGCAGCCACCGAGTTTTTCCAGCGGTTCGGCACGCAATACCTCCACCAGGTCCTTGGTCAGTTCGCTGACCCTGGCCGCTTTGTCGGCATAGGCCGGGTCGTCACGCAGCATGTGCCCGTAGTCCTTGACGAACGCGCCGCAACCGCTGGCGGTCTGCACGATGGCTTCGGCGCCGGCCTGCACGCTCGGCCACCAGGCGTCAATGTTGCGACGGGCACGTTCCAAGCCCTGTTCCTGGGCATTGAGGTGGTAATCCACGGCGCCGCAGCAGCCGGCCTGAGCGATCGATTTGACGCTGATCTGCAGACGGTCGAGGACCCGCGCGGTGGCAGCATTGGTATTGGGCGACAGACCCGGTTGCACGCAGCCTTCAAGGATCAGCACCTGACGCGCATGTTGTTGGGTCGGACGCGCCTTGGCCGGGCGAATATCGCCAGGCAGTTTGCTTTTCAGGCTGCCGGGCAGCAGTGGTCGAAAGGCGTTGCCCACCTGCGTCAGGGTTTTGAACAACCCGGCGTTGGGCACCACCTGGCGCAGACTTTCGCGCAACAGGCGCTGGCCGAGCGGGCGCGGCACGGCGGCATCGACCACCGCGCGGCCGATGTCCAGCAGGTTGTGATAATTGACGCCCGAAGGGCAGGTGGTCTCGCAATTGCGGCACGACAGACAGCGGTCCAGATGCAGCTGGGTTTTCTCGGTGACTTCGCGGCCTTCGAGCACCTGCTTGATCAGGTAGATTCGCCCGCGTGGGCCGTCCAGTTCGTCACCGAGCAGTTGATAGGTCGGGCAGGTCGCGTTGCAGAAACCGCAGTGCACGCAGCTGCGCAAAATGCTTTCGGCTTCTTCGGCGCGGGGCAGTTGTTTTGCCTGTTCGCTCAGGGTGGTCTGCATGGTTCAGATCTCTGCGTACATTCGGCCCGGATTGAAAACTCCGTGCGGATCGAGTTGCGCCTTGAGCTGGCGGTGATAGCGCAACAGCGGCGCGGCCAGTGGCTGGAACGGGCTGTCATCCAGGCCGTGGCTGTAGCAGGTGGCGTGTCCACCAACCGCACCGACGATGGCGCGAATCTCGCTGCCGCTGGCATCGGACTTCAACCAGCGCTGCGCGCCGCCCCAGTCGATCAACTG
Organism: Pseudomonas sp. NPDC087358; assembly: GCF_044900785.1. Classification (NCBI taxonomy): domain Bacteria; kingdom Pseudomonadati; phylum Pseudomonadota; class Gammaproteobacteria; order Pseudomonadales; family Pseudomonadaceae; genus Pseudomonas; species Pseudomonas sp. NPDC087358. The sequence goes on from NZ_JBJDOA010000014.1 coordinate 52,286, forward strand.
ATCACCAGGGATATCCAGCACGCCGGTATTGGTCGGCAGCGACAGGCGCCACAGCGCTCTGCCGTCGGTGAAGAAGTCCAGCCGGTGCGCGTTCAGCGCCTGCCAGTAAGCCGGGTCGATGGCCTCACCACCCAGGCGATCATGGGCCGCTGCCACTGATCCTTCACCGCCCTCCAGGCGCAGGCGCAGTACGCGTCCATCGTGGCTGGCGGCGCTGATCGGCAGCGGTTGCTGGCCCCATTCGGCGAGGCGGGCGAGGGCGCGGGTGCTGTCCGTTTCCAGGGCAATGCTGGTACACAGCCGGGGTTTGGGCAGCACTTTGAGCGAGACTTCGGTGATCAGGCCCAGGCAGCCGAAGCTGCCGGCCATCAGCCGCGACAGGTCGTAGCCGGCCACGTTTTTCATCACTTCGCCGCCGAACCGCAGATGCTTGCCCAGCCCGGTGATCACCCGGGTGCCGAGCACAAAGTCGCGCACCGAGCCTGACCACGGCCGGCGTGGCCCGGACAGTCCGGCGGCGATCATGCCGCCGACCGTGGCATCACCCACGCCGCCGTCACTGAAGATCGGCGGCTCGCAGGGCAGCATCTGCCCGGCAGCGTCCAGCGCGGCATTCAATTCACTGAGCGCAGTGCCGGCGCGTGCGGTGATCACAAGTTCGGTCGGATCGTAAGTGACGATGCCGCGATGAATCCGCGTGTCGAGCACTTCGCCGGCCACTTCGCGCCCTAGGAATGCCTTGCTGTTGGCGCCCTGGATGCGCAGCGGCAGGCCGTTCTGGATGGCCTCGTTGACCTGCTCTTGCAGGACCTGGCTGGCATCGCGGTCTGGGGCATTGATTTGCGGTTGACGTTCGGCGCCCATCAGAAACGCTCCAGTTCAGGGAAGGGCAGCTTGCCCATGTGCACGTGCATCGCACCGAATTCGGCGCAGCGATGCAGGGTCGGGATGTTCTTGCCGGGATTGAGCATGCCGCTGGGGTCGAACGCCGCCTTCACTGCGTGGAACAGGGTCAGCTCATCGCTGTTGAACTGCGCGCACATCTGATTGATCTTCTCGCGACCCACGCCATGCTCGCCGGTGATGCTGCCACCGACTTTCACGCACAGTTCGAGGATTTTCCCGCCCAGTGCTTCGGCCCGGTCCAGCTCGCCTGGCTGGTTGGCATCGAAAAGGATCAGCGGGTGCATGTTGCCGTCGCCGGCATGGAACACATTGGCCACCCGCAGTCCGTATTGTTCGGAAAGCGCGGTAATGCCCTTCAGTACGCCGGGCAATTCCCGACGCGGGATGGTGCCGTCCATGCAGTAATAATCCGGCGACAGCCGACCCACCGCCGGGAACGCGTTCTTGCGCCCGGCCCAGAAGCGCACGCGCTCGGCTTCGTCTTTTGCCTGGCGCACTTCGGTGGCGCCGGCTTTTTCCAATACTGCACGGACCCGCGAGCAGTCGTCATGCACGTCGGCTTCCACGCCGTCCAGCTCACACAGCAGGATGGCTTCGGCGTCTACCGGGTAACCGGCATGGATAAAATCTTCAGCGGCGCGGATCGCCAGGTTATCCATCATCTCCAGCCCGCCGGGGATGATGCCCTCGGCAATGATGTCGCCGACCGCGCGACCGGCTTTTTCCACGGAGTCGAATGCTGCCAGCAGCACCCGTGCGACTTGCGGCTTGGGCAACAGCTTGACGGTCACTTCAGTGATGATGCCGAGCATGCCTTCGGAGCCGGTGAACAATGCCAGCAGGTCGAAACCCGGGGAGTCCAGCGCATCGGAGCCGAGTACCAGGCGTTCACCTTCAACGGTGAGGATGTCGACCTTGAGCAGGTTATGCACGGTCAGCCCGTACTTCAGACAATGCACGCCACCGGCGTTTTCCGCGACGTTGCCACCGATGGAGCAGGCAATCTGCGAGGACGGGTCGGGAGCGTAATAAAGGTCATAGGGGGCTGCTGCCTGGGAAATCGCCAGGTTGCGTACCCCCGGTTGTACGCGAGCGAATCGACCTGCCGGGTCGATGTGGAGGATCTTGTTGAACCGCGCCATGACCAGCAGCACGCCCTTCTCCAGCGGCAATGCGCCGCCGGAGAGGCCGGTGCCCGCGCCGCGTGCCACCACCGGCACGCCGCGTTCGTGGCAGACCTTGAGCAGGGTTTGCACTTGCTCCAGGCGTTGCGGCAGCACCACCAGCATCGGCGTGGTGCGGTAGGCGGAGAGGCCGTCGCATTCGTAGGGGCGCAGTTCTTCCTCGCGGTGGAGGATGTCCAGATCAGGCAGGCGTGACTGCAAGGCCTGCAGCAGCTGGGCCTTGTCGATGACCGGCAGCGCGCCATCGACGCGTTCGTCGTAAAGAATATTCATGATGGGTTTGCAACCCTGGTTGTTTTTATTGAGGCCCGTTCTATTGATGAACGTTCTACGGCTGACTTGCATCATTGGCCTCGCGGCCTTTACTGTCCATGTCTGAACGCACTGGTCGAACCAGTTTCTTTTGGCATTTGCACAAAAGAAATTGCAAAAATCCTTGGTAATCAGTGATCTGGTAGTCGATGTGGTTTCTATTGTTTGCATTTCTGCAACTGGTCATACCAGTCTGAATGGCGCCTGCGGACGTGCTCTACGCGGTACATCACCCAGCCATTGGCGCCGGCTCCTACACCCGTGCATGGCCCGGCAAACCCATTTTCAAGGAAGCACCTAGTATGAATAACCCTGACCTCAGGCGCCCGCCGCAAGTCGCCGACGTGGTAAGCGAACGTATCGAGCGGTTGATCGTCGATGGCGTGCTCAAGGTCGGGCAGTTGCTGCCCTCCGAACGGCGCCTGACGGAGAAGCTCGGTGTTTCGCGCACGGCCCTGCGTGAAGGCCTGAAACTGCTGCGCGCTCGAGGCATCATCGAAACCCGGCAGGGCAAAGGCTCGTTCGTCGCGCAAATGGGTGGGCTGGGGCTCTCCGCCACGTCACCGCTGATGCATCTGTTCGCCTCGCAACCGCGCACCCTCTACGACCTGTTCGAGGTGCGCAGCCTGCTTGAAGGCGAGTCTGCGCGCTTGGCGGCGCTGCGTGGCACCGACGCTGATTTCGTGCTGATCACCCGCGCCTACGATGCGCTGGTGGCGGCGCATGGTCATGAACTGGCCGCCTCCGAGCATGCGCGCCTGGACCACGCCTTTCACCTGGCGATCAGTGAGGCGTCGCATAACCCGGTGCTGGTGCAGACCCTGCGCTCTTTGACCGACCTGTTGCTCAATACCGTATTCGCCTCGGTCAACAACCTCTATCACCGCGAAGCGCAAAAACGTCAGATCGATCGTCATCATGCCCGTCTCTACAACGCCGTCACCGGCCGGCTGCCGGAACAGGCGCGCAAGGCTGCCGTGGCGCACATCCAGAGCATCTGCGAAAACCTGCGCGAGATCGAGGATGAAGAGCAGCGTCTGGTTCGGGCGACCTTGCGCCTGGAGGGGTGGGCCTGACCTTGACAGCCACGGAGGAATGGCTCAGTTTACGCATTGCGTAAAGCGTTTACGAATAACAAGAAAATAACAGGCCATTGCCCGTGGATCTTTTTACCTACTATCGTTCAACCTCCAGCTATCGAGTGCGTATCGCCCTGGCATTGAAAGGCCTGCAGGTCGACGCTGTGGCGGTCAATCTGATTCGTGACGGCGGCGAACATCATAAGCCTGACTACCTGGCCATCAATCCACAGGGCCGCGTGCCTGCGCTCAGGCTCGAAGCGGGTCAGGTGATCATCCAGTCGCCGGCCATCATCGAATACCTTGAAGAACGCTTTCCCACCCCGGCGCTATTGCCGCAGGGTCTGCTCGAACGCGCGCAACATCGACAGGTGGCGGCATTGATCGCGTGTGATATTCATCCGTTGCATAACGTCGCAGTGCTCAATCGCCTGCGCGGTCTGGGCCATCCGGAGGACGATGTGAGCGCCTGGATTGGCCACTGGATCAATCAGGGATTTGCCGCCGTTGAGGCGCTGATCGGCGACGAAGGCTTCTGCTTCGCAGATGTTGGCCTGGCCGATGTATACCTGTTGCCGCAACTGTACGCAGCGAGGCGTTTCAACGTCGATTTGCGTGCCTTCCCGCGCATCTGTCGGGTCGAGGCGCTGGCGTTGCAGCATCCTGCCTTCCAGCTCGCGCATCCTGATGCGCAATTCGATAAGCCGGAGTAACCTTTCCTACATGAAAATCTTCGGTCTGCAATTGATCTTTGGCGACTTCCTCGCCCGCAGCGTTCGCGGTATACCCTGCGCGCCACCCGCTGAACAGTGATCTTCGCCGCTGTGCATTTCACTATTTAGCAGGAGCAAGACCGTGACTGATCTCTATGAAAATCCGATGGGCCTGATGGGCTTCGAATTCATCGAATTCGCCTCGCCAACCCCCAACATGCTGGAGCCGGTGTTCCAGATGATGGGCTTCACCAAGGTCGCCAACCACCGCTCCAAGAACGTGGCGCTGTACCGCCAGGGCGCGATCAACATCATCCTCAACAACGAACCGCACAGCCAGGCGTCCTGGTTCGCCGCCGAGCACGGGCCGTCGGTGTGTGGCATGGCGTTCCGGGTCAAGGATTCGCAGCAGGCCTACAAGCGTGCGCTGGAGTTGGGTGCGCAGCCGATTGAAATCGGCACCGGGCCGATGGAGCTACGCCTGCCTGCGATCAAGGGGATCGGTGGCGCGCCGCTGTACCTGATCGACCGCTTCGGTGAAGGCACCTCGATCTACGACATCGACTTCGTGTTCATCGAAGGCGTCGAGCGCCACCCGCAAGGCGCTGGCCTGAAGTTCATCGACCACCTGACGCACAATGTTTACCGTGGGCGCATGGCGTACTGGGCGAACTTCTACGAGAAGCTGTTCAATTTCCGCGAAATTCGCTATTTCGATATCAAGGGCGAGTACACCGGTCTGACCTCCAAGGCGATGACCGCGCCGGACGGCATGATCCGCATCCCGCTCAATGAAGAGTCGTCCAGAGGTGCCGGGCAGATCGAAGAGTTCCTGATGCAGTTCAACGGTGAAGGCATTCAGCACGTAGCGTTCTTTACCGAAAACCTGATCGATACCTGGGACCGGCTCAAAGCCTTAGGCATGCGCTTCATGACCGCGCCCCCGGACACCTATTACGAAATGCTCGAAGGCCGCTTGCCCAACCACGGCGAGCCTGAAAGCGAGTTGAAGGCACGCGGCATTCTGCTCGATGGCAACTCCGAGGGCGGCAGCCAGCGCCTGTTGTTGCAGATCTTCTCGGAAACGCTGATGGGGCCGGTGTTCTTTGAATTCATTCAGCGCAAGGGCGATGACGGCTTCGGCGAGGGCAACTTCAAGGCCTTGTTCGAGTCGATCGAGCGCGACCAGGTGCGGCGTGGCGTGTTGACGGCGGATTAACCCAAGACGCCTACAGCGCGACAGGCGAACCCTGTAGCGTCCGGCATGCCGGCGGTGGCGTCCGTGTGACCGCTGCCGCCGGCAAGCCGGACTGCTACAGGGCTTATGCGCGGTTAAGCGTCGGGCATTTGCCCACCCATGCGCGCACTGATCGCCTGGGCGGTGTGCAACAGTTTCTGCGCCGCCGCGGCCTGACGCTGATCGGTGAACACCGACGCCGATCCCACCACTGTCACCACGCCCGCCAGCTTGTTGCCCATGGCGAATACCGGCGACGACACCGCGTTGACCCCGGCCATCAGCAACCCGTGAATCTGGTGCACGCCGGTGCTGCGGATTTCCTTGATGTGCCGGTCTATTTCCTTCAACTGCCTGGCGTTCAAGCCGCTCGATTCCGACTCGCGTAACGCTGCGGTCTCGGCGTTCGAAAGGAAGGTGTCGAACACCAGCCCCGTGGATGAACCAAGCAGCGGCAACACCGAGCCGATCTGGGTCACCAGCGTGACCGCACCCAGCGATTGCTCCACGTAGACCACGGTCGGGCCCTTATTGCCCCACACCGCCAGAAAACAGGTCTCGTTCAGCTCGTCGCGCAGTGCGATCAGCGCCGGCGCGCAGGTTTTCAGCACGTCCAGCTGGCTCAACGCCGCAAGGCCGACCTGCAGGGCCGAGCGTCCCAGCCGGTAATGGTTGGTGACCGGGTCCTGCTCGGCGAACCCGCTGTCCACCAACGCCTGCAAGTAACGGTGCACTTTGCTGGCAGGCATGCCGACATGTTCGGCGAGCTTGGACAGCGAAGTGGCGGGGGCCAGTTCCGCCAACGCCTTGAGGATGCCGACGCCGACTTCGGCCGATTGCACCTTCTGTTGGCGGGGGGCTGCAGGAGTTGCGGATTCTTCGGTCATGAGCGAGGAGGGCGCCGGTCTGAGAAGGCTGCTTTATAGCTTGACCGACAGCCAAACTCAAATTACGTTAAGCGTAATTGGTTTACGATAATACGCGTCACGATGATCCCGTAGGGGTGAGCTTGCTCGCGATCGCGTTCGCCCATCACCCATGTGTTGTCTGCACTACCGCCATCGCGAGCAAGCTCACTCCTACAGGGGCATGCCCGTCAATAACAACAAGAGGTCAAGATGTCCACGGCACCTGCATCCCAGGCTTTGCAATACCAGTGCGGCTTTGGCAACCAGTTCAGCAGCGAGGCAGTTGCCGGCGGCCTGCCGGTCGGGCAGAACTCACCGCAGCGCCATCCGCTTGGGCTGTACGCCGAGCAGTTTTCCGGAACAGCCTTCACTGTCCCTCGTGCCGAGGCCCGGCGCACCTGGCTGTATCGGATCAAGCCGTCGGCCGCGCATCCCCGATTTCAGCGTCTGGCGCGGCAGATAAGCGGTCAGCAACCAGGCCCGATTACCCCCAATCGCCTGCGCTGGAACGCCTTCGACATCCCCGCCGAACCAACTGACTTGATCGACGGATTGATTGCGCTGGCCAGCACCTCGGCGGCGGATCAGGCCGAAGGGGTCAGCGTGTATGTGTTTGCCGCCAACCGCTCCATGCAGCGCGCGTTCTTCAATGCCGATGGCGAATGGTTGATCGTCCCGCAGCAAGGTCGCTTGCGGATCGTCACCGAGCTGGGCCTGCTGGACATCGAACCCCAGCAAATCGCCGTGCTGCCTCGCGGTCTGAAATTCAGCGTGCACCTGCTCGACGGCGCCGCCAGGGGGTATATCTGCGAAAACCACGGTGGTCCCCTGCGCCTGCCGGACCTGGGCCCGATCGGCAGCAATGGGCTGGCCAATCCCCGGGATTTCCAGGCGCCGGTGGCTCACTTCGACAACAGCGAGCAACCCACCGTGCTGGTGCAGAAGTTCCTTGGCGAGCTATGGGCGACCGAGCTGGAGCACTCGCCCTTCGACGTGGTGGCGTGGCATGGCAACAACGTGCCGTATCGATACGATCTGCGTCGGTTCAACACCCTGGGCACCGTCAGTTACGATCACCCGGACCCCTCGATCTTTACCGTACTCACCTCACCGGGGCCGGTTCATGGCCAGGCCAACGTCGATTTCGTGATCTTCCCGCCGCGCTGGATGGTCGCTGAAAACACCTTCCGCCCACCCTGGTTTCATCGCAACCTGATGAACGAATTCATGGGCCTGATCGACGGTGCCTACGACGCCAAGGCCGAAGGCTTCATGCCAGGCGGGGTGTCGCTGCACAACTGCATGAGTGCTCATGGCCCGGACAACGCCACCGCTCAGAAAGCCATGGCGGCAGACCTTGCGCCGCACAAGATCGAACAGACCATGGCGTTCATGTTCGAGACCAGCAAGGTCCTGCGCCCCAGCCGCCACGCGCTGGAATGCCCGCAACTGCAAAATGATTACGATGCCTGCTGGAATGGCATCGCCAGAACATTCAAACCCCTCGATACGGACAGCCAACGATGAGCACTTCCCAACCCGCCCGCAGTTGGGTGACTTGCGCCAACGATCACCCTGATTTTGCGCTGCAGAACCTGCCGTTCGGCGTGTTCAGTCGACAGGGCTTGGCCAAGCGGGGTGGCGTGGCCATTGGCGACTGCATTTTCGACCTGCAAGCGGCCCTCGACGCGAGCCTGTTCAACGGCGTAGCGAGGCTGGCTGCCGAAGCGGCATGCCGGGGTCAGCTCAACGATTTTTTTGCCCTCGGCCCATCGTCACGCCAGGCGCTGCGCAGCGAACTACTGCACCTGCTCGATGAAGCCAGCCCACAGCGCGAGCGCCTGCAGGCGATGGGTTCAACCTTGCTGGTTGCCCAGAGTGAATGTCAGATGCACCTGCCCGCGCAGGTCGGCGACTACACCGACTTCTACGTGGGCATTCATCACGCGATGAACGTCGGCAAACTGTTCCGTCCCGACAATCCGTTGCTGCCGAACTACAAATACGTGCCCATCGCCTACCACGGTCGGGCCTCGACGCTGTGCGTGTCGGGCACCGCGGTCAAGCGTCCCGGTGGTCAGACCCTCGCGCCGGGCGCTGAAGTGCCGTCGTTCGGGCCGAGCAAACGCCTGGACTACGAACTGGAAGTGGGTGTGTGGATGGGTCCGGGTAATGAGGCGGGCGAGCCGATCGATATCGGTCAGGCGCATGAACACATTGCCGGTTTCTGCCTGCTCAACGACTGGTCGGCCCGCGATCTGCAAGCCTGGGAATACCAGCCGCTGGGGCCGTTTCTGTCGAAAAGCTTCGCTACCAGCATTTCGCCCTGGGTGGTGACGGCCGAAGCGCTGGCGCCGTTTCGCAGCCCTCAACCGAAACGCCCCGAAGGCGATCCACGGCCGCTGGATTACCTGTTCGATGAGCGCGACCAGCAACAGGGCGCGCTGGATATCGAACTGGAAGTGCTGCTGCTCACCGCGCAGATGAAAGACCACGGCCTGGCGCCGCAACGCCTGGCGTTGAGCAACACGCTGAACATGTACTGGACCGTGGCGCAGATGGTCACGCATCACAGTGTCAACGGCTGCAAACTGCAGCCCGGGGATCTGTTCGGCACGGGGACCTTGTCCGGTCCGCAAGCGGGGCAGTTCGGCAGCCTGCTGGAGATGACCGAAGGCGGCAAACACGCCGTCGAACTGCCGAGCGGCGAGACGCGGAAGTTTCTCGAAGCCGGTGACGAAGTGATCCTCAAGGCGCGCTGCCGCAGGGGCGGCCAGGTGAGCATCGGCTTTGGTGAGTGTCGCGGGGTGGTGGTGGGGTGATGGCTACCTTTTTGTTGGCGTGACACCAGACCTGTAGGAGTGAGCTTGCTCGCGATTGGGGCAGGTCACGTCACCACCCCTTGACCCCTTGCCATCGCGAGCAAGCTCACTCCTACAGTGATTTGCGTTATGGCTTGAAGCCCGACAGCAACGACCCGCTCCTGGGCAAAAACTGCCCTTGCCGTTCACCTTGCGGCTTGCCCTGGGCATAGCTCAATTGCCCGTTCACCCACACGCCATCGATGCCTTCGGCGGCGCGGGTGGGGTGCTTGAAGTCGGCGACGTCGCGCACGGTTTCGGCGTCGAACAACACCAAGTCCGCCCAGTACCCCTCACGAACGAAACCGCGCTCATGCAGGCCAAAGCGGGTGGCGGTCAGGCCGGTCATCTTGTGGATGGCGGTGTGCAGCGGGAACAGGCCCAGATCGCGGCTGAAATGCCCCAGCACCCGTGGAAACGCACCCCACAAGCGCGGATGCGGAAACGGGTCTTCCGGCAGACCGTCCGAGCCGATCATCGACAGTGGGTGCTTCATGATGCGCTGCACATCGTTTTCGTCCATGCCGTAGTACACCGCCCCCGCCGGTTGCAGCTGACGCGCGGCATCGAGCAGCGACAGGCCCCAGTCGGCAGCGATGTCCTTGAGGTCGCGGCCGCTCTGATCGGGGTGCGGCGTCGACCAGGTGATAGTGATGCGGAACGCGTCGGTCACCTGCTTGAGGTCCAGGGTCGAGGAGCTGGCGGCGTACGGGTAGCAATCACAGCCGACCGGCTGGCTCAGCGCTGCTTTTTCCAGCGATGCCAACAACTGCGGGCTGCGACCCCAGTTGCCTGCGCCGGCGCATTTGAGATGGGAAATCACCACCGGCGATCGGGCGTGGCGACCGATGTCGAACGCTTCGTCCATGGCCTCCAGCACCGGCTCGAACTCACTGCGCAAATGGGTGGTGTAAACCGCACCGAAGGCGGTCAGCTCCTCGGCCAATTGTTTGACCTCGTCGGTGTCTGCCGAATACGCCGAGGCGTAGGCCAGCCCGGTCGACAATCCCAGTGCGCCATCTTCCAGGCTCTGGCGCAACTGCTCGCGCATGGCGGCGATTTCTCCAGCGGTGGCGCTGCGAAACAGATCGTCCAGATGATTGCTGCGCAGGGCCGTATGACCGATCAGCGCCGCGACGTTGACCGCCGGGCGAGCCTTGTTCACGGCCTCGCGATAGTCGCTGAAGCGCGGATAGGCAAAAGCCGCTGCGGGACCCAGCAGATTCATCGGGTCGGGCGGATCGCCCGCCAGGCTGACCGGGGACGCGCTGATCCCGCAGTTACCGACGATCACCGTGGTCACCCCCTGGGTGATCTTGGGCAGCATCTCGGGCTGGCGAATCACCACGGTGTCGTCGTGGGTGTGGACGTCGATGAAGCCTGGCGCCAGCACTCGGCCTGCGGCGTTTATTTCTTGGTTGGCCGACAGCCCGTCCAGTTTGCCGATGCGCTGGACGCGCCCGTCGCCGATCGCCACGTCGGCGCGATAGCCCGGCGTGTCGCTGCCATCGATGACCAGGGCGTCGCGGATGATCAGGTCGTAAAGCATGCGTCAGTCTCCAAGCGGCAGGCCATCGTCACCGCCGCGGTAATCATCGAGGGCCAGCTTGATGCGGCGCAGGCGTTCCTGGTTGTCATCAGGGGCGATCAGCGCCAGTTCCGTGGACAGCACATCGATGGTCAGCAGCATGCCGTAGCGCGCTGCCGTGGGTTTGTAGATGAAATTGGTTTCGGCGATCTGCAACGCCAGGACCACGTCCGCCAACTCGGCCAGCGGCGAGCCGGGCAGGGTGATCGCCAGAATCTTCGCGCCATAGCTGCGTGCAAGTTTCACCACCTCCAGCAGCTCCGGCGTGCGTCCGCTGAGCGAGCAGACGATCAGGCTGTTTTCCGGTCCAAGCGTCGCGGCGATCAGGCGCATCATCACCGGGTCGCGACTGGCAGCGATGGGGTAGCCCAGGCGCACCAGACGGGTCTGCAATTCTTCGCTGCACAGGCTTGAGCAGCCGCCCATGCCGAAGCTGTGGATCATCCGCGCCGGCGTCAGCAGAGCGACCGCCGCCTTGAACCGCGACTCGTCGAACCCGCCCAGATGCTGGCGTAACGTCGACTCGATATCGCCGACGATCTGGGCGAAGAACGCCGACTGTTCCGGCGCCTGTTCAGGGTTGAGAAAACGGCTGCCGACGCCGCTGGCCTGGGCCAGTTGCAGGCGCAGGTCGCGCAGATCCTTGCAACCGATGCTGCGGGCGAAGCGCGATAGCGTGGCGCTGCTGACCTCGGCGCGAGAAGCCAGGTCATCGAGGCTGGCGCTGGCCGAGAACGCCACATCGCTGAGAATCAGCCTGGCGATGCGGCCCTCGCCTGCACTGAAGGAGTCCTGACGGGCGCGGATCTGGTAAAGGATGTCCACTCAGATCACCTGCGCCAGACCGAGAGTCAGAACGAAGGCGATCACCGAGATCAGCGTCTCCAGCACCGTCCAGGTCTTGAAGGTTTGCGCCACGGTCATGTTGAAGTACTCCTTGATAAGCCAGAAACCGCCGTCGTTGACGTGGGAAAAGATCACCGATCCGGCACCGGTGGCCAGCACCAGCAGCTCCGGATGCGGATATCCCAGGCCCATCGCCACAGGCGCAACGATGCCCGAAGCGGTGGTCATGGCCACGGTCGCCGAGCCGGTCGCCACTCGCATCAGCGCCGCGAACAGCCAGCCCATCAGCAACGGCGACAGATGAAAATCCTGGGCCAGACCAACGATTTCATTGGTCACGCCGCTGTCCACCAGGATCTTGTTCAGACCGCCACCGGCGCCGACCAGCAGCGTGATGCTGGCCGTTGGCGCCAGGCATTCCTGGGTGAACCTGAGGATCGAATCACGATTGAAGCCTTGCGCGATCCCCAGGGTCCAGAAGCTGAGCAAGGTCGCCAGCAACAGGGCGATCACCGAGTTGCCGATGAACAACAGGAAGCTGTTGAAAGCGCTGCCCGGTGTGGAAATCAGGTTAGCCCAACCACCCAGCAACATCAGCAATACCGGCAGCAGGATGGTGGCCATGGTGAGCGCAAAACCGGGCAGTTGCTTGCGCGGTTCGCGGTCGAGAAACTGCTTGGCCAGCGGGTTCTCGTCGGGCAGATGAATGCGTGGCGCAATGAATTTTGCGTAGACGGGGCCTGCGATGATGGCCGTCGGGATGCCGATCAGGATCGCATAGAACAGGGTCTGGCCCACCGATGCCTGATACGCCTGTACCGCAAGCATCGCGGCCGGATGCGGCGGGACCAGGGCATGAACCACCGAGAGACCGGCGACCATCGGCAGACCGACCATCAGGATCGACACGCCAACCCGGCGCGCCACGGTGAAGGCAATCGGCACCAGCAGCACGAAGCCGACCTCGAAAAACAGCGGCAAGCCCACCAGAAACGCAATGCAGACCATCGCCCAGTGAGCGTTGCGTTCGCCAAAGCGGTCGATCAGCGTGCGCGCTACCTGCTCGGCACCGCCGGACTCGGCCATCATTTTGCCGAGCATGGTGCCCAGCGCCACGACCAGCGCGATATGGCCAAGGGTCTTGCCGACCCCGCCTTCATAGGAGGCTACCACCGAGGTCGCGGGCATGCCGGCGACCAGCGCCAGGCCGACCGAAACCAGGGTGATGACAACGAACGGATTGAGACGAAAACGCGCGATCAGGACGATCAGGGCAATGATCGCGATGGCGGCATAGACCAACAGGGACAGGCCGGTAGACGGTGGCATGCAACATTCCTTGCAGAGATTAGGAGAGGTCAGGGTTTGCCGGCGTGCAGGTGGGTTGCGGCGCAGGCAAACGGTGAAAAGGTCTCGGCAGTGGGTGTTGCTAAAGGCGTGCGGGACGAAGCGTGGGTGAGGAAATGGCAATCACAGGCAGGCATTATTTTTATCTCTGATTTCGTGATGAAAATTAAATTACACGAAAGCAGTCATAAATATCAATTTATGAAAACTAATTTCTTACGCAGGATTGAGTGCCGGACTGTTTCTGCCTGGCAGATGCTCGCAAGCAAGGCCCACTACGGGCAGAAATCCGAGTGGCGACGAAACCACCTCTAGCCGTCCGGCTTGCCGGCGGGGATGACTATCAGATCACCACCGCCGGCAAGCCGGACGGCTACAGGGGTGGTGGGATGGCGCAACGCATTTGCGCACACCAGAGAATCTCCCAAGGCCTGCGGCTGGCAACATTTGTTGCTTTCATCGCGCGCTGAACCGCTCCCGATATGCCTGCGGCGTCACCGATACCGCCCGCAGGAAGCTCCTGCGCAGGGTTTCCTCCGTGCCGAACCCGCAGCGGTCAGCGATGCGTTTGATCGGCAGGGCGCTGTCCCCCAGCAGGCGCCGGGCCGCTTCGACGCGCAATTGCTCGATGGCCCGCGCCGGGGTGTTGCCGGTATGGCCGCGGTAATGCCGTACGAAACTGCGCTCGCTCATCCCCACTTGCGCCGCGAGGGTGGCGACGGACAGATCGCTGGCCAGATTGTCGAGAATCCACGCATGCAGATCAGCAAAGCGGCTGTCCTGGCTGCGCGTGGCGTGTTGCATCGACAGCGCCGTGCTGAACTGTGACTGACCGCCCGGGCGCTTGAGAAACACCACCAGATCACGGGCCACGGCCAATGCGATGTCGCGGCCAAGATCGGCCTCCACCAGGGCCAGCGCCAGATCGATGCCGGCAGTGACGCCAGCTGAGGTCCACAGCGCGCCCTGGTTGATGAAGATCGGTTCCGGATCGACCTGCAACGCCGGGTAACAGCGTGCCAGTTGCTCGCAACTGTCCCAGTGGGTGACCACCCGATGGCCGTCGAGCACGCCCGCTTCGGCAAGCAGGAAAGCGCCGGTGCAGACCGAGGCGACGCGTCGGGCGCTGGTCGCTTGTGCGCGCACCCATTGCAGCAGTGGCCGGTCCTTGAGCGCCGTGTGCACGCCGCGGCCTCCCGCGATGATCAGCGTGTCCGATGCTGCTTGCGGCAATGGATGAGTCAGCAGCCCCAGCCCTGCCGACGACACCACGTTGCCATGCGCCTTGGCGATGACCATGGGCGAGTACGGCGCGGGCAAGCCGTTTTCCGCCGCCTGTACGTTGGCCGAGGCGAACACCTGCAGCGGTCCGGCGACGTCGAGCAACTGGACATTGGCAAACGCCAGGATGTGCACCGCTCTGGGCGGGTGGGTCATGGCGGGCCTCGATTGTTTGAAGTGGCGTGATTTGTGGGTGTTATGGCGTAACCGCCAGAGCGTATCTGGCTACAGTGACATCGTCCACTTCATCGGGCTTTCACCCAACCGCGAAAAGGAGCCACCCTCATGACGCTGCACATCGGCCTGCTGGTTTTCCCCAAGGTTCAACAGCTGGACCTGACCGGGCCCTACGATGTTTTCGCCAGCATGCCCGGGGTGACCGTGCACCTGGTCTGGAAAAACCTCGAGCCACTGCTCTCCAGCACCGGCCTGACCCTGGTGCCCACGAAGACGTTTGAAGATTGCCCGGATCTTGACGTGATCTGTGTACCGGGTGGGGTCGGCATCGACGCGCTGATGGAGGACGCCCAGACCCTGGCCTTCATCAAGCACCAGGCGGCAAATGCTCAGTACGTCACCTCGGTTTGTACCGGCGCCCTGGTACTCGGCGCTGCCGGCTTGCTGGAAGGCAAGCGTGCGACCACCCATTGGGCGTCCCATGAGTTGCTGGAAAAATTCGGCGCAATTGCGGTCAAGGAGCGTGTGGTGCGCGACGGCAACCTGATGACCGGCGGGGGAGTCACCGCAGGCATCGACTTTGCGCTGACCTTGATCAGCGAACTGTTCGATGCGGACAAGTCGCAGACCATCCAGTTGCAGATCGAATACGCACCGGCACCGCCCTTCGATGCCGGGCGGCCGGAGAGTGCCCCGGCGCATGTGCTGGCCATTGCCAAAGATCGCGCCGAACCCGGGCTGCAGGTGCGACGGCAGATCGTCGAGCGAGTGGTCGCGGGCAGTCGTCAGACCGGGTGAGCGTCGACGGGGATCTGGTACCAGCACAGGAACAGGTCCAGCGCCGACTCCAAGACTGACTGTTGTTTTTCGGCTGTCAGCAACGGTTCGTTGAGGGTGACCTGCGGCCAGAACGCAAAGGCCTTGAGCAAGGCATGAATCTGCGTGGCGGCAAAACCCGGTTCGACGGCCTTGAGGCGGCCGTCCTGCTGGGCGGCCCGCACCCAGACGGTGAAAGTTTCTTCGCGCTCGTTGAGACGGTTGACCCAACGTTGGGCCCGTTCCGGGGAATGGATGGTGGCGCCGATCGCCACCCGCGCAAGGTCGATGAAGTTGCTGTCGCTAAGGGTCTTCATCTTGGTGTCGAGCAATTCGCGCAGTTGATCGCGCAGGGGCACGTCAGCGCGATAGATAGCCTCCGGTTGTGCCGTCGCCCGTGACCACAGCCGCTGGAGCATCTCGGAGAACAATTCCTCCTTGCTCGGGAAGTGGTTGTAGACGGTACGCTTGGACACTTCGGCGCGCGCTGGGATGCGATCCATGCTGGTGACCTCGAAACCGTTGTCACGAAATTCGGCAATGGCTGCCTGAACAATGGCTTCACGTTTTCGGTCGGTCAGTCGCAGGGGGGCAGTCATGGCATCGCTTCTAAAGGGTGAGGCTGGCAAAGAGGCATCCAGCAAGAAAGTTACACCGGGCAGTTTACTTCTCTTTGGGGATCGTGCAAGCTAGAAACTACACTGTGTAGTGTAAAGCCCTGTTACAACTTCCCGCTTACTTGTTTGCGTCTTATGCAACATTCTGCAATGCGCTCGTCGTTGCAGAAACCTCCACCCGTTTCATGGAGTCAGCACATCATGGCCTCGATCGAAAAAAACCTCGATAACGCTCCCTCGTTGCCCGTCCTCACCCGGCGAGAGGGTCGCTATCTCA
Source organism: Pseudomonas sp. NPDC087358 (assembly GCF_044900785.1). Lineage (NCBI taxonomy): Bacteria > Pseudomonadati > Pseudomonadota > Gammaproteobacteria > Pseudomonadales > Pseudomonadaceae > Pseudomonas > Pseudomonas sp. NPDC087358. The sequence continues at coordinate 68,435 of NZ_JBJDOA010000014.1, forward strand.
ATCACAAGCCGATGCAGCGCTCCGGGTTTCTCAAGACACTGCGCATCTTCTGGAACGCCATGGTCAACAAGCCGCGTCACACGCGTCCTGTGGGCGAGATTCCGGTGCAGACGCTGTCCCGTCAGCAATTGCTGGCAGCGCCGAACAACACGGTGTACCGGCTGGGGCATTCGACCGTGCTGCTCAAACTGCGTAACCAGTATTTTCTCACCGACCCGGTATTCGCCGAGCGTGCCTCGCCGATCCAGTGGGCCGGGCCGCAACGTTTCCACCAGCCACCGATCAGCCTGCACGACCTGCCGCCACTCAAGGCGGTGATCCTGTCGCACAACCACTATGACCATCTGGATCACATGACCATTGAGGTGCTCAAGGACAAGACCGAGCATTTCATCGCGCCGTTGGGCGTGGGCGATACCTTGATCGAATGGGGGGTGCCGGCGCACAAGGTGCAGCAACTGAACTGGTGGCAGTCCACCGAAATCCACGGCATCCGTTTCGTCGCGACCCCCGCGCAACACTTCTCCGGCCGCAGTCTGCGCGATGGCAACCAGACCCTGTGGGCGTCCTGGGTGATGCTCGATGGCGAGCAACGGATCTTCTTCAGCGGTGACACCGGCTACCACGACGGCTTCAAGTTGATTGGCGAGCAATACGGCCCGTTCGACCTGACGCTGATGGAAACCGGGGCCTACAACGTCGATTGGCCGGATGTGCACATGCAGCCTGAGGAAACGTTGCAAGCGCATATCGACCTGCGCGGTAAATGGCTGTTGCCGATCCACAACGGCACGTTCGACCTGGCGATGCACGCCTGGCACGAGCCCTTCGATCGGATCCTGGCACTGGCCTGGGATCGCAGTATTTCCATCACCACCCCGGAGATGGGCCAGCCTTTTTATATCCAGTACCCCAGTCGCGGTGCAGCCTGGTGGATGAAGGTTGAGAAAGCCGCAGACGTCGAAAAGACCTGCCGCTCCAGGCGTCGTTGCAATCGTCAGCAGGCCGCCAGTCGCGGATAGCCTGCACTTTCACTCGCTAGCGGGTCTGACGCTTTCGCCAGCAGCCGGCTCCTACGGCCTGCGGCCAGCAGCAGATCCGGAGCACCACGCTCGCTGGATTGTGATTCCGGCCGCCATGCTGGATCCGCCATCGTTCCGTTGCTACTGGCCGCATCCCCGCCGCTGTCAACCTGTAGGCGCGGGCTTGCCCCGCGAGCGGCGACGCAGTCGTCGTAAATGCATCGAATGCGGTGCAACAGACAAATCCCCTTGTCCGGTTTTACGACGGGTTCCCCGCCGCTCGCGGGCAAGCCCGCTCCTACGTCCCTAGGGCAGAAGCCGATCGCCTGCCGGATGCAATTCCGTTTTTTAAATCCGTCCCGCCAGTTTTTCGTTTGGCCCGCAGATGCCCCTTGCGGCCTAATGGCTCGCTCGGATCATCCCAAGGCAACGACATGGAAAACACCCGCGTAACCTCCAATCACGGTTTCTGGCTAATGGGCGCGGTGGTGCTCGTGGCGTTGAACCTGCGTCCGTCGATGGCGGCAGTCGGTCCGTTGTTATCGGCCATACGCAACGACGTGCCGCTGAGTTTCGGCATGGCTTCGCTGCTGACCATGTTGCCGGTCATGGCCATGGGCGCCGCGATGTTCATCGGGCTACGCATCGTTCGCTGGCTGGGGGAGTACCGCGCCGTCGTCGTCTCATTGCTGGCCATTGGCATCGCGACTCTGGCCCGCCTGTGGCTCGACAGCGCGCTGCAGTTGATCCTCAGCGCGGTGCTCGCCGGCCTCGGTATCGCATTGATCCAGGCGCTGATGCCCGTGCTGATCAAGTCGCGATTCAGCAACAATGTCGCGCTGTGCATGGGCCTGTACGTCACTTCGATCATGGGCGGCGCGGCGCTGGCGGCGTCTTTTTCGCCGTTGGTGCTGGCGCGCACTGGCAGCTGGCGTGCGGGCCTGGCGGTCTGGGCGGTGCTGGCCGTGGTCGGCTTGCTGATCTGGAGTGCCCAGGGTCCTGCGCGCCGTCAGCCGCAACGGTTGTCGAGTCAGGCGCAGGAGTCTTTTTCACGCAGACCCAGGGCCTGGCTGCTGGGGATTTTTTTTGGCCTGGGTACTGCGTCCTATACCTGCGTGCTGGCCTGGCTGGCGCCGTATTACGTGGAACAGGGCTGGAGCGAGCAGGACGCCGGTCTGGTGCTGGGGTTGCTCACCGCGATGGAAGTGGCGTCCGGGTTGATTGCCCCGGCCGTTGCCAATCGCAGCCGTGATCGGCGCCTGGTGCTTGTGGTTTTGCTGTTGCTCATGCTGGCGGGTTTCTGCGGCCTGGTGATGTGCCCGCAGGCGTTGCCGTTACTCTGGCCATGCCTGCTGGGGCTGGGGATCGGCGGGCTGTTCCCCATGAGCCTGATCGTGTCGATGGACCACGTCCACGATCCGCGACGGGCGGGTGGCCTGACGGCGTTCGTGCAGGGTGTCGGTTACTTGATCGCTGGCGTGTCGCCCTTGCTCGCCGGCCTGATTCGCGACGTCAGCGGCAGCTTCGAGGGCGCCTGGTGTGCTCTGGCAGCCGTGATCATCGTCATGCTGCTGATGGTGTTGCGCTTCGATCCTCGTCAGTACCCTCGGCGTCTGGGATGAAGCAGGAGCCGCCGCGGATTTGATGCTATGGTGCGCCGTCGCCCATCCGGCCAGCAGGTCGGATGCTCAAAGGACGGAACGATGCTGAGCAACAACTCCCTGAGAAAAATCGATGTTCAGGACCTGATGGTGTTCGTGGCTGTTTATGAGCGCAACAACCTCACGCAAGTCTCGGACGCGCTGCATGTCAGCCCATCGACAGTCAGTTACTGCCTGAAGAAACTGCGCATCGGCTTCGAGGATGAACTGTTCATCAGTACCCGCAGCGGCATGCGGCCTACGCGCAAGGCGACGGCGATGCTGCAACACGTCCAGCAGATTCTCCAGGCGCTCGATCTGTGTCATTCAGGATTGCGCACCTTCGATCCCGGCAGCCAGCCATGGACCTTCACCGTTTGCGCGCCTGAGTATTTCGAGCTGCTGATCCTGCCGCATCTGCTGCGGCGCTTTATCGCCAGCGACTACCGAGTGGTGATCAACGTCTGCAAACCGCAAAAGGACCTGCCGGTCGAGGCCCTCAACGACGGGCGTTTCGATCTGGCGTTGTGCTTCGGTCCGGACTTCCATCGCCTGGCCAGGGGCCTCAATGCCCAAACCCTGCTGGAGGACGATCTGGTCTGCGTGGCCGATCAGCAATATGCCCCCGACACACCGATGATCAACGTTGACCTGTTCACGGCGCGCAACCATGTCTACCCCACACCCTGGGTTTGCGACGTCAACATGGTCGACGCCTGGTTGAGCGGACACGGACGCCAGCGGCATATCGCAGCGCGGGCCAATACCTACGGTTCGGCGTTGCAACTGGTGCACGGCACCGATTGTTTTCTCACGCTGCCGCGACGGGTACAGGCGCTGCTGGGTAACGAGCCCTGGCTTGCGGTACGCGAGTTACCGGTGGATCTGCCCGGGTTTTCACTGGATATGGTCTGGAGCGAACGCGCCGATCAGGACGAAGCCAATGGCTGGCTTCGTGAACAGATCGTCAGAGTCTGCGCGGATCAGGGTTTGTTGTGATTCTTGTCCTTGTCCTCATCGTTGCCGTCTGGCGGGGTGGGGTGGCGGGGTTGTTCGCCTTGCTGGTTGGCCTGCTTGTGCTGCTCACCGACCTTGGCGGCGTTTTCCGGTTTATGGTTCAGGTCTTCACGGCTGGATTGTTCTGGCATTGCTCATTCTCCGAATTGAAGCGCCGGGCGCAAGGGGCTGCGCTCAGTCGCCGATCTGTTTGATCAACATCAGTGCCTCATCCTTGAACAGCGGTTGCTTCATGCGCTCGGCGAGCAACGCCACTTCGCGCTCACGCTCACAGCCCACGACCGCAGCCACCACACCCTGTTTGCACATCAGGGCGAGAAACTCGAACGTTTCCGGCTCTCCCAGGTAGACAATCTCGTCCCACTCGGTGGCATGACCCAGGTAGTCCAGGCGCTTGCCGAAGTGATAGGTCCAGAAAAACGGCACGTCGCTGTAATGGCTCTCGCCGCCGAGCATGTTGCTGGCGGCGATACGCGCCTGCTGCTGGGCCAGGCGCCAGTGTTCTATGCGCTGGGGCTGGCCGTTGACCGGAAAGGTCGCGATGTCGCCCGCCGCCCATAGCTCCCGGCCGACGCGCATGCCGGCGTCCACGGCCAGGGAACCGTCCTTCTCCAGTTCGATGCCATCGACAAAGTGTGTGGCGGGCGAGATTCCGATGCCGATCAGGGCTAGATCGACCGGCAGCTTCTCGCCGTTATTGAGCACCACCGCTTCAAGACGCTTCTTGCCATTGTGGCCACCGCCCTCGAAACGGCTGACCTCCACATGGGTGCGAAACAGCACACCGTTCTGTTCATGCAGCGCGCGAATCGCTTTGCCGATGCGCTCGCCCAGTTGCGCGGCGAAGGGCACTTCATGGCGCGCCACGACCGTCACGTTCAGCTTGTGCTTGCGCAACGCCGAGGCTACCTCCAGGCCGATGAAGCTGTCGCCAACGATCAGTGCATTGCCGCCAGGCCGTGCCGCAGCCAGAATTTTTCTCGAGTCTTCACGCGAGCGCAGCGACAGCACCTGCGGCAGCTCCGCGCCCATGAGCGGCAAGACCCTTGGCTCACCACCGGTGGTGATCAATGCGGCGTCGTATTCAAAGCGTCGGCCATCGGCCAGGATCAGGCGCTTGTTGATGACGTCGAGCTTCATCACTTCGCCCTGAATGCGCTCGATGTGATTATCCGCGTAAAACGATTCCTCGCGCAGGGGTGGGACCTGATCCGGACGCATTTCTGCCGCGACGACAAATTTGCTCAGGGCCGTGCGGTCATAGCCTGGCGCAGTTTCCCGGTCGACCAGCAGCAGACGACCATTGAAACCTTTCTCGCGAAGCGCGCAGGCGGCGGCCGTGCCGGCGGCACCTGCGCCGATGATAATGAAACAGCGATCATCGGCAGCCAGAGTCCTGGGCTCGGTCTGAATGGGCTGATCGTCAACGTGAATCTGATCCTCAATGACCTGGGTCGGGTAGCGAATCAAGGCATCGAGCGCGGGTGGCTCGCACAGGCGTCCGTCGTCGATGGCAAATTCGGCTTTATGCCAGGGGCAGATCAGATGGCCGTTGCACACCGCGCCATCAGCCAGCGGTCCCCCTGCATGCGGACACTCTGCCTGATACGCCCGCACTTGCTCGCCATGGCGCACAAGCACGACCTTTTTCTCGCCAACTTCCACCTGAATGCCTCGATCCGGACGAAGATCGGACAGGCTGGCGACTCGATGCATTGCCATTGGATTTTCCTCCCAAGCTTTCTTTTGGGAGTCGATGGCGAGGGAAGAGGTTCAGAGAATCTGCCAAATGTCCCGTCGCCCCGCTTGCGCAGCGGAGGACGTCAGCTTGCTCATGAAGTATGAGTATCTGCGCGAACATGGCAGTTGTTGCCATGCCCGCGAGCAAGCGCCCTGCTGCGGGATCAGGGCATGACAAGGAGATCAGCGCACCAGACCCAGGCGCTCGTGCCAATCGGCAATCGACTCCTCGGGGTACTGTTCGAACTGCTGATCTTTGGGACCGGCCTGCACCTCGACCCACGAGGCCTTGGAATCGAGCAGCAGGTGGGTGTGCTCGGGCGGTGTCGGCAAGGGGGTGTCGATGGCGGAGGCGAAAGGGTGGATCAGCTCTGGCCACTGCGGACTGAACAACCACAAGCCGCTGCCGCAGTGCTTGCAGAAGTGCCGCTCGGCGCTGCTGGTATGGGTGGTGTGCTTTTCCTCGTCGCGCATCTTGGCGTGATAGATGGCGATGCTGTCTTTGCCCTTGACCTTAAGGCTTTTGGCATCGCCACCGAGGTTGATCGAATAGCCGCCTCCACCTTGGGTCTTGCGGCATATCGAGCAGTAGCACCGCTGGTAAGGGTAGGGGTGGACGCAAGTCAGGCTGAATTCCACCGCGCCACAATGGCAGGAACCTTCAAGATGCATGCTGATTTCCTCCGTCTGATCTGATCATCGGCTCATAGGTCTAGACCGCGCTGCCATCGGTAGTTCGAAGTTTTCTCGAACAGGCGTTCGGATCTTTCATCGAGCGTGCACTCAAGAAGCCATGCCCAGCGTCGATAGCGTAGGTCGTACGATGACTTTTACGACGCCTGCCCTACAACAATGAGCCCACGGTCATGAACTCACGCAATTTGACCATCGCCCGCCGCGCGGGCCTTGGATTTACGCTGATCTCCCTGCTTGTCGCACTTCTGGGCTGGTTTGCCCTGACGCAGATGTCGACCATCCGTCAAAGCGAGGTGGCGGTCGAAAGCAACTGGATGCCGAGCATCCGCCTGGTCAACGACATCCGAGAAGCCATGCTGCGCATTCGCACCATTTCTTTGCGCATGGCACTGGACACCGATCCCAAAAACGTCAGCGTCTATAAAGGGCAGATGGATGCCCGGGCCAAGGTGCTGGGCGACAAGCTGACCAGCCTGGACGGCTTCATCGATACCCCTGAAGAAAAACTGCTATACGACAAATTCCGCGCCACGCTGGGCGATTATCAGCGCGGCCTGGGCAGATCCTTCGTGCTGGCCGAAAGCGGCGATCTCAAGGCGCTCAATACCTTGCTGCTGGTGGACATGAAAACCGCCGTCGACAACTCCGGCACGCAGCTGGGTGATCTGGCCGATTTCTACTCGCATCAGGTCGAGCTCGAAGGCATGGCGGCACAGGCCCAATACGCTCAATCGCGCAACGTGGTGCTGGTGTTCGTGCTGGTGGCAGCGTTGGCCACGGTGATCCTCGCGTTGTGGCTGACCCGCAGCATCATCGTGCCCCTTGAGGAAGCGGTCAGCGCCGCCGAGTTCGTGGCCAAGGGCGATTTGACCCACGATATCCGCGTCGAGGGCAAGGATGAGGTGACCCGTCTGTTACGTGCCTTGCAGCAGATGCAAAACAACCTGCGTAGCACCTTGAGCCTGATTGGCAGTTCCGCCAGCCAGCTGGCCTCGGCGGCCACCGAACTCAACTCGGTGACTGAAGACAGCCACCGCGGCCTGCATCAGCAAAACGCTGAAATCGAACAAGCGGCAACGGCGGTCAACCAGATGACCTCGGCCGTGGAGGAAGTGGCGCGCAACGCGGTGTCCACCTCTCAGGCGTCCAGTGAGTCCAGCGACGCCGCTCAGGAAGGCCAGGCACGGGTCATCGAAACAGTGACCTCGATCCAGACGCTGTCGGGCAATGTGCAGCACACCTCGGTGCTGGTGCAAAGCCTGGCCAATCAGTCTCAGGACATCGGCAAGGTGCTGGACGTGATCCGCTCCATCGCCGAGCAGACCAATCTGCTGGCGCTCAACGCGGCCATCGAAGCTGCCCGTGCCGGCGAGTCGGGTCGCGGGTTTGCCGTGGTGGCCGATGAAGTTCGCGCACTGGCGCATCGCACTCAACAGTCGACGCTGGAAATCGACAAGATGGTCTCGACCATGCGCAGTGGTTCCACCGAGGCGCTGGAGTCGATGCAGGTCAGTCGCTCGCGGGCGGGCGAAACCCTGGAACTGGCTCAGGGCGCCGGCGAGTCGCTGACCCGCATCACCTCGTCGATCAACCAGATTTCCGAGCGCAATCTGGTCATCGCCAGTGCCGCCGAAGAGCAGGCCCACGTGGCGCGCGAAGTGGATCGCAACATCGTCAACATTCGCGATCTGTCGCTGCAATCCTCGTCCGGGGCCGATCAGATCAGCGCGTCGAGCAACGAATTGTCGCGTCTGGCAGCTGAGTTGAATCAGGTGGTCACCCGCTTCCGGGTTTAAGCGGCCGCGCCATCTGCTTTTGCGCCCCCTGAGCCGGCCACGGAACGCCGCCCTGTAGGAGCGGGCTTGCCCCGCGAGCTGGCGCGAAGCGGCAGAAATCCGCTGTACGGGGTGTGTCTGGACAAACCAGGACGTCCGGTTTTACTGCCGGTGCCCGGCAGCTCGTCCGGATGCGGTCCAGAGGCAAGCCCGCCCCTACAGCGCCTCCTGCACGGCCTGCCGGACTGCTACCGTTCAGGCCGCGTGTGCTTAAAGGTTTCACCTCATTCACTTGCGTGTACCCTCTCTGGCTTGCATGATTCCCCCGACTAATAATTCCTGGCGGGCCGAACCTGCCGAACAGATAGGTGAAGGTTATGGATGATGTGAATCGTGGGTTCAGTAGCTGGCTGCACTCCCCGGGCCACAAGGGCTGGTTGGCGCACGAAGGCAACCGGCTGCTGTCGTTCGCCAGGGCGGCGAAGATGCCTCAGGGTTTCGGCAATCTGGATGATCAGGGGCGCCTGCCGCCCGATGCCGTCGCCGAAACCATGAACACCGCGCGCATGACTCACAGTTTTGCCATGGCCCACATCAACGGCATTCCCGGTTGCGCCGAGCTGGTCGATCACGGGGTTGCCGCGCTGGCCGGGCCGCTGCGTGATGCCGAACATGGCGGCTGGTTCGCCAGACCCCTGGACAAGGGCGGCGACACTGGCAAGGCGGCGTATCTGCACGCCTTCGTCGCCCTGGCGGCGTCATCAGCGGTGGTCGCCCAGCGCCCCGGCGCCAAGGCGCTGCTCGAACACGCCATCCAGGCGATCAGCCAGCACTTCTGGAGCGAAGAAGAGGGCGCCATGCGCGAGTCCTTCGCCCGCGACTGGAGCGGCGAAGAAAGCTATCGCGGCGCCAACAGCAATATGCACAGCACCGAGGCCTTCCTGGCACTGGCTGACGTCACCGGCGATGCGCGCTGGCTGGATCGCGCATTGAGCATTGTCGAGCGGGTCATCCATCAGCACGCTGCAGCCAACAACCATCAGGTCATCGAACACTTCACGCTGCAGTGGCAGCCGCTGCCGGAGTACAACGCCGACAAACCCGATGACGGTTTCCGTCCTTACGGCACCACCCCTGGGCATGCGTTCGAGTGGGCGCGGCTGGTGTTGCACCTGGAAGCGGCGCGGCGCAAGGCTAAGCTGGAAACACCCGAGTGGCTGCTGGAAGACGCACGATTGCTGTTCGAAAATGCCTGTCGTCACGGCTGGGAGGTCGATGGTGCGCCGGGCATCGTCTACACCCTGGACTGGGAAAACCGCCCCGTGGTCCGCCATCGACTGCACTGGACTCACGCCGAGGCGGCAGCTGCGTCGGCGGCGCTGCTGCAACGCACCGGTGAGCAGCAGTATGAAACCTGGTACCGCACGTTCTGGGAGTTCAACGAAACCCGGTTCATCGACCGCGAACACGGCAGCTGGCGACATGAGCTGAACCCGCAGAACCAGCCCAGCGCTGATATCTGGCCCGGCAAGCCGGACCTCTATCACGCCTATCAGGCCACGCTGTTGCCGGTGCTGCCGCTGGCACAGAGCCTGGCAACGGCGCTGGCAGGTTTGCAGTAAGCGGCGTCGGCGGTCACGCCAGGCGTTGCGTCACTCGAATCACCTGACGGGCAATGTAGGCCCCTGTGACGATCACCCCGAACAGTCGCAGGGTCTGCATGGCCAGCACGAATCCGACGTCCGAGTGGGTGTCGATGGCGATGATCGCCATGGCGTCCAGACCGCCGGGACTGGTGGCCAGGTAGACCGAAAGGAAGTCCTTGCCCATCATTTCGGCGATGACCCAGGCAGAAACCGCGCACAAGAATATCAGCAATAACGCGCCGAAGATCATGGCCGGCAGCCGCCGCCACACGTAATTGATGGTGGCCCGATCAAACCGCAGGCCGATGTAGCTGCCGATGGCGCCGTAGGCGATCGCCAGCAACCAGGTCGGCATGACGATCTGCAAGGCGCCGCTCAATTGCAGCGCGCCACCCAGCAGCAGCGGCACCAGCAGCGCGCCGGCCGGCACCTTCGAGCCCAGCGCAACGCCGACCACAATCACCAGCAGGCTCAGACCCAGATTGATCAGGTTCGCGCCCTGCAGCAGCGCATCGTTGCTGTGGGCCTCGGTGCCGCCTGCGTCCGCGCCGATCAGCCGGCTGACCAGCGCCCCGACCATGACCACGCAGACCACTCGCACGTACTGCATGGTCGCCACGACCCGTGAATCGGCGCCGTAATCTTCGGACATCGCGACCATCGCCGACGCCGCGCCCGGCGACGTCCCCCAGGCCGCCGTGCTGCCCTGAATGCCTCCCCAGCGCGCCAGGCCAATCCCGACCAGCGCGCTCAACAGCACCGTCAACAGCGTGGCAAACAGCATCACGTGCCAGGCATGCAGAGCGGTGATCAGCACGCCCATGGTCATCGAGTGGGCAACCAGCACCCCGACGCTGCCCTGACCCAGACGGAATACATGCTTGTTCAGGCGGATCGAGGCGCCGGACACGCCAAAGCCGATCGCCACCAGCATGGGACCGAGGAACAGAGCGGCGGGAACGTGGAAATACTTGAACATTTGACCGGCGCTTCCGGCCATGAGGATCAACAGCAGCCATTGCAGCAGCGGGTGCAGATGTTCCAGGGTGAAAGATGAGGGGCGTGACAACGCGGGTCTCCAGAGCATTGGCTTTTTTCCTGATGGAGTCGTGTCCAATGCCGCGAAGTATCGACAGTTGAATCGATCAAGTCTATTTTCTAATAATCATGAATTGATAACTTTGGTTGATATATGGACCTGCGTGACCTCACCTATTTCGAAACCATCGCCGAGCTTGGCCACCTGGGGCGCGCAGCTGAGAAACTCAACCGCAGCCAGCCTGCGCTGACCAAGAGCATCCAGCGTCTGGAGCAGTCGTTCGGCACCAAGCTTTTTCAGCGTGACGGGCGACGGATCAAGCTGACCCCGGTGGGCGAGTTGTTGCAGGCTCGGGGCAAGCTGTTGCAGCAAAGCATCGCCCAGACCCAGCGCGAGGTGCGTGATTTTGCCAGTGGGGCAGTGGGCGAAATCCGCCTGGGTTGCGCCTCGACCATGGCTGAATACCTGTTGCCGGAACTGACCAATGCGCTGCTCAAGCGCGCGCCGCAGATCACCTTGAAACTGGTGATCGGTCAGGACGATATGCTCCGCGAGCAGTTGCGGTCCGGGCATCTGGACATGATCATCTGCGCCCAGCGTGCCGACGAAGATGAATTCCTCGGGCATCCGATCCTGACCGACGAGGCGGTGGTCATCGCCAGTCGCAATCATCCGATCTTCAAGGCGCCATTCCAGATGAGCGACCTGTGTCACTACCGTTGGGTGTTGCCACCCTCGGGCGTGTCATCACGCATCTGGGTCGACCAGGCCTTCACCCGGCATAACCTGCCGCTGCCGGTGGTGCAGATCGAAGCCAATTCGATCTCCCTGTTACCGCGCCTGATTGCCCAGACCGACCTGCTCAGCTTCATTGCCCGGGAAACCCTTGAGTACGGCAAGAACATGCAATACCTGCGCGAAGTGCCGCTGGAACACACCACCATGGCGCGCACGATCTGCGTGTTCCTGCGCCGTGAAGGTTATCTGTCACCGGCGGCCCACGGCATGGCGCAGATGCTGCGCGATAACGGCGGGGCGTTTTTCAGCTGGGTGTGATCGCGGCCGGTTCTGGAGTAGCCTTGAGGTTCAAACCACCGGTGGGAGAAACCTGCAATGCATGTACAGCCACATACGCCTGGCAACCATGATCTGACGCCGTATTACCTCAACGACGAAGACCAGCACTTTAGCGGTGACCAGTCGCCGCTCAATGATTCGGACGCCGATGAAGACAGCGACCCGGAAGGCGAGCTGGACCTGGGCGACCTGGGTCTGGATGAGTTCGCCGATGCGGACAAGCTGGACATCGGCTCGTCGACGTTGGGGTGAACGCGGTCGGCTTCTGGCCGAAGGCCGCGGGAGTCCGGCTTGCTGCGGACCGCGATCGGGCGATCTGCCGGGCACCGGCAGTAGAATCCGGCAGCGCGGTGGGTCACGTGCATAGGTTTCACTTGGTTTGCTGGCGCTGCGCGCCAGATCGTCGGCCAGCCGGACTCCCACGCCCTCCGGGCAGAAACGACTAAGGTTGTGCTGACAGAAGTCTTGCCAGCGCTTGAATCCCCACCTCGGCCGTTTCGCTGCTACCCGCCCACGTGCAGGCCAGCATCAGATTTCTCGGCAACTGAAAATCCTCCACCTGAAAACCCTGCCCATCGAAACCTTCGGCATCGTGCTCGATCTGCTCACGCAGCGATCCGCGCGCCTGGAAATACGCCCACACCGGCTTGCCCAGCGCGACCGCCATGCCGACTTCGAACGCCGTCCCGGAATCGGGCTCGGTCCCGCGAAAGTCGTTGAGGTTGGCCAGCACCGCGTCGCAGTCTCGGATCATGCCGATGTTGGCGTTACAGATCAGCGCGGCCGTTTGCTGTGGTGGCAGGCCGGCAGTGACCTGATTGTCGAACGGATACCGCCCTTCAAGCCCCTGCGCCTGACAAAGCGCCTTGAGGTAAGCGCCGTGCTCGACGGCGTCGGCGCGGAATACGTCAAAGCCGGCCAGATAAATGCGGGGTATGTTGAGCGCTGACATGCCGATTCCTTTTATCGATGCCTGTGCATTCTAGCGGCTGCGCGACATGCCGTTGATCAGCCCGACAGCCGCACACAGCAAACAGAGGCTGGAATCTGTACGGATAACCAGTATCCTGAGGCCTTTCCGCCAGCCCTTGCGTGACCCGCCGTGAGCACTTCCCCCCTCGACAATCCTTTCTATTACCTGGAGAACTTTCGTCAGGTATTGGCCTGGATCGGCCAGCGCTATGACGATTTGCTCGACGCCCAAGAGCGTCGCTTCATCGAAGACTTCGGTCGTCTGGCGCAACCTGCCCAGGCGTTGCTGGTGCGCATGGTCATGCGCAAGGGCTCGCTGTTTCGCGCCAGCAAGCTCGATTACGCCGAGATAGGCGATGTTCGGCAGGCCGCAGCGGCTCTGCTCGAGCATGGCTGGGTCGACGCCCAGCCTGATCTGGATCTGCAGGCGCTGTTCAGCGTATTGCGCAAGGACGAATTGAGCGCTTGCTTCAAGGCGCACGGGGTCAAGAGCGCGGAGAAAAAAGCCGACCTGCTGGCGCGGTTGCTCCCGCTCTACGAACAGCCTCAACCGCTCAAGCACTGGTTCGCAGCGCTGGACGAAGTGGTCTTCGCGCTTCAGGTCATGCCCTTGTGCGACCGCTTGCGCTTGCTGTATTTCGGCAACCTCTATCAGCAATGGTCTGAATTCGTGCTCGCGGACCTGGGCATCTACCGCTACGAAAAGGTCGAGTTTTCGCTTGAGTCCCGAGGCATCAGCCAGCGCGCGGATATCGACACCTGTCTGGATCTGCATGCCTGCCGTCAGGCGCTGGATGAAGGTGCGTCGCTGTCTGAGCTGGCAGCTTCGGCGCTGGCCGTGCAGACCGACAACCCATGGCTGGCCATGCGCCGGGCCAAGCTGTTGTTCCAGATCGGTCAGCAGGCTGAGCGCGAGCAGGACTGGGCCCAGGCTCTGGACGTCTATGCCCATTCCAGCTACCCCGGCGCGTCGGTACGGCAGATTCGGGTGCTGGAGCGCAGCGAGCGATATGTCGAAGCCATGGCGCTGTTGCAGCAGGCGCGGGCAATGCCGCAAAACGATGAACAAACCCAGCACCTGTTGCGCATCGAGCCGCGTCTGCAGCGCAAGCTGGGCGACGGCACTGTACGTCGCAGGGCCAAACGGACGGTCAGCCGGCTGGACCTGAGTGTGACGCCGTTGCCCGAATACAGTGTCGAGCAGCTGATCCAGCAGCATCTGGCCGAGGAGGGCAGCGAGGTGCATTACGTCGAGAATGCACTGATCAATTCGCTGTTCGGCCTGCTGTGCTGGCCGGCGGTTTTCGCGCCGGTGCCGGGGGCATTCTTTCATCCGTTCCACAGCGCGCCGAGCGATCTCCACAGTCCCGATTTCTATCAACGTCGGGCGGATCTGTTCGATGCGTGCCTGGCGCAACTGGAGGATGACCGCTACCTGGACGTCATCCGTCAGCATTACGTGAGCAAGTTCGGCCTGCAATCACCGTTCGTGTTCTGGCACACCCTGACCCCGCAATTACTGGAGCAGGCGCTGCATTGCCTGCCAGCGCAGCACCTCAGGCACTGGTTCCGGCGCTTGCTGCAGGACATCAAGGCCAACCGCACCGGGATGCCCGACCTCATCCAGTTCTATCCCGAGCAGCGCAGCTATCGGATGATCGAGGTCAAGGGCCCGGGTGATCGCCTGCAGGACAATCAGCTGCGCTGGCTGGATTTCTGCGCCGAACACCAGATGCCGGTGGTGGTGTGTTATGTGCAGTGGGCAGAACAAGCCCTGGGCGAACCGCTCGCACTGTAGGAGTGAGCTTGCTCGCGACAGCGGTTCGTCCGGACACCATCTTGGAATGTTCTGCCGCATTCGCGAGCAAGCTCACTCCTACAGGTGGGTAAGCGAGTGGATCAGCGCTTGACCTTCTTCGGCGGCAGCGGCAACGGCGCGAACAGTGCCGCGATGTCTTCGTCCTGTAGCTTCCAGTCCCCCGCCGTGCGGCCATCGAGAACCCCGGACGCGAGCGCCGATTTCTCCTGCTGCAGGTGCTGGATCTTTTCCTCAACCGTGCCCTTGGCGATCATCTTGTAGACGAACACCGGTTTCTCCTGGCCGATGCGATAGGCGCGGTCGGTGGCCTGGTTTTCAGCCGCAGGGTTCCACCACGGGTCGTAATGGATCACTGTGTCGGCCGCGGTCAGGTTCAGGCCCGTGCCACCGGCCTTGAGGCTGATCAGGAAAATCGAGCGCTTGCCGCTCTGGAAGTCTTGCACCGGCTTGCGTCGGTCCTTGGTCCTGCCGGTGAGCAAGGCATATTCGATGCCGCGCTGTTGCAGCTCTGACTCGATCAATTCGAGCATCGAGGTGAACTGCGAAAACAACAGGATCTTGCGGTTTTCCGCCAGCAGCTCCTCGACCATGACCATCAGGCTTTGCAGCTTGGCGGAGGTTGAGTGACGACTGTTGGGCGGTACGCTGTTGACCAGGCGCAGGTCGCAGCAGACCTGGCGCAGCTTGAGCAAAGCTTCCAGGATGATAATCTGACTGCGCGCCACGCCTTTGCGGGTGATCTCGTCGCGAACCTTCTTGTCCATCGCCAGGCGCATGGTTTCGTAGACATCGCGCTGCGCATCGTTGAGCTCGACCCAGTGCACGATCTCGGTCTTGGGCGGCAGTTCGGTGGCGACCTGCTCCTTGGTGCGACGCAGCAGGAACGGTTTGATCCGCGCGTTCAAGTGCTGCAAGCGCGCCTCATCACCCAGCTTCTCGATGGGCGTGCGGTAGTTGCTGCCGAACTGCTTGGCATCGCCCAGCCAGCCGGGCATCAGGAAGTGGAACAGCGACCACAGCTCTCCCAGGTGGTTTTCCAGTGGCGTGCCGCTCAGGCACAGGCGTTGTCGGGCGTTGAGCTGGCGAGCGGCTTGAGCGGCCTTGCTGTTGGGGTTCTTGATGTACTGCGCCTCATCGAGCACCAGCACATGCAGCAGCTGCTTGCTCAGCAGCTCGACATCCCGAGGCAGCAGGGCATAGGTGGTCAGGATCAGGTCATAGTCTTGCAGACTGTCGTATTCCTGGTGCCGGTTGGCGCCATACAGCGCCAGCACGTTGAGCTGCGGGGTGAAGTGTTTCGCCTCGTCCATCCAGTTGGGGATCAGGCTGGTCGGCATCACCGCCAGCGCCGGACGATCCAGGCGTCCGGCCTGTTTTTCCAGCAGCAGGTGGGCCAGGGTCTGCAGGGTCTTGCCCAGGCCCATGTCATCGGCCAGCACGCCGCCGACTTCCAGCTCGCGCAGGGCCTGCATCCAGCTCAAGCCTTCGAGCTGATAGGGCCGCAGCGTGGCGTTCAGGCCCTTGGGCACCTCGACCTTGGCGTTCTTGATGTTGACCAGACGCTCCGAGAACTGCCGCAGTCGGTCGCCGCCTTGCCACACCAGCGGCATGTCATCGAGTTGCTTGAGGCGTGCGGCATCGGCGGTGTTCAGGCGGATGGCATCGTTGCCGTCTTCGCGCCAGTAAAAATCGCCGAGGGTCGCCAGCACGGTCTTTAGCCGGCCGTAAGGCAGGGCCACCTGAATCGGTCCGCCGCCACGCTGGGTAAAGTGGTTGAGCTGCACCAGCAGCTGTTCGTCGTCGCGACGTTTGGCGATGCCGGCCAGGGTCATCAGCTCTGGATGGGTGCGCAGCAGGTTGATCAGGATCGGCAACAGGCTCAGGCGCTCGCCATTGACGATGATGCCCAGCTCCAGATCGAACCAGTCGCGCTCTGGCTCCTCATCGACCACCGCATACCAGTCGTCCACGGGCGTGACGTCAAAGCCGAACTCCTCGTTCATCTCGACCTGCCAGCCCTGCTCGCGCAGCACCGGCAGGTTGTCGAGCATGAAGCTCAGCCAGGCCTTGTCGTGGGGCAGCTCGAACATTTCCCCGGCGCTGTCGGGCAACGCCTTGCTCTGGCGCGTGGCGATGCGAAAACCGATTTCCTGCAGCTGTCTGCGGTAGTGCGCCTCACGATCCAGATGACGCCGCAGACGCAGGGTTTCATCACTCAGATGGCGCACGATGTCACTGGAGCGGCCGGGGCTGGGCGCGCCCGAGGCATAAAATTCGTTGTAGCGGAAGGCCAGCGCGGCGCGGTGCTGGATATGGCGCTGCATCTTGCCGTTGCGCGGTTCATAGGCGCTGAATTCGAAGCTGGCCAGGATCAGTCGTGGCTCAGGTTCTACATCGTCGATGACCCGTTCGGGCAACGCAGGCTTTTCTTCTGTTTTCAGCACGGGGGTCATCGATTGCTGATCCATGGCCGCCAGAATGCCGGAGAGGTTTTCCGGGTCCTGCAAAAAGAACAGCGCGGCCGCACAGTGCTTGCAGTTGTTCCTGACCGGGCAGGTGCATTTGCCGACCACAAAATTGCGCGTGCGCTCCGGGTCCTTGAACTGCAGGGTCTGGGTATAGATTTCAAGGCTTGAGCCGCGGCAGACGGTGCGAATCAGATCCGGGCTCAGGTGTTGCAGCATTACACGTTTCTGCCGCGCATAGTCGAGCCCGCGTTCCACGCTCTGCGCCTTGAACAACGGTTCCCATGGCAGGGCCAGGGCTTTTTCCAATAGGGATGACACTTCAGGCCCTACGTCAACGCGGTGCTTGGATGGGAGAAACCTTGATCAACATGGCCAGGCTCGCGTTGTCAATGTAGGTCAACTCGCCGTTCCTGACCCGGGTCGCCTGACGCAGCCGCTCACTGGAAACCAGTACGCCGTGCTCGTCGAGCTGGTTGACCCAGAAATTGGCGTCGATATCGGTGAAGCGTGCCAGTCCCAGACTGACCGTGCCTTCGATGGGGAAGTGGCCGAACTGCTCCTGGCCGCTGCTGATCGCCACCTTGCTCGCAGTGGCGCTCAGGTCCTGCTGCCAGGCGCGGTGCAACAGTACCTTATAGGCGTCGCTGGACTCCAGTTTGCCCACCAGCGTATCCAGCGCGGTGGGGCTCTGGTTGTCCGCCGCCAGCGCTTGCGCGCCAGCGGCCCAGTTTTCGGGCGCTGGCTGGTTATTGGCCGCCGGCTCGCCGTTCTGGCGGAACAGGATCATTTCCACCTGATAAGTGCCATCGGCAAAAGCTGCAGGGGCGAACAGCACCAGCAGCAGGGTGAACGAGCGGAGCACACGCATGGTGAATCCTTAAGCCGATTTTGTAGAGGACAGCGGGGTCAGACGCTCGAACAGCGCTTCAATGGTGTTGAAGCGTTCTTCGGGGCGCTCCATCGGCACCATGAATTTGAAGAAGGTAGCGCCTTCGAACTTGTAACGCTTGGGTTGTCCCTGAATCAGCTTGATCAGCGTCAGTGGATCTACAGGAGTATCGGCGGCGAATTCGATCCGTCCACCCTGCGGGCCGGCGTCGACCTTCTTGATGCCCAGTTGCTCGGCCTTGAGTTTGAGCGAGGTCATGCGCACCAGGTTTTTCGCCGGTTCCGGCAGCAGGCCGAAGCGATCGATCATTTCCACTTGCAGGTCCTTGAGGCCTTCCTCGTCGGCTGCGTTGGCGATGCGTTTGTAGAGGATCAGCCGCGCATGCACATCGGGCAGGTAGTCCTCGGGAATCAGCCCCGGCACGCGCAGGTTGATTTCCGGACCGCCCCCCAGCGGCTGGTCAAGATTGGGTTGCTCGCCCTTGCGGATCGATTTCACCGCGCGTTCGAGCATTTCCATGTACAGGGTGAAGCCCACGGCCTGGATCTGCCCGCTCTGGCCTTCGCCCAGCAGCTCGCCGGCGCCGCGGATTTCCAGGTCGTTGGTGGCCAGCACAAAGCCTGCGCCCAGATCCTGGGTATTGGCGATGGCCTCCAGGCGTTTCTGCGCATCGGCGGTGATCTGCTTGCGCGGCGGCGTCAGCAGATAGGCATAGGCCTGGTGGTGGCTGCGTCCGACCCGGCCGCGCAGTTGATGGAGCTGGGCCAGGCCGAACTTGTCGGCACGCTCGATGATGATGGTGTTGGCGCTCGGCACGTCGATGCCGGTCTCGATGATGGTCGAGGCGATCAGCACGTTGAAGCGCTTGTGGTAGAAGTCGCTCATCACTTGTTCGAGATCGCGCTCGTGCATCTGCCCGTGGCCGATCCCGATGCGCGCTTCGGGCACCAGTTCGGCAAGATCGGCAGCGCATTTCTCGATGGTCTTCACATCGTTGTGCAGGTAGTAGACCTGACCACCACGCAACAACTCACGCAGCAGCGCCTCCTTGACCGTCGGCTTGTTCTGCTCCATGACGAAGGTGCGCACCGACAGCCGACGCGCCGGCGGCGTGGCGATGATCGACAGGTCGCGCATGCCCGCCACAGCCATGTTCAGGGTGCGCGGGATCGGCGTTGCCGTCAGGGTCAGGATGTCGACCTCGCTGCGCAGAGCCTTGAGCTGTTCTTTCTGACGAACCCCGAAACGGTGTTCCTCGTCGATGATCACCAGCCCCAGGTTCTTGATCTTGACGTCGTCCTGCAGCAGCTTGTGGGTGCCGATCACGATGTCGATCTTGCCCTCGGCCAGATCGGCCACGGCGGCGTTGATTTCCTTGGCCGATTTGAAGCGGCTCATGACCTCGACCGTCACCGGCCAGTCGGCGAAGCGGTCGCGGAAACTGTTGTAGTGCTGCTGGGCGAGCAGGGTGGTCGGCACCAGGATCGCCACCTGCCTGCCGCCATGCACGGCGATGAACGCGGCGCGCATGGCCACTTCGGTCTTGCCGAAGCCGACGTCGCCGCACACCAGGCGGTCCATCGGCTTGGGCGCCAGCATGTCGGCACGCACGGCCTCGATGGTGGTTTGTTGATCCGGGGTTTCCTCGAACGCAAAGCCGGCGCTGAAGGTTTCGTAGTCGAGCTTGGGGTCGGCGAACGCATAGCCTTCGCGCGCAGCGCGACGGGCATAGATGTCGAGCAGTTCGGCGGCCACATCGCGCACCTGTTCGGCGGCCTTGCGCTTGGCTTTCTGCCAGGCTTCGGAACCCAGCCGGTGCAGCGGCGCCAGTTCATCGTCGCTGCCGGTGTAGCGGGCGATCAGGTGCAGGTTGGCCACCGGCACGTAGAGCTTGGCTTCCTCGGCGTAGGCGAGCATGAGGAACTCGGCGACCTGATTTTCCACTTCCAGCGTCGCCAGGCCCAGATAGCGCCCGACCCCGTGGTCGATATGCACCACCGGCGCGCCTTCACGCAGCTCGGCCAGGTTCTTGATCACCGCATCGCTGGAGTGGCCATCGATGCGTTTTTCACGGCGGCGCCGCTGCATGACCCGTTGGCCGAACAGCGGGCTCTCGGCCACCAGCGCCAGCGCCGGTTGCTCCAGCACCAGGCCTTCGTCCAGCGGTGCGATGGTAATCGCCAGCCGCTCCTTGCTGTCGACGAACTCCTGCCAGCTGTCCAGGGTCTTGGGGCGCAGCTTCAGGCGTTCGAGCAGCTCCAGCAGCACCTCGCGGCGCCCGGCCGATTCAGCGGTGAACAGCACGCGGCCGGGGAACTCGTCGAGGAAGCTTGAAAGCGCCGCCAGCGGCTGGTTGGCCTTGGCTTCGATCGCCAGATCCGGCAAAGCCCGAGCCGGGAAGCGCTCGCGGCCGATGCCGGTATCGACGTCGTCCTGGCTTGCGACCACGCGTGGCCAGGTCTTCAGGCGGGCAAAGCAGTCCTCTACCGGCAGGAACAGCTCAGCGGGCGGCAGCAGCGGTCGGTCCGGGTCGACGCGACGCTCTTCGTAGCGGTTGCGCACATCCTTCCAGAAGGTTTCCGCCGCCGCCTCGATGCCTGGCAACGAGAATACCTGGGTGTCCTGGGGCAGGTAGTCGAACAGGGTGGAGGTTTCTTCGAAGAACAGCGGGATGTAGTACTCGATGCCTGCCGGGGTAATGCCGCTGTTCAGATCCTGGAAGATCGGGCTGCGGCGGAAGTCGACGTCGAAGCGTTCGCGAAAACGCGCCTTGAAGCGGGTCACGGCTTCCTTTTGCAGCGGGAACTCCTTGGCCGGCAACAGACGCACCGAATCGACTTTGTCGATGGAGCGCTGGGTTTCCGGCTCGAAGGTGCGCAGGGTTTCGATTTCGTCGTCGAACAAATCGATCCGGTACGGCAGTTTGCTGCCCATCGGGAACAGGTCGATCAAGGCCCCGCGCACGGTGAATTCGCCGTGCTCGTAGACCGTGTCGACATAGCGATAACCGCTGGCTTCGAGCCGGGTGCGCATGAGTTCGACGTCGAGCTTCTGGCCAACGTCGAGCACCAGACTGCTGCCGAGCAGGAATTTGGTCGGCGCCAGTCGGTGCAAGGCCGTGGTGATCGGCACCACCAGCACGCCATGGGCAAGCTCCGGAAGCCGGTAAAGGCTGGCGATACGCTGGGAGATGATGTCCTGATGCGGCGAGAACAAATCGTAGGGCAGGGTTTCCCAGTCAGGGAAATGTAGCACCGGAAGATCGGGGGCGAAAAACTTCAGTTCCTGTTCCAGTCGCTCGGCGCTTTGGCTGTCGGCGGTCAAAAGCAGGGTGAAGCGTTTCGCAGCGCTGGCGGCCTCGGCGATAGCAAGGCTGAGCGCGGCACCAGGCAGGTTGCCCCAATGTTGTTTGCCTGCAGCAGCAGGAAGAATCGGTAGGCGCAGAACGGGCACGGAAGATCAAGCTCCAGGCGTTGCGGCAAAGCCTGGGATTGTAACTAAATCAGGATTGCGCTGTCAGTTTTGTGCTCGCCCAATTATGTAGTGCCGCGTTGCGTGAAAACACCGGATTGCTCATAAACAAAGGCTTGGGCATAATGTAGTCCCTTTTTTCAGCCCCTACATGTGGAAGGTTCCCGTGACTCAGAAGCCCGACCAGTGTCTTGGTGAATGGATCGATCGTGAAGCGCTCGCCGAGGCGATGATCCCGCTCATCGGTCAGCTCTACCGCAATAACAACGTGGTGAGTTCGATCTACGGCCGCACCCTGATCAATCGTTCAGTCATCGCGATTCTCAAGGCACACCGCTTTGCGCGTCATCGTCAAGCCGACGCAACCGAGTTGTCCGTACACGAGACTTTCCCGCTCATCAAAGCGATGAGCGAGCTCAAACTGGGTGCCGCTTCCGTGGACCTGGGCAAGCTGGCAGTCAAATACAAGACCGAGGCCAATGGCCGCACGGCCGAACAATTCGTCCGTGAAGAAATGGCCGAAGTCGTTGGCCAGCAGAATTCCGGCGCGCGTAAAGGCACCGACGTTGTCCTTTATGGTTTCGGCCGCATTGGCCGTCTGCTGGCGCGCATCCTGATCGAAAAAACCGGTGGTGGCGACGGCTTGCGCCTGCGTGCCGTCGTCGTGCGTAAAGGCGCCGAAAACGATCTGGCCAAGCGCGCAAGCCTGCTGCGTCGCGACTCGGTTCATGGCCCGTTCGACGGGACCATCACCATCGATGAAGCCAACAACACCATCAGCGCCAACGGCAACCTGATCCAGGTGATCTACGCCAAGAACCCGACTGAAGTGGACTACACCCAGTACGGGATCAAGGACGCTCTGCTGGTCGACAACACTGGCGTATGGCGTGATGCCGAGGGCCTGGGCCAACACCTGCAGTGCCCTGGCATCGACCGTGTGGTGCTGACCGCACCGGGCAAGGGCAAGCTGAAGAACATCGTTCACGGCATCAACCACCAGCAGATCACCGCCGATGACAAGATCATCTCCGCGGCATCCTGCACCACCAACGCTATCGTCCCGGTGCTCAAGGCCGTCAACGACAAGTTTGGTATCGTCAATGGTCACGTTGAAACCGTTCACTCGTACACCAACGACCAGAACCTGATCGACAACTTCCACAAGGGTGATCGTCGTGGCCGCAGCGCTGCGCTGAACATGGTCATCACCGAAACCGGCGCTGCCACTGCCGCTGCCAAGGCTTTGCCTGAGCTGGCTGGCAAGCTGACCGGTAACGCGATCCGGGTTCCGACGCCAAACGTTTCGATGGCGATCCTCAACCTGAACCTGGGCACCGCCACCACTCGCGAAGAGATGAACGAGTACCTGCGCCAGACCGCGCTGTATTCGGACCTGCACAAGCAGATCGACTTCGTCAATTCGCAGGAAGTGGTGTCCACCGATTTCGTCGGCTCGCGCCACGCCGGTGTGGTCGATGCTGAAGCCACGATCTGCAACGATAACCGCGTCGTCCTGTACGTCTGGTACGACAACGAATTCGGTTACAGCTGCCAGGTGGTTCGCGTGATGGAAGACATGGCTGGAGTCAACCCGCCTGCATTCCCCAAGTAAGTTGAATGCAGTGGCCAGCGGCAAGCGTTAAGCTGCACGCCAATGTAAAGAAACGCCCCGACTGGTTCGGGGCGTTTTTTTGCGCTGCGTTTGGGTGTATGTCCGTTATTTGTGGTTGCGCTGATAGGGCTCTGGCGTTAGGGCGAACCCAAAATTCATATTCAGTCCCAAAAAAAAACGCCCCGGACCAGTCGGGGCGTTTCTGTTTTCAGCGTGACAACTGCACAGGTTTAGCCTGCAGCCGGAGCACCTTGAATACGCGTCTGGCCCTTGCGGAACAGTACCAGTGTCGCGACCAGGCCCATCACCGCAGCGCCGCTCAGCCAGATACCCGGTGCTGCCTTGTTGTCGAGCACATGGATCAGATAAGTACAGGCCGCTGGCGTGAAGCCACCGAAGGTCGCCGTCGCCAGGCTATAGGCCAGGGAGAAGCCGGTGGTGCGCACTTCGACCGGCATGATCTCGGTCAGCGAAACCACCATCGCGCCGTTGTACGAACCGTACAGGAACGACAGCCACAGCTCGACCACCAGAAGGTTCACGAAGCTTGGGTTCGAGGTCAGCCAGGACAGGGCAGGGTAGGCAGTGATGATGGCCAGGATGGTGGCTGCCAGCAGCAGCGGCTTGCGACCGATCTTGTCCGACAGCGAGCCCATGACCGGCAGCCAGATGAAGTTCGAGATACCCACGCAGACTGTCACCAACAGGCTGTCCAGATCAGACAGGTGCAGTTCGTTCTTGCCGAAGGTCGGCGTGTAGGCGGTAATCAGGTAGAACGACACGGTGGTCATGACCACCAGCGCCATGCCGGCAATCACCAGGCCGAAGTTGGCGCCAATGGACTTCATCACTTCGCCCAAGGTCGGACGATGCTTGCGCGCGCGGGCTTCGAATTCCGGGGTTTCTTCCAGCGAGCGACGAATCACGAAGATCGCCGGAACGATCATGCAGCCGATCAGGAACGGCACACGCCAGCCCCATTGGCCCATCTCTTCCGGACTCAGCCAGTGGTTCAGGCCAACGCCCAGCAGGCCGGCAAATACCACTGCGGCTTGCTGGCTAGCGGACTGCCAGCTGACGAAGAAACCTTTACGGCCCGGGGTCGAAATTTCAGCCAGATAGACAGACACGCCGCCCAGTTCCACGCCGGCCGAGAAGCCCTGCAGCAGACGGCCGATCAGTACCAGCAGGGGCGCGGCGACACCCAAGGTCGCATAACCCGGCACGCAGGCAATGAGGATCGTGCCCATGGCCATCATGGCCAGGGTGATGATCAGGCCTTTCTTACGACCGTGGTGGTCGATGTAGGCGCCGAGGAAAATGGCACCCAATGGACGCATCAAAAAGCCGGCGCCGAAAGTCGCCAGCGAGAGCATCAGGGATGCGAACTCACTGTCTGCTGGGAAGAAGGTCTTGGCAATGGCCGTGGCGTAGAAGCCATAGACCATGAAGTCAAACATTTCAAGGAAGTTGCCGCTGACAACGCGAAAAATCGCCTTGCCTTTGCCTGTGTTCGAGGCCATTTGGAATTACTCACTTAGGCTGTCTAGCTGGGGGATCCGTTGTATTTATGCGTCCTCTCCTGCGCCGTCCGGGCTTGGTCTCGAGCGGTGCAGATTTGTAACGATATGTGTAAAAGTGGCGGATAGCAATCAGAAGACACGTACGGCCGCACCCCGTTCACCTGTAGCAGACCGGCGACACAATATTTGTTTATGTCACAGGTCTTGGTGATCCGGCTTTAACTCCCTTGAAACGCCACCGACCGACGCCTCTGGTCGGCCGATGGCCCATTTCATTTGCGAGTGCAAGCCACGATGAATGCCAAATACGAGCTGATCGACACATTTTCCCGCCGGCCATCCCTCAGCGCGCTGGCATCCCGAACGCTGGGCGCGGCGCTTGAGTCCCGATATCCGGGCATGGGCATCGATCCGCAGCGCGCGGTGATCACCAGCGTTGCCGGGTCTGGCGCCCCGACCACTGAAACCTTGCTTGATTGTCTGCGGCATCACTTCGCGACCGGCAAGACGCCGTTGTGGACCTCCGGAAAGGAAACGCTGCTGGCGGATCCATCAGCCTCACCCCCTGTCATCCTTGACGTTGATGTCGAGCAACTGGCTGTTCTGATCGACAGCGTGTCGCTCAGCCTTGCCCAGGCGTTCATGCAAGCGACCGTGGATTTCTGGGACCGCCCCGGCAAGGACGGTTCCAGCCCCTGGCTGTGTCTTGCCCGGGCACTTGAGCAACAAAGCCTGTCGGCAACACCCGGCGCTGCCGATGCTCAGGCAGGCATGGCCGATCGCGGTATTCGCCTGCCTGAGGCCGAAAATACCCGGCAGGCTGCGTTCGAGAAAAAGGCCCTGGAGATTCTCGGCGAGCAGTTGTCCGCCATCCACGGCGTGCTTTCCCTGGGACTTGCCGATTTCGACGAGATCGAACGTTATCTGGCCAGAATCACCGATGTCAGCCCCTGGCTTGAAGATGGCCCCTCAACCACGCAGGGCGTGCAGGTGTCCCGGCTCGATCAGTTGCCAGACTGGTTGCGCAGCGCATCGTCCGCGGATCGCCTGGATTACAGCCGCAGAATGGCTGCACTGGCAGTCGCGGCGTCGCGGGCCGGTGGTCAGGCCTGGGACGACGATTTGCCGCCGATCCTCGATTACGCCCTACGCACGCTTCAGGACAGTTTGCGTGAGGATCATCCGCAAGCGAGCGGGGTGACGCTCGATGACGTGACCGTTCACATCGCCAAGGTCGTGGCAAGCGCCGTGCCCTCTGCCGGGCAATTCGTCGCAGTAGGCAGCGTGCAGGCGGTCACCATGAGTGTCGCCACGTTCGCGCTGGAGAATCTGTCGAGTCTGCCTGCCGGCAGTATTCGTCTGTCCACGCGCGACGGCGGGCCGCTGCCCGACTGGCTGACCCCTGAATACCTGAAGCAGTTGGTGGTACGCGCGGATATCGGTTTGGCCTATCCCGCGCTGGTACGACGCTACCTGATCAGCGATTTGCCTGAAGCTGGCAGACGACAGGCGCTGTTCGCCGATCAGCTGCGGGTGCAGTTACCCCTCAAGGCCCTTGAGCAGAAAATCCGTGGTCAGGGTGACTTGACCCAGGCCGGTTATCGCTTGATCTGCTCCTTGCTGGAAACGCCCGGCGTTGGCGGCGGTAGCGTTGTGCGTCAGTTGGCATGGGTGGCGCAGCCGGGCGCCAGCGCCGATCAGGTCAGCAATATGTTCGTCATCGGTCCGGCGGCTCCGGGCTTCGGGCCGTGGGTCCTGTATCGCCCGTTCGCTCAAACGCCGCTGCGCGAATTCGCCAACTGGTTGGCCCTGCGCGACGCCATCGCCCAGGACGGTGACCTGCAGCAGGACGTGCTGACATGGATGACCGACCCTGCGCGCCAGCGTTACGCCAATGGCGGGTTCGATCAGCCGCATATCGTGCGCTTCGGTCTGGGCTCGGAATTCGCGCCACTGGAGGTCCCCAAACCTGCGCAGTTGGACCTCAGCGAGGTGCAGGGCGATGTCATGCCGGTGCTGTTCAGCGCCAATGCCAGGGCGTTGGTGGACCTTGCCGACCGCCAATCGGTGTCCAATGCCGAAAGCCGCTGGGCGATGATTCGCCGTGGTGGCTGGCTGGCGCTGGAGGCGGTTATGCCGTTCCTGTCCGGATCGGTGGGCACTGCGCTGTGGCTGGTGCAGTTGATGACGGCCGTTGACCAGGTATTGGTGGCCGAGCGGCGCAAGGCCGGACCCGAAGGCGTCGCTGCGTGGAACACGCTGTTGCTGACCATCTCGACGATTCTTCTGCATCAGGGCTTCGCGCCGCATCTGCCAGCCTCGGCACGTCCGCCCTCGGTCAGAGCGGCAACGCTGGAGCCTGCGACCGCAGCCGATCATGGAGCCAAAGCAGCGGGGCCGGAGCCGCTCACGCAACCGGCCGTTGATCAAACCCTGCTGGATTTCGCCTGGTCCAGCTCCAACCATCGCCTGACCGCGGATCAGGCACGCCAGCTTGACGGCCTGAAGGCGTCGTCCGAAGCGCCACCCGGGATGCCGTCGGGGGAGCCGGGAAAGGAAGGCCTGTATCAGCACGAGCAACACTGGTGGGTGCAGCTCGACGGTGCGGCGTATCGGGTCGGTTTCAACGAGGACGGGGCGTACATCGTCGATCCGCACAATCCACTGGCGCACGGGCCGCGCCTGTGCCGGGTCGGGCAGGCCTGGGCGCTGGACCTGTCGCTGAAGCTTCGTGGTGGCGGTCCGAAACGCAGCGCCCGGCAACTGGCGGAGCAAAACGCGGCCACCCTCAAGCAGGTGACCGAGCGCAACGTGGTACTCGAACGGCGCAGGAGTGCCATCTATCAAGCGTTCGTCGGTTGGGACCGGGCAGTCCGGGATGTGCCCGAGCCTATCTCGGACGAGCTTGTCGAGGAGGTCGAAAACAACCTCAAGGAACTGACGGCGATCCTTGAAGAGCGGCAACAGCTGCAACAGATGCTGCGCCCGGCTGATCGGGCGAGTGAAAAAACTGTCGCCACCAGCTTGCAGGGTGTGAGCCGGCGGATCGCCTTCTTCGAGGGGGTGTTGCTTGAAAATCTGGTGAAACTGACCCGCGCGCGGATGCCCGAGCTGGAAGCGGTCGCCGGGCCCGCCGTCACCCCGGAAAATGTCGACGCTTACCTGACGCTCTTCGAAAACCTGCTCAAGGCGCAGGAGCGGGGCGTGCACTGGTCGAGTGTGCGCGAAGCGTTCTGGCAGCAGCTGCGAAACGTGCCCAAGGTTGGTTTGCAATTCTGGCGGGACGAGTCGCTGGAGATACAGCGCACCCACCTGCTGACCCACCTGGAGTGGCGGATCTACCGATTCTGGTCGTTGCTGGAATTGAGCTTCGCCAAGGAGTGGATCCTCTCGGGGCAGGTGGTCTCCGAGCTCAAGGGATTGCGCACCGATGAGGCCCTGCACGCGGCGTTCTGTTCCCACTCCGAACTGGAGAAGCCCAACGACTACACGCTGTCTGAGCAGATCGATGTGCTGGAAAGCTCGCTGCGTGAATACCACCGCGCCACGCTGATCTCGATGTGCGCGCGCGAAAGCTCGCCCCAGGCCCTGGATGCAGGGCGCTTCGAGCGTTACGTCGAGGAACTGGCATGGATTTCAGACGCTGCCGAGAAACGCCTGTCGGACCTGATTCGCGAAAGTGCCGAACCCCCGGAGCAACCGTCCGAATATGCCCCAAGGGTCAAACAGCCGCGCAAGCGAGTGTTCAAGACCCGCGGGCAACGTACGCTGGTCGGGCGCCTGAGGGAGGGCGAGGCGGATGTTCCGGGCGCTGTTGTCGATGTCACCCAGACCAGCAACGAAACTGTGGTCGGCACTTATCATCTGCACGAGGACGGCCAGTGGGTGGAAGTTCAGACCGCGCCGCCGCCCAGGCGCATGAGTCGCGAACCGGTCATCGCCCTGGCGGACCTCAAGCGCCAGGCCAGCGCTGCGCTGGAGCGCGTCGAGCCGGCCGTCAATTATGCCAGGCGCCAGTCCCTGCGCCCGGGCGAACCTGCGGACATGCAGGACATCCTGGTGTTCAAGGCCGATCACCTGACCGCCCTGGCTGACAAACTCGGCGCACGGCTGGCCGAATCCGCTCAGGGCGACGGCGCCGAGCACACGGTTCAGGCCCTGATCGGCGATCTGCGAGCCGCAGCCTCGCGTCTGCTGGAGGCAGGGCGCTCCGTGCGTATTGCCATGATCAAGGCGCAACCGCCGACCGCTGCGCGCCTGAGTTATCTGGCACACGAGCGGGAGGTCGATATCGCCCGTTTCGAAGGCCGCAAGAACATGTCCGGATCCCGGCGCAACGACTTCCTGCAGGAGTACGTCATTCGTGACAAGGATCAGCGGGTTCTGTGGTGGGCGCATTTTCATTACCCCGGCCAAGCCACCCCAGCGGACGCCTACACTGCCGCTCACCTGAAGATGCCCGAGCAACGTTTCATGGGCTACAAGGCCCAGGTCAAGGCGGCCAAGGACGACAAGGAAGTGGTCAGCATCTATCGAAGCGCCATCGGCAAAGACGTGGCCCGGCGCCTGTTTCTGGAGCTGGCCGCTGCAGGGGCGGCCACGCAATGAGTGCATGGCCGGCTCGATCCGGCGCTGACAAGGGGGGGTGAGCCTGACGCTCAGGCTATTTGAGCAACGCCTCTCGCAGATCCGCCGACAGGCCGTCCGGGGCCAGCCAGATGGCGAAGTACACCTTGGCCAGCTCCGGATCGGGGCTGGCGAAGATGACGATGCCGTTGCGCAGCAGATTCAGGCCATCAGCTCGGTCCCAGCTCAGGTCGTAGCGGTCACCGGGCTTGATGTCCTGGAAGCTTTGATGCAAGCGATCCAGTTCTTGTCTGAGTCGCGACAGGGTCTCTTTGGTCTGCTGACGTTCGAGGGTGGCGTTGGCGGCCTTGATCACATCGTTGCGGTCGATGTCACGAAAATAGAACAGTGCCAGCTTCTGCGGCGCCTGAGTGAAGACCGCCTGTCTGGCACTGACTGAAGGCTCTGCATAAAAGGCTGCCGCGTAAACGTCGGTCCACAGATAAGTCAGAATCGCCTGGTTCTTGCGTTCAAGGGCCGGCGACTGGCCGTTGAGCTGCCCGGGGAAGTCCGCGCGCTTGAGCAGGTCGGCCTGGGATGCAACGACCAGTGGGCTGCCCAGCGCCAGCAGCAACAGCATCCAGGGAATGAAACGGTGTCGCATGATGGCGCCCTTGGGTGAAAGATCCGGCACCAGATATGACACGTTTGCCGCGACCGCAAAAGTGCGGCATTACGCACAAACCGACAAAATCGCAGCTTTTTTTATACTTCGTGACGCAAGGCATTTATCATCCGCAGCAATCGGCCGCTCGCCGGGCTGTTTTCGCCTCGCTGGGTGCCCTGTAGCGCAGACAACATTGGCCTACGACGCGACCAAGGGTTAATGTTCGCCGCGTCGCCTGGCGATTAGACTGCGCCGCGAGTTTCGATTCTCATGCCGCCGGCCGCGGCATGATTTAGCCAGAGACGCCAGAGTGGCGCCTCGGCCTGTTCTAAGGAGTACGCATGGCTGTCTACAACTACGACGTAGTGGTACTGGGTTCCGGCCCAGCAGGAGAAGGCGCGGCAATGAACGCCGCCAAGGCCGGGCGCAAGGTGGCCATGGTCGACAGCCGGCGGCAGGTCGGCGGCAATTGCACTCACCTGGGCACAATCCCGTCCAAGGCGTTGCGTCACTCGGTCAAGCAGATCATTCAGTTCAACACCAATCCGATGTTCCGGGCCATTGGCGAGCCGCGCTGGTTCTCCTTCCCGGACGTGTTGAAAAACGCTGAAAAAGTCATCAGCAAGCAGGTCGCGTCGCGCACCGGCTACTACGCGCGCAATCGCGTCGACGTGTTTTTCGGCACCGGCAGTTTCGCCGACGAGCGCACCATCGATGTGGTCTGCAACACGGGCGTGGTGGAAAAACTGGTGGCCAACCAGATCATCATCGCTACCGGCTCGCGTCCCTATCGCCCCGCCGACATCGATTTCACCCACAAGCGTATCTACGACAGCGACACCATTCTCAGCCTCAACCACACGCCGCGTAAATTGATCATCTATGGCGCAGGCGTGATCGGCTGCGAATACGCGTCGATCTTCAGTGGTCTTGGGGTAGAGGTCGAACTGATCGACAACCGCGATCAACTGCTCAGCTTCCTCGATTCGGAAATCTCCCAGGGCTTGAGCTATCACTTCAGCAACAACAACGTGATGGTGCGCCACAACGAGGAGTACGAACGCGTCGAGTGCCTGGAAAACGGCGTGATCCTGCACCTCAAGTCCGGCAAGAAGGTCAAGGCCGATGCCTTGCTGTGGTGCAACGGCCGGACCGGCAACACCGACAAGCTGGGCCTGGAAAACGTCGGCATCAAGGCCAACGGTCGCGGGCAGATCGAGGTCGATGAGGCGTATCGCACCAGCAAGCCGAACATTTATGGCGCCGGCGACGTGATCGGCTGGCCGAGCCTGGCCAGTGCTGCGTATGACCAGGGTCGTTCGGCCTCGGGCAGCGCGGTGGACAACGGCGCCTGGCGCTTCGTCAACGATGTGCCGACCGGTATCTACACCATTCCGGAAATCAGCTCGATCGGGCAGAACGAACACGACCTGACCCAGGCCAAGGTGCCGTACGAAGTGGGCAAGGCTTTCTTCAAGAGCATGGCCCGCGCGCAGATCTCCAACGAGCCGGTAGGCATGCTGAAGATCCTGTTCCATCGCGAAACCCTGCAGATCCTCGGCGTGCATTGCTTCGGCGACCAGGCGTCGGAGATCGTGCACATCGGCCAGGCGATCATGAACCAGCCGGGCGAGGCCAATACCCTCAAGTATTTCGTCAACACCACGTTCAACTACCCGACCATGGCCGAAGCCTATCGGGTGGCGGCGTACGACGGCCTCAACCGGCTTTTTTGAGTGGCTCCGGCCGGTGGCCTGAGCCGGCCGGGGAGACCGATTTCAGTAACTCTCCAGGGTGGCGCTGGCCAAACCGGGAAAGTCTGTAATCAGGCTGTCAACGCCGAAGTCGGCGAGCCTGCGCATCAGTGCAGGCT
This sequence comes from Pseudomonas sp. NPDC087358, assembly GCF_044900785.1. Taxonomy (NCBI): domain Bacteria; kingdom Pseudomonadati; phylum Pseudomonadota; class Gammaproteobacteria; order Pseudomonadales; family Pseudomonadaceae; genus Pseudomonas; species Pseudomonas sp. NPDC087358. Next base: position 99,950 of record NZ_JBJDOA010000014.1, read on the forward strand.
CGTTGACCGTCCATACCGATACATGCAGGCCCTGACTCTGGGCTTTCTTCAGGCGCTCGGGCGTGCACAGCGTCCAGTTCAGCGCCAGGATTTCACAGCCATAACCTTGCGCGACCTTCAACGGGTCAAGCCAGGCGTATTCGGCCACCAGGCCGCGAGAAATATCCGGCGTCAGTTCAAGGGCCGCGCGCAGTACTTCGCGCGAGCTTGAGGTGATGGTGACCTTGTCCAGCAAGCCATGACGCTGGGCCATTTCGCGAATCGCCAGCACCGTGGTTGCCGCGCGGGTGCGTGATGCGCTCTTGACTTCCAGTTGCCAGTGCTCGAAAGCGCATTTCTCGAACAGTTCTTCAAGTCGTGGGATCGGGCAGGGGTGCACCCAGCCCGGCCCGCCCTTGCGCGCATCGTAGGTCACAAGATCGGCGGCATCGTGCTCGACCACCTTGCCGCGCCGGTCGGTGGTGCGTTTGAGAGTCGGGTCGTGGATCACCATCAACTCGCCATCGCGGGACAGGTGCAGGTCCAGCTCGCAGCGCTTGACCCCGTGTTTGAGGCATTCCTGAAAGCTGCTCAGGGTGTTTTCCGGTGCTTCGCCCTTGGCGCCGCGGTGGCCGTAAATAATGGTCACAAAGATTCCTCGATAGCGCGCTCAGGCGGTAAACGGTTTATTTGGGGTCAGGGTCGGTCTGCTCGCGGGCGAGCCGCCGTTGTGCGGCTTGTCGTTGCAGAATGTGTCGGGCCAGGAGCTGGCGCTGGGCATCGGACAGCTCGGTCCATTCGGTGCCGATCTCGAAGCCGCCGATGGTTCGCGACTGGCATTGGGTCACTCGGGCCCGCAGCATCATCCCGGAGGCTTGAGGCATCAGCACCATTTTCACCGACAGCAGGCTGTCCACGGGGTAGGGCTGGTGCGACTCGAACTGCAAGCCGCCCTCGGACATGATCACCGTCTGCGGCGCGCCCAGCTTGCCCAGCACGGTCTGCGCGATGACTTGGCCGAGCAGATCGATGCGCTTGCTCATGGCCCGCAGAAAGCTGTTGGTGGTGCGATCGCGATCGTCGAGCTGACGCAGCAGGTGCTGGGATTCGAACTCGGCAACATGCAGTTCGCTCAGCAGATCGAACAGGGTCGAGCTGTCATTGTGGGCATGTTCGTCGACAGCCCCGGAACCTGGAATGTGTTGAATTTCCAGTGCGACGCTGTCTTCGATACGGTAGTATTCGCGGCGTTCTTCTTCATCTAATGTCGACATGGCGAACCCATGGTAGCGGCGGTTGTCAGAGTGATTGCGCAGGATCGCGACCAGCGATTCGAGTGTAAAGCCGCAGGCCCTGGCCCGCCACAAGGACGTTCCCATTCCTTTGAACAAGCCCCTCCATGTTCAGACCTCTTTTTGTATTCATCGGCACGCGTTACACCCGTGCAAAACGCCGTAACCATTTTGTCTCCTTCATTTCCCTGACGTCGATGATCGGCCTGGCCCTGGGTGTCGTGGTGATGATAGTCGTGTTATCGGTCATGAACGGCTTCGATCATGAGATGCGCACCCGCGTCCTGGGGATGGTTCCGCATGCCACCATCGAGTCCGGCGAGCCCATCAGCGACTGGCAAGGCCTGGCCACCCGGGTCAAGCAAAACCCCCAGGTGGAGGCGGTCGCGCCGTTCACCCAGATGCAGGGCCTGCTGACCAACAATGGCAACGTGCAGAAAATCCTGCTCAATGCCATCGACCCGGTCCAGGAACGCAAAGTTTCGATTATCGACGGCTTCATGAAGCAGGGCAGCCTGGACGATCTGGTCACAGGCGGCTTTGGCGTGGTCATCGGCGACAAGGCGGCAGCCAAGCTGGGCGTGTCCATCGGCGACAAGGTGACCTTCGTCTCGCCCGAAGTCACCGTGACCCCGGCGGGCATGTTCCCGCGCATGAAGCGCTTCACCGTGGTCGGCATCTTTCATGTAGGCGCCGGTGAGCTGGACGGTTACCTGGGTGTCACCAACCTGCAGGACCTGGCGCGGCTGCATCGCTGGAAACCCGGTCAGGTACAGGGTCTGCGCCTGAAGTTCACCGATCTGTTCAAGGCCCCGCGCACGGCCTACGAGATCGCCCAGAACCTGGGCGAGCACCAGTACTACTCGCGTGACTGGACCCGCACCCACGGCAATCTGTATCAGGCCATCGGTATGGAGAAATCCATCATCGGCCTGCTGCTTTTGCTGATCGTGGCGGTGGCGGCGTTCAACATCATTTCCACCCTGGTGATGGTGGTCAATGACAAGCGCGGTGACATCGCGATCTTGCGCACGCTGGGCGCGACCCCGGGGCAGATCATGGCGATCTTCATGGTCCAGGGCACGGTCATCGGCGTGGTCGGCACACTGATCGGCGCCGGTGTGGGCATTCTCGCCGCGCTGAACGTCAGCTCGGCGATCTCGGCGCTCGAAGGCCTGATCGGCCACAAGTTTCTCAACGCGGATGTCTATTTCATCGACTATCTGCCATCGCAATTGATGGCCCAGGACGTGCTGCTGGTCTGCGGCGCGGCGCTGGTCCTGAGTTTCCTCGCCACCTTGTATCCCGCCTGGCGTGCCGCGCGCACCCAGCCGGCGGAGGCGCTACGTTATGAGTGAGTCGGGCATGAGTGATAAAGCTGTACTGAGTTGCCGCAACCTGGGCAAATCCTACGAGGAGGGCCCCGAATCGGTGGTGGTTCTCTCGGGCCTGCAACTGGAACTGCACCCTGGCGAGCGCGTGGCGATCGTCGGCAGTTCGGGCTCGGGCAAAAGTACCTTGCTCAACCTGCTGGGCGGGCTCGACACGCCAACCGAAGGCAGCGTCTGGCTGGCCGGCGAAGAGTTGTCGGCACTCAACGAAAAGGCCCGTGGCCTGTTGCGCAACCGGGCGCTGGGCTTCGTCTATCAGTTCCACCACCTGCTGCCTGAATTCACTGCGCTGGAAAACGTCTGCATGCCGCTGCTGATCGGCAAGACCCCGATCCCCGAAGCCCGCCAGCGCGCCACCGCGTTGCTGGAGCGGGTAGGGCTCAAGCACCGTCTGGCGCACAAGCCCTCTGAGCTTTCCGGCGGCGAGCGTCAGCGCGTGGCGATTGCCCGGGCGCTGGTCAACCGGCCGGGTCTGGTGATGCTCGATGAGCCCACCGGCAACCTCGATTCCCACACCGCCCAGGGTATTCAGGACCTGATGCTGGAGTTGAGCACCTCGTCGCGTACCGCGTTTCTGGTGGTCACCCACGACATGACGCTGGCCCGGCAGATGGATCGGGTATGGCGCCTGGAAGAAGGCCGTCTGGTCGAGGCGTGATGCAACCCTGATTTACCCGACGCGGGTTTCCAGCGTCGGGTTTTTACTTTTAGCTGCTTTAGCTACGGTGCTCCACCCATGTTCAGACCGCTATCGATCTTTATCGGCACGCGCTACACCCGGGCCAAGCGCCGCAACCACTTTATCTCGTTCATTTCGATGACCTCGATGATTGGCCTGGCGCTGGGCGTCCTGGCGATGATCGTGGTGCTGTCGGTGATGAATGGCTTCCAGCAGGAGATGAGCTCGCGCATCCTCGGCATGGTCCCGCACGCGGTGATCTCCGGGGTCAAGCCGCTGGACGACTGGAAACCCGCCGCCGATGCCGCGCTGAAGAACCCGCAGGTCACCGCTGCCGTGCCGTTCACCGAAATGGACGGCATGCTGTCGTACAAGGGTTCGATGCAGCCGATCCAGATCAACGGCGTCGACCCTGCATTGGAATCCCAGGTCTCCATCGTCACTCAGCACATCGTTCAGGGGCGTTTGCAGGACCTCAAAGCGGGTGAGTTCGGCGTGGTCATCGGTGAAATCACCGCCCGGCGCTTTCGCCTGAACGTCGGCGACAAGATCACTCTGATCGTCCCGGAAATCAGCAGCGCTCCCGGCGGCATTACCCCGCGCCTGCAACGCCTGACCGTGGTCGGGGTGTTCAAGGTCGGCGCCGAGCTCGACGGCTCGATGGCGCTGGTCAACGTGGCCGACGCTGCGCTGATTCAACGCTGGCAGCCCAACCAGGTGCAAGGTGTGCGGCTGGCCCTGACCGACCTGTATGCGGCACCGCAAGTCTCGGCAGCCATCGCGGGCGGGCTGGGCGCCGATTACAAGGCCGATGACTGGACCCACAGCCAGGGCAGTCTGTTCAGTGCCATGAAAATGGAAAAGACCATGATCGGCTTGCTGTTGCTGATGATTGTCGCGGTGGCGGCGTTCAACATCATCGCCACGCTGATCATGGTCGTGAACGACAAGGGCGCCGACATCGCGATCCTGCGCACCATCGGCGCCACGCCTCGGCAGATCATGGCGATCTTCATGGTTCAGGGCACGGTCATCGGCGTGGTCGGCACCCTCATCGGTGGCGTGCTGGGGGTGATTGCCGCGATCAACGTCAGCCAGTTGGTGGGCTGGGTCGAGCGCGTCACCGGCCAGCACATCTTCACCTCGGACGTGTATTTCATCAGCAACCTGCCGTCGCATCTGGAAGGCAGCGACGTGGCGCTGATCTGCAGTGCGGGGTTCATTCTGAGCTTTCTGGCAACGATCTACCCGGCCTACCGGGCCGCGCAGATCCAGCCGGCACATGCATTGCGCTACGAATAAGCGCCGGCGTTCCTGATTTGGCAAGACCTCTAAAGCCATCCGGCTGGCCGGCGGTGGCGTGATTGAAATCGCTACCGCCGGCACGCTGGGCTGCGACACAGGGCGTTCACAGCCTTCAAACCGGCAATTCGATCAAGAACCGCGTGATCCCGTCCCGCGACTCACAGCGGATCGTCCCGCCATGGGCCATGATGATCGACCGGGTGATCGCCAGCCCCAGCCCGGCATGTTCACTGCTGCCCTCGTGACGCGCCGGGTCGGCGCGATAGAACCTGTCGAACAGGCGGGGCAGGGCGCTGGATGGAATCGTCTGGCCATTGTTCTGCACGCTGATCGATACCTGTCCGGCGGCGGACCCCAGCCTGACCGCCACCTGGCCGTTCGCCGGCGTAAAGCGCAGCGCGTTGTCCAGCAGATTCGACAGGGCACGACGCAGCATGTGCCGGTCGCCTGCCAGGGTTGCCTCCCCCTCTCGACTCAGTTGCACCTGTGCCTCCTCAGCCAGCGGCAGGAAGTACTCCAGCAGCGCATCGGTTTCCTGGCCCAGCGCCAAACGCTCGCGATTGGGATTGAGCAAGCCGTGCTCGGCCTTGGCCAGGAACAGCATGTCGTTGACCATCTGCGCCATCCATTGCAGCTCTTCCAGATTACCCAGCAGTGCTTCGCGGTACTCCTCCAGATTGCGCGGACGGGTGAGGATGACCTGGGTGTGGGTCAGCAGGTTCGACAGGGGCGTGCGCAGCTCATGGGCAATGTCGGCGGAAAACGCCGACAGACGCTGAAAGGCATCGTCCAGACGCCCGAGCATGGCATTGAACGCCTGGCTCAGATCGGCCAGTTCGACCGGCATCTCGGTCTGCGGCAGGCGCGTGGTCAAGGAGCTCGCCGAAACACTGGCGGCGATGTCACTCATCCGCCGCAGCGGACGCAACCCGCTACGTGCCGCCCAGGCGCCGAGCAAGGCGGTGGCCAGCGCCGACAGGCCGACGGTCAGCCAGATCAAGTGCTGCATGCGTTGCAGAAAATGCTGGTGATGGGTGATGTCCAGCAGCAGCGTCAGCTGCGGTGAATCTAGCTCGCCGGGTCGCAGCGCAATGTTGTAGGCGCGGTAGGCCACACCGTTATTGCTCAGGGTCTGCAGCCCGGCCTGCACGTTGTGCTGGACGGTCACTGGCGACGAACTGTCGAACCAGAGCGCGCCATCGCTACCCCGAAGCTGCAGGGCAAGGTCAGGCGAGTGCGCCAGCTCGACCTGCACCGCGTCTTTATGCCCATTGAACTGCTCGGCGCTGGTAACGCCAGTCAGGGCGGCACGCAAGGTCGGCAGTTTACTGTCGAGCAATTGCTGATCCAGCTCCAGAAAGTGCGCTTCACTGGCCCGGTTGAACAGCACCCCTGCGGTCAGCGAGACCACGGCGGTGCAGGCTGCGAACAACAGCGCCAGGCGACTGGCAAGGGAAATGCGCCGGAACATCAGAGGCTGCGCTCTTCGAGGACGTAGCCCATGCCGCGCACGGTGTGGATCAACTTGTTGGGGTATTCGTCATCGACTTTCAGACGCAAGCGGCGAATCGCGACTTCGATCACATTGGTGTCGCTGTCGAAGTTCATGTCCCAGACCTGCGAGGCGATCAGCGATTTGGGCAGCACTTCGCCCTGACGGCGCAGCATCAGCTCCAGCAGGGCGAATTCCTTGGCGGTCAGGTCGATGCGCTGGCCGTTGCGTTCCACACGCCGGCGCAGCAGGTCCAGGCGCAGATCGGCCAGTTGCAGGTGGGTTTCCTGGGTGGCGCTGCTGCCTCGGCGCAACAGGCTGCGGACCCGGGCCAGCAACTCAGAGAACGCAAACGGCTTGACCAGATAATCATCAGCGCCCAGCTCCAGGCCGCGGACCCGATCCTCGACCGCATCGCGGGCGGTCAGGAACAGCACCGGAGTGTCCAGGCCGGCACTGCGCACCGCCTGCAGGATCTGCCAGCCGTCCCGACCGGGCAGCATCACGTCGAGGATCAGCAGGGCGTAGTCGCCGGTGAGCGCCAGATGCTGGCCGCTGCTACCGTCCGCCACCAGCTCGGTGTTGAAACCTGCTTCACTGAGGCCCTGACGCAGGTACTGCCCGGTTTTCGCTTGATCTTCGATGATCAGTAATTTCATGGATGACTCTTGAGGCGTGCAGATGCCTGGTATTGACCCTGCGCAATGGCGCTTTATAGCGCGAGCGGGGCGGGCGGTCAGCAAGCTTACAAAGTTGTAATCTTGCGGTCAGCTGATTGCCAGTGGCGCAGGCCTACCCTGAGGCCATCGATTGTCGTTGACTGGAGAGTCTCATGTTTGTTCGTTTGATCGCTGCTGCCGTGCTCCTGGGCGTTAGCCTGTCGACGGTTGCATCCCCCGCCGGGCACTTCGACTTTGGCCATCCAGCGCAAGCTGCGCAGGCAACACGTACCGTGGAGTTGACCCTGGGCGACATGTATTTCGAGCCCAAGTCGCTGACGGTCAAAGAAGGCGAAACCGTGCATTTCGTGTTGATCAACAAAGGTCAGCTGCTGCACGAATTCAACCTCGGTGACGCTGCCATGCATGCTGCCCACCAGCAGGAAATGCTGAAGATGGTCGCCAGCGGCATGCTGACCTCAACCGGCATGAATCACAATGCGATGGCCGGGATGGATCACGGCGACATGGGCATGAAGCATGACGATCCCAACAGCGTGCTGGTCGAGCCGGGTAAAACCGCTGAGCTGACATGGACCTTCAGCAAGGCCACCGACCTGGAATTTGCCTGTAATATTCCAGGCCATTATCAGGCGGGGATGGTCGGGAAAATCGCCATCGCCGACTAATCGCTGAAAGCGCGGGACAAACCCTATAAACTTGCCGGTCAGGATTTTCACATCCCCCATTTTTATCCGTTTTCAGGTCCCGCCATGCATCCTGCAGCCGAACACTCGCCGCTGGGCAAGTCCAGTGAATACATCGCCACCTACACGCCGTCCCTGCTGTTTCCCATTGCGCGCACCGCCAAGTGGGCAGAACTGGGGCTGACCGCCGAGACGCTGCCGTACAAGGGTGTCGACTTCTGGAACTGCTACGAGTTGTCCTGGCTGCTGCCGTCGGGCAAGCCGGTGGTCGCCATCGGCGAGTTCAGCATCCCGGCGGATTCGCCGAATATCATCGAGTCCAAGTCCTTCAAGCTTTACCTCAATTCGCTGAACCAGACGCCGTTTGCGTCTCAGGCGGAGCTTGCGACGGTGCTGGAAAAGGACCTGTCCGCCGCTGCCGGTAAACCCGTCGGCGTGCGCATTCGTTCGCTCAAGGACATCGAAGCCGAAGGTATCGTGGCGGTGCCGGGCGTTTGCGTGGACGATCTGGACCTGACGGTCAGCAGCTACGACCGGCCGCAGCCAGAACTGCTGCGCTGCGACGATTCGCGAATCGTGGAGGAGGCGCTGCACAGTCATCTGCTCAAATCCAACTGCCCGGTGACCAGCCAGCCGGATTGGGGCAGCGTTGCCGTGGAATATCGCGGCGCGGCCCTTGATCACGCGAGTTTCCTGGCCTACATCGTCAGCTTCCGCCAGCATTCGGACTTCCACGAGCAGTGTGTGGAGCGCATTTTCATGGACCTGCGAAGCCTGCTCAAGCCGGAAAAGCTCACGGTGTACGCCCGGTATGTGCGCCGTGGCGGGCTGGACATCAACCCCTACCGCAGCACTGAGACGCTGACCCTGGACAACGGACGCCTGGCACGACAGTGAGCACGCCGAGCGCCTGACCGCTTCTGCTCGGCAATCAGAAACACAAAAGCCCGTCATCACGACGGGCTTTTCTGTGCGTTTACCAGGGGCTGGTCAGATGCCGATATTGCCCAGTGTCTGCACGATGTTGCGCAAGGTGCCGGCGATACCCGGGTGTTCCAGCTCGAAGCGCTCCACGGCCAGATTGACGCCATCGGAGATACTAGGGTCCCGGGTGGCGGTTTCAACGGCGATCTCCGCCTGGATCTTGGCCATCAGTGTGTGCAGGTCATCACGTTCTGCTTCAGTCAACGGTGGGTTCTGATCCAGTTGCTCGCGCAGGGTATTGAGTTGTTCTTGCAGTTCGCGGGCGGGCATAGGGTGCTCCCTTCAATGATAGTCTCAGCATGGACCGCAATGCGTGGGCAAAGGTCCTTTACCTCGTAAGACTAATCCAGTCCGCGTCCGCTTGCATGATGTCGATCAAACAACGCTCAAGGCTTCTCCAACTTCAGCCGTCGCAGACTGATGTCCGCCAGGCACGACTCCAGTTCGCCCAGATGATCAATCACCGAATGCGCGCCGGTGGCGTACAGGCCCAAGGTCGCCCGGCCCCGCAGGCGTTCGCGATGCACGTCGCTCAATGCCTCCCATTGCACCGGTGAAAGCCCGCACAGCGGCCCGCAGGACGCCAGGCCGACGGTCCATAGCCCTGCGTTGAGTGCGGCGGTGATCAGGCGCGGATCGCCGCTGACCAGCACACAGCCATCGATCTGGCCGACATTCAGGCTCATCAATGCCTGCCAGCAAGCGTCGGGGGCGGGCCAGCGATTGACCGGGCGGACGGTGGGCTGGATCAGATCGGTCAGTGGTGCAGCCAGTTGCCCGGTGATGTGCGCAGGGTATTCGTCGATCCACGCACACGGAATGCCCTGTCGCTTGAGGTTTTTCAATGCGTTGAGCGCACCCTGGGTGGGCGCGGCGTATGCCTGGACATCCTGACCTGCCAGAACATTGCCATCCTTGTCGCGCAATGCACGTGCCTGTGCGCCGAAATCGACCAGGCAACCGCTGAGCCCGAAAAGCACAGCGGTGAAAGACGGGGCTGGCACGGTGACGGGGGCTAGCATGAAATTCCCTCTCAAATGGCAATGACGCTAAGGGATTTTCGTGACAGTGCGATGACTGCTCAGCAACATTGTTTCCAGATGTTTAAGGGGTTGTAGAATTGCGTTGGTTTTCACCGACGTAAATCCTCGCGGAAGGCTTTATACTCCAGGCTTTGGTTTGGGGGCGTAGCGCCCGCTTCATCACTTTGACTGGGAGTCTCAGCTATGCCCGTGACTGGTGCAGGCTTTATCAATCGTCTGGCGCGAACGTGTTTCTGGGCAGGTCTGGCACTGGTGCCAATGGCCGCGCAAGCTGCAGAAGATGACCCTTGGGAAGGCGTCAACCGTGCGATCTTCCGCTTCAACGACACCGTTGACACCTATGCGCTCAAGCCCCTGGCCCAGGGTTACGAGTTCATCACCCCGCAATTTCTCGAAGACGGCATCCACAACATGTTCAAGAACGTCGGAGAAGTGACCAACTTCGCCAACGATGTTCTGCAAGCCAAGCCGCAGGCGGCGGGCGTCGATACGGCGCGACTGATCTTCAACACCACCTTCGGCCTGTTGGGTTTTTTCGATGTGGGGACCAAGATGGGCCTGCAGCGTAACGACGAAGACTTCGGCCAGACCCTCGGCCACTGGGGCGTTGCCAGCGGTCCGTTCGTGATGCTGCCGCTGCTGGGCCCAAGCACCGTACGCGATGCTTTCGCCAAGTACCCGGACACCTACACCCAGCCGTACCGTTACATCGATCACGTGCCGACCCGCAACACGGCGTTGGGCGTGAGCGTGGTGGACACCCGTGCCAGCCTGCTGTCAGCCGAGAAGCTGATCAACGGCGACAAGTACACCTTCATTCGTAACGCCTACCTGCAGAACCGTGAGTTCAAGGTCAAGGACGGCAAGGTCGTCGACGATTTCTGATTGGTTACTTCATCGTGACGCATGAAAAAGGCGACTTTCGAGTCGCCTTTTTTCTTTTCCGGATCTTTTCGAAACTGTGAAGCAGTTCCCAGGCGATATCACTTCATTGCCAGGATCGTCAGGCCCAGTTTCTGCTCGTTGCCGTCGATGTCAGCGATCCAGACCACCTCCGTGTCGGCCTCAAGACCCTTGAGCGCGGTGTGCTCGGACTCGATGCGCACGCTGAGTTTATCGCCTACCTTGAATGAGCGCGGCGCCTGTATCTGCATGCCAGAGCTGGATAAATCCACGCAAACCGCTGGAATGATCTGGCCTGCATAGATCAGGCTGATGTCCGCGTCGACCCGCATGCGGATGTAATCTCGTTTTTCGGCGTAGTCGCGATCAAGCTGGCCCATGGCACATCCTTCCATTTCGTTGCTGATTTAACGGTTCTTATAACTCCCGGTGATTTGCGATGTAAAGACGCCGGTCGACCACCGGAGCATGCTTGAAACCCCCGGCGGATGGGAGTACCGTCTGCGCCTTGAAGGGCACCTCTGCCACGTGAAGCGTTTGACCAAAAGTCCGCCGATCCGGATCCAGAGAGGCTAGAAGCGAATCCAGTGTGCGGCCTGACAGAAATCAGACCGCGTACGCCAACCTAATCTGGCGCCGTTTGCCCACATGCAAAAAACCAGTGCCACGCTGCTGATTATCGATGACGACGAAGTAGTGCGCGCGAGTCTTGCGGCCTATTTGGAAGACAGTGGGTTCAGCGTCTTGCAGGCCAGCAATGGCCAGCAGGGTCTACAGACCTTCGAGCAAAAAAAGCCTGATCTTGTGATCTGCGACCTGCGCATGCCCCAAGTGGGCGGCCTCGAGCTGATTCGTCAGGTGACCAGTCTCGCCCCGGAAACCCCGGTTATCGTGGTCTCCGGCGCAGGCGTCATGAGCGATGCTGTCGAAGCGTTGCGCCTGGGTGCGGCCGACTACCTGATCAAGCCCCTGGAAGACCTCGCAGTGCTTGAGCACTCGGTCAAGCGGGCGCTGGATCGGGCGCGGCTGTTGCAGGAAAACAAGCTTTACCGCCAGAAGCTGGAGACCGCCAACCGCGAGCTCGAAGCCAGCCTGCACTTGCTGCAAGAGGATCAGGATGCTGGTCGTCAGGTGCAGATGAACATGCTGCCGACCAATCCCTGGGCCATTGACTCGTTCGAATTCGAACACGAAATCATCCCGTCGCTGTATCTGTCGGGGGATTTCGTGGATTACTTCCGCGTCGACGAGCGTCGCGTGGCGTTTTACCTGGCCGATGTGTCAGGGCATGGGGCGTCGTCGGCGTTCATTACCGTGCTGCTGAAGTTCATGACCACGCGTCTGCTGTTCGAATCCAAGCGCGGCGGCACGCTGCCTGAGTTCAAGCCTTCGGAAGTGCTTGGCCATATCAACCGTGGCCTGATCAGCTGCAAGCTGGGCAAGCATGTGACCATGGTGGGTGGAGTCATTGACGAGCAAGCCGGGCAGTTGACCTACAGTGTTGGCGGGCATTTGCCGTTGCCCGTGCTGTACACGCCGACCGAGACCCGATATCTCGAAGGGCGCGGTCTGCCGGTGGGGTTGTTCAACGAGGCGACTTATACAGACCACGTTCTGGATCTGCCCGAGTCCTTTAGTCTGACCCTGCTGTCTGATGGCATTCTGGACCTTCTGCCAGGTGATACACTCAAAGAGAAAGAAGCCAACTTGCCTGAACTGGTCAAGGAGGCGGGCGGCAGCCTGGATGGTCTGCGTCGTAAGTTTGGATTGGCCACGCTCGGGGAGATGCCGGATGATATCGCCTTGTTAGTGTTGAGCAGGAACCTTTAATGAGTACCGGTAGAATCCAGTTTGCCGAGCAAGATGGCACCTTTGTCCTGAAGTTCGTGGGTGAAGTGCGCCTGACTCTCTGCTCGGCGTTGGATGCGACGATTGAACGGATCTTCACCTCGATGAATTTTTCGACCGTGGTGATCGATCTGACAGAAACCCGCAGCATTGACAGCACGACGCTTGGCCTGCTGGCCAAATTGTCGATCCTGTCGCGCCAGAAGGCGGGGCTGCTGCCTACGGTCGTGACCACTCACGAAGACATCACGCGCCTGTTGCAGTCGATGGGCTTCGATCAGGTGTTCAACATCGTCGGTCGGCCGATTCCGCGCCCCGAGACCCTGAGCGATCTGCCTTCGCAGGACCAGTGCGAGGATGTGGTCAAGGCCAAGGTGCTCGAAGCGCACAAGATCCTGATGGGCCTCAACGACTCCAATCGCGAGGCGTTCCGCGATCTGGTGAATGCGCTCGAGCATCAGTAGATAGCATTTCCTGGTTCTACCCGACGTCCAGCCTGCACCCAAATCGCGATTTATTTTTGATGGTTAAGTTCTCGCGCTCGCAAAGCGAGGGCAAGAGCCGATCATTGGTCCGCTTTTGTTTCTGCGAAGACGTCTATGGGTGACCGCAACCACAGACACTCCGCGTCGCCTGTTGGCTGACGCAGAGCGTCACGGGCTGCATTCCCACGCGGAGCGTGGGAACGATCCCTCCATAACGCCGCGTGCTCATGATTCTGGCCGCAGGCCGTGGGAGCTTGGCTTTGATCGCTCCCACGCGCCGCGTGGTAGCACCTCGCCAGACGCTCCGCGTCGCCTGTTGGCTGACCCAGAGCGTTACGGGCTGCATTCCCACGCGGAGCGTGGGAACGATCCCTCCATAACGCCGCGTGCTTATGATTCTGGCCGCAGGCCGTGGGAGCTTGGCTTGCCAGCGATCTGCCGCGAAGCGGCAGTCAACCAGGCAGCTGCAGGGTGTCACGTGCATCGCGTTGGCAGGGTTTGTTGCCGGTGCCCGGCAGATCGTCAGCAAGCCGGACGCCTACGCCCTCCGGGCAGCAGCTGCGGGTGCCGAAATGCCGCATCTCGCGACCTGGTTGGCAAGCCCGCATCGTCGGCGCCCTCAAACGTCAGATAACGCCACGCCCTGGGCCATTGCTCAGACACAAAAAAGGGCGGCACCTGTGAAGGTGCCGCCCTTTTTGCGTTTTACTGCTTGGCGCTGAGCAACGCTTCGAGCTTTTCCTGATCGCGAGCGAACTGACGGATACCTTCGGCCAGTTTCTCGGTGGCCATCGCGTCTTCATTGGACGCCCAGCGGAACTGGCTTTCATTCAACGTCTGACGCGGTTCGCCGCCATTGCCCGGCTTGAGCTTCTGCGCCAGGGTGCCGTTGTCGTCGGCCAGCTTCTGCAGCAGGTCCGTACTGATGGTCAGGCGATCGCAGCCGGCCAGTTCTTCGATCTGGCTCAGGTTGCGGAAGCTGGCGCCCATGACCACGGTCTTGTAGTCATTGGCCTTGTAGTAGTTGTAGATGCGCGTCACGGACTGCACGCCCGGGTCTTCGGCGCCGACGTAATCCTTGCCTTCGGCCTTCTTGTACCAGTCGTAGATGCGGCCCACGAACGGCGAGATCAGGAACACGCCGGCATCGGCGCAAGCCTGGGCCTGGGCGAAGGAAAACAGCAGGGTCAGGTTGCACTGGATGCCGGCCTTCTCGAGCTGCTCGGCGGCCTTGATGCCTTCCCAGGTCGAGGCCAGCTTGATCAGGATGCGCTCGCGGCCGATGTTGAAATCTTCATACAGGCCGACGATGCGTTTAGCGCGATCGACGCAGGCTTGGGTATCGAAAGAGATGCGTGCGTCCACTTCAGTGGAGACGCGGCCCGGTACCACCTTGAGGATTTCACGACCGATGGCGACGGCGAAACGGTCGCTGGCCAGGTTGATGTCGCCTTTGCTGCCGCTGAACGCTTCTTTGAGGCGCTCGGCATTGCTGTCGTTTGAACCGGCCTTGAGCAACAGCGACGGGTTGGTCGTGGCATCAACGGGCTTGAGCTTTTCAATGGCAGCGAAATCGCCGGTATCGGCAACGACGGTAGTGAACTGTTTGAGTTGTTCCAGCTTGGAAGTCATGAGCGTGCTCTGTCCTGTGGGTTAGATGACATTACCCGAGCGCCGCCGGTCACTCAAGGGCGTAAACCGCAGCGGACCGGCTGATTCAGAGGCCTGCGTTTGCGCAAACAGCATACCCGTGCCTGAGCCACAGACCGTGTGAAACTTGACCGTTGGCAGGGTCAGCGCGGTTGATGGTTGCCGGTTCCCGAGGAGGGCGGATACTCGATCCAGACAGGTTGGAGCCTGGATCAGGCAGGTTGTTCCCGGCAGTGTCGTCTATTGTGCTGATGACCGACTCAGCCGCGAGAACCCATCACCATGAAGAAACTGATCAATGACCCGCTTCACGTCGTCGACGAGATGCTGCAGGGGAGTGTCCTGGCCGATCACCGGCTGGCTTTGCTGGAAGGTGAAGACATCCTCGTGCGCCGGGACTTCCAGGCACTGAGCGCCAGCGGCAAAGTCAGCCTGGTGTCCGGCGGCGGGGCCGGACACGAACCGGCCCATGGCGGCTATGTCGGAAGCGGCATGCTCACCGCTGCGGTGGCCGGGGCGGTCTTCACTTCACCCAGCGTTGACGCCGTACTCAGCGCGATCATGACGGTCGCAGGAGCTGCGGGGGTGTTGCTGATCGTGAAGAACTACACCGGGGATCGCCTCAATTTCGGACTGGCTGCCGAAATCGCCAGGGCCGCAGGGGTTGAGGTCGACATGCTGGTGGTCGGCGACGACGTGGCGCTGGACGATGACGGTGGCCGGGTGGGGCGGCGCGGGATCGCCGGCACTGTGTTCATTCACAAGGTCGCGGGCGCTGCGGCAGAGGCCGGTTTGTCCCTGGCGCAGGTCAAGGCAGAGGCGCAACGGGCCGCCGCCGGTCTGTTCAGCATGGGGCTGGGGCTCAGCGCCTGTACCGTGCCCGCCGCCGGAAAGCCCGGTTTCACCCTGGCAGACGATGAAGTGGAATACGGCCTGGGGATCCACGGCGAAAGCGGTGTACGGCGTGGCCCGATTCAGCGGGCCGATGACATGGTCAAGGTGTTGCTGGAGCGCATTATCGCTCAAGGCCAGTTCAAGCCCGGCGAGCGTGTCGCACTGATGGTCAACAATCTGGGCGGCACCGCGGTGCAGGAGCTGGACATTGTCGCTCGTAAAGCGCTGTTGGAATGTGCCGACCAGGGGCTGAAAGTCGAGGCGGTGATGGTGGGCACCTTCCTCACCGCTCTGGAAATGGCGGGTTGTTCCCTGTCGATGCTGCGACTCGACGACTCCCTGCTCGCTCGCCTCAACGCGCCCGCTGGCGCCACGGCCTGGAAAGGCATGACCGTTCCCGCAACGGCGGTGTCCAGACTGCCTCGGGCGGCGACAGCCGAGCAGCACGATATTCAGGGTCAGTCGTGGCCGCAGGCCAATGCCTTGATCTTCGAGAAGGTCTTGCAGGCGGTGAGCCAAGCGCTGCAACAGAACGAGCAGGTACTCACCGAACTGGATTCGGTGGTCGGCGACGGCGATATCGGCATCAGCCTTGCGCGTGGAGCACGGGCCATGGATGACGCGCTGGGAACTCTGGCCCTTGACCGGCCGGGCGTCGCACTGCAGCAGCTTTCCGGGATCCTGCGCCGGGTTCTGGGAGGGACCTCCGGGCCGCTGTACGCGGTATTTGTGCTGCGCGCCGGGGTTGCACTGTCGGCCAGCGTCGAGCCTGGTGCCGTCAAGGCATGGGCCCAGGCACTGCAGGCAGGTTGCGACGGCATGGTCAAACTGGGCGGTGCCAGCGCCGGTGATCGCACCATGATTGATGCCTTGCTACCGGCGGTGGCCGCTCTCAGCGCACAGGCTGGAGACGTTGCACCGCGGGTTGCCGCGCTTGAAGTGGCCATTGCCGCTCAAACAGGTGCTCAGGCCACCTGCAACATGCTGCCGCGCAAGGGCCGCTCGTCCTATATCGGCGAGCGCGCGCTGGGGCATGTCGATCCTGGCGCATTCGCGGTGGGCATCTGGACCCGCGCCATCGCTTCAGCGCTGCAAAACTGAAATCCAGAGGGGCAGGCAAGACCAGGGAACAGGAATAGTCATTGGCTTACACGCACTGAGGCGAACTCGACCTATGAACTGAAACATTTGCGGGTTAACTTGGATCCATCAGCTGAAGCGCAGGAACCGCTTCAGAGATCAAGGATGATCAGCCATTGCGCGGAGCGCTGCCGACAGGATGTTGGAATGGCCTTGAATGAAAAAACGACCCGCTTCGGCGGGTTTTTTTATGCCTGAACGTCAGGCCCGTGCGCGTTGCCGTGCCGTGTGGCGCCCAGAGCAACGGTTCAACCCAAGGGTGCGCCTGCATCATGCCGTTCTGGCGCGTCCCGATCATTCAGCGGAGGGGCTGGCGCAGGCGCTGTCGATTTCCTTGAGCAGCCTGGCCTGCTCAAACACCTGCAAGTGCACCCGGCAGGTCCCGTCTGTCGGGATGCTGAGGCTTACACTGTTGGCCGCGACGCCGGTCTGTACGTCGCCTTGTTGATTGATGCTGGAGGTCCCGTTCGCGCTGCTCTGGCGCACCGTCATGCGGTACTGCAGGGTAAGTGGGGCGGGGTTTTCGATGCGCGGACGAATGATCACCATGGCGCCGTTGCGCTGGGCATCGATCAATACCGTCAATTGGGAAAAGTCCATCACAGGGTTTACCTCTGCGTTGCGCTGGCGCTCATGTGATCACCGTACTGCGTGACCGAAACAGTGCCACCGAACCCGGCCTGATTGACCGTGGCCTGGTTGGACTGTCCGTACTGCCCGACGAAGGCCTGGTTGTAGGTGCCGTTCTGCACGACGTTGGCCGAGTTGTCGTTGCCATGCTGCGCCACGCCGGTCTGGTTGTTGTTGCCGGACTGGCTGACCTGTACGCCATTGGCCGAACCGTTCTGCTGCGCGGTGATGCTGTTGTTGGCCCCGCTCTGGTTGATGCTCGCCTGATTGCGATTGCCGACCTGAGTCTGGGCGATACGCTGCGTGGCGCCGCCTTGATCGACGCGGGTCCTGTTGTATGAGCCGATCTGCGAAATCGTGGCCACGCTGTTGCCCACGGTGATGTCGGCATAACGTGCTTCGCGCAGCAGATCGGCGGCCAGGCACAGGGGGCTGCCGAGCAACAGGGCCAGGGCCATCCATCCATATTTATTATTGTTGAGTGACATTCTTGTCTCCATTGGGAAGCAGCTGTTTGTCCGCTTCGGCCATCGGTAAGGTGGACATTTGCTCGTCGTAGCTCTGCAGGTAGCTTTGCAACAACGGCTTGTTCAGATCGGCCGGGTTTTTCAGGTTCCAGCTACCCTCGCGGGCCCCTTGGGCGATCATGTGGATCAACGCGGTCTCGATGGCTTCGCGCACGCATTGCTGCACCGGCTCGTTGCGCGACAGGCCGGTCTCGACCTCCAGCAGATGCTTGAGCGAGACAAAGCGGAAGATGCCGAAGTCGACCTGTATCGAGAACACCGTCTTGGTGGTGGTGATGCTCTGGATGATGTCGCCGGTACGGATATCCACCGCCCGCAGGTTGACCGTCACCTGATCCTGGCGATACAGCTCCGAAGGTCCGATACCCAGGTAACGAACACCGATGCCGCCGGTTCTGACGTTGCTTTCATAGGCGACGATGGCGCCTTCGATAATCATGTTGGCAGGACGCAATGCAGGCAGTTGAACCTGTGCCTGGTCTTGCGGTTGCTCCAGCGCACGGATGATCTTGCGTTCGGTGAGCAGGTCCTGCAGGTTTTCCCGTTCGACCGGTTTGAACCAGCGCGAATCACGCAGGGCCGTGATCAGCAGGGACGCGGCGCCTTGGGTCACCGAGGTCGAAAACGAGCTATCGGGCGACGGTTTGTATTGACCGGTCTGATCGCGCAGCCCGTACACCGCGACACTGATGGGCCCAGCAGGGGCCGGCAGGTGGGTCAGGTCACGCAGGCTCTGGGTAGGAGGCGACAGCGTGGCCGGGGAAATGGTCGCTGCGGGACGGGAAGTGGTACAGCCGGCGACTAACATTACGGCAGATAAAATCAATGATAACGAACGGATGTACATGCTTTCTCTTCCTGCAAAGAAAACCCCGCCGAGGGACCGGCGGGGTAAGGCATCTTAGTGTTGGTAGATCGCTGCCACGTTGCCGCTGCCGCCAGTCTGGGTGACGTTGGCGGTCATGTTGTTGCCGGTCTGGGTCAGGCCGACGACGTTGGCGGCCAGGAACCCGCCGTTGCCGCTCTGGCTGACCACTGCGCGGTTGTTGTTGCCGTTCTGCAGCAGGGTCTCTTCGTTCAGGCTGCCGGTCTGGTTGCTGGAGGCGTAGTTGTTGTTGCCACGTTGTTGCACGTCCGCGCTCAGCGTGCTGCCATTCTGATAAAGACTGGCGGTGTTGAAGTCGCCGCGTTGTTTGGCGCTGGCCGAGCTGTAGCTGGTGCCGGTCTGCTGAATGGAGCCCAAGTTGTTGTTGCCGGTCTGCTGCAGGTTGGCGGTCACCAGATTATGGTTGTACTGCTGCGACACGGAACCGGTGTTGCCATTGCCTGCCTGGGCCACGCCGCCGGTGACTGTGTTGTTATTGTTCTGCTGCGAGACGCCGGCCAGGTTGTAGCTGCCCGACTGAGTGATGCTCGCGCCGATGATGGTGCTGTTGCCGCTCTGCGAAGTGCTGGCGGTGTTATTGCTGCCGCCGCCCTGGGTGATGCTGGCGCTGGTGCGGCTGTTGCCATCCTGGCCAATGGTTGCAGTGCTGTAGCTGCCCGACTGGTCCAGTGTCGCCACTTGTCCCAGAGGGCTGCCGCCGCCAGTCTGGCTGATGGCTGCGGTGTTGTTGTTGCCGGCCTGTTTGGCCGCGGCGCTGTTATAGAAACCGTCCTGATTGATGTTCAGGGTGCTGTTGGTCGCGGTCTGACTGACGGGCGTACCGGCGGAAAAGAAGCCAGGCAAACTGCCGGCGTTGTTGCGACCGCCATTCTGGTTGATGTTGACGGTAGAGCCGGACGCGCCTTGCTGGTCAACGTTCAGAATGTTGCTGGAGCCGTCTTGAGCGGTGTTGACAGTGCTGTTGTCAGCCATGGCCGCGCCAGACATTGCGACCAGAACAGCGAGCGACAGAAGGGATTTACGTGCGTACATGTTGATCTTCCTTTTTCAGTTTTTTTGTACTTTAGGTTGGGTGTTGCAATAAGTTTTTACAGCGGGTACTACGGTTGATTCACTTGAAACTGGGTGGTCTGGCCAGTGTTCTTGTCCGTGGTGACAATCTGCAGCAGACCGCCTTGAAGATTGGTGATCGCGATACGGAAGTCTGTGGTTTCAACAATCCCCGGGACCAGTTGGCCGTTGGCGCCAACGATGCTGGACGTCACCGCCGACGACACTCGGCTGAGAATGGCGCTCTGCAACATGCTGTTGAATTGGGTGAGCGCGGTCTGACCGGATGCCGAAGAGGACGACGACTTTTCAGTGAAGTGGTTCTGCGCCTGGGCCTGGTTCAACAGCACCGGGCCGTTCAACGGGTTGCCACCGAATGAAGGGTTATTGGGGACATAAGCCAGCTCACTGGCGTTTGCGCTCATGAATACGCCGGCCACTAGCGCCAGGCCCACTACTGCCAGAGACATACGCTGCATATCGATACCTTTCATAGCTCATCGCGTCCCAGGTCCGGGTCGCCAAAGAATTGTGCGAGTTGATAGTCGAGAATCGCCTGATACACCTGGGCCGCCGCATCGGCACCGATAGCGGGAATCAATGTGCGGTTGGGGGGCAGAAACATCTGGAACAGGCGACGGTTCCCATAATCGACAAACACCTGACTGCCCAGGCGCGCGGTGGGGCGCTCACTGATCGCCACGGTGAAAGTCCCTTCTTCATCCTTGTCGCGCCAGGCACTGGCGAAACTGTCATAAAATGCCCGGCCCGCCAGGGTCATGGTCTGGCCAATTACAATCCCGCCCACGTCGCGGCGATTAAGCGTTCGATGTTGATCAACCGTTGGCGAAGTGTTCACGCTCGGTTGAGCAGACAGGCTCGACGCCACGCAAAGTTGCAGAAACAAGACACTTAATGCTCGTGAATTCGTCATGTTTGTAAGGTCGTTGTTACAGATGTGGTTATTGTTATATCTCAATAATTCCTCTTTGCCATTACAAAACTAAAAATTAATTTAGTTATTTATTGGCGCCAATTTGTAGCAGTCCAAGTTGGATTTTTCGATAGATTGCCAATCAAATCTGATGCAAAACACTGGCGTCAAAATCTTACATTGACGTTATTCTATGTTCTAATCGGGTTTTAACGCGCTCAAGTCAGCGGGCAGGCGGTATCATGGCGTCAATATTCCCTCAGGCGTAGATAACGGGCGCCATTGCAGTCAGTTATTTATGGTTCATGCCGGTACTGGCCTGGCACTCGACTCGACATCATCGGTTCGGCCCGCAAAGTCATAAAGTTGGCCTGTAGTGAATCTTGGGATTAACGGGTCAGGGTGGATGTGTTTGAAAGTTATTTTTCCGTCTGTGCGCTGTTTGATAGTCGATAGTGCTTCAAAGTGTTAGTTCAGAATTGACACTTCACTATCCGGGCTTTTTGAAAACAGCGGCACCGATCAGCAGTTGTTCGCCAGTCTGCGGTGATCGGACAGCCTGGCTCGGCTACAGCTTGATGACCCAAGCTGCTAGACTACGCGCCCATTACGACTGACCCGCCCGACCGCCCACATGTTGCCAATCCCTGCTCCCGCTACCGCCAGCCAGCCAGCCGAACCGTCGCGGCGCTTTTCCGTGGCCCCCATGATGGACTGGACTGACCGCCATTGCCGGTTCTTCCTGCGCCTGCTGTCGAAGAATGCGCTGCTGTACACCGAGATGGTCACCACCGGCGCCTTGCTGCATGGCGACAGTGAGCGCTTTTTGCGTCACGACCAGAACGAACATCCCCTGGCGCTGCAACTGGGTGGCAGCAATGCGGCGGATCTGGCCGCCAGCGCCCGTCTGGCACAGGCGGCAGGTTACGACGAGGTCAACCTCAATGTGGGCTGCCCCAGTGATCGGGTGCAGAACAACATGATCGGCGCGGTGCTGATGGGCCACCCGCAACTGGTCGCCGATTGCGTCAAGGCCATGCGCGACGCGGTGTCGATCCCGGTGACGGTCAAGCACCGCATCGGCATCAACGGCCGCGACAGCTACGAACAGTTGTGTGAATTCGTCGGCACGGTGCGTGACGCCGGCTGCACCAGCTTCACCGTGCACGCCCGTATCGCCATTCTTGAAGGCCTGTCGCCCAAGGAGAACCGTGACATTCCTCCGTTGCGCTATGAAGTCGCGGCACGGCTCAAGGAGGACTTCCCGGATCTGCAGTTCATCCTCAACGGTGGCATCAAGACCCTGGAGCAATGCCAGGAACACCTGAAGACCTTCGACGGTGTAATGCTGGGCCGCGAGGCGTATCACAACCCGTACCTGCTGGCCGAAGTGGATCGCGAACTGTTCGGCGGCAGCGAGCCCGCGATCACTCGATCACAGTCGCTGGCACAGCTGCGACCCTACGTAGAGGCACACCTGCGCGACGGCGGCTCGATGCACCACATCACCCGCCACGTGCTGGGCCTTGGCACCGGCTTCCCCGGCGCACGCAAATTCCGTCAGTTGCTCTCGGTGGACATCCACAAGACCGACGACCCGCTAGGGCTGCTGGACAAGGCGGGGGAGTTGCTGGAGGGGCGGTGAGTCAGCCCTTCTCCACCAAGGTCAACAGCGCGTTGGAAAACAATGCTTCTAGCGAATGCGCGCAGACGGGGGGCTCTGATCAGGGACCGGGCGCTACCACTTGGCGCGTGGACGTTGCCGTGTATGGAACACGCCCAGAATCTGCAGGCGGTTACCGCTCAGGCGGTAGGGGATCAGGTAGGACCAGCCAGGCACCACCCATTCGCGCGTGTTCTTGACCCGACCTTCGCGACCAATGGACGGAAATAAAGCCAGTTTCTCTACGCTGGCAAAGATGGCGTCTGAAAAATCGTCAGCCGCTGCGGGGTTTTCGAGAGCAATATAGCTGGCTTCGTCTTCCAGGTTCTTGAGGGCGATTTCGAGCCATTCAACCCGCATCCCGACCCCAGCGCCGGGCCCGGATTGCCGCTACCTGCTCATCGCTGGCGAACCTGCCTTCGTCTGCTTGCTTAACGGCGAGTTCGATTTGTGCAGTGAGATGAGTTTCGTGCTCGATGTAATCCCGAAGAATATCCATCGCCAGGTAGCTTGCGCTTTGGCCGTTGTTTTTGGCGAGCTCGGCAAGGGAATTCGACATGTCTTCCGGCAGATTCAGGGATATTCCGGGCATTGTTCAGCCTCGACTTGTGAAGTAGACAGCGGCCATCTTACACCGACACATGCCCCGGCGAATCCACAGGTTGTCGCCGGATATTGGATCAAGGCCTGCACCCGTTCTGTTGGCGTTGGCCGCTTGTAAGCAAATCAGCCTCAACGCTGGCGGCGCTGCCTGCTCAGCGCGGTCTGAGGGGCCAACCGTCAGTTTTTGGCGCACGGCAGTGCGGGTAGTTCCCATCCATCATCGGCCCCACAACCGCCTCATGAGACTCTGAGCCAAGCTGTCGGTCACGAGTGTGCTGGGCCTTGGCACCGGCTTCCCCGGCGCACGCAAATTCCGTCAGTTGCTCTCGGTGGACATCCACAAGACCGACGACCCGCTAGGGCTGCTGGACAAGGCGGGGGAGTTGCTGGAGGGGCGTTGAGTCAGCCTGCCAGTACATCCCAGAAAACATCTGGCCGCAAGGCTGCGATATGCAGCAAAGAGCGAGCGGCTCCAGAGGGTGCGCGGCGGCCTTGCTCCCATTCCTGCAGCGTGCGGACAGATACTCCCAGCAGTTCCGCAAACCTTGGCTGGGAAAGCCCGGTCTTGCTTCGCGCTTCGGCGGCCTCGGTTACCTGGACGTGATGGACTGCGCCATGCCGTCCGGCTTTCACGTCCTGGATTGACTGCAGAAGTTCTTCCCCCAGGTTGCGTTTGGCGTCACGTTCGATCAATTCGTTTTCAGTCAGGGGCATGATTAAGCTCCTTGGCGATTTTGCGCAGCACATGCGCAGGTATGTTTTCGGTAGCGCCTTTGCCGTAGATCAGCAATGCCACCAGCGCACCGCTTGCAAGCTGGGCGGTATAGATAACTCTTACAGCGCCACTCTTGCCTTTGCCTTCGGTACTCCAGCGAACCTTCCGGCAGCCATCCGAGCCGGGTATCACAGCACCAGCATCCGGATTGTTCGCAAGCTAGGACATGAACGCACCACGTTCTGCTTCAGTCCAGTAGTCAGGCCATAGCCTGGAAAATAGAGGGGATTCGATGATCGTCAGCATGGCGCGACGATACGTCTTTGACGTATGGCAGGCAACGTCTTGTGCGTCGCGCTTCTCGTGCCGCTCAGTGAGTCCGGCCTGCAGGCGGTGGCGTCTTCAATCGCCCCGCCAGCAACCCATCGGCTATCGACTTTTCAGCGCCGTCCGCTTCGCGTGCTCACATCCACCCACACGGCCAGCACCAGGATGCTGCCCTTGACGATCATCTGCCAGTAGCTGTCGACGTCGAGCATCGACATGCCGTTGTCCAGGCTGGTGATGACCAGTGCGCCAAGCAGCGCGCCGTAGACCGTGCCGGAGCCTCCGCGCATGGAGGTGCCGCCGATGAAGCACGCGGCGATGGCGTCAAGTTCGCCCATGTTGCCGGCGGACGGCGACCCCGCCGCCAGGCGCGCGGTGTTGACCAGCCCGGCCAGGGCGCACATTACCCCCATGATGCCGAAGATCCACAGCTTCACCGCCTGTACGTTGATCCCCGACAGACGCGTGGCTTCCATGTTGCTGCCCACCGAATAGATGCGCCGGCCGAACACGGTCTGGCTGGTGATGTAGCTGAACACGCCCAGCAACACCAACAGCAGCAACACCGGTACCGGAATGCCGTCGTAGCTGTTGAGGGTATAGACGAAACCGGCGAGTACCGCGCCGATCGCCACCACGCGCAGTGCATCGCGCGCCAGCGAGTGCGCGATCAGGCCATGCAAGGCGCGGTTGTGGCGCTGGCGCCAGGTCAGGAACAGGGTCAACGCGAACAGCAGCACGCCAAGCGTCACGCCGACCAGTGGCGGCAGGTATCCCTGACCGACATAGACCAACTCGGGGGAAACCGGGGCGATGGTGGTGCCGCCGGTGATGCCCAGCAGGATGCCGCGAAACGCCAGCATGCCGCCCAGGCCGACGATGAATGAAGGAATGCGCAGGTAGGCGGTCATGCAGCCGTTGGCCAGGCCGATCAACAGCCCGCACAGCGCCACCAGCGCAAGATTCAGCGGCAGCGGCAGGTGATAGACCACGTCGAGAATCGCGGCAACGCCGCCCAGCAATCCAAGCAACGAGCCCACCGACAGATCGATCTCGCCACTGATGATCACCAACACCATGCCGCAGGCCAAAATCCCGGTGATGGACATCTGCCGCAGCAGGTTGGACAGGTTGCGCGGGGTCAGGAAGCCGCCTTCGGTCTGCCAGCTGAAAAACAGCCAGATCAGGCCAATGGCGATCACCAGCGCGAGCATCTTGTAGCGTGTGAACAATTGTTTGACCTGATTCATTGACGCGCTGCTCCCACAACACCTGGCCGATTTTTATTGTCATGTCCGTCGCCCTGGCTGAGGGCGGCGGCGAGTACCTGTTCCTGGGTCAGGTCCTGATTGATGAAGTCGCCGCGCAACCGGCCTTCGCCGATCACCAGCACACGGTCGGAAACGCCCAGCACTTCGGCCAGCTCCGAGGACACCATGATGATCGACACGCCGCTGGCCGCCAGCGCGCCCATCAGTTTGTAGATCTCGTACTTGGCGCCGACATCAACGCCGCGGGTGGGCTCATCGAGAATCAGCACCCGGGGGCGGGTCAGCAGCATTTTTGCCAGCACCGCCTTTTGCTGATTGCCACCCGAGAGGCTGGTGATGGGCAAAAACGGGCTTGCGGTTTTCAGGTGCATGCGCGCGATTTCCTTATCGATACTGCCCAGTTCCGCTTCGGCGTCGATGCGCGTGAGGTGCGAAAAACTGTCGAGCACTGCCAGGGTGATATTCTGGCCGACCCCCAGGTCCGGAATGATGCCCTGACGCTTGCGGTCTTCCGGCACCATGCACACGCCAGCGCGGATTGATTTGAGCGGGGTGCGCGTGTCAATCATCTGGCCATCGAGCCAGACTTCACCTTCGTGGCGTCCCGGATAGGCGCCGAACAGCGCTGACACCAATTCCGTGCGACCGGCGCCGACCAGCCCGGCGATGCCGAGGATCTCGCCGCGCCTGAGCACGAACGAAATGTCGTCCACGCGCTTGCGCCTGGGGTTATCGACGTCGTAGCAGGTGACATGGCGCGCCTCGAAAATCACCTCGCCGACAGCGTGCGGCTCGGTGGGATAGAGGTTGCTCATTTCACGACCGACCATCTGCGTGATGATCCTGGGGATGTCCATCTCGGCCATGGCCGTGGTCGCGATGTGTTTGCCGTCGCGGATCACCGAAATGGTGTCGCAGACCGCCGCCACTTCATCGAGTTTGTGCGAAATGTAGACGCAGGCCACGCCCTTGGCCTTGAGGTCGCGGATGATGTCCAGCAACACCTCGATTTCCGAACGGGTCAGGGCCGAGGAGGGCTCGTCGAGAATCAGCAGGCGCGCCTGTTTGTTCAGGGCCTTGGCGATCTCCACCAGTTGCTGGTAACCGCCGCCATATTGCGAAACCGGCAGCGAGACATTCATGTCCGGCACTTTGAGTTCGCGCATCAGGGCTTCGGCGCGGTGGATCATCGCCGGGTAATTCATGCGGCCGCCGGGCAGGGTCAGTTCGTGGCCCATGAAGATGTTTTCGGCCACCGACAGGTCGGGGACCAGGGTCAGTTCCTGATGGATGATGACGATCCCGGCGGCTTCGGTTTCGCTGATGGACTGGGCCTTGAGCAGCTGACCGTCCCAGAGGATTTCACCGTCCCAGGTGCCGTAGGGGTAGACCGCCGAGAGCACTTTCATCAGCGTCGATTTGCCGGCGCCGTTCTCGCCACACAGACCCACGCACTCACCGGGCCGGACCTTTATATCGATGCCGTTGAGGGCCTTCACGCCGCCAAAGGATTTAACGATGCCGTTCATTTGCAGCAGGTAATCGGACATTGCGGGGTATTCCAGATAACGCGGACCCGTAGCAGTCCGGCTTGCCGGCGGTGACATTCTTGGTATCGCCACCGCCGGCACGCCGGACTGCTACGGATCGGTTTAGCCTTTGATTTCACCGATGCAGGCAGCCCGTCCAGCGCTGATCATTTCCCGGCAATCTGATCCTTGGTGTAGAACCCGTCCTTCTCCAACAGATCGATGTTGTCCTTGGTCAAGGGGGTCGGGGTCAGGAGGATGGTGTCGACCTTTTTCGTGCCGTTGTCATATTGCGAACTGAACGCCGGTTTCTCATTGCGCGCCAGTTGCACTGAGAGCTTGGCCGCTTGCGAGGCGATCAGTTTCAGCGGCTTGTAGACGGTCATGGTCTGGGTGCCGTCGATCACCCGCTTGACCGCAGCCAGGTCCGCATCCTGACCCGAGATGGGGACTTTGCCGGCCAGTTTCTGCGCGGCCAGCGCCTGGATCGCGCCACCGGCGGTGGCGTCGTTGGAGGCAACAATGCCGTCGATCTTGTTGCCGTTCTTGGTCAGGGCGTTTTCGACGATGCTCAGCGCTTCGGTCGGGTTCCATTCCTTGACCCATTGCTGGCCGACAATCTTGATGTCGCCTTTGTCGATGGCCGGCTGCAGCACCTTCATCTGGCCCTCGCGCAGCACTTTGGCGTTGTTGTCGGTCGGCGCGCCGCCGAGCAGGAAGTAATTGCCCTTGGGTTGAGCCTTCAACACGCCTGAGGCCTGCATCTCGCCGACTTTTTCGTTATCGAAGGAAATATAGGCATCGATGTCGGCGTTCAGAATCAGCCGGTCATAGGAGACCACCTTGATCCCGGCTTTCTTGGCTTCGGCGACGGCGTTGGTCAGCACGGTGGCGTTGAACGGCACGATGACAATCACGTCGACGCCGCGGGAGATGAGGTTTTCAATCTGCGAAATCTGTTTCTGCTCGTTGGCGTCGGCCGACTGGACGAAGACTTTGGCGTCCATCTTCTCGGCGGCCGCGACGAAGTAGTCGCGGTCCCGTGACCAGCGCTCCAGGCGCAAGTCGTCGATGGAAAAGCCGATTTTCGGATGTGCCGAATCGGCCATCACCGGCAGGCTGAGCAGGGCCAGAGCGCTGGCAAGCAAGGTGGTTTTCAGGTTCTTCATTGTGGTGCGTCCTTTTATTGTTGTTTAGAGGCACTTCCTGAGCGTGTTCGTGTAGCCGGTGAAACTGTAGATACTCGCCGGGCGTGGCGAGCAACGAATTGTCGCGAGAATGTAACCGCCGTGGATTGGCAAAAACGCCGTTGTGGGACCCGGCTTGCTGGCGAGTGCGTCGGGTCAGTCGCTGATGCGGGTGACTGACACACCTTTTTCGCCAGCAAGCCGGCTCCCACCGTTTGATCAGGCCATGGAGCTTGGTCTTATGGATAAATGAATCGGTTCACCACCCCCTCGAGCATTTCCTGTCGGCCACTGACCGCCTGTGGGTCGAACTCATGATCCAGCGCGTGCTGGGCCAGCGACTGGAGGCTGAAATCGCCGGACAGCACGGCCTGGCCGAATGGCTGGTCCCAGCCGGCGTAGCGCTGGGCCTTGAACTGGCCGAGCACATCGTTCTGGATCATCGCGGCCGCACGCTCAAGGGCCAGCGCCAGCACATCCATGGCTGCGACATGACCGTAAAACAGGTCCACTTCATCCAGGCTCTGACGACGCACCTTGGAATCGAAATTGAAACCACCGTTCTTGAATCCGCCGGCCTTGAGGATCTCGTACGTGGCCAGGGTCAGCTCTTCGACGCTGTTGGGGAATTGATCGGTGTCCCAGCCGTTCTGCGGATCGCCGCGGTTGGCGTCGATGCTGCCAAAGATGCCCAGGGAGGCGGCCGTGGCGATTTCATGATGGAAGCTGTGGCCGGCGAGGGTGGCGTGGTTGGCCTCGATATTGACCTTGATCTCCTTCTCCAGCCCGAACTGCTGCAGGAAACCGAACACCGTGGCGCTGTCGTAATCGTACTGGTGCTTGGTCGGCTCCTGTGGCTTGGGCTCGATCAGCAGGTCGCCCTTGAAGCCGATCTTGTGTTTGTGCTCCACCACCATGCGCATGAAGCGCCCCAGCTGTTCGCGCTCACGCTTGAGGTCGGTGTTGAGCAGCGTTTCGTAGCCTTCACGGCCGCCCCACAGCACGTAGTTGGCACCGTTGAGGCGCTGGGTGGCGTTCATCGCGTTGAACACCTGGGCTGCGGCGAAGGCGAATACCTGCGGGTCCGGATTGCTCGCCGCGCCGGCGGCAAAGCGCGGGTTGCTGAAGCAGTTGGCGGTGCCCCACAGCAGCTGGATACCGCTGTGCTCCTGATGGCGTTCGAGCTCATCAACCATGTGCGCAAAGTTGTGGGTGTATTCCTTGAGGCTCGCACCCTCCGGCGCCACGTCGGTGTCGTGGAAGCTGTAGTAATCGATGCCCAGCTTGGAAAAGAACTCGAACGCGGCGTCGGCCTTCAGACGCGCCACGTCCAGCGCATCGCCAGGTTTGATCCACGGACGCTTGAAGGTGCCGACGCCGAACATGTCGGCACCCGGCCAGACGAAGGTGTGCCAGTAGCAGGCGGCCATGCGCAGGTGCTCGCGCATCGGTTTGCCGAGAATGACTTTGTCGGCATCGTAGTGGCGAAAGGCAAGAGGCGATTGGCTCTCGGGGCCTTCGTAGCGAATCTTGTCGATGTCGGGGAAGCAGGGCATCGGGGTTTCCTTATTCTTCTGGGCTGTGTCCCGATACTAGCAACGGCCTTGCTATGCAAAATTATGAAAATCACCAAGTCGGTGTTCGATTTTGAGTATTGAGATTCGCCCTGAGCAGGCCTAGTCTGTGCCCACCTGGTTACAGGTTCGGGGAAAAAAACAATGAAAACCGTCCCGCCCGTTCACCGTATCGCGCTGCTGTTCAACGGCGGCAAGATCTACGATCGCGGCATCATCACTGGCATCGGCAATTACCTGAGCAGCACGCGCGCATCCTGGGATCTGTTCCTTGAGGAGGATTTCCTCTGCCGTCTCAAAGGCATCGAGCGCTGGCAGGGCGACGGCATCATTGCCGACTTCGACGACCCGCTGATTGGCCAGGCACTGGCCGGCAGCAAATTGCCGGTGGTGGCGGTGGGCGGATCGTACGCAGACGAGCGCGACTATCCGCAGCACATTCCCTACGTGGCCACCGACAACGTTGCCCTGATCAAGCTGGCCTACCAGCACCTGATCGAAGCCGGTCTGACCCGTTTCGCCTGCTTCAGCCTCCCTGAAGCGCAGAGCAATCGTTGGGCCCAGGAGCGGGAAAAAGCCTTTCGTCGACTGTTGAAGCGCGATGGCCTGCAGGGTGAGGTCTATCGCGGCCTGAGTACCAGCGCGCCGTTGTGGGACAGCGCCGTGGAGCAGCAGATCGCCTGGTTGCACAGCCTGCCCAAACCCATCGGTATCATTGCGGTCAGCGATGCGCGCGCCCGGCAGCTGCTGCAGGCATGCCTGACGGCAGGCATCGCGGTGCCGGAGCAGGTGGCGTTGATCGGCATCGACAACGATCCACTGACCCGCACCTTGACCCGTGTGCCGTTGAGTTCGGTGATCCAGGGCACGCAAAGCATGGGCCGGATGGCCGCGCACCTGCTGCACCAGATGCTCCACGGCATGCCCTCGACCACCCAGCAGATCCTGGTGCCGCCCGAGGCGATCAACGTGCAGGCGTCCAGTCTGCATCAGCCGCTGGGCAATCCGTACGTGATGCAGGCCCTGCACTTCATTCGTCAGTACGCCTGCCAGGGCATCAAGACCGCGCAAGTGGCGGGCTATGTCGGCATATCGCGCTCATCGCTGGAATCGCATTTTCGCAAGGAGCGTGGCTGCAGCGTCCATGACGAGATCCTGCGCTTCAAACTGGCCGCTGCTGCGCTGCGGCTGGAACAGTCCGATTCGGCCATCGCCGACATTGCGCAAAATTGCGGCTTCAAATCGGCGCAGTACCTGCACACCGTATTTCGCCGCGAGTTCGGCTGCACGCCGCGCCAATACCAGCACGATGCTGGCGCGCCGGTTCATTGATTAATCTTCGGGGCGCTACCTCTCGGGGCGCACCTGTACAGAACAACGACAACATCACAGGAGTCATCGATGCATCCGATTCGTTTAGGGCTGGTGGGTTACGGCAAGATCGCTCAGGACCAGCATGTACCGGCGATCCGCGCCAACCCGCAGTTCGAGCTGGTGGCCGTCGCCACGCTGGGCCCGCACTGCCCGGGCGTCGCCAACTTCGGCTCGCTGGCCGAGCTGTTGGCCGAAGGTCCGCAGGTCGACGCCATCGCCTTCTGCACCCCGCCCCAGGGCCGCTTCGCGCTGGTTCGGCAAGCGCTGCAAGCCGGCAAGCATGTATTGGTGGAAAAACCACCGTGCTCAACGCTGGGCGAAGCCATGTCGCTGATCGAACACGTGCAGCAGGCCGGCGTCAGCGGCTTGTTCGCCTGGCATTCGCGTTTTGCGCCCGGCGTCTTCAACGCAAAACAGTGGCTGGCGGGCAAGACCCTGAAACAGGTGCGCGTCGACTGGAAGGAGCAGGTGCGCAAGTGGCATCCGGGGCAGACCTGGATCTGGCAGGCGGGGGGGCTGGGGGTGTTCGATCCGGGCATCAACGCCTTGTCCATCGTCACCGATCTGCTGCCAGGCGCCTTGTTCGTCGAGTCCGCCAGCTTGAGCGTGCCGGGCAATTGCCAGTCGCCAATCGCCGCATCCTTGAACATCCTCAGCGCCGAGCAGGTAGAGGTGCTGGCCGAGTTCGATTTCGATCACAGCGACAACGAACTGTGGCGCATCGAGCTGCAGTGTGACGAAGGCATGATGCGTCTGGATGGCGGCGGCGCGCAGGTCAGCATCGATGGCGTGGCGCAGGGCGTATCGGAGGAGGGCGAATACCCGGCGATGTACCGGCATTTTGCGCAGTTGATCGCCGACAAACGCAGCGATCTCGATCTGCAGCCGTTGCGCATCGTCGCCGACAGTTTTTTTGTCGGCAGCAAGCAGACCGTCGCCGAGTTTCATGAGTGAATCGATGAATTGAAGGGCGGCGGGCAAGGCTGTCAGCGGTGGGTCAGGAGTGCGGCGTCGGGGCTGCACTCAGCCACCGGGAGCGGTGCCGATGGCGGCGGATCAGAAATGGCCGACGCCTGCCAGCGCGATTGAAAACGATACGATCAGCATCAGCAGCAGGGTCATGTTGATGGACATGGGGTCGGGCCTTGAAATGAAAGAAGGCGCCATGATCCCTGTCCGGCAGCGGAAAATGAACAGCGGCCAGCGCTATTTTCACTATCGATCACATTGATACATAAGGCTTATCCGCGCACGCCGTGGTCTCTGGGGGGATTCACCCGCCGCTGTCCGATCGTGCCCGACGCTAAATTTGCACCGTCTGCTCACGTCCTGTTTACAACCCATATCGATTACGTGAGCGCCTCCATGTCCACCCTGCACGATCTGACGTCATTGCCACTGCCATCGGGCCGCCCACTGGGCGCCGATCAAACCGATAGTCGTCTGAGCCTGGTGCTGGAGGGGCAACCGTTGATTCAGCTCACGCTGGCGCGCGGCGTTGACCTGCATCTGGCCTTGCAGGATCCGCGCGCCGAGCCTGACGCCCGCGCATTGTGGGCAGCCTGTTACTGGCTGTTCGCCCGCGACGGCGCCTGTCAGCGACTGATCTGGACGCTGGCACAACCCCCTGAACAGGCCCTGCGCAGCGGGCTGCTGATGGCCGATGCGCAGCCGGGTCAATACCGCTGCGAGCGCACCCTGTTCTGGCAACTGCCGCAGCCCTGGCTGGGCGAGTCGTTCAGCGGTGTCTACCCGCAACAGATGGCGATCACCGACGGCAAGCGCCATCCGTTGCGCGCCCCCAAGCCTCGCGGCCAGGTGTACCGGCGCTTCGATGCGCGGCTGGGCGCCTGGGTTTCGCTGCGCACGGTCGAGGTGGAAGGTGATCTTGAGCGCTTCAACCGTTGGCAGAACAACCCCAGGGTTTCGGCGTTCTGGCAGGAAGACGGCAGCTTGCAACAGCACCGCCAATACCTGAGCAAGCTTGAAGCCGACCCTCACACCCTGACCCTGATCGGTTGTTTCGATGATGAGCCGTTTGCCTATTTCGAGGCGTACTGGGCCAGGGAGGACCGCATTGCGCCGTTCTGCGACGCCGGTGATTACGACCGCGGCATTCATATGCTGGTGGGCGAGGAACATCATCGCGGCAGTCACAAAGTGGCCAGCTGGTTGTCGGCGCTGGTGCACTACCTGTTTCTCGATGACCCACGCACCCAGCGCGTGGTCGCCGAGCCGCGTGCCGACAACCAGCGCATGATCGGCCACATGCACAACCAGTGCTTCCACTGTGAAAAGGAGTTCGACTTCCCGCACAAGCGCGCGGCGTTGATGATTCTGGGGCGGGAACGTTTTTTTGATCGCTGCTCCCTGCGTTGAGCAAGGTGGCAGGAGCGGGCTGTTGGTGGATGCCCGGCGTCACTTGGGCAGCCGCCCGGCGAGGGCGGTATACCTGAGTACCGGTGTGATCTTATGCCCGGCGTTGCTCGGCGGCGGCCGGGCGTGCGGCGAAACTGTCGGCGCGGTTGCCCGAGACCTTGCGGCAGTGAACCAGCGCGTCGCGAATCATGAAGTTGACCAGGGTCGGCGACACACCGAGGGTCTTGGCGATGTCCTTTTGCGGTACGCCATGCAAGCGATACATCTCGAAGGCGTAGCGGGTGCGCTCGGGCAGTTCGGTCAGCGCATCGGCAATGGATTCCAGCGCGGAGAAGTTGATGTGCGAGGTCTCCGGTGATGCGCCGTGAATGACCACATTCAATCCCTCTTCTTCAGGCCCCGAGTACTTGAGCTCCAATGCCTGCTTGCGGTAGTGATCAATCGCCAGGTTGCGCACGATCTGGAACAGGTAGCTCAGCTGGGCCTTGAAGGAAGAGGTGATCTGCGGCGCTGACTGCAAACGGAAGAAGGCATCCTGCACGACGTCTTCGGCACGCGATCGGCATCCGGTGATCCGTGCGGCGATCTTGACCAGAATCGTGCGGTTGTCGATGAAGGCTTGCAGAAGTGGTGAGTCGCCCCGGCGTGTGGATAGTTGTTCCGACATGGAAATCACCTTAGTGCGAAGTAGGTAACAGGACCCACTCTCCAAGTGAAGGCGTCCTGCGCAACGTGCAACAAATTATTACCAATGATAATGATTGTCAATTACAAAACGAAATCAGTGAGCTTTCCTGGTGCGCCCGCACAATCCTTGCACCTGGCTGGGACGGATCACCGCGGATTTTCCCGCCCCGGGCCGACTAATTATTCGCCACAGCCATCCGTTCCTTTGTGACAGACCCCCGACACTTGTCGGGGTCCAGGACTGGATCGGGAGAGGAGGGCGACATGGTTTTCGAGCAGGGTGGCCGGGCATGACCACATCCAGCGGGCTTCGTTTGTTCTGCCTTCCGTACTCAGGCGCCAGCGCCATGTTCTACAGCCGTTGGCGCCGTCACTTGCCGCAATGGCTGCACGTGCAGCCGCTGGAGCTGCCGGGGCGTGGCATGCGCATGAACGAACCCTTGCAGCGCGACATGCTGCAACTGGCCAACCAACTGGCCGACGAAATCGGCGCTCAGCTCGATTCCCCCTATGCCTTGTTCGGGCACAGCCTCGGCGGTCTGCTGGCTTACGAGCTGGCGCATGTGCTGCGTCGCCGTGGGCTGCCCGCGCCGCTGGCGTTGTTCACCTCGGCCACGGCCGGCCCTGCACACCGGGATGTCAGCGAATACGTGGTAGAGAAGCCGGACGCAGAACTGCTCTCGCGTCTACGCACCCTGCGCGGCACCTGCGAAGAGGCGCTGGCCAACGCCGATCTGATGACACTGATGCTGCCCATCCTGCGCGCTGATTTTCTGCTCTGCGGCAGCTTCAAGTATGGAAAGCGCGAGCCTCTGCCGCTGCCGATCCATGTCTTCGGCGGCAAGCAGGACGCGGTGCGAGTCGACGAGCTGATCGACTGGCAGGAAGAGACCAGCAGCGGTTTCTCGCTGGACATGTTCGAGGGCCACCACTTCTACCTGATCGATCAGCAGCCCGCGTTGCTGCGCTGTCTGCGGCGCTACTGCGACGAGCATCTGGCGCGCTGGCGCAGCGGCGTTGCCCGACCGCTCGATCAAGCCGCCGGTTAAAGCCGCGCGGGCGCCTTTGTTATCCACTCAATTTTGTTAGCCGACTCCACTCAGGACTTTCATGATGGACGCGTTCGACCTCCCCGTTACCCTGGCCCATGCTCTGCAACAGCGAGCTGCCCTGACCCCTGACCGTCTGGCGTTGCGTTTTCTCGCCGACGACAAAGAGCAGGGCGCGGTGCTCAGCTATCGCGATCTGGACCTCCGGGCGCGAACCATCGCCGCTGCCTTGCAGGCCAGTGCCAGTCCCGGAGATCGTGCGATCCTGCTGTTCCCCAGCGGCCCGGACTACGTCGCGGCGTTTTTTGGCTGCCTGTACGCCGGGGTCATCGCGGTGCCGGCTTATCCGCCGGAATCGGCGCGTCGCCATCATCAGGAACGCCTGTTGTCGATCATTGCCGACGCCGAGCCACGTTTGCTGCTGACCCGCTCGACGTTGCGCGAGCCTCTGCTGCAGATGGACGAACTGCGCGCCGCCCATGCGCCGCAGCTGCTCTGCGTGGATGGTCTGGATCCTGCGCTGGCCGACGGCTGGCAAGCTTTGCAGCTGCGCGCCGATGACATTGCCTTCTTGCAGTACACCTCGGGCTCCACGGCATTGCCCAAGGGTGTGCAGGTCAGCCACGGCAATCTGGTGGCCAACGAACAACTGATCCGACGCGGCTTCGGCATCGACCTGAACCCGGACGACGTGATCGTCAGCTGGTTGCCGCTGTACCACGACATGGGCCTGATTGGCGGCCTGTTGCAGCCCATCTTCAGCGGTGTGCCGTGCGTGCTGATGTCGCCTGCGTATTTCCTTACCCGACCGATTCGCTGGCTCGAAGCGATCAGCCAATACGGCGGCACCATCAGCGGTGGTCCGGATTTCGCCTACCGCCTGTGCAGCGAGCGCGTCAGCGAAGCGGCGCTGTCACGCCTGGACCTGAGCGGTTGGCGGGTCGCGTACTCGGGTTCCGAACCGATCCGCCAGGACACCTTGCAGCAGTTCGCCGATAAATTTGCCGTCAGCGGCTTCAGCGACAGCAGCTACTTCGCCTCCTATGGCCTGGCTGAAGCGACGCTGTTCGTTGCCGGCGGTCAGCGCGGTCAGGGCATCCCGGCGCTGCGACTCGATGACCTGGCGCTGAGCCAGAACCGCGCCGAAGCGGGCAACGGCAGCACGGTCATGAGCTGCGGCAGCGCGCAACCCGACCACGCACTGTGCATCGTCGAGCCCGGCAGCCTGAATGAGTGCGGTGAAAATACCGTGGGCGAAGTCTGGGCGGCAGGCCCGAGCATCGCCCATGGCTACTGGCGCAACCCCCAGGCGTCGGCACACAGCTTCGTCGAGCGTGACGGTCGGACCTGGCTACGCACCGGCGACCTGGGCTTTCTGCGCGAGGGCCAGGTGTACATCACCGGTCGCCTGAAGGATATGTTGATCATCCGCGGCCACAACCTGTATCCGCAGGACCTCGAACAGACCATCGAGCGTGAAGTCGAGGTGGTCCGCAAGGGCCGGGTTGCGGTGTTCGCCGTCACCCTCAACGGCGAGGAAGGCATCGGCGTCGCGGCTGAAATCGGCCGCAGCGTGCAAAAACTGTTGCCACCCCAAGCGCTGATCAAGACGCTGCGCCAGGTGGTCGCCGACGCCTGTCAGCAAGCGCCGCACGTGGTGGTCCTGCTCAACCCCGGCGCGCTGCCAAAGACCTCCAGTGGCAAGCTGCAACGCTCGGCCTGTCGCGCGCGGCTGGCTGACGGCTCGCTGGACAGCTACGCCCGATTTCCCGATGCGCCGGGGCAGGCTGGCGAGGCGGCAAGCGAGTCGTCGAGCGATCTGCAAAGCCGTATCGGCCAGGTCTGGGCCGAGCACCTGCAATGCGCAAGCGTCAACGCCGACGATCACTTCTTCCTGCTGGGCGGCAACTCGATTCTCGCCACCCAAGTGGTGGCGCAGCTGCGTGAAATGCTCGGTGTGGCGCTTGATCTGCGCCTGTTGTTCGAGTCGCCGACCCTGAGCGAATTTGCCCGTCAAGTGGCGCTGCAGCCGGTCAACGACGGCGTCAGCCAAGGCGCGATCGCTCGCCTGCCGCGCCATCAGGCGTTGGCGCAATCGCTGGCGCAGAACCGTTTGTGGATCCTCTGGCAGCTTGAGCCACACAGCGGCGCCTACAACATCCCGGGAGCCTTGCGTCTGCGAGGCGAGCTGGACGAACGCGCCCTGCGCAACAGCTTTGCCCGATTGATCGAACGCCACGAGTCCTTGCGCACCCGCTTCGATGAACGTGACGGTCAGGCGCTGCAGTGGATCGACAGCGAGCCGGCGTTCTCCTTGAGCGTGGTCGACCTCAGCGACCTTGCCGAAAAACACCTGCGCGCCGAACAGTTGCGCGAAGACGATGCGCGCGCGCCCTTCGATCTGCGCAAGGGTCCGCTGTGGCGGGTCACGCTGATACGCGTGGACGAGCAGGAACACCTGCTGTTGGTGACGCTGCACCACATCATCGCCGATGGCTGGTCGCTGAACATTCTGATCGATGAGTTTTCCCGGCTGTATGCCGCTGCCTGCCACGGGCAGAGCGCCGACCTTGCGCCGCTGCCGGTGCACTACGCCGATTACGCTCACTGGCAGCGCAGCTGGCTGGCCGATGGCGAATCGGCGCGGCAACTGGCGTACTGGACGCAACAACTGGGTGATGAACAACCGGTGCTGAACCTGGCCTGCGACCACCCGCGCTCGGCACAGCGCCAGCACAGCGCCTCGCGCCTGAGCCTGCGCCTGGACGTTGCCCTGAGCGACGCCCTGCGCCAGACCGCACACCACCATCAAGCCACGCCGTTCATGCTGTTGCTCACGGTTTTCCAGACCCTGCTGCACCGCTACACCGGCCAGACCGACATCCGTATCGGTGTGCCCGGCGCCAACCGGCCGCGCCTGGAAAGCCAGGGGCTGATCGGGTTCTTCATCAACACCCTGGTGCTGCGCAGCGAAGTCGATTCGCGCCTGCCATTTGCTGCGCTCCTTGAGCGCACCCGTGAGGCGACGCTGGGTGCCCAAGGCCATCAGGATCTGCCGTTCGAGCAGTTGCTCGAAGCGTTCCCGCAGGCCCGCGAGCAGGGTCTGTTTCAGGTCATGTTCAACCATCAGCAACGTGACCTCAGCGCGCTGCGGCGCCTGCCTGGGCTGCTGGCCGAAGAGTTACCGTGGCACAGCCGCCAGGCCAAGTTCGACCTGCAACTGCACAGCGAGCAAGACCACAAAGGCAGGATCAGCCTGGCTTTCGACTACGCCGACGAGCTGTTCGACGCCACGACTGTGGCGCGACTGGCCGGGCATTTCGTCAGCCTGTTGCAACAGGTCAGCGACGATCCGCAGCGTGCCTTGAGCGACCTGCAATTGCCTGGCGTCGAGGAGCAAGTACAACTGCAGACCTGGAGCGTCGCGCCACGCAAGCCCGCGGCCCAGTGGCTGCCGCAGTTGCTCGATCAACAGGCCCGACAGACGCCGGAGCGCAACGCGCTGCTGTGGGACGGCGGTGATCTGGATTACGCCAGCCTGCACGCACAGGCCAACCGTCTGGCGCATTACCTGCGTGACAAGGGCGTGGGGCCGGATGTGCCGGTGGCCATCGCCGCCGAGCGTTCACCGCAACTGCTGATCGGCTTGCTGGCGATCATCAAGGCCGGAGGCGCTTACGTGCCTCTGGACCCGGACTACCCGGCCGAGCGTCTGGCCTACATGCTGGCCGACAGCGGGGTCGAACTGCTGCTGACCCAGAGCCAGTTGCTCGAGCGCCTGCCGTGCGCCGATGGCGTCGGTGTGATCGCCATGGACCTGCTCAAGCTGGACAACTGGTCGAGCCAGCCGCCAGGCCTGCACCTGCACGGCGATAACCTCGCCTACGTGATCTACACCTCGGGTTCGACCGGTCAGCCCAAGGGTGTGGGCAACACCCACGCCGCCCTGGCCGAGCGCCTGCAATGGATGCAGGCCACCTATGCGCTGGACGCCACAGACGTGCTGATGCAAAAGGCGCCGATCAGTTTCGACGTGTCGGTCTGGGAGTGCTTCTGGCCACTGATCACTGGCTGTTCGCTGGTGCTGGCCGGCCCTGGCGAGCACCGCGATCCGCAGCGGATCGCCCAGCTGGTTCAACAGTGGGGGGTGACCACGCTGCACTTTGTTCCGCCGTTGCTGCAACTGTTCATCAACGAGCCACAAGTGGCGGCGTGCAGCAGCCTGCGTCGGCTGTTTTCCGGTGGCGAAGCCTTGCCGGCCGGGCTGCGCAACCGGGTGCTGGCGCAACTGCCGGCGGTCCAGCTGCACAACCGTTATGGGCCGACCGAAACGGCGATCAACGTCACCCATTGGCACTGCCGTGCTGAAGACGGCGAGCGTTCTCCGATTGGTCGTCCCTTGGGCAATGTGGTCTGCCATGTCCTCGATGGCGAACTCAACCCCGTGCCTGCGGGGGTGCCGGGGGAGCTGTGGATTGGCGGTATCGGTCTGGCCCGTGGCTATCTGGGGCGTGCCGGCCTGACCGCCGAGCGCTTCATCGCCGATCCGCTGAGCCGTCAGGGTGCGCGTTTGTACCGCACCGGCGACCGTGCGCGCTGGACTGCCGATGGCGTCCTTGAGTACCTCGGGCGCCTGGATCAGCAGGTCAAGCTGCGTGGGTTTCGCATCGAGCCCGAAGAGATTCAGGCCCGGCTGCTGGCGCTGGCGGGTGTCGATCAGGCGCTGGTGCTGCTGCGCGATAGCGCGTCCGGCGCGCAGCTGATCGGCTATTTCACGGCCACCGATTCGAGCGTCGACCCGCAGCAGCAGATCGACAGCCTCAGAGCCGCATTGGCCGCCGAGCTGCCGGAGTACATGGTGCCCGCGCAGCTGATGCGCCTTGAAGCCATGCCCCTGAGCCCGAGCGGAAAACTCGACCGGCGCGCGCTGCCTGAACCTGTGTGGCAGCTGCGCGAGCATGTCGAGCCACACACGGACCTGGAACGCCAGATCGCGGCGATCTGGCGCCAGGTGCTGGGCGTGCCGCGTATCGGCTTGCGTGACGATTTCTTCGCCCTGGGCGGACACTCGTTGCTGGCGACGCAGATCATTTCCCGTATTCGTCAGGCATGCGATGTCGAGCTTGCGCTGCGGGTGTTGTTCGAAGCCAGCGAGCTGGGTGCCTTCGCTGCGCGCATCGCCGCGCTCAAGGCGAGCGGGCAGACCAACCAGCAATCGGCCATCGTCAGCATCGACCGCAGCCAGCCGGTGCCGCTGTCCTATTCGCAGCAGCGCATGTGGTTCCTCTGGCAGATGGAACCGGACAGCCCGGCGTACAACGTCGGCGGCATGGCGCGCTTGAGCGGTGTGCTTGACGTCGGCCGGTTCGAAAGCGCGCTGCAGGCCTTGATCATGCGTCACGAAACCCTGCGCACGACCTTTCCGGCCAGCAACGGGGTGGCCCGTCAGCAGGTATCGGCCCAAGCCGGTGTGCACCTGCAATGGATGGACGTCTCGGCACTGGACAGCGCCGCGCAGCAGCAACGGCTGCAACAGCTGGCCGATGACCAGGCGCACACGCCGTTCAACCTGGAAACCGGTCCCTTGCTGCGCGCCTGGCTGGTCAAGGCCGGCGAGCGGGAGCATTACTTCGTCCTGACCCTGCACCACATCGTCACCGAAGGCTGGGCGATGGATATCTTCGCCCGGGAACTGAGTGCGCTTTACGAAGCCTTCATCGACGACCGCGAATCGCCGCTGGCGCCCCTGCCGGTGCAATACCTGGACTACAGCGTCTGGCAGCGACAGTGGATGGAAGCCGGTGAGCGGCAGCGCCAGCTCGACTACTGGACCGCGCAGCTGGGCCATGAACATCCGCTGCTGGAACTGCCCGCCGACCGTCCGCGCCCGCCAGTGCAGAGCCACCGGGGCGAGCTGTACCGCTTTGATCTCAGTGACGAGCTGGCGGCGCGGGTGCGCGCCTTCAATGCCGCGCACGGCTTGACCCTGTTCATGACCATGACCGCCGCGTTGTCGGTGCTGTTGTATCGCTACAGCGGGCAGACCGATCTGCGCATCGGCGCGCCAGTGGCCAACCGCATCCGTCCCGAAAGCGAGGGCCTGATCGGCGCGTTCCTCAACACTCAAGTGCTGCGTTGCCAGCTCGACGGGCAGATGCGTGTCGCCGAGCTGTTCGAACAGGTGCGCCATACGGTCATCGACGGTCAGTCGCACCAGGATCTGCCGTTCGACCATCTGGTCGAAGCCTTGCAACCGACGCGCAGCGCGGCCTACAACCCGCTGTTTCAGGTGATGTGCAATGTGCAGCGCTGGGAATTCCAGCAGAGCCGGACGCTGGGTGGGATGACGGTCGACTATCTGGTCAACGATGCCCGCGCGACCAAGTTCGACCTCAATCTGGAAGTCACCGATCTGGACCAGCGTCTGGGTTGCTGCCTGACCTACAGCACCGATCTGTTCGATGAGCCACGCATCGCGCGCATGGCCGAGCACTGGCGCAACCTGCTGCAGGCGCTGATCGCCGATCCCGATCAACGCTTGAGCGAGCTGCCGTTGCTGGCGCCAGGCGAACAGCAGACTCTGCACCAGAGCCTCGGCGCCGAAACCGGTGAGCAGCGTCTGGATCAATGCCTCCACAGCCTGTTCAGCCAACAGGTCGCGGCGCGTC
The DNA here is from genome assembly GCF_044900785.1 of Pseudomonas sp. NPDC087358. NCBI lineage: Bacteria > Pseudomonadati > Pseudomonadota > Gammaproteobacteria > Pseudomonadales > Pseudomonadaceae > Pseudomonas > Pseudomonas sp. NPDC087358. The sequence continues at coordinate 141,454 of NZ_JBJDOA010000014.1, forward strand.
CGGATGCCCCGGCGTTGACCTTCGCAGGCCAGACCCTGAGCTATCGTCAGCTCGATGAGCGGGCCAATCGCCTGGCCTGGCGCCTGCGTGAGCAGGGTGTCGGGCCGCAGGTCCGCGTCGGGCTGGCGCTGGAGCGCTCGCTGGAGATGGTGGTTGGCCTGCTGGCGATTCTCAAGGCCGGTGGGGCCTATGTCCCGCTGGACCCGGAGTACCCGCTGGAGCGCCTGCACTACATGATCGAAGACAGTGGCATCGGTCTGCTGCTGAGCCATGCGGCGCTGCTCAAGGGGCTCGGCGCATTGCCTGCGGGCGTGGCGCGCTGGTGCCTGGAGGATGACGGCCCGGCGCTCGCGGATTACCCGGCCAGCGAGCCGCCGCTGAACACCCTGGCGCAGCATCAGGCGTACCTGATCTACACCTCGGGTTCCACCGGCAAACCCAAGGGCGTGGTGGTCTGCCACGGTGAAATCGCCATGCACTGTCAGGCGGTGATTGCTCGTTTCGGCATGCGCCCTGATGACTGCGAGCTGCATTTCTATTCGATCAACTTCGACGCCGCCACCGAGCGCCTGCTGGTGCCATTGCTCAGCGGCGCGCGCGTGGTGCTGCGCGCTCAGGGCCAGTGGGATGCGCGAGAAATCTGCGAGCTGATTGCCGAGCAGAAGGTCAACATTCTGGGCTTCACCCCCAGCTATGGCAGCCAGCTGGCGCAATACCTGGCCACGGCGCAACGGACGCTACCGGTGCGCATGTGCATCACCGGAGGCGAAGCGCTGACCGGCGAGCATCTGCACCGCATTCGCGCGGCATTCGGTCCGCAGCTGTTCTTCAACGCCTATGGCCCGACCGAAACGGTGGTCATGCCGCTGGCGAGTCTGGCCCCCGAAACGCTGGAAGAAGGCCAGGCCAGCGTGCCGATCGGCAGCGTGGTCGGCGCACGGCTGGCGTACATCCTGGATGCCGATCTTGCCTTGCTGCCACAGGGCGCAACCGGTGAACTGTACATAGGCGGAGCAGGCCTGGCGCAGGGTTATCACCAGCGTGCCGGGCTGACCGCCGAGCGTTTCCTCGCCGACCCGTTTGCCCCTCATGGCGGGCGCATGTACCGCACCGGCGATCTGGTGCGTCAGCGCGCCGATGGCCTGGTGGAGTACCTGGGGCGGATCGACCATCAGGTGAAGATTCGCGGTTTTCGCATCGAGCTGGGCGAGATCGAAGCCCGTCTGCTGGAGCATCCAGCCGTCCGCGAAGCGGTGGTGCTGGCAGTGGACATGCCCGGCGGTAAACAGCTGGCGGCTTATCTGGTCAGCGACGTGGCCGGGCAGGACGAAGACGCTCAAGGGCAACTGCGCGAAACGCTCAAGGCTCAGCTTAGAAGTCAATTGCCCGACTACATGGTGCCGACGCACCTGATCGGCCTGGCGCGCATGCCGCTGACCGCCAACGGCAAGCTTGACCGCAACGCCTTGCCGGCCCCGGATCCGGAGCTCAATCGTCAGCGTTACGTGGCCCCGAGCAGTGAACTGCAGCAGCAGCTGGCAGGCATCTGGTGTGAGGTGCTGAACCTGGGGCAGGTGGGCTTGAACGACAACTTCTTCGAGCTGGGCGGTGATTCGATTCTGTCGATTCAGGTGGTCAGCCGGGCGCGCCAGTTGGCGATTCATTTCACCCCGCGTGACCTGTTCCAGCACCAGACCGTGCAGACCCTGGCCCTGGTTGCCACGCGCAGCGAGCAGATCCGCGCCGAGCAGCAGCCGCTGACCGGCGCGTCGGCGCTCACGCCCATTCAGCGCTGGTTCTTCGACAGTGAGATCCCCCAGCGCCAGCACTGGAACCAGGCGCTGGTGCTGGAACCCACTGGCGTTCTGGATCCGCACGCGCTGGACCAGGCGTTGCTGGCCGTTGGGCAGCACCACGATGCCCTGCGGCTGAGCTTCACCTGCCGCGACGGTCAATGGCACGCCGAACACCGAGGCATGGCTCAGACAGGTGTGCTGCGCCAGGTGCAGGTGGCCGACATGGCCGAAACTGCCGCGCTGTTCGACGACGCCCAGCGCAGCCTGGATCTGCAGCATGGGCCGCTGCTCTGCGCCTTGCTGGTGGATGGGCCGCTGGGCCAGCAAAGGCTGCTGCTGGCGATCCATCACCTGGTGGTGGATGGCGTCTCCTGGCGCATCCTGCTCGACGATCTGCAAGGGGCCTATCGGCAGATACTGGCCAGCGAGCCTCTGAAACTGCCGGCCAAGACCAGTGCCCTGCGTGACTGGGCGCAGCGTCTTGAGGCTTACGGCGCCAGTGAGTCGTTGCGTGAGGAACTGGCGTTGTGGCAAGCGCAACTGGCTGGCCCCGCGCTGGATCTGCCGGGCCTTCGGGTCGAAGGCGGCCGGCAGAACAAACACGCGCAGACCGTCAGCGTACGGCTGGACGCAAACCGTACACGGCAACTGCTGCAACAGGCACCGGCGGCGTACCGCACGCAGGTCAACGACCTGCTATTGACCGCGCTGGCGCGGGTTGTCGGGCGCTGGACCGAACAGCCGTCGACGGTGATTCAGCTCGAAGGCCACGGCCGTGAAAACCTGTTCGACGACATCGACCTGACCCGTACCGTGGGCTGGTTCACCAGTGCCTATCCGGTCCGCCTGCAGGCCGTGGAGGCCGGGCAGGGCGACTCGATCAAGGCGATCAAGGAACAACTGCGCGGCGTGCCGCACAAGGGCCTGGGCTATGGCGTGCTGCGCTATCTGGCCGATCAGGCCAGCCGCGATGCAATGGCCGCGTTGCCGGTGGCGCCGATCACCTTCAACTACCTCGGTCAATTCGATCAGAGCTTTGCCGACGATGCGGTGTTGCGCCCCATGCAAGCGTCGGCCGGTCAGGCCCACGATCCGCATGCGCCACTGCCCAACGAGCTGAGCATCGACAGCCAGGTCTACGGCGGCGAGCTGGTGCTGCGCTGGACCTTCAGTGGTGAGCGTCACGCGCGTGACACCATCGAGCAGCTGGCCGCTGCCTACGTCGAAGAACTGGGCAGCCTGATCGCTCACTGCATCGGCGACCAGGCAGGTGGCCTGACGCCGTCGGACTTCCCGCTGGCACGCCTGACCCAGACGCAACTGGACAGCCTGCCGGTGGCCTGGACCCAGATCGAGGACGTCTATCCCCTGACCCCGATGCAAGAGGGCATGCTGCTGCACACCCTGCTCGAACCGGGCACCGGCCTGTACTGCATGCAGGACCGCTACCGCATCGACAGCGCACTGCAGCCTGAGCGTTTTGCCATGGCCTGGCAGGCGGTGGTCGCCCGGCATGAGGCGCTGCGCGCATCGTTCTGCTGGAACGTCGGCGAGGACATGCTGCAGGTGATACACAAGCCCGGCAGCACGCCGATCGATTACCTGGACTGGAGCGCCGAGCCCGAGGACAGTCATGAGCCACGGTTGCAAGCGCTGCTCAAGACCGAGCGCGAAGCAGGATTCGATCTGCTGCATCAGGCACCTTTGCACCTGCGCCTGATCAAGCTCGGGGCAGCGCGCTACTGGTTCATGATGAGCAATCACCACATCCTCATCGACGCCTGGTGCCGTTCGTTGCTGATGAACGATTTCTTCGAAATCTACAGCGCCCTGGGTGAAGATCGTCAAGCCCGCTTGAACCCGCCGCCGCGTTATCGCGACTACATTGGCTGGTTGCAAAAGCAGAGCCTGGACCAGGCGCGGCAGTGGTGGAAAAACAACCTCAAGGGCTTCGAGCGCACCACCCCGATCCCCAGCGACCGACCGTTCCTGCGTGAACACGCCGGCGACAGCGGCGGCATGCTGGTGGGCGACTGCTACACGCGGCTGGATGCGGCCGATGGCGTGCGTCTGCGCGAACTTGCCCAGCAACAGCAACTGACCGTCAATACTTTCGCGCAGGCAGCCTGGGCGCTGGTCCTGCGGCGCCTGAGCGGTGAGCGTGACGTGCTGTTCGGCGTGACCGTGGCCGGGCGTCCGGTGGAACTGCCGCAGATGCAACGCACGGTCGGCCTGTTCATCAACAGCGTCGCCCTGCGCGTCAGACTGCCCGAGGATGGCGAACGCTGCAGCGTGCGCCAGTGGCTTGGCCAGTTGCTCGAGCGCAACATGGAACTGCGCGAGTACGAATACCTGCCGCTGGTCAGCATCCAGGAAAACAGTGAACTGCCTAAAGGCCAGCCGTTGTTCGACAGCCTGTTCGTGTTCGAGAACGCGCCGGTGGACGTATCGGTGCTCGATCACGCCATGAGTCTGGCGGCGACTTCCGATTCCGGACGCACGCACACCAATTTCCCGCTGACCGCCGTGTGCTACCCCGGCGACGAACTGGGGCTGCATCTGTCCTATGACCAGCGCTACTTCGAGCAGTCCAGCGTCGAGCGCCTGCTGGGTGAGTTCAAACGCCTGCTGCTGGCGCTGATGCATGGCTTGCATGGGCAAATGAACGATCTGCCGCTGCTCGCTGAACAGGAACAGGCGTTCCTCCTGCAGCGCTGCAACCAGAGCGAACATGCCTACCCGCTGGAGCAGAGCTACGTCTCGCTGTTCGAAGCGCAGGTCGCCGCGCACCCGCAGCGAATCGTTGCGACCTGCCTTGATGAACAGCACAGCTTTGAAACCCTCAACCTGCGCGGTAACCGTCTGGGCCATGCGTTGATCGCAGCCGGGGTGCGCGTCGATCAGCCGGTGGCGTTGCTCGCCGAACGCAGTCTGGACCTGCTGGGTATGATCATCGGCAGCTTCAAGGCCGGGGCGGGTTATCTGCCGCTGGATCCGGGCCTGCCGAGCCAGCGCCTTGGGCGCATCATCGAAATGAGCCAGACGCCGGTGCTGGTGTGCACAGCGGCGTGCCGGGAACAGGCGCAAACCCTGTTGCAGGCCTATTCCTGCGCAGGCAGGCCACGACTGCTGGTCTGGGAAGAGGTGCAGCACAGTGCCTGGCCGACCGGCAATCCGGGCGTCCACAGCGCGCCGGGCAATCTGGCCTACGTGATCTATACCTCCGGTTCTACCGGCCTGCCCAAGGGCGTGATGGTCGAGCAGCGCGGTATGCTCAACAATCAGCTGAGCAAGGTGCCGTACCTGCAACTGAGCGAAGCTGACGTGATCGCCCAGACGGCATCGCAGAGTTTCGATATTTCTGTCTGGCAGTTCCTCGCCGCGCCGCTGTTCGGGGCGCGGGTGGACATCGTGCCGAACGCCATCGCCCATGATCCGCAAGCGCTGCTGGCCCATGTCCAGGCGCATGGCATCAGCGTGCTGGAAAGCGTGCCTTCGCTGATTCAGGGCATGCTGGCGCAGGAGCGAATGAGCCTCGATGGCCTGCGCTGGATGCTGCCGACCGGTGAAGCGATGCCACCGCAACTGGCGCAACAATGGTTGCTGCGTTATCCGCAGATCGGTCTGGTCAACGCCTATGGCCCGGCCGAATGCTCGGATGATGTGGCCTTCTATCGTGTCGATCTGGCCTCCACTGGCGGCAGCTACCTGCCGATCGGCACCCCGACCGACAACAATCGCCTGTACCTGCTCGACGGCGCCCAGGCGCTGGTGCCGCTGGGCGCCGTGGGCGAACTGTGCGTGGCCGGCACCGGGGTCGGGCGCGGCTATGTCAGCGATCCGGCGCGCACGGCACTGGCGTTTGTGCCGAGCCAGTTCGGGACGCCGGGCGAGCGTCTGTACCGCACCGGCGACCTGGCCCGTCGCCGCGTCGATGGGGTGCTGGAGTACGTCGGGCGCATCGACCATCAGGTGAAGATTCGCGGCTACCGGATCGAGCTGGGTGAAATCGAGGCGCGCCTGCACGAGCAAGCGCCAGTGCGCGATGCCGCGGTCAGTGTTCAGGAGGGCGTCAACGGCAAGCACCTGGTGGGGTATCTGGTGGCAGCGGATGCGGCGCACAACCCAAGCGAGCAGCTGGAGCGGATCAAGCAGCGACTGCGTGAGGAACTGCCCGAGTACATGGTTCCGCTGCACTGGCTGTGGCTCGAGCGCCTGCCGCTCAACGCCAACGGCAAGCTGGACCGCAAAGCCCTGCCGGATCTGCAGATCGGCCAGTTGCACGGCGCCGATTACCTGGCGCCGCGCAACGCGCTGGAACGCACCCTGGCCGACATCTGGGCGCAGGTGCTCAAGGTCGATCAGGTCGGCGTACGGGACAACTTCTTCGAGCTGGGCGGACATTCGCTGCTGGCAACGCAAATCGCCTCCCGCGTGCAAAAAGCCCTGCACCGGGAAGTGCCCCTGCGTGCGATGTTCGAATGCAGCACCGTCCAGCAACTGGCCGAATACATCGACGGCCTGCAAGCCAACCAGGTCAATGAGGACAGCATGGACCGCCTCAGCGACCTGATGGCGGAGCTGGAGGATTTGTAAGGGGGCCGGATGCGCCGCCTGCTTTTGATTCTGGCCGAAGGCCGTGGGAGCTTGGCTTGCCAGCGATCTGCCGGGCACCGGCAGTGAAATCAGGCCACTCGGTGTGTCAGGTGCATACCCTTCACAGGGTTTACTGGCGCTTCGCGCCAGATCGTCGGCAAGGTGGAGCGCCACCCCGGCGGACTCCCACGCCCTCCGGGCAGAAGCGATCGGCATCTGTAGTCCTGCGGGTAGAAGCGATCACCTCTCCTGCGCCGCCTGCTTTTGATTCTGGCCGAAGGCCGTGGGAGCTTGGCTTGCCAGCGATCTGCCGGGCACCGGCAGTAG
>NZ_JBJDOA010000015.1:0-142998 GCF_044900785.1 Pseudomonas sp. NPDC087358
GCGCTTCCTCGCTGCTTACTTCGTCCAACTCTTTGATTCTCAAGGAGTTTTCCGTTTCGTCTGCGCCGGAAGTGGGGCGAATTATAGACAGATCCGGAGGGGCGTCAACAGTTAATTTCCGGTTTCGGCAGAAAGACTGAAATACCTACATAATCAATCGGTTCCTGCTGTTTATATAGGGACGCATCAACGCCCTAGCTATATAGACAGGCTTAAAGGACCCCTGCCTCGCGCAACGCCATCACGGCCTCATCCGACAGCCCCAAAACGCCCGTCAACACTTCCAGCGTGTGCTCACCCAATAGAGGCGGCGCCCGACGATACTCCACAGGCGTTTCAGACAGCCTGATAGGGCTCGCGACCTGAGGCACCGTTCCGCCCAGCGCATGAGGTAACTCAACCTTCAGGCCCCGCGCCTGCACTTGGGGATCGGCAAACACCTGTGCTACGTCATTGATAGGACCGCACGGCACGCCCGCACGCTCCAGCGCCGCCACCCACTCTGCCGTCGTCTTGAACACAGTGGCCTGACGGATGAGCGGCACCAACTCCGCCCGATGCGCGACACGCTGCTTGTTCGTGACAAAACGCGGATCATCGGCCCACTGCGGCTGGCCCGCCACCTGCGCAAACTTGCGGAACTGGCTGTCATTGCCCACCGTCAGGATGAAATCGCCATCGGCCGTAGGAAAGTCCTGATAGGGGACGATATTCGGGTGAGCGTTACCCAGACGCCTCGGCGAGATGCCCGTGGTCAGGTAATTCATTGCCTGATTGGCCAGACACGCCACCTGTACGTCCAGCAACGCCATATCAATATGCTGGCCCATACCTCCCTGATCACGATGAGCCAGCGCCGCGAGGATGGCGGAGGTCGAGTACAGCCCGGTGAGAATATCGGTCAGCGCTACACCGACCTTCACCGGCCCGGCGCCTTCGTCCCCCTCAGGGCGACCTGTCAGACTCATCAGGCCACCCAGCCCCTGGATCATGAAGTCATAACCGGCGCGCCTGGCATACGGCCCGGTCTGGCCGAAGCCGGTAATCGAGCAATAGATAAGCCGCGGATTCTCGGCCTGCAGCGACTGGTAGTCCAGGCCGTAGGCTTTGAGCCCGCCAACCTTGAAGTTCTCGATGACGATATCGGACTTGGCCGCCAGTTCGCGCACCAGCTTCTGACCCTCTGGACGCGTGAAGTCGATAGTGACCGACTGCTTGTTGCGGTTTGCCGACAGGTAATACGCGGCCTCGGAGGTATTCTCGCCCCGAGGATCCTTGAGAAACGGTGGCCCCCAGGCGCGAGTGTCATCGCCATTGCCCGGGCGCTCGATCTTGATCACGTCGGCGCCCAGGTCTGCAAGAATCTGCCCGGCCCAAGGCCCGGCCAGCACCCGGGACAAGTCCAGCACACGCAAATGCGATAGCGCGCCCATGGCAGGCTCCTTAATAGAACGCCTGAATACCGGTCTGCGCGCGACCCAGGATCAGCGCATGTACGTCATGGGTCCCTTCATAAGTGTTAACCACTTCCAGGTTGACCAGATGACGGGCAATGCCGAACTCGTCGGAGATCCCGTTACCACCGAGCATGTCCCGCGCCATGCGAGCGATGTCCAGGGACTTGCCGCAGGAGTTGCGCTTCATGATCGAGGTGATTTCGACCGCAGCCGTGCCTTCGTCCTTCATGCGCCCCAGCCGCAGACAACCTTGCAGCGCCAGGGTGATCTCGGTCTGCATGTCAGCCAGTTTTTTCTGGATCAGCTGATTGGCCGCCAACGGACGCCCGAATTGCTGGCGGTCTAATGTGTACTGGCGCGCGGTGTGCCAGCAGAACTCGGCAGCACCCAGCGCGCCCCAGGAGATGCCGTAGCGGGCCGAGTTCAGGCAGGTGAATGGGCCTTTGAGACCGCGCACATCCGGAAAGATGTTTTCTTCAGGGACGAATACGTTATCCATCACGATCTCGCCGGTGATGGACGCACGCAACCCCACCTTGCCATGGATGACCGGGGCACTCAGGCCTTGCCAGCCTTTCTCCAGGACGAAGCCGCGGATGTCGCCAGCGTCGTCTTTGGCCCAGACCACGAACACGTCAGCGATCGGGCTGTTGGTGATCCACATCTTGCTGCCGCTCAGGCGGTAACCGCCTTCGACTGTCCGGGCGCGGGTAATCATCGCACCAGGATCCGAACCGTGGTTCGGCTCGGTCAGACCAAAGCAGCCGATCCATTCGCCGGAGGCCAGCTTGGGCAGGTATTTCTGCTTTTGCGCTTCGGTGCCGAACTCGTTGATCGGCACCATCACCAGCGATGACTGCACGCTCATCATCGAGCGGTAGCCCGAATCGACACGCTCCACTTCACGGGCAATGAGGCCGTAGCACACGTAATTCAGGCCACTGCCACCGTATTGCTCGGGAATGGTCGCGCCCAGCAGGCCAACGTCGCCCATCTCACGGAAGATCGCCGGATCGGTCTGCTCGTGACGAAACGCTTCGAGCACGCGAGGAGCGAGCTTGTCCCGGGCGAACTGTTCGGCGCTGTCACGCACCATGCGCTCTTCTTCAGTGAGCTGCTGGTCCAGCAACAGTGGATCGATCCAGTTGAAGCTTGCCTTGGCACCCATGACGTTCTCCTCGCGAATGATGCCCCGGACGATGCCGGGAAAAGTCGTGGGCTGATCCTAGGCGTGCAACAGCACCACCGCAAACGAGGATTTCGCATGGTGTTGTGCTAATTTCTCACTCCGTAACAGCGCAAGCAGCGAAATATTCCCTTCAAGAGTGAGGTTGACGTACATGCGCCGCAAGATACCCAGCACCGCCGCGCTGGTCAGCTTCGAAGCTGCGGCGCGTCACGAGAGCTTTACCAAAGCCGCCGAGGAATTGTCCCTCACCCAGAGCGCTATCTGCCGACAAGTCGGCAGCCTGGAGGAGTTCCTCAACGTGGAGCTGTTCCGACGCTCACGCAGGGGCGTAAAGCTGACGGAAGCGGGGCTTTCCTACAGCCGCAGGGTCGCCATGCAACTCGACGCGGTTGAACGAGACACGCTGTCGGTGATGGGCCATCAGGGCGCCAACGTGATCGAACTCGCCGTTGTCCCGACCTTCGGCACCCAGTGGCTGTTACCGCGACTCAAGGACTTCCAGCAGCAGCACCCGGACGTCACCATCAACCTGACTAACCGCACTCGGCCCTTCCTGTTTGCCGATACCGATTTCGATGCGGCGATCTATTTCGGCGACGCCGATTGGTCCGGGACCCAATCCCATCGTCTGATGAGCGAAAACCCGATGCCGGTGTGCAGCCCGGCACTGCGAGGCAAACATGACGTGCTCAGCCCTGGCGCCCTCGCTGAGATGCCGCTGCTGCAACAGACCACAAGACCCTACGCCTGGCGCCAGTGGTTCAGTTCGATGGGGATAAGCGTGGCACGCGACATGACAGGTCCGAGATACGAGCTATTCTCCATGCTCGCCCAGGCAGCCATGCATGACATGGGGGTTGCACTCATTCCGCCATTTCTGATTCAACGCGAGCTGGCAGAAAAGCGCTTGGTCGTCGCCAATCCTCACGCCCTGTCGAGCGTGAAAGCCTATTATCTGATGATTCCAGAGCGCAAAGTGGAATCAGCGTCGCTCAAAGCCTTCCGTGACTGGCTGGTGAATCAGGCTGAAACCTACGCCCTGCCTTGATTTGCGCCTCAGGCCGGCGAATACCTGACCCTGTAGTCAATTCCTTAGAAAACCTACAGATATCTTTATTTGTCGCATTTAAGCAACACCCGTGTGCTGAATCGAAAACATGCTGCACGCTATGTATGACGTGGGCTGTAGCCTTATTCAGTACCATTCTCTCGATAGATAGGAAAAAAACTTCAAACCGCCACTACCGCGCTACAAGCCTTTATTACTAAGGCTTGTAGCGTTTCGGCGCGTCAAACGGTCACAGGGTGACATGTAGTTAATGTGGCGTCGCGTTACAGATTTCCTTGAAGGCCCTTTGTTAGACCTGCAAAATGCCGCGCCCCGCCTTGTCTTGCGGGGACGTGGTGATCGCTGCCCCAGACGCGCCATCCGCAGTGCGCTGGCCTATTTTCAAAAGATAAAAAGATCACGCAGGAGATTTGACGTGCACATTGGTGTTCCTCTCGAAACCCAGACGGGTGAAACGCGGGTTGCTGCAACCCCGGAAACCATCAAGAAGCTCATTGGCCAGGGACATAAGGTCACCGTCCAGTCGGGCGCCGGCATTACCGCCAGCGTTCCGGACAGTGCTTATGAAGCGGCGGGTGCTTCAATTGGCAGCGCTGCCGATGCCCTTGGCGCCGAGCTGATCCTCAAAGTCGTCGCACCCAGCGACAGCGAACTGACTCTGATCAAGACGGGCGCCGTTGTCGTCGGCATGCTCAACCCCTTCAACAACGAGACCATCGCCAAGCTGGCCGAATGCGGAATTACCGCTTTTGCCCTCGAAGCGGCGCCGCGCACCTCACGCGCGCAAAGTCTCGATGTGCTTTCTTCGCAAGCCAACATTGCCGGTTACAAATCGGTACTGCTGGCGGCGCATCATTATCCGCGCTTCATGCCGATGCTGATGACCGCTGCCGGTACGGTCAAGGCTGCACGGGTGCTGGTCCTCGGTGCAGGCGTTGCCGGCCTGCAAGCAATCGCCACGGCCAAACGGCTTGGCGCAGTGATCGAGGCGTCCGACGTTCGTCCTGCGGTGAAGGAACAGATCGAATCCTTGGGCGCCAAGTTCGTCGACGTGCCTTACGAGACTGACGAAGAGCGCGAAGCGGCTGTAGGTGTTGGCGGTTACGCACGTCCCATGCCGGCCAGCTGGATGCAGCGTCAGGCGGTTGCCGTTCATGAGCGTGCCAAACAGGCAGACATCGTGATCACCACTGCGCTGATTCCTGGCCGCAAGGCGCCGGTACTGCTGAGCGCTGAAACGGTCGCGCAGATGAAACCGGGCTCGGTGGTCATTGACCTTGCCGCGGCACAAGGCGGCAACTGCCCGCTGACGGTCGCCGACCAAGTGGTGATCGAGCATGGCGTGACCATCGTCGGCCACACCAACCTGCCGGCCATGGTCGCTGCCGACGCGTCGGCGCTTTATGCACGCAACCTGCTGGACTTCCTGAAGCTGGTGTTCAACAAGGAAGGCCTGTTCGAGATCAACCTGGAAGACGACATCGTCGCCGCGTGCCTGATGTGCCGCGACGGCCAGATCGTGCGCAAGAACGGCTGAGGATAAAAACAATGGAAGACATGCTGATCTCTCACGGCGTCTACAACCTGATCATCTTCGTGCTGGCGATCTACGTCGGTTATCACGTGGTCTGGAACGTCACCCCGGCGCTGCACACCCCTTTGATGGCCGTGACCAATGCCATCTCGGCGATCGTCATCGTCGGCGCCATGCTGGCCGCTGCCCTGACCGTCACCCCACTGGGCAAGACCATGGGCACCCTGGCGGTGGCTCTGGCCGCCGTCAACGTGTTCGGTGGCTTCCTGGTCACCCGGCGCATGCTGGAAATGTTCAAGAAAAAGGCTCCGAAAGCCAAAGCTGAGGATGCCAAGCAATGAGCATGAACCTCGTTACCCTGTTGTACCTCGTTTCAGCGATCTGCTTCATTCAGGCTCTCAAAGGCCTGTCACACCCCACCACCTCGCGTCGCGGCAACCTGTTCGGCATGCTCGGCATGGGCCTTGCGGTGCTGACCACCATCGGCCTGGTGTTCAAGCTGGCCGCACTGTCCACCGACGGCGCCAGCGCGGGCATCGGTTACATCATCATCGGTCTGCTGGTCGGCGGTACCGCCGGTTCGATCATGGCCAAGCGCGTTGAAATGACCAAGATGCCGGAACTGGTCGCCTTCATGCACAGCATGATCGGCCTGGCAGCTGTGTTCATTGCCATCGCCGCCGTGGTCGAGCCGCAGTCGCTGGGGATCGTTGCGCATCTGGGCGATGCGATTCCTGCGGGCAACCGTCTGGAACTGTTCCTCGGCGCGGCGATTGGTGCGATCACCTTCTCCGGTTCGGTCATCGCCTTTGGCAAATTGTCTGGCAAGTACAAATTTCGCCTGTTCCAGGGCGCACCGGTACAGTTCGCCGGACAGCACAAGCTGAATCTGATTCTGGGTCTGGCGACGCTGTTCTTCGGTATCACCTTCATGCTCACCGGCAGCCTGTTCGCCTTCAGCCTGATGCTGATCCTCGCGTTCGTCATCGGCGTGCTGCTGATCATCCCGATTGGCGGCGCCGACATGCCGGTGGTGGTGTCGATGCTCAACAGTTATTCAGGCTGGGCGGCGGCGGGCATTGGCTTCTCGCTGAACAACTCGATGCTGATCATCGCAGGCTCGCTGGTCGGCTCTTCCGGCGCAATCCTGTCGTACATCATGTGCAAAGCCATGAACCGCTCGTTCTTCAACGTGATCGGCGGCGGCTTCGGCGGTGCGACAGACGCAGGCGCGGCGGCCGGTTCCAAGGAAGCACGCCCGGTGAAATCCGGCTCGGCTGACGACGCGACCTTCCTGCTGACCAACGCTGACACGGTGATCATCGTCCCCGGCTACGGCCTGGCGGTGGCCCGTGCCCAGCATGCCCTTAAAGAGCTGACCGAGAAGCTGACCCACCGCGGCGTGACCGTGAAGTATGCGATCCACCCGGTGGCCGGTCGTATGCCGGGCCACATGAACGTCCTGCTGGCCGAGGCCGAAGTGCCCTACGATCAGGTGTTCGAGATGGAAGACATCAACTCCGAGTTCGGCCAGGCAGACGTGGTGCTGGTGCTCGGCGCCAACGATGTGGTCAACCCCGCAGCGAAGAACGACCCGAAATCACCGATCGCCGGCATGCCGATCCTGGAGGCCTTCAAGGCCAAGACCATCATCGTCAACAAGCGCTCGATGGCCAGCGGCTACGCTGGTCTGGACAACGAACTGTTCTACCTCGACAAAACCATGATGGTTTTCGGCGACGCCAAGAAAGTCATCGAAGACATGGTCAAGGCTGTCGAGTAAACGCTCTAGACCGCAGCGAAGCGAACCCTCGGCGCGTGTATCGGCTGAGGGTTTTTTGCATCTGGCGTAACAGTGTTTTGTCTTCAAACCCGCTAATTAGAGCCCTCGAATGCGACCTTGGTAGCGGGACGAAAAAATATCAAATCTCTAGACTGCGCATTCGCTTCCCCGTCCCGAGATAAAAAATCATGCACCGTGAACGTATCCGTCGGCCTTCCCTGATGAGCAAGATAATGAGCGCGGCCGATGCCGCCTCCCTGATCAAGGACGGCATGACCGTCGGCATGAGTGGCTTCACCCGCGCAGGCGAGGCCAAGGCCGTGCCCAGGGCGCTGGCCGAACGCGCCAAGGCGCATCCGCTGAAGATCAGCCTGATGACCGGCGCAAGCCTGGGTAACGACCTGGACAAGCAACTGACCGAAGCGGGCGTGCTGTCCCGCCGCATGCCGTTTCAGGTCGACAGTACTTTGCGCAAGGCGATCAACGACGGTTCGGTGATGTTCATCGACCAACACCTGTCCGATACCGTCGAGCAATTGCGCAACCGCCAGATCAAGCCGGTGGATATCGCGGTCATCGAATGCGTGGCGATTACTGAAGAAGGCCATCTGGTACTCAGCACTTCCGTGGGCAACTCTGCCAGTTTCGCGATTCTGGCCGATCAGGTGATCGTCGAGATCAACCTTTCACAGCCGCTGGAGCTCGAAGGCCTGCACGACATCTATATACCGACCTATCGCCCGACCCGCCTGCCGATTCCGGTACTCAAGGCTGACAGCCGCATTGGCAGTCAGGCGGTAAAGATCGATCCGGCAAAGATTGTCGGCATTGTCATCAGCGACCAGACCGATTCCCCCTCCAGCGTCTTGCCCGCCGACAGCGAAACCCAGGCTATCGCAGGGCACCTGGTTGAGTTCTTCAAGAATGAAGTGCGCCACAAACGCCTGACCAATCAGCTGATGCCGCTGCAGGCGGGAGTTGGGACCATTGCCAACGCGGTCATGACCGGCCTGATCGACTCGCCGTTTCACGGCATGGCGATGTACTCCGAAGTGCTGCAAGACTCCACGTTTGACCTGTTCGAAGCGGGCAAGCTGGATTTCGCCTCGGGATGCTCCATGACCCTCTCGGAGCGCAAGCATGATTCGGTGTACAACCACCTGGAGCAGTACAAACCCAAACTGTTACTGCGCCCACAGGAAATTTCCAACCATCCCGAGGTCGTACGGCGCCTGGGCATCATCGGCATTAACACGGCGCTCGAGTTCGACCTGTATGGCAACGTCAACTCCACCCACGTTGGCGGCACGCGAATGATGAATGGCATCGGCGGCTCGGGCGATTTCGCGCGTAACGCACACCTGGCAATCTTCGTCACCAAGTCCATTGCCAAGGGTGGGGCCATTTCCAGCGTGGTGCCGATGGTCAGTCACGTAGACCACACCGAGCACGATGTAGACATCCTCGTCACTGAAGTCGGCCTGGCGGATCTGCGCGGGCTGGCGCCGCGTGAACGTGCTCGGGTGATCATCGACAACTGTGTTCACCCGGCGTACCGGGAAGCCCTGAATGATTATTTCCGCAGAGCCTGCGCCATCGGCGGGCATACCCCACACGTGCTGCGCGATGCACTCAGTTGGCACCTGAACCTGGAAGAGACCGGGCGCATGCTGGCCGTTTGAAAAAACAGTTTTGAATTGGCGGCGACCTTTCGTCGCCACTTTTTGGCTGCTGGAGGCAAAATTGGCAAAAAGTGTACTGCTGTACCGGTCTATTCGGACGACGAAAAGCTGGTTTTCACCGTTTCAGCGCACAAAACGCACCATATTTGTGCCGACCGATACAGTTGCCCCACAAAAGCACAAAACAGTGCCTTGCTACAGTTAACTGGAGCAGCACAATACAAGTGAACTGTGTCTGGAGAGAGCAGGGCAACGAGAGGAAGATGGGTACCAATCAAGCCACTATCTAATCCCGCCATAAGCGGAAGGAAGAAGCACCATGGAACGCACCCTCAGTTCCGAACTGTTCTACGAAGAAACCGCAAAATCCGCTCAAGGCTCGTTGCCGCTGCGTATGTTCGCCAACCTGATGCTCTGGCAGCGTCGTCTGTCCAGCCGCCACCAGCTGGCACGTCTGGATGCTCGTCTGCTGGCTGACGCCGGTATCAGCGAATCCCAGCGTTACGAAGAGCTGAGCAAGCCGTTCTGGCGCTAAGTTAGCGTCTGCTGGTCCAAGGCCAAGAGCCTCTCACCAGCAACCCGAATTGTTCAAACAAGGCCCGTCGCAGGAAACTGCTGACGGGCCTTGTGGTTTCTGGCGTGTGCAAAACGCCTCGTTGCAGCACGGCTTGCCGGCGGGTCCGATCCCACGGTCGCTACCGTCAGCAAGCCGTGCTGCTAAACGAGCGCTTTGTACAAATCCCGCAATCGGCCGGGAGCAGTACAATCTTATTAACTTACAATTAGACCGATACAGTTGGGGTTTTCCGCGGGGTCGGGCGCAATTAGAACGCTTCTCTGAGGCAGCTGGCCTTTAGCCGTGATAGTCCTCTATACCCCTGTTACGCTAGTCTTGCCCCACCTTTCAGCCCATCGCTTGCGAGACAGCTCTGCTCATCGCCAGATTTGCGCGTGTGGTTTCAATCGTTTCCTGGAGTTAAAACATGTCTCGCCTTCGTTTATTGAGTGCAGCTGCTTTGTTGATCGTGGCAACGGGTGCTCAGGCTTCCAGCTTCGTGGTCACCACAGACACCATCGTTCGTGCGCTGGATGCATCGTCCAACGCCACGTCGAAAATCTCCTCCTCGTTCCATGACGACAAGATCGTGCTGGCCGCACGCGATGACGCCGCCAGCTTCGTTGCAAGCCAGGGCGACATCCGTGGCGTACGTCTGGAAGGCGCGTTCCAGCACATCCGTGAAGTAGCGCCAGGCCTGCAGGCTTCGGACGCACAGTTGGCACAGGCGATTCTTGCCATCTGATTCAGCGTTGTGACAGCTTCACAAGCGCTGCCCCGGCATACGGACTAGCTCTGGCCGGGGCGTTGCGCTAGCCTTGCGGCTCGTTTTGCACATACCGAAGACTCATGCATTCATTGTCTCGCCTGTTGATTGCGACGACTGCCAGCCTGATGTGCATGACCCAGGCTCAAGCATTCGACGTAACCACGCAAAGCCTGATCAAAAGCGGGTACGCCACCAGCCAGGTGACGACCGGGCCTTTCGATAACAAACTGATACTTGCCGCCCAGGATGATGCTGCAGCGTTCATAGCCAGTGATGGCCAACTGCGAGGAGCACAGCTGGAGTCCGCGTTGATGTATCTGCGTCAGACCCAACCAAAACTTCATGCCAGCGACCTTGAACTGGCGCAGGCAATCCTCGTCCAATAACCACTTTTGCATCTTCTGTATTTTGGAGACGTTACATGCGTACCCCGCTGATCGCCGCCGCCCTCGGCCTGCTGTTGCTGGCTGATATGGCGCAGGCCCAAACCTTGAAGGCCACCAGTAATATTGTCGTTCGGGCGCTTGGCCGCAGTATTGATTTCACCTCCGACACCACCTCATCGGTGCGCAACTGGAAAGTTGTCGTAGAAGCGCAGGATGATGCCGCCAGTTACGTCGCCACCAACGGAGACATCCACGGAGCACAACTGGACGCCGCGTTTTCCACCTTGCGCGAGCGCTTGCCAGAAGCTCGCAATGCCAGTGACCAGGAACTCGCCGAAGCCATCCTCGCACTGTGAGGCGAATAGCCGTCTGGCTGCTGGCGTCGGCGCTGTCGCTGATCTGCAGCAGTGCCTTCGCCGACCTGAGCCTGTCGCTGTACACCGATGGGCTCAACCCTGCACAGCGCAAGGCCAGCCAGACGCTGCTCGACGAAGCAATGGCGCATCTGCCGCCCATGTTCACCCGCAAACTGGACCGCAAGGTCGAAGTGCGCTGGACCGATGACATGCCGGCCAATGCCTACGGGCGCGCAGACGGCCCCTATCGGCTGGACCTCAATGAGCACCTGCTCGCCGGGTTGACTGACGGCAGCGCAGCGACCACCAGAACCAATCGTCCCCATGGCACTGTGCGCGAGGAAATGCTCGCCACGGTGCTGCACGAGCTGACCCACATTTATGATCATGCGCAGCTGTGGTCACCTGAAGACCGCAAGCTGATCATCGCCTGCAGGCGTCAGGGCAACAGCGTGGGCAAGATCGGCCTGCGTGACAGTTGCCGTGGGCAGACCGATCGCCGTTTTACCCTGAGCGATGACCCGCGCCTGCTGGATCTTGCCGGCTGGCCACAATACGTCGGGCGGCGAGGGGAGCGCGAGGCGCGCAACGGCCAGGTCGCGCGCAGCCCGGACATCTACGAAATCAGCAGCCCGCTGGAATTTGTCGCCGTGAACATGGAGTACTTCCTCCTCGATCCGTCCTATGCCTGCCGTCGTCCAGCGCTGTATGACTACTACAAACAGTTGTTCAACTGGGCGCCGGCCGCCAGCGAACAATGCCCGACGTCTTATCCATACCTCAACGCCGGCAATGACTTCGCCCGCGAGCCACTGGGCAAGCTCGACCCCGAGCGCGTGTATGAGGTCGATTACCTGCTCGCCGAGGCCAACCAGAATCTGGTGAGCCGCTGGGGCCACAGCATGCTGCGCCTGGTGATCTGCAAACCGGGGCGCCCTCGTGGGCCGGACTGTCGGCTGGATCTGGATCAGCACCTGGTGTTGTCCTATCGCGCTTTCGTCAACGATTTGCAGTTGTCCAGCTGGAGCGGGCTGACCGGCGCCTACCCGTCGCGACTGTTCGTCTTGCCACTCGGTCAGGTGATCGACGAGTACACCAAGACCGAACTGCGCAGCCTGGCATCGGTGCCACTGAAACTGTCGCGCCAGGAGATAGACGGGCTGGTACAGCACGCCGCCGAGATGCACTGGGCTTACGACGGCAACTACTGGTTCCTGTCCAACAACTGCGCGGTGGAAAACCTCAAGCTGTTGCGCAGTGGCACCAACGATCCAAGGCTTGCAGGCCTGGACAGCATCATGCCCAACGGTTTGCTCGAAGTGCTCAAGGGCAGGGGTCTTGCCGACACCAGCGTGCTCGACGATCCAAAGAAGGCGTTGCGTCTGGGCTATCGCTTCGACTCCTACCGCGACCGCTATCAGGCGATGTTCAATGTGCTGCTCAAGACCACCGATGTGAAACAGGCCACCGTGGAAGACTGGCTCGCGCTTTCAGCGAAGGAACGGCGTCCTTATTTCGCCCAGGCGGATCTGCGCACCAGCGCGGCGATGCTGCTGCTGGAGCAGGCCGGTCAGCGTCGCCAGCTGTTGCTGGCCCAGGACGAGGTCAAACAGCGTTACCTCAGCGCAGTCGAGAAGAAGGACAACGGCGTATCCAGGGCCACGGGTACATTGCAGGACATTCTGGCCAACAGCGGCTTTCTCAGTCGCCCGGCAGAATTGCTCGGCAGCGGTGGATATGGTTTGCCACAGGAAGGCGAGTGGACCCGTCTGGAAGCAGAAAGCAGCCAGCGTCAGAAGCAGCTGCAACGGCTCAGCGGCGACCTGGACAAAGAGGTGAGGGCACTGCTGGAACCTGACCGCGCCGCGGAGATTGCCGCCACCGAGGAAAACCTCAAGCAGATCGGCGAGCACTTGCGGGCACTGCACAAAGCCGCGGGCGGGATTGAGTTGCCGTGAAGGCGAACGCCGGTTTGCTTTTGGTTCCGGCCGAAGGCCGTGGGAGCCTAGCTTGCTGACGATCTGCTGCCAAGCGGCAGCAGATTTGGGCACTCCATCCTGACAGACCGAATCCCGTCAATGATCTCGCTGCCGGTTCCCGGCAGATCGCTGGCAAGCCGAGCTCGCACGTCCTACGGGCAGAAACGGGTCGGCGTCCGCGCAGAAGCTAGAGGGACTCTTCCCGCTCACCCGGCAACTGCTCATCCAGATGCAGCCACGGCAAGCGGCTGTCGGTCCAGATATGCCGGTCCGCAGGCGTCAGCTCGGGATGGTCGAGCGTGGCAATGGTGATGTCCATCGTCTGCGGGCTGTTGCGGCTGAACAAGGCGACGTGCGCCCCGCAGTTATTGCAGAAATAACGCACGCAAGTGGGGCCGGAATCATACGCAGCAGGGCTGCCCGCCAGCCACTTGAAGGCCTCCAACGGCACGCTGACCCAAGTCATCACGATACCGCCTGAAGTCCGTCGGCAAATCGAACAGTGACAATGAGCGATATCGCGCACAGGCGCATTGAGCTGGTAGCGCAGATTGCCGCAATGGCACCCGCCGGTATGCATTTCACTCACGGTCGTTCTCCTGTTCGTGTTTAACGTCTGACTGCCTCTTGGCGTAATAGCTTCATTTTTCCTTTCGCGATCAACGGATCTGCGACGAAAGCTGGCTGAAAGCTAAGCCCTTTAGCATCCCCCCACCGCCGGCAACAGACCGGTCAAGCCAGGACGAACGCTATTGACGTTCGCCGGCCCATCTACAACAACAATTCGGTGATTCTGATGCTTGCTTGTCCTTTGCTGCACCCCTCGTTTACTCCCCGACTCCATGCGCCGCTCGTCCTGAGCTGATTGCCTCGTCTCGTCCGTTCCCACGTCGCGTAACGCCCGGAGTATTTCTATGTTGACCTTCCTCGGCTTTGCCATGGTCGTCGCCTTCATGTACCTGATCATGAGCAAGCGCCTGTCAGCGCTCATCGCCCTGATCATCGTGCCCATCGTCTTCGCTCTGTTCGGCGGCTTCGCTTCCGACATCGGTCCGATGATGCTGGCCGGCATTACCAAGCTCGCGCCGACCGGCGTGATGCTGATGTTCGCCATTCTCTATTTCGCCCTGATGATCGACTCCGGCCTGTTCGACCCGGCGGTGCGCAAGATCCTCAAACTGGTCAAGGGCGACCCGGTCAAAGTCTCGGTCGGCACTGCGGTGCTGGCGCTGGTGGTTTCGCTGGACGGTGACGGCGCCACTACATACATGATCTGCGTAGCCGCGATGCTGCCGCTGTACAGCCGCCTGGGCATGAGCCCACGGATCATGGCTGGTCTGATCATCCTGGCCGGTGGTGTGATGAACATGACGCCATGGGGTGGCCCGACGGCTCGCGCCGCCAGTGCGCTGCATGTCGATCCGTCCGATATTTTCGTGCCGATGATTCCGGCGATGCTCGCTGGCGTGATCGCGATTCTGGTCATCGCCTATTGCTACGGCAAACGTGAACGCGCGCGTCTGGGCGAGCTGCATCTGCCGGGCGATGAGGTCGATCACAGCGAAATCAGCGTCTCGCAATTCCCCGATGCCCGCCGGCCCAAGCTCATCTGGTTCAACGGCGCGCTGACCCTGGCGTTGATGGTGACCCTGATCATGGGCCTGCTGCCGCTGCCGGTGCTGTTCATGATTGCCTTCAGCATCGCGATGATCGTCAACTACCCTTGCCTGCAAGCGCAGAAAGACCGCGTCTCCGCCCACGCCGGGAGTGTGCTGGCGGTGGTTGGACTGATCTTCGCTGCCGGTATCTTCACCGGCATCCTGTCCGGTACCGGCATGGTCGATGCAATGTCGAAGAGCCTGCTGGCCGTGATTCCCGACGCGATGGGGCCATATCTGGCGGTTATCACGGCGGTGGTGAGCATGCCGTTCACCTTCTTCATGTCCAACGATGCGTTCTACTACGGCGTGCTGCCGGTACTCGCCGAGGCCGCCGCGCATTACGGCATCAGCCCGGTGGAAATGGCACGTGCCTCGATCGTCGGTCAGCCCGTCCACCTGTTGAGCCCACTGGTGCCTTCGACTTACCTGTTGGTGGCGCTGGCCGGTATCGAATTCGGCGATCACCAGCGCTTTACCCTCAAGTGGGCGGTGCTGGTCTGTGTGTGCATACTGGCCGCCGCACTGCTGATGGGGATCTTCCCCGCGTTCAGCAGTCTATAAGGCGAACGAACTCTCTCGCTGGCGCCTGCGCGGCAGCGAGATCAAACAAGCTCAAAGGAATACGTAATGGAATGGCTGACCAACCCTGAGATCTGGGTTGCTTTCTTGACGCTGACTGCCCTGGAGATCGTTCTGGGCATCGACAACATCATCATGATCTCGATTCTGGTCAGCCGCATGCCCAAGTCGATGCAACCGCGCACGCGGATCTTCGGCCTCGCACTGGCCATGGTCACGCGGATCCTGCTGCTGCTGTCGATCACCTGGGTCATGCGCCTGACCGACGATCTGTTCGTGGTGCTCGGCCAGGGCATCTCCGGCCGCGACCTGATCCTGTTCTTCGGTGGCCTGTTCCTGTTGTGGAAAAGCTCCCAGGAGATTTACCACGGCATGGAAGGCGAAGAGGAGCAGCTGGACGAGCCCAAAGGCAAGGGCGGGATATTCCTGTACACCATCATCCAGATTGCCATCATCGACATCGTGTTCTCGCTGGACTCGGTGATCACCGCCGTCGGCATGGTCTCCCACGTGCCGGTGATGGTCGCCGCGATCATCGTTGCGGTCCTGATCATGATGCTGTGCGCGGGCGTGATCAGCGATTTTATCGACAAGCACCCTTCGCTGAAGATGCTGGCGCTGTCGTTCCTGATCGTCGTGGGCACCGTGCTGATCGCCGAATCCTTCGATGTGCATGTGCCTAAAGGCTATGTGTACTTCGCCATGGCGTTCTCACTGGCGGTTGAAGCGATCAACATCAAGATGCGCACCTCGATGGCCAAAAAGAAGGCAATGAAGGATCCTGTGAAACTTCGCAAGGACGTTCCGGGTCAATAATCACCGATGCGTTGGCAGGTGAAAGAAAACGGGGCGTGATGAATGCCCCGTTTTTCGTTCCGGGCTCGGGCCGCAAGGGTAGAACGTCCCCGTAGCACTCCGGGTTGCGGGCGTAAGCCCATGAAGTACGTGTCAAACCGCTCAAACACCTGATTTGTTACAGATTTGTTTCAAGAAAGAATCTGCTGTGCCATTCTGGCAATAAGGCCTCTGGCCGACTAAAGCTTTAGCTGAGCGTGCTCATCACGACTATGCCCAAGCGCCTTCGCTCGCTACACGCTGTACTTTCAACCTTTGCCCATTGGGCGCCGGCCATTGTGGTCCGCCGGGCAATTAACAGGGGGCTTTCCGTATGCTGACCCTGCTCGATTTGCTTTCTGCCGTCGCGCTGTTGATCTGGGGCACACACATCGTTCGAACGGGCATCCTGCGCGTGTACGGCTCGCAGCTGCGGCGCGTGCTCAGTCAGAACATGTCCAAACGCCCGCTGGCCTTTGTCGCGGGGATCCTGGTCACCGCAGTGGTGCAGAGCAGCAACGCCACCGCCATGCTCGTGACGTCATTCGTCGGCCAAGGCCTGATGAGCCTGACGCCTGCCCTGGCGATCATGCTCGGTGCGGACGTCGGTACCGCAGTGATGTCGCGAATCCTCACCTTTGATTTGTCGTGGCTGTCGCCGCTGCTGATCTTCCTCGGGGTGATTTTCTTTCTCTCGCGCAAACAGACCCGGATCGGTCAGCTCGGGCGCGTCGGTATCGGCCTGGGCCTGATCGTGCTGGCGCTGCAGCTGATCGTCACCGCCGCCGCGCCGATCACTCAGGCCGCCGGGGTCAAGGTGCTGTTCGCTTCATTGACCGGCGACCTGCTCCTCGATGCTCTGGTCGGGGCCATGTTCGCGCTGATCTCCTACTCGAGCCTAGCCGCTGTGTTGTTGACCGCGACCCTGGCCGGTGCCGAGATCATCAGTCTGCCGGTGGCCATTGGCCTGGTGATCGGTGCCAACATCGGCAGCGGCTTGCTGGCGTTCCTGAGCACCAGCATGCAGAACGTCGCCGGGCGCCAGGTTGCCTTGGGCAGCCTGCTGTACAAGCTGATCGGCCTGTTGCTGATCATTCCGGTGCTGACCCCGCTGGTGAACTGGATGGACACCCTGGCGGTGAGCCCGTCGAGCCTGGTGATCAGTTTCCACGTCATTTACAACTCGCTGCGCTGCCTGATCATGCTGCCAACGGTCGGTCCGATGGGCCGTCTGTGCGCCTCGATTCTGCCGCAACAGGCCGAGGTCAATGGCCAGACCAAACCCCGGCACCTGGACCTCACCGCGTTGGCCACACCCAGTCTGGCGCTGGCCAATGCCGTTCGTGAAACCCTGCGCATGGGCGATCTGATCGACAGCATGCTCAACGCCATGCAGGAGGTGCTGCGTGGCAACCAGACGGCCGTAACCCAGGAAGTCCGGCGTCTGAATGACGACGTCGAGGTCCTGTACAACGCGATCAAGCTGTATCTGGCGCAAATGCCGCGCGAAGACCTGAGCGATCAGGACAACCGCCGCTGGGCCGAAATCATCGAGCTGGCGATCAACCTGGAACTGGCCAGCGGGTTGATCGAGCGTATGCTGCGTAAGGTCCAGCAGCAGAAGACTTCGCAGCGCCGGTCGTTTTCTGACGTCGGCCTGGAAGAGTTGTCCGGGTTGCATGAGCAACTGATGGCCAACCTGCGCCTGGGGTTGTCGGTATTCCTCAGCGGCGATCCGGAAAGCGCGCGCCAGCTGCTGCGCGAGAAACGTAGGTTCCGGGCACAGGAACGGCGTCTGGCCCACGCCCATGTCAGCAGACTGCAACGCAAGATCGTGCAGAGTATCGAGACCAGTTCGTTGCACCTTGAGCTGATCGCTGACATGAAACGCCTTAATTCAATGTTCTGCAGCAGCGCCTATGCCGTTCTTGAAACCACCGACACTGGGGCCTTGTCCAGCGAGAACCAGACCGAATAATCGGGCTGAACGCCAGGGCCGGACTGAAGTCTGTTACACATACCGGCCCGCAAGGAAGCCCGTTTTTATGCGTTGCCTGCTGTTCGTCTGTTTGTTTCTGACATCCCTTCCATCCATGGCCTTCGACCGCTTCCAGGTGGAGGGCTATGTGTTGCCCAACGGTTTGCAATTGCTGCTCAAACCGGGCGAAAAAGGCCATGTTTCGATTCGTCTGGTGGTGGGCATCGGTTTCGACGATTTCCCGTGTGCCGACAAGGAGCTGCCGCACCTGCTCGAGCACTTGCTGTTCAGTGGCATCGACAATTCTGGCGAGGGCGGCCTGGAGCAGCAGATGCAGACGCTGGGCGGGGAGTGGAATGCGTTCACCAGCAACACCGACACCACCTTCGTGATCGAGGCGCCTGCGCAAAACCAGCGCAAGGTCCTGGACCTGCTGCTCAATGTGCTGACCCACACCCAGATCAGCCAGGCCAACCTGGACACCGCCAGACGTATCGTCGAACGCGAGGACGGCGGGCACTATTCTCACCTGCAGCGCTGGCTCGACAAACGCGATCTGGGCCACAGCGCCAGCAATCAACTGGCGGTGGAGCTGGGCCTCAAATGCCCGGAGCGGCCGGAAGTCGATCACCTGACCCTGGATCAGATCGAGACCATCCACGACAACTGGTATGCGTCCAACAACATGACGTTGATCATCGTTGGCGAGCTGGACAAATTATTGCCTGCCTACCTTGAGCGCACTTTCGCTCAACTCAATGCGGTCGACCCGACCGAACACCCCCCGCTTGCAACCATCAACCAGAAAGCCGATCCCGAGCGCACCCTGGTTCGGGGTGCCCTGGGCGACGGCGCCAAATTGCACCTTATGTTTACCGAGCCGGACATGGGCGAGCAGCACGACGAGACCTGGGATCTGGTGAAGGCTTATCTGGATTGGGCGCTGTACACCGAGCTGCGGCTGGACAAGGGTTACTCCTACGGCCCGTGGGCGGACCGCGAAGCCTTCGGCGATACCGGGTTTCTGAGCCTCAACGCCGACCTGGCCCGCGACGATGTCGGTGCGGCGGTGGCATCTGTTCGCTCGATGCTGGAGCGGCTGCGCAAAGAGGGCATGGACCCGGCGACATTCGCCCGCCTGCAGCAAGCCTCGATCGCCAAACAGGCCTGGGCTGTTCAGGGTAACAGTGCCCTGGCTGACTACTACTGGGGCGCCTTGAATGACTACGATGACGGCCGCTTCGAAGACCCGGCCAAACGCATTCGCGGCGTCAGCCTGGACCTGGCCAACCGAGCGATGCGCCAGCTGCTGGCTCAGCCGGGGTACCTGCGCATCGAAGAGCCGCTGCTCAGTTATGACGAACTGTATGAGATCGGTGTGGCGCTGATTGTGCTGGCGGCGCTGCTGATCTTCTGGCGCTGGCGCGTGTATAAAAAACGCCCGCTTTGAGGGTTGTGCAAGGTCCTTGTGGCATTCCGGCTCGCCGGTGGTAGCGATTTCAAGGCCGCTGCCGCCGGCAAGCCGGACTGCAACAGATCAAATGTGCACGGGCTCTTTTGATTCTGGCCGAAGGCCGTGGGAGCGTGGCTTGTCTCGCGATCTGGCGCGAAGCGGCGGCAAAACCATTCGGTTTCGCCATGCCAGGCACAATGGATTTGCAGCGTTTTTGTCGGTTCCGGCAGATCGCCGCCAAGCCGGGATCCACACCTTCGGCAGAAACGGTTTGCATGCACGTAGAAGCGGTGATCATTGGTATCCTTCCAGGGTTTTTTTTCTACAGCGAAAGTGAATAACGAATGCCGGACTTGAACGCCCTCATGCAGAACTCCCACGTACAACGCGTACTGGAGTTCATCAAGCGCTACCCGGGGCTGATCGCATTCTTCGGTTTCTGCTCCGGCATCGGCAGTTTCATCCTGGTCGACCGCCAGGCCAAGCTGGCCACCTGGATCGCCGTGATCATGCTGATCAGCTGGATCTGGCTGATGGTGGAAAACAGCGCCGTCGCACTGATTGCCAGAGTGTTCAAGCGCGAGATTCCTCAGCCGCTGCTGCGCTACGCCACGCAGATGATCCACCAGGAAAGCCTGTTCTTCGTGCTGCCGTTCTTTTTCGTCACCACCACCTGGAACAGCGGCCAACTGGCGTTTACCGGCTTGTTGGCGGCCGCCGGGCTGATCTCGATCACCGATCCGCTCTATTACAAATGGCTGGCCCCACGCCGCTGGCTGTTCATGGCGCTGCACACCCTGACCCTGTTCGCCGCCTTGCTCACCGCGCTGCCGATCATTGTCCACCTGACTACCGCCCAGAGTTACAAGCTGGCGCTGGTCACCGCAATGCTGTTGTCCTTCCCGAGCCTGGCGTCGAGCTTCCCGATCAACAGCTGGAAACGCGGGCTGGGCCTGGTCCTCATGACCCTGGCCATTGGCGGCGCGGGCTGGATGCTGCGCTCATGGGTACCACCGGCGACGCTGTGGCTGACGGAGGTGGCCGTGAGCACCAGATTCGATAACCAGAATCGCACCCCTGGTGAGAGTATCCAGGAGATCGGTGTCAACCAACTGCGTAGCTCGGGCCTGTATGCGTACACCTCGATCAATGCACCGCGTGGCCTGGACGAACGGATTTATCACGTCTGGCGGCACAATGGCGAAGAGGTTGACCGAATCGCTCTGGACATCCATGGCGGACGCAAGGAAGGCTATAGGGCCTGGACTCACAAACAGAATTTCCCGCCAGATGTGCTCGGCAAATGGCAGGTAAGGGTGCTCACTGAGGATGGCCAGATGATCGGCGTTTTACGCTTTGAGGTTACCGATAGCGACCAGCCTGCGCTGACCCGCAAAAAGATCACTCCGGCGGGTCTGAAGCCCGGCGCAGACACGTTGAGCCCGGACGAGTCGAACGCGGACAAGGCTGATGACAACACGCCAGCCCAGGCCCCATCCGATCCTGTCAAAACCAACTAAGCTCGTCGCTATGACCCCACTGACCCACCTGGCTACCGGCGCACCCAAGGTTTCGGGAAGCGTCTCACTGGATACTTCGACCAGTCCCACGCAGCTGTGGATTGCCGGAGACTGGACGCTCGCCCATTACCACGAACTCAAGCGCCAGACCGACGCCTTGAGCGACGGTTTCGGCCCCGGCACGCAAGTGGACATGAGTGACCTCGGTGCGCTGGACACCGCCGGTGCCTCATTGCTGGTTGAACTTCTGGGTGCCCAACGGCTGCGTTTGTTGGCGGTTCAGGCACCCAATCTGCCCGAATCCAGTCGCGCTTTAATGCAGACGATACAAAGCGCGCTCGCCGATTACTGCCAGCCGTTGAAGGATCCTGAAGTCGCTGTCGGCACACAGCTGCTCGCGCGTATCGGCTCAGCCGTTGAAGTGATCTGGAACGATACCTTGCAGTTGCTGGGTTTCGTCGGGCTGATATTGCAAACCCTGGTGACGACCCTGTTCCGCCCCAAGCGCTGGCGCACGACTTCGGTCATTGCCCACATCGAGCAGATCGGCCTGGACGCCGCGCCCATCGTGGCCCTGCTGACCTTCATGGTCGGCGCCGTTGTGGCGTTTCTGGGCGCTACCGTCCTCAAAGCCTTCGGCGCGACGATTTTCACCGTCGATTTGATCGGCTTTTCGTTCCTGCGGGAGTTCGCCGTGCTGCTGACCGCGATTCTGCTGGCGGGGCGCACGGCCAGCGCGTTCACTGCACAAATCGGCTCCATGAAGGCCAATGAGGAGCTTGATGCTCTGCGCACGTTGGGCCTCAGTCCCACCGAACTTCTGGTCTTGCCTCGCGTGCTGGCATTGCTTATCTCACTGCCGATGCTGACGTTTCTGGCGATGATCTGCGGCATCGTTGGCGGCGGGGTGGTCTGCGCCTTGTCGCTGGGCATTTCACCGGCGATGTTTCTTTCCCTGATGCAGGCCGACATCGGCGTACAGCATTTTCTGGTGGGCATCGTCAAAGCGCCGATTTTCGCGTTCTTCATTGCGGCCATTGGCTGCCTGGAAGGCTTCAAGGTCGAGGGCAGCGCCGAATCGGTGGGCGCACACACGACATCGAGCGTGGTGCAGTCGATCTTTGTCGTTATCGTGCTCGATGCGCTGGCGGCGATGTTCTTCATGGAGCTTGGCTGGTGACCAAACGTTGCGTTCTACCCAGCGAAACGGTGATACAGGTGCGCGGCCTGTGCAATCGCTTCGGGCCGCAAGTGGTGCACGAGCATCTGGATCTGGACCTCTATCGGGGGGAGATTCTCGCCGTGGTTGGCGGTTCTGGCAGCGGCAAATCGGTGCTGCTGCGCAGTATCGTTGGCTTGCAGCGCCCGGCCGAGGGCAGCGTTCGAGTATTGGGCCAGGACCTGCTGAATCTGCCCGACAAGCCACGCTCCGAGGTTGAGCGACGCTTCGGGGTGCTGTTTCAGAAAGGCGCGCTGTTCTCGTCGCTGACCATCACCGAGAACGTCGCCTTGCCGCTGATCGAGCATGCAGGCCTGAGCCGCGATGAGGCCGAACATCTGGCCGGCATCAAGATGGCGCTGGCCGGCCTGCCCCTGTCGGCCGCCCATAAATTTCCCGCATCGCTGTCCGGAGGCATGGTCAAGCGTGCGGCGCTGGCCCGCGCCCTGGCGCTGGATCCCGACATCCTGTTTCTCGACGAACCCACCGCGGGGCTCGACCCGATTGGCGCGGGGGCGTTCGACCAATTGATTCTGACCCTGCGCGATGCGCTGGGCCTGAGTGTGTTCATGGTGACCCACGACCTGGACACCCTGTACACCATCACCGACAGGGTCGCTGTGCTTGCACAGAAACGAGTACTGGTGGCCGACAGCATCGACAAGGTGTCCGCCTACAAGGACGCCTGGATTCACGAATACTTTCATGGCCCGCGCGGCCGATCGGCCTATGCAGCGGCCACCCACCCACACGAGGTCTCATGATGGAAACCCGCGCCCATCACGTATTGATTGGCCTGTTCACGGTCATCGTGGTCGCCGCCGCGCTGCTCTTCGGCCTCTGGCTGGCCAAATCAAGCGTCGACACCGCATTCAAGGATTATCAGGTGGTGTTCAACGAAGCCGTCACCGGGCTGTCCCGTGGCAGTCCGGTGCAATACAGCGGAATCAAGGTCGGCGATGTGGTGCAGCTGCGCCTTGATCCCCAGGATCCACGCCGAGTGCTGGCGCAGATCCGGGTTGCCGGAGAAACACCGATCAAGCGCGATACCTTTGCCAAGCTCGCCCTCAACGGCATCACTGGCACATCGATCATCCAGCTCAGCGGCGGCACGCCCCAAAGCGAAGAACTCAAGGGCGAAGACGGCAGTCTGCCGGTGATCATTGCCTCGCCGTCTCCCATCTCCCGGCTGCTCAACGACAGCAACGACTTGCTGACGGGGATCAATACGCTGCTGCACAACGCCAACGAACTCCTGTCGTCCAAGAACGTTCTGGCGCTGAGCAAGACCATGGAGCATCTGGAACAGACCACCGGGGTAATTGCCGACCAGCGCGACGATATTCGCCAGACCCTCAAGCAACTGCTGGCGTTGAGCAAGCAGGCAAGCACAACGCTGGACCAGACCACCACCGCGATGCGTAACGCCAACCTGTTGTTCACGGTTGACGGAAAGCAAGCGATCGCGACCGGTCAGGCGGCCATGCTGTCCTTGCAACAAAGCACCGACACCATCAACCAGCTGATCAAGGCCAACAAGGGCTCGGTCGACGGCGGCCTGCAGGGGCTGGGCGAACTCGGCCCGGCGATTCGCGAGCTGCGTGAAACGTTGTCATCGCTGAAAACCATCTCGCGCGGCCTGAACGCCAACCCGAGCGGCTATCTGCTCGGTAGCGACAAGAACAAGGAGTTCGAGCCATGAGGCTTGCCGGTCACCCATTTACCCGACTGCTGCTGGCCAGTGCCCTGTTGTCACTGGGCGCGTGTTCAATCCTGCCCAAGCCAGAGCCTCTGGACGTCTATCGCCTGCCAGCGACATCCACGCCCAGCAAAGCGGCGACGCCAGCACCCTGGTCCTTGCGCGTGGTCAAGCCCAAGTCCAGTGAAACCCTGGACAGCCCACGTATCGCGGTCATCCCTCAGGGCGACGTCATCAGCAACTACAAAGGTGCGCGCTGGAGTGATCCGGCACCGGTGCTGCTGCGCAACCGGCTGACCGACGCGTTCTACCGCGACGGCCGTGTGCAGTCGATCAGTACCGACGACAGCAACCTGCAGGCTGATTTCGAATTGGGCGGGGAGCTACAGGCGTTTCAGAGTGAATATCGCGGCGCGACCATCGAGGTGGTGATTCGCCTGGACGCGCGACTGTCTGACGATCGCCAGCGGATCGTCGCCAGTCGCCGCTTCGAAGTGCATCAGCCGTTGGGCGATAAGCAGGTCTCAGCCGTGGTGGCGGGCTTCGGGCAGGCCAGCGACAGGCTGACCGCCCAGGTGGTGCAATGGACCCTGGAGCAGGGTCAGAAGCGTTATACCGCCGAGCCGAAGAACCAATAGCACACGGCAATGGCTGCGATCACACCGGCCAGCTCGGCCAGCAATGCGCAGCCCACGGCGTGGCGCGCCCGCTGAATGCCCACTGCGCCGAAGTACACCGCCAGCACGTAGAACGTGGTCTCGGTACTGCCCTGAATGGTCGCCGCCACAAGCGCCGGGAAGCTGTCCACGCCTTGGGTTTTCATGGTTTCGATCAGCATCGCCCGCGCGGCGCTGCCGGAGAAGGGCTTGACCAGCGCGGTGGGCAGCGCATCGACGAAGCGGGTATCCAGACCCATCCACTGGATCACATGACGGATACCTTCCAGTGCGATGTCCAGGGCGCCCGAGGCACGCAATACACCGACGGCGCAAAGCATCGCCACCAGATACGGCAGCAGGTTTTTGGCGACATCGAAGCCTTCCTTGGCGCCCTCGACGAACGCTTCGTAGACCTTGACCTTGCGCAGCGCGCCAACCACCAGAAACAGCATGATGATGCCAAACAGGGTCACGTTGCCCAGCACCGAGGACAGGCTTGCCAACGCGGTAGCCGAGAGCCCGGCCAGTACCGCCATGAAGCCGCCCAGCAGCAACGCCCCAGGTATCAGATAGGCCAGCACCACCGGGTCCCACAGACGCAGGCGCTGCATGACGGCCACCGACAGCAGACCGACCAGGGTCGATGCGCTGGTCGCCAGCAGAATCGGCAGGAATACCAGGGTCGGATCCACCGCACCTTGCTGAGCGCGGTAGACGAAAATGGTCACCGGCAATAGCGTCAGCGAGGAGGCGTTGAGCACCAGAAACAGGATCTGCGCATTACTGGCGACCGTCTGGCTCGGGTTGAGCTCCTGCAAGGCGCGCATGGCTTTGAGGCCGATGGGCGTTGCGGCGTTATCCAGCCCCAAGGCATTGGCGGCAAAGTTGAGGGTGATCAGGCCCAGGGCAGGGTGGCCGGACGGCACTTCCGGCATCAAACGGCGAAACAATGGCCCAAGGACCTTTGCCAGCCAGTCGACGATACCGGCCTTCTGGGCAATATTGAGAAAACCGAGCCACAAGGTCAGGGTGCCGAACAGGACAACCATCACCTCTACCGAGAGCTTGGCCATGGCGAAGATGCTTTCCACCATCGCGGCAAAAATGCCGGAGTTGCCCCCTATCAGCCACTGAGCCAGTGCGCAAACCGCTGCGACCACAAAAAAACCAAGCCATAGGCCGTTGAGCATCGGTAAATCCCCTCGCAAGATGCGGCGATGATAGCGGCGGGCGCGTAAACAACAAACCCCAGGGGCACACTCGATACTCTGTAGGAGCTGCAGGAAATTACGACGGTGGCGAAAGCGGCCTGCCTGACACAGCGTTTCCGCGCCGCCGGCATGGCGCGAACACCCCTGAGTTGTGCGCCATCGCAACCGGTTCACGTTTCCAGGCCCTCGCCATAAACAACAAACCCCAGCCAGGCCGGGGTTTGTTTCAACGCTATTGAGCGATCAATCGACTGTCGACTGACCCGCTGGCTGAGTCTGCTTGCTGCGCCAGTGCGGCAGAGAGTTCCAGTAGCGCTCGCCCTTGGCATCGTCGTACATGCCTTCCCAGCGCGAGATGACCAGTACCGCCAAGGCGTTGCCGATCACGTTCAGCGCCGTACGCGCCATGTCCATGATGCGGTCGACACCGGCGATGAACGCCAGGCCTTCCAGCGGAATCCCGACGCTGCCTAACGTTGCCAGCAACACCACGAAGGACACACCCGGCACGCCAGCGATGCCTTTGGAGGTGACCATCAGGGTCAGCACCAGCAGGATCTGCTGGCCGACAGGCAGGTCGATGCCGTAGAGCTGGGCAATGAACAGCGCGGCGATACTTTGATACAGCGTCGAGCCGTCAAGGTTGAACGAGTAACCGGTCGGCACCACGAAGCTGCTGATGGCTTTCGGTGCGCCGTAGGCTTCCATCTTCTCGATCACGCGCGGCAGGACGGTTTCGGAACTGGCGGTGGAATAGGCCAGCACCAGCTCATCCTTGAAGATGCGCATCAGCTTGAGTACCGAGAACCCGAACAGACGGGCAATCAGCCCCAGCACCACAAAAGCGAAGAACGCGATGGCGACGTAAACCAGGATCACCAGTTTGGCCAGCGGCAACAGCGAGGCAAATCCGAAGTTGGCGACCGTGACCGCAATCAGCGCGAACACGCCAATCGGTGCGTAGTTCATGATCATGTGAGTGACCTTGAACATAGTCTCCGACACGCCCTGGAACACCTTGACCAGCGGCTCACGCACTTCGGCGTTGAGGCTGGAAAGGCCAAGGCCGAAGAATACCGAGAAGAAGATGATCGGCAGCATGTCGCCACGGGCGACCGCCGCGAAGATGTTCGACGGTATCAGGTTGAGAATGGTCGCCACGAACGCATGGTCATGCTGAACCTCGGCGGTGGTCTTCTCGTACTGAGAGATATCCACGGTGCCCAGGGTGCTCATGTCGATGCCGGTGCCGGGGTGGAACACGTTGGCCAGCAGCAGACCGACGACGATTGCGATGGTGGTGACCACTTCGAAATAGAGAATGGTCTTCAGACCGATACGGCCCAGCTTTTTCGCATCGCCGACGCCCGCGATGCCGACCACCAGAGACGAGATCACGATCGGGATGACGATCATCTTGATCAGGCGGATGAAGATATCCCCCGCCGGCTGCAGGATATTGCTGATCCACCAGGCTTTCTCCGCGCTGAAGTGGTTGAGCAGCGCGCCAAGTGCGATACCCAGGACGAGACCGATGAGGATCTGCCAGGCGAGGCTCAGTTTTGCCTTCTTCATGTCATTACCTTTGTTGTAGTTGGCGTGGACATATCTCATCGACGCGCTCGAGGTGCTCAGGCAAGCAGCAGCGAGGCGTGAATACCCTTAGAGATGTCCAGAAGGTCACCGCAGACGAGCATCCAAGCTCTTGGCAGGCGAAAAAAGGCGCAACTATTCCCATGCAAATCAACCACGTCTAATGCCGTAAATGACTACCTCATGCCGAATCGGCATGATGCAAATCAAAGACTTAGGCAAATTCGTCTCAAAACATGACCAAAGGCTCGAGCATTTTTATGCTCAGAGGTGGCTAAAACGTCGCCTGTGGCGTGCTTGGGGAAGGGGAGGAGGAGGCAAGTGACAAAATGGTCATAAGCGGCCGAGACGTCATCGAAAGGACTTTTTTCTCGATGTACGGTCGACGCGTGGCGAATGTCAGCACGTCAGTGACGTCGGCAGCGGGAAATCCAGTGATATCAACACATGTAAGCGGGATGGCTACAGAGGGTCTGCGGGCTCGAGGCGGGCTAAAGGCGGGAGGAAAACGAACACAGCGAACTCTCGAGATATGCGCGGCGCAAGCCCATGATCGAATCACCCCGCTGGGCGAGTATGACAATGGACTTGCGTTGCGGCTTCCTGACCCGGCCCACGAATGGGAGTACTCCCTGTACACCTGGGTCGCTTCAACCATTCCTTTGGTCAGAACGCCCCGACCCCTTGGTCACGCGCATGCCTTCATCGGGCTGCGCGACTATCAGGAAGAGCCATACGGATTTCGCTCTTCCTTTGTTTGAATCAGTACCACTTCGGGTCTTTCTTCAGCTGTTCCTGAAGAAGAACCTTCACGCCCTCGTCAGGCTTGCCGAGAAAACGGTAACTGGCGTGACGGGTAGGCGATTTATCTGCAGGCAAGCCGACCGGAACCTCGACCAACATGGCGTAGGCATGCTGCTTGTCCAGACTGAAGGCCACAATGAGCCGCTTCTGAAGACAGGTGTCCTGGGTTTCGCAGAGCGGCCCTACCAGGTACTTGTCACCATGCTCGGTCACGGCATTCATCTGATCCGAAGCACCGGACAGATTGATCACCCAATCAGGTAAACGCTCTTCTTTCTTAACAACGCTCGACCAGGTCTGGCGGTACTCGGGATCCGCGCTCAGTAGCTCGTTGACCCGCGCCTGACCATCGTTAGCTGCCATGGCAATGGCGCTGGCGCTCATCAGGAGCGCCAGCGTCGTGGCATGGAAACGCCTGCCAAGCATGGTTAGCCTCGACCGCGACGACCGAAGAAGAACGACACAACGAACATCACCAGGAACACAACGAAGAGAATCTTGGCGATACCCGTGGCGGTGCCTGCGATACCACCGAAGCCAAGAACTGCTGCGACGATGGCAATGATCAGAAATGTGATAGCCCAGCTCAACATGGTGATTCTCCTTACTGTTTTTAGTTTCTAGCTACAGCGAGGCATCGATTGACCCTCGGCGTAGATCGCGTGACTGACGCTGTGCGTCAGAAAATCCAACTCTGTTTACGTGGCGCCTGATCAAGGGCAGCCGCCGCTTCTTCGACCGGTTGCAGACTGAGCGCAACATCCGTCGCCTTCAGCGCACTTGCCTTGGCAAATGGAGCGCTATGGCTGTAGGCATGCTGGATCGACGTGACCTCCTGGCTCTGATTCCAGTGGTTAAACTGCTGAACGACAATCAACGTAATCATCAACGCCAGGCTAGCGAACAAACCTTGCTGCACGTGCAGAGGGGAGATACGCAGTGTGGCGAGACGTTGAGTGTTCATTGAGCTGGCTCCAGGCAATCTTGTCGGCCGACGATGCAGACCTTTGTTAAATAAGTTATTGCAGCCTGTGTGCCAGCTTTTTACTCCAGATAAATTCTATATTTATCAATAGGTTAAGACTCAATGAGAGATAGCTCTTACAAGCAAGGTGCACGATTCAACATTTGGCATCGTGCGTAATGCACGAAGAACGCGGGTCGTAGCTCAAGTTGTCACTGCGCAGCGATGTCCCAGGAGAAAGGCCGGGAGCTGTCCGTCTGCCTTCAACGGTCGATGTAAAAGCAATGACTGCCGGCACACCGCAACGCTGCAGAGGGCCCATTAACCGGCACTGCGCGTCATCACGCGCAACGTGTCGGCGTCCACACCCTTTACGCCGCGGATATTGCGAGCGATCTCCACCGCCAGTTCCTTCTCGGCATAATTGGCAACCACCCCATCCAGGCTGACCACACCACTCTTGGTTTCGACCTTGATATTGAGACCGTCCAGATTTCGGCTATAGATAAGGCTGGATTTGACCTTGCTGGTGATCCAGGCATCGCTGAACTCCTCGCGCACGGTGTTGGCCTGCGCCTGGTTCTGCTCTTTTATAGCCTGCGTGTCACGAGCACTGAGGCTGATCAGGTTATTGACCTCGGTGACACCGTCGGTATTGCTGGCAAGGCTGCCGGCCAGCTGTTTGGCTTCGGCATCTTTGGCCTGCCCTTTGAGCGTCACGACGCCCTGCGCGGCAGCAACGTCGATATTCAAACCCTCAGTGACGCTGTTCCACAGCAGCTTGGACTTGATGGTCGCAGTCAGCGTCGCGTCGTCAAAACGCTGGGCCATATTGGCCTTGGTGCCGGGCTCGGCAGCGACTTGGGGGTCGATCTCCAGCTGATTGTCGACGTTATTGATGCCTTGAGTCCCGCCGGCAATCTGCGTGGCCAGATCCTTGTCTACCTGATTCTCAACCTTACCGGTGAGGGTCGCCGTGCCTTGCTCTACCTTGACCCCAATGTTGAATGGGCTCAGGTGGCGATTGAGCGCAAAGGCCGTCCAGATGGAGCCTTCCTGCCGCGCCTGGGCCAGTTGCGTTTGCAAATCGCCCTGGGCCGCTTGGGCAATGACGGGCGTCATGCCGAGCAGGCCTGCGGTGGATACAACCAGAGCAATTTTCTTCAGCGGGTGCATGGCGAATCTCCAGACAGTGGCAAAGGGTGCTACTGGAGAGACTTTTCATTTGCCCATACGTTCTGTCAGCCCATGCCCGCCGCCACATCCAGAACGTGCGCGATCCACAGTTTTGCGGGTGATACCCCCACAGATGAGTGAAAAATCCGATTTTTTGGCAGATCACTTACATGCAACCCGCCGAATCAATCAGAATGAACCATGCAACTTGCCCGATATTTCCGGGACTAACCAAGACAATTCATTTAGGAGCGTAGGAAAAATGGAAGCTGCCACTGAGAATCAGGGCCGTATTCTGCTTGTGGATGATGAATCCGCCATCCTTCGTACCTTCCGCTATTGCCTTGAAGATGAAGGCTACAGCGTCGCCACCGCCAATAGCGCGGCACAGGCCGAAGCGTTGTTGCAACGTCAGGTGTTCGACGTCTGTTTTCTCGATCTGCGCCTGGGGGAGGACAACGGCCTGGATGTACTGGCGCAGATGCGCGTGCAGGCACCGTGGATGCGCGTGGTTATTGTCACCGCGCACTCAGCCGTGGATACGGCGGTGGACGCCATTCAAGCTGGCGCCGCCGATTACCTGGTCAAGCCGTGCAGCCCCGACCAACTGCGTCTGGCAACGGCTAAACAGCTGGAAGTGCGTCAGCTTTCGGCGCGTCTTGAAGCGCTTGAAGGCGAGGTGCGCAAGCCCAAGGACGGTCTGGATTCTCACAGCCCTTCGATGATGGCGATTCTGGAGACAGCACGGCAGGTCGCCAACACCGACGCCAATATCCTGATCCTTGGCGAATCAGGGACCGGTAAAGGTGAGTTGGCCCGGGCAATTCATGGCTGGAGCAAGCGGGCGAAAAAATCCTGCGTCACCATCAACTGCCCGTCGTTGACCGCAGAACTGATGGAAAGCGAGCTGTTCGGCCATAGCCGCGGTGCGTTCACCGGTGCCAGCGAAAGCACCCTTGGCCGGGTCAACCAGGCAGACGGCGGTACATTGTTCCTTGATGAAATCGGCGATTTCCCACTGACCTTGCAGCCTAAACTGCTGCGCTTCATCCAGGATAAGGAGTACGAGCGCGTGGGTGACCCGGTGACGCGTCGGGCCGATGTGAGAATCCTCGCCGCCACCAACCTGAACCTGGAGGACATGGTCCGCGACGGCCGTTTCCGAGAGGATTTGCTGTATCGCCTGAACGTCATCACCTTGCATCTGCCGCCACTGCGTGAACGGGGCGAAGACATTCTGACCCTGGCAGACCGCTTTCTGGCGCGCTTCGTCAAGGAGTATGGGCGACCGGCCCGGGGCTTCAGCGAAGAGGCACGCGGGGCACTGCTCAATTATCGCTGGCCGGGCAACATTCGAGAGCTGCGCAACGTGATTGAGCGGGCGAGCATTATCTGCCCCCAGGAGAAGGTCGAGATCACTCATCTGGGCATGGCCGAACAACCGACCAACAACGCACCCCGGGTGGGCGCGGCCTTGAGTCTGGACGAGCTGGAAAAAGCTCATATCGGCGCCGTTCTGGCGACCAGCGATACCCTCGATCAGGCCGCCCGCACCCTGGGCATCGACGCCTCGACGTTGTACCGCAAACGCAAGCAGTACAACCTGTGACAGGTCGCCCATGAAGTTCGCGATGAAGTTACGCACCCGGTTGTTTTTCAGCATTTCTGCACTGATGACGGTCGCCTTGCTGGGACTGTTGCTGGGGCTGGTCAGTGTCATGCAGATGGCCAAGTCCCAGGAATCGCTGATTCGCCACAACTTCATCACGCTCGATATCGGCCTCAAGCTGCGGCAGAACCTGGGCGATCAGCTGGTCATGCTGCTCAAGGAAAAACCCGACCAGACCACCTTGCAGCAGAACCAGCAGCAGTTTCAGGAGCTGCTCGATCAGGGCATTGACCACGATCAGCAGACCAGTACCCAAAGCGGCTTCGAGAAAGCACGTCTGGACTACGAGCAATTTCTCAATGCCCTGCAGCGCTCTGGCGATCCAGCTAATGCGCTGAGTGACGACAAAGCCGTCACCAATGCCTTCAATACACTGCGCAATGGATTGCTCGACGCCCATCGCCAGGCCCTGGAGAACATCAGCCAGGCTGAAACCGCCTCACGTACCCGCGCCTTGTGGGTTGCAGCGTTACTTGGCCTGGTCGGCCTGGCAGTGCTCGCCATCGGCTTCGTCACCGCGCACGGTATTGCGCGCCGCTTTGGCGCGCCCATCGAAGCGCTGGCCAAGGCAGCCGATCATATTGGTCAAGGCAACTTCGAGGTGACGCTGCCGATTTCCTCGGCGGCAGAGATGAACCAGCTGACCCGGCGGTTCGGCATCATGGCCGAGGCGCTGCGTCAGCATCAGGTGACCAACGTCGATGAGCTGCTGGCCGGTCAACAGCGCCTGCAAGCGGTGCTCGACAGCATCGATGACGGCCTGCTGATGATTGATCGCCAGGGACGCCTTGAGCACCTCAACCCTGTCGCCCAAAGGCAACTGGGTTGGGAAGAAGGCAGGTTGGGTCAGGGGCTCGGTGAAGCCTTGCAGCGCCCGGAGCTCGACGAGCAGCTGTATCTGGTGCTGCGCGGTGGAACCCTGGAGCGAGCGCCGGAGGACCTTTCCATTGAAGTAGACGGCGAGACCCGCCTGCTGACCTACAGTCTGACGCCGGTCAGCCACACCAAGGGCCACATCCTTGGTGCGGTGATGGTGCTGCACGACGTCACAGAGCAGCGTGCCTTCGAGCGCGTACGCAGCGAGTTCGTTTTGCGCGCATCCCACGAATTGCGCACGCCGGTGACGGGCATGCACATGGCCTTCGGGCTGCTGCAAGAGCGTGTGCATTTTGCGCCGGATTCTCGCGAGACGGACCTGCTCAAGACCGTCAACGAAGAAATGCAGCGCCTGATGCAGCTGATCAACGACCTGCTGAACTTCTCGCGCTACCAGAACGGCTTGCAAAAGCTCGTCCTCGCGCCCTGTGATGTCCCCGAACTGCTGAACGCAGCACGTCAGCGGGTTGCCGAGGCAGCGCAGCAACAAGACGTGATGGTGCTGCTGGAAATGCAGGAGCCGCTGCCCCGGCTGCAAGCCGACAGGGTGCAACTGGATCGTGTGCTGGACAATCTGCTGGACAACGCCCTGCGCCACACTCCGCAGTCCGGGCTTATCCGCCTGCAGGCACGCCGTCACGGCGAGCGTCTGATCATCAGCGTCGAAGACAACGGCGAAGGCATTGCCTACGGTCAGCAGGCGCGCATTTTCGAGCCCTTCGTTCAAGTGGGCAGGAAGAAAGGCGGGGCGGGGCTTGGCTTGGCGCTGTGCAAGGAAATCGTCCAGCTGCATGGTGGACGCATGGGTGTGTATTCAAGACCTGGGCAGGGCACGCAGTTCTACATGGCGCTGCCGCTCTGACCCCCTCTGCGAGCTGACGCGCAGTGGCAGCAAAGCCCAGGTCGCATTACCCGGCGGCTACGCCACATCATCTGCCCGGCGCCCATTGCTACGCCGCCCGCCAGTGACCAGCTCGGTAAACTTGCTCGCCGTCAGCGGCCGGGCGAACAACCAGCCTTGCCCATAGATCACCCCTTCGCTCTTGAGCAGCAGGGCCTGTGATTCAAACTCGATACCTTCGGCGATCACCCGCAGTTGCAGCGCGTGGGCCATACGGATGATATGCGGCGCCACCCCGCTGCTGGCGGCGTCATGGCCCAGTGCATCAATGAACGCCTTGTCGATCTTCAGGCAATCGACTGGCAAGGTCTGCAAATACGCCAGGCTGCAATAGCCCGTGCCGAAGTCATCAATCAAGACCTGATGACCACGGTCGCGCAACGCTTGCAGGTGATTGCGGGCGACCACCACATCGACCAGGCCACGCTCGGTGACCTCGAACGCGATCTGCCGTGGCGCTACCCGGTGCAGCGCCAGCAGCTTGGCGGTCACGCGGCCGATACGTGGCGCCATCACATCACAGGCCGCCAGATTGACCGACACGTACAAATGGGGATTGGCGCGGAGCAGATGGCCAAGTTGCTCAAGCAACTGCTGCAGGACGAAATCGGTAATCTGGCGAATCTGGCCGGTGTTTTCAGCCAAGGGGATGAACAAGTCAGGACTGGTCAGCGTGCCGTCGGGTCGTCGCCAGCGCACCAGGGCCTCAGCACCCACGCACAAGCGGGTATTGAGGTCAAAAATAGGCTGATACAACACCTTCAGCTCGCCCCGGCGCAGCGCACCGTGCAACTCGCCGCCCAACGACTGACGCTGGCGCACCAGTTGCAGCACCAGAATCCCGATGCACAGCGACACCAGCACACTGGCGGGCACCAGCAACCACCAGGCGCCCGTGATCTTCTGCTGCAAGCCGCTGCGTGGAGTAATCAGCACCAGCTGGTATTCCGGATTTTGCGTCGGCATCCGGTAGACCAGCTTGTCCTGCGTGGTGATGAGCGTCTCCACGGAAGAGGGTGTCCAGTCGGATGTCGGTGGCCAGGTCTGGGCAGGCCCCAGCACCGGGACGGCCTTGGTCCCTTGATCCAGCACGACCACCAGGCTGCCCCCGGCCGGTAAATCCACGACGTCGGTGAGATGCCCGCGGGAAGTCGACACGCGAAACTCTCCGCGCCCCATCATCAGCGATGCAAGATTGTCGTCAGGCTGGGTGGATGTGTTGAGCCAGTAGTCATAGGTCGGCCCGCGGATATCCGGCGCCCGCGGCTTGCCGATCATGCTCTGGCGGGTCCAGCTGGAGCAGAACTGACTGTCGCTCACATAGGCCACTTCATAGATGAAGCGGTAGCGTGAGTTGACCTGGCGCAATTGCTCCACCATCTCCGGCCCGCAACCGCGCAGGGGCTGCGCTTCGAGTTGATCGAGTCCAGCACGTAGTTGACCGAACAGCTGCTCCAGACGCACCAGAAATCGTTCACCCTGGGCGTTCATCTGAGCGCTTTCATCCTGCCGCGCCTGGTGCATGGCCAGCCCGAAACTGCCCGCCAACAGCACGACAGCGCTCAACAACGCTGCCAGGAGTGCCAGGAGCGAGGGGCGATAGAATATTGAGCGCAGCTGCGGTGAAGCCGGGAACATCGACTGATATCCAGATGAATACCAATGAGGTATAGCAACAAGCGCGGAAATAGCCCGTCAAAAACAGACGCTAGTAGCAATTTAATGCCTGAGGTTGAGCACCTGAAGGATAGCTGCACTTTGCGCATCGGGTTCGCCATCGAATTTCTGCGGGCGATAGTGCATCTGGAAGGCGGTCAGCACATGCCGGGTGGCGATATCCCACTCGCCTGTCTGTGGCGTCGGATAACCCAGTTGCGACAGCTGTTGCTGGAACCATGAAGCGCTGGGCACCACCAGCATCTGTGCCTGATGCGACGCGACCTGCTGCTCGTCTGGCCAGATACCGAAGCCTTCCTGAGCAAGACGCTTCCAGGGAAACAGCGGGCCCGGATCGAGTTTGCGCAGTGGTGCGATGTCGCTGTGCCCGATCACGTGCCGAGGCTCGATGTGATTGCGTTTGACGATGTCCTTGAGCAGCACGATCAACGCCTGCACCTGGGCCTCACTGTAGGGGTACCACAGGCGGCCGGCAGGGGTGTCCCGATAACCGGGATTGACGATCTCGATGCCGATGCTGCTGGAGTTCAGCCAGGTACGGCCATCCCACTCGCTCTCACCCGCGTGCCAGGCGCGCTGGGTTTCATCCACCAGTTTGTAGGTGACTGCCGGGCCATCTCCGATCAGATAATGCGCACTCACCTCGCCATGGGTCAGCAACGCCAGCGATCGATCAAGAGAAGCGGAGGTGTAGTGCAGCACCACGAACTGCACGCGGCTGTCGAAGTTCACGGAGGGGCGGCTGGTGTCGAGCTTCGGTCCACTGGAGCAGGCCGTGAGGAGCAGGAACAGCGTCAAGACAACAAAGGGTTTCATCGTATCGGACCAGGCAAGGTGATTTGCATCATAACGTAATAGTGTACGGTCGTAAAAAACCTGCCAAGGGTAGGAAGTGCCCCGCCACGGGTGCGGGGCCGCCCAAACTACCGAACGCACATCAACTGGAAGCTCATCGAAGAGTCACCGGATGGTCCGCTCTTTCCAGGAAATAATGCCAGTACATTGACTTTCTCGGCCGTCGCCGCGCCACCTAACTTGACATGGCCATAATACAGTCGATCCTCATTACTGGAGTCAATGGCCGACGCCGAACAGAACACTGGCGCCTTTTTGAATTGCTCGTTGTTAAAAGTTACTTCATAGGTAGCGAAGTAGTTTCTTTGATTCTTCAGCGTCACGTCCTTGATCCAGCTGGCGTCCTGATGAACAAGGTTGCCTGCCCGATCGATGGTAGCCGTGTAGACCTGTGTCGACGCCAGCGCATGGCTCGACAATACCGCCGCACCGGCCACCAGCATCAACTTCATAATAACGTTCATAAAAGTCCTTTTCATCGCGCTGCGACACACTTGGCAATGAAGTGCGCAGCAGGCTTTTGATTGATCTAGTTAAGTAAATATATATTGCCGGTAGTTAATCTAAATAGAAAACCAGCAACACGACTAGATAAGCCCGTCACGAAATACTAATCAAGCACTCCTCAATCAGATTCGAAAAAAAGGACTGACACCACGCTAGAAGAGGAAAGTTCCTACTTACTCATAACCAAGAGCTTACGTGAAGTAGCGCCCTTAGGAAGTTATCCCTGCACTATCCGGTTACGCCCCTCGGCCTTGGCTCGATACAGTGCCTCATCAGCGCGCTTGAGCACCAGGTCACTGCGTTCATTTGGCCGGAACGTGGTAATCCCCATCGATACGGTGATGGTGACCGGCTCGCCCTTGAAGTGAAACGGGCATTGCTCGATGGTCACGCGCAGCCGCTCGAGCAACGCCAGACCGTCGTTGATCTGGGTCTGAGGAAGCAGGACCACAAATTCTTCGCCACCGAACCGCGCAATGAAATCAGCAGAGCGCAAGCGCTTCTTCAATTGATCGGCGACGATCTTCAGCACCTTGTCCCCTGCCAGGTGACCGTAGCCATCATTGATGCGCTTGAAGTGGTCAAGATCAAGAATGCCCAGCAGCAGGCTGGAGCGATTCCTTTGCAACTGATCGACCTCATGGTCCAGCCGCTCGTTCCAGGCGGCACGGTTCGGCAGGCCAGTGAGCGTGTCGATCAACGCCTTTTGTCGCTGTTCTTCAAGATGGGCGCGAAAACCCAGGGCCTCCTGCTCCATGGTTGCCACGCGGCCTGCCAGCGAATGCAGCCGGGATGCCACTTCCTGCTCACGTTCGTCGCGTTGTTTCTGATGATCATCCATTGTGCCGATCAAGCCTTCGAGGCGGCTCTCCAGCACGCTTTTCAGGCTGTTCAGATCGGACGCTTGCAGCACGCTGCTCTGCAGGCCGCCGACGTGCTCACGCAGTTGATCGTTCAGCTCACGCGACGCAGACTGCTGGCCGGCGTGGTCTTCGCTGGCGGCTTGCAGGTTGCTCTGGAATGACTCCAGCCGCTCATTGAGCTGCTTGAGATACAGTTCAAATTCGTGCTGACCGCTGTCGGTGATCGCCAGCATGAGCACGGCAAGGTCATCCAGAATCGGCAGCAGCTCGTACCAGTTCAAACCGTGCTCCAGGCGCAGGCGCATGGCCTCTGCCTGGGGACGGTGGTGCTCTGGCAGGGTCAGGTCGTTGAGCAGGCCCAACAGGGTCTGTTCGATGTGCGCCGCGACGGAGCTGTAACTTGGCTCAGGGGAGGAGGGCAACGCAAATGGGCCTTCCTCCTCGGCGGTATCGTCTTCAAGCGGCTCTTCGACGGCCTCGCCCTCTTGTTCAGCGTCTGGCTGCTCTGCATCCTGATCTGCAATCGCCTCGGCTTCAGCCTGCTCGATGGTTTGCTCCTCGCTGTCCAGAGCGGCTTGGGCGATGGACTCAACCGGCTCTGGCGTAGCAGCAAGCGATGCCGCCGGCGGTGCTGTCTCGGGCTGGGCAGGCAGTTGGGGCTGGGGCTGGGGCTGGGCAATGGCGGAAGCCGAATCTGGCTGCGCATGCTCAAGAACCGCTGCGTCGGGCTCGGCCATTTCGACGGGCATGTGCGGATCAGCGGGCAGTGCTGCGGGTGGCGGTTGCG
Source organism: Pseudomonas sp. NPDC087358 (assembly GCF_044900785.1). Classification (NCBI taxonomy): domain Bacteria; kingdom Pseudomonadati; phylum Pseudomonadota; class Gammaproteobacteria; order Pseudomonadales; family Pseudomonadaceae; genus Pseudomonas; species Pseudomonas sp. NPDC087358. Next base: position 38,246 of record NZ_JBJDOA010000015.1, read on the forward strand.
CTATCGACGCCGCGGGCGCAAGGGCGATGGGGCTTTCGAGGGCGACAACGACTTCAGCTGGCGGCGCTTCATTGGTCCATTGGGACCTCTGCGGCGCGGTCCGTTCAGCTGCGAGCGGTTCGTCGTCGGGGTCCGGGTCATCGGCGCTCGCCGCAGCGGGATTGGGCCTCTCAGGGAGCGGCGCAGGCACCGGGGACGTATCGGTTGCCTCGACAGGCTCGCGGCTGCCAAACAGACGTTCCAGCAGACCGGGACGAGCCGTTTCTTCGGGATGCTCAAGCTGGGACAGCGCCTGACCCTGCAATCCGCTCAACTCACTGAGCAGCAACGGCAGCTCGCGCGCCTGGGTAACGCGGTCTTCAAGCGTCTTGGCGAAGCGTTTGAGCGGCTTGGCAACTTCCCGGGGCAAGGGCAGCGATTGCAGCTGCGCCACCAACGAGGTCAGCGCCGTGCCCATTTGCTCAACGCGCTTCTCACGGCGCTGCTCGGAGTCGAGCACCGCCTTTTCAAGCCGCGGGATCAACGCTGCGAGGCCTGCGTCCATGTCGTCCTTGCGAACGATCTCGCGCATTTCCTTCATGCATTGATCGACCGCCTTGTCGGCGCCCTCTGCCGCCAGACTACTGCGCACCAGACCGCGCCGCAGCAAATCCAGGCGGGCATTCCAACGCTTCTCAAGCTTGTCCTGTTGCTCGATGCTCTTGAGGTATTTTTCTTTCCAGCGTTGTGCTTCGTCGCTCATTCCGAGGGTCCGAGAGGAGATGTGCTTGTTATCGGCAGCGAGTCGCCAATTAATGAGGCCGGCAAGCGAATCTCCACCGCAACCGGCAGATGATCGGAAATGGGCTGAGCCAGCACCTGCACTTTTTCAAGCGTCAGGGTCGGGCTGAGGAGGATGTGGTCCAGACAACGTTGCGGCCGCCAACTGGGAAAGGTCGCCTCGATCTGGGGCGCGAGCAGGCCCAGATCACGCAGAGGAGAGTTTTCCAGCAGATCCGCGGCGTGGGTGTTCATGTCGCCCATCAACACCTGGTGCCTGTAGCCGCCAATGAGCTCACGGATGTAAGCAAGCTGCCGGGTTCGCGTACGCGCGCCCAGCGCCAGATGCATGACCACCACGATCAGCGCGTCGGCGCCTTCACCGAAACGCACCAGAATCGCGCCACGCCCGGCGGGCCCGGGTAGCGGGTGGTCTTCGATGTCCCAGGGGCGCAGGCGACTGAGCACACCATTACTGTGCTGGCCGAAGCGTCCAAGGTTGCGATTGAGTTGCTGGTGCCAGTACGGAAAGGAGCCGAGCTGGGCGAGGTGTTCCACTTGATTGATATAGCCAGAGCGCAGGCTCCCGCCATCGGCTTCCTGCAAGGCAACCAGATCGTAATCGCCCAGCAGGTCGCCGATCTTCTGCAGGTTCCCGGCCCGGCCGTTGTGGGGCAGCAGATGCTGCCAGCCACGGGTCAGATAATGCCGGTAGCGCTCGGTACTGATGCCCACCTGAATGTTGAAACTGAGCAACCGGAGCCGGCCATCGGCGGGCAGTCCGGTTTCCAGCAGGTGTCGCTCGTTGACCTTGGGGCTATGCCGGGCAACGATGCGTTCAGTACCCCAGCGCGTCATGACCGGCGCTTACTTGGCGGTCAACGTTGCGCGTTCTTTGGCGATCAGCTGATCTGCCACATCCAGCGCTTGCTCAGGACCACCGGCGGTGCCCAGGTCGAAACGGTACTTGCCGTTGACGATCATGGTTGGCACGCCAGTGATTTCATACTTCTTGGCCAGCTCCTTGTATTGGGCGATCTTGCCTTTCACGGCGAACGAGTTGAAGGTTTCGAGGAACTTGGTCTTGTCGACGCCTTGAGTGGCGACGAAATCAGCCATGTCGTTCGGATCGGTCAGGCGCTTGCCGCCCTTCTGGATGGCTTCGAAGACGGCGGCATGGACTTTTTTCTCGACGCCCATGGTGTCCAGGGTAATGAACAGCTGGCCGTGGGCATCCCATGGACCGCCGAACATGGCTGGAACGCGGATGAAGTGGACATCGGCCGGGAGTTTTTCGACCCATGGGTTGATGACCGGCTCAAATGCGTAGCAGTGGGGGCAGCCGTACCAGAACAGTTCGACTACTTCGATCTTGCCGGGTTCGGACACCGGAACGGCGCTTTTCAGCTCGACATATTGCTTGCCAGCTTCGAGCGGCTCTGCAGCCTGGGCGGTCAGACCGAACAGGCTGGTGAAAATCAGAGCGGCGCTGAAAATCAGATTACGCATGCTTAACTCCTGGGCATGAAAAGTCACCTCGATGGCCGCAGTTGGACCGGGCGAGGTGATGTGAGTTCGCAAGTGTAACGCCTGTCGGGACAAAAAAGGGCAGCCGTTCGCTACCCTTTTTGGCCCGCCGGAGCGAGAGACAGGTGAAAGGATTTCTAATGGTCAATTAGTTTGGAAACCAGCGTTCCAGACTTAATGCGGGCTTAATGCAGACCCTGAATGTAAGCCGACAATGCGTCGATATCCTTGTTACTGAGTTTGGCGGCGATCGAGCGCATGACCATAGTGTCTCCGTCATTGGTACGATCACCTTCGCGGAACGCCGTGAGCTGCTTTTTCACGTAGTCGGCGTGTTGGCCGCCCAGATGTGGAAAGCCTGCGGCAGCATTACCGGCGCCATTGGGCGAGTGGCACCCGGTGCACGCCGGCATGCCCTGATCGAGCTTGCCACCGCGAAACAGCGCTTCGCCGCGGGCAACCAGGTTGGCATCGGCTGCGCCAACGCTGCCTTTCTGGCTGGAGAAGTAGGCGGCGATATCAGCCAGATCCTGCTCGCTGAAGTTGTTCAGCAACCCGGTCATCTCGAGGACGACGCGCTTGCCGTCCTTGATTTCATGCAATTGCTTGAGCAGATAGCGCGGGCCCTGTCCGGCCAGCTTCGGGAAATTGGCAGCCATGCTATTGCCATCCGGGCCATGACAGGCGCCACATACCGCGGTTTTGGCCTGTCCGGCCGCGGGATCGCCGACCACCGCATCAGCGGCTCGGGCGGCGCCCGAGATGCCCAAGATCAACAGCAGACTCACCAGTAATTTGTTCATCGGCTAATCCAGTACATTTTATTGTTGGTGTAAGGTTAGTCCGTTCTGTGAACTGCATCCTTTGGACGGGACAAAGCACACACAAAATCTGCGGCATTATATACTTGCGCCCATCAAACGGAAACGACACCCCGTTGCAGCACCATTGCCGCAACGCCCTCACCGGATATCCCATGCAACTCAAGAACCCGATCCTCGGATTGTGCCAACAGTCCAAGTTCATGCTCAGCGCCGCCAAAGTCGATCAATGCCCTGATGACGAGGGCTTCGAAGTCGCCTTCGCCGGCCGCTCCAACGCCGGTAAATCCAGCGCACTGAACACCCTGACCCACGCAAGCCTGGCACGCACCTCGAAAACCCCGGGCCGCACTCAGCTGTTGAACTTCTTCAGTCTGGACGACGATCGGCGTCTGGTCGACCTGCCAGGCTACGGTTATGCAAAAGTACCGATCCCGCTCAAGCTGCACTGGCAGCGTCACCTGGAAGCTTATCTGGGTAGCCGCGAGAGTCTGAAGGGTCTGATTCTGATGATGGACATCCGTCACCCGATGACCGACTTCGACCTGCTGATGCTCGACTGGGCCATTGCCAGCCAGATGCCGATGCACATTCTGCTGACCAAGGCCGACAAGCTGACCTTCGGCGCGGCCAAGAACACGCTGCTCAAAGTGCAGGCCGAAATTCGCAAGGGCTGGGGTGATGCGGTCACCATCCAGCTGTTCTCCGCGCCCAAGCGCATGGGCCTGGAAGAGGCGTACACCGTACTCGCTGACTGGATGGAACTGGAAGACAAGGTGCCTGCGGCGTAAATCGCAGGCAAAAAAAACCCCGGACTTCATATGGGGAGGGGAAGTTCGGGGTCTAAGTCCAGACCACTAGGGAGGGGTCCGGATATCTGCCAACACTTAACACAACATAGGAGCATGAATGGCTACGTCAGCCATTCCCAATCTCTGACCCGGGTTTAGACGCGGAAGTTCAAAACCCGGGAAAATTTTATGTTGGCAGGGCAGTTGGACTTTGATTCTGGGCGCTGCCCCGTAGGAGCGGGCTTGCCCCGCGAGCTGCCGGGCACCGGCAGTAGAGTCAGCCTGCGCGGTGGTTCAGGTGCATAGCGTCCACAGGGTTTACTGCCGCTTCCCGTCAGATCGTCGGCAAGGTGGAGCACCACCTTGGCGGACTCCCACGCCCTGCGGGCAGATTAAAAGCGCTGAACCTCAATGCGCCTCATCCCAGTTATTGCCCACGCCTACTTCCACCAGCAGCGGAACGTCCAGGTCTGCGGCGCCGCTCATGTGCACGCGGATGTCCTGGTTGATCTGATCGACCAGATCCTCACGCACTTCCAGCACCAGTTCGTCGTGCACCTGGAGGATGACGCGCGCGTCCAGGCCCGAGGTGGCCAGCCAGCCATTCACCCCGACCATCGCCCGCTTGATGATATCGGCGGCGGTTCCCTGCATAGGCGCGTTGATCGCCATGCGTTCGGCGCCTTTGCGCAGCGCCTGATTCTTCGCGTTGATGTCCGGCAGGTAGAGGCGACGCCCGAAGATGGTCTCGACGAAACCTTGCTCGGCAGCCTGGGTACGGGTGCGCTCCATGTAATCGAGCACGCCGGGGTAGCGGGCGAAGTACCGGTCGACGTAGGCCTGTGACTGCTTGCGGTCGACGCCGATCTGTTTGGCCAGACCAAATGCGCTCATGCCGTAAATCAGCCCGAAGTTGATCGCCTTGGCGCTGCGACGCATGTCGTTGGTGACATCGGGCAGCTCGACACCGAAGACTTCCGCCGCCGTCGCCCGGTGCACATCCAGATCATTACGGAAGGCGTGCAGCAAGCCTTCGTCCTTGGCCAGGTGGGCCATGATCCGCAATTCGATCTGCGAGTAGTCTGCCGCGAGCAGTTTGTAGCCTTGCGGGGCCACGAACGCCTGACGAATCCGGCGACCTTCGGCCGTGCGGATCGGAATGTTCTGCAGGTTCGGGTCGCTGGACGACAGACGCCCGGTGACCGCCACGGCCTGATGGTAAGAGGTATGGATGCGCCCGGTACGCGGGTTGATCTGTTCCGGCAAACGGTCGGTGTAGGTGCTTTTGAGCTTGCTCATGGAGCGGTACTGCATCAGCACCTTGGGCAGCGGGAATTCCTGTTCGGCCAATTCCGCCAGTACTGCCTCGGCGGTGGACGGCTGACCGGTCGCTGTCTTGCTGATGATCGGCATGCCGAGCTTTTCGTAAAGAATCACCCCCAGCTGCTTGGGCGAGCCGAGGTTGAATTCCTCACCGGCGATGGCGAAAGCCTCACGCTCGAGCTCGGTCATCTTGTTGCCCAGCTCGACGCTCTGGATACCCAGCAGCTTGGCATCGACCAGCGCGCCCTGACGTTCGATGCGCGCCAGCACCGGCATCAGCGGCATTTCGATCTCGTCGAGTACGGGCGCAAGGGACGGCGTTTTCGCCAGTTTTTCCTGCAGGATTTCGTGCAGGCGCAGCGTCAGGTCCACCTCTTCAGCGGCATAGACGCCGGCCTGCTCCAGCGCGATCTGATCGAACGTCAGCTGCTTGGCGCCCTTGCCAGCGATTTCCTGAAAGTTGACCGGCGTGTGATCCAGGTACTTGGCCACAAGACTGTCGCGGTCGTGGCGGGTGGCGGTCGAATCGAGCACGTAGGATTCGAGCATGGTGTCGAACTTGACGCCCTGCACATCGATGCCCTGATCCTGGTCGCCGCCGATGGCGCAGTTGGCAAGCAGATTGATCGCGAACTTGGCATGCTGGCCGACCTTGAGCTTGCTCGCATCTTCGAGCATCGGCTTCACGGCCTTGAGCACCGCATCGCGCTCCAGCTGCTGCGGGACGCCCATGTAGGAGTGGGTCAGCGGGATGTAGCATGCTTCGTGGGTCTTGATCGCAAACGACAGGCCAACGATTTGCGCACGCTGGGCGTCGATGCCATTGCTTTGCACCACAAAGGCAAACAGATTGGCGGCCTCAAGCTTCTTCAGCCACGCATCGAACTGGGTCTGTTCCAGAATCAGCTCGTACTGGGCCTCGATGACCGGAGCGGGCGCTTCAACGGTGGCGATCTCGGCACCTTCCTGCCTGGCGTCCCGTTGCAGATCCGTGATCCAGCTCTTGAATTCAAGCTCGGTGTACAACGCCAGCAGGGCTTCGCGATCCGGCTCCCCGCAATGCAGAGCGTCGAGCTCGATGTCCAGCGGCACATCGACCTTGATCGTTGCCAGCTGGTAGGACAAGAACGCCATGTCTCGGTGCTCTTGCAGCTTGGCCGGCAGGGTTTTCGCGCCGCGGATGGACAGCGTGGGGACTTTGTCGAGGTTGTCGTAGAGTTCCTTCAGGCCGCCATTGATGCCCACCAGCAGGCCGGCAGCGGTTTTCTCGCCGACGCCGGGGACGCCGGGAATGTTGTCGACCTTGTCGCCCATCAGCGCCAGGTAGTCGATGATGTGCTCGGGACCGACGCCAAATTTCTCTTTCACGCCAGCCACATCCAGCACGCTACCGGTCATGGTGTTGACCAGCGTAATGTGCCCGTCGACCAGTTGCGCCATGTCCTTGTCGCCGGTCGAGATGATCACCGGACGGTCAGCGGCGGCACTGCTGCGCGCCAGGGTGCCGATCACGTCATCGGCTTCCACGCCTTCAACGCACAGCAACGGATAACCCAGGCCTTTCACGCAGTTGTGCAGGAAGTCGATCTGGACGCGCATGTCGTCGGGCATGCTCGGACGGTTGGCCTTGTACTCGGCGTACATGTCGTCGCGGAACGTCCCGCCCTTGGCGTCGAAAACCACAGCGAACGGGCTTTCGGGATACTGTTTGCGCAGGCTCTTGAGCATGTTCAGCACGCCCTTGACCGCACCGGTGGGCAGGCCCCTGGAGGTGGTGAGCGGCGGCAGCGCGTGGAAGGCGCGGTACAGGTACGAGGAACCGTCCACCAGGACGAGGGGCGCTAGACTCATGTGCAGGATCAACCTTTTCGGCGGGGTCGGCGCTAGAATGCGGGGACCATTGACGACAAAGGGACAAGGTTATCATGCGCACGCTAAATCGCCTGTTACTGGTCGGCTCAATGGCTGCTTGCCCGCTGATGGCGCTGGCGGCCGATGATCAAGGCCCTTCGGCCGAGCCTGACGTTACCATTGGCAAGGACGGCGACAATTTCGTCCAGGAATATAAAGCCAACGGTTTCGTGTACGCGGTAAAGATCACGCCCAAGCACGGCAAGCCGTATTATCTGGTGCGTGCCGACGGCACAAGCGGTCAGTTCATTCGTTCGGATCAACCGGACATGCTGATACCCCAATGGGTACTATTCAGCTGGTAACGCCCTACATTCACTTTTTGCTGGCAGTGTTCATATGTCTGTTTTTACTCCCCTGGCTCGGCCCGAGCTGGAAGCTTTTCTCGCCCCGTACGGGCTCGGCCACCTGCGTGATTTCCAAGGCATCGCAGCCGGAAGTGAAAACACCAACTTCTTCATCAGCATGGAACACGGCGAGTTCGTGCTGACGCTCGTCGAGCGCGGGCCGGTGCAGGAGATGCCGTTTTTCATCGAACTGCTCGATGTTCTGCACGATGCCAATCTGCCGGTGCCCTACGCGCTGCGCACCACCGACGGCCAGGCGCTGCGTGAGCTCAAGGGCAAACCTGCGCTGCTGCAACCGCGCTTGTCCGGCAAGCATCCGACCGAGCCGAACACCCAGCACTGCGTGCAGATCGGTGAGCTGCTGGCCCATATGCACCTGGCAACCCGCCACAAGACCATCGAGCGCAAGACCGACCGGGGTCTGGATTGGATGCTCAAGGAAGGCAGCAACTTCATTTCGCATCTGGATGCCACGCAAGGCGCGCTGCTGACCAAGGCAGTCGAAGAAATCGAACGCCTGAAGCCTGCGATCATGGCCCTGCCGCGCGCCAACGTGCACGCTGACCTGTTCCGCGACAACACGCTGTTCGAGGGTACCCATCTGACTGGCGTGATCGACTTTTACAATGCCTGTTCCGGGCCGATGCTCTACGACGTGGCAATCGCCGTGAATGACTGGTGTTCTTTCGAAGACGGCGGCATCGATGCGCCACGAGCCCGAGCCTTGCTGGGCGCTTATGCGGCGTTGCGGCCGTTCACTGCGGCAGAAGCCGAGCTGTGGTCGGCGATGTTGCGCGTTGGCTGCGTACGCTTCTGGCTGTCTCGACTGATCGCCGCCGAGACCTTCGCCGGGCAAGACGTGCTGATCCATGATCCGGCGGAATTCCGCAAGCGCCTGGAGCAGCGTCAGGTGACGCACATTCCGTTGCCGTTTGCGTTGTAAGGGCATATCTGCGAACGAAGAAAACACGGTAGGGGCCGGCTTGCCGGCGGCAGCGATCGCAAATCCGCCACCGCCAGCCAGCCGCAAGATTGCGCGGCTCAAAGACCTTCCAGACACCCCGCCAGGTCATCCGCCAACTTGCTCAACAACTGCTCGTAGCCCTGAGCGGTTGCGGGGGTATAGCCGCCCAGCCCGTCAAGCTCGGCCAGTTTTACCGGCAAGCCGGCACTCAACGTATCCGCCAGCCGCGGGCGCAACGGCGGCTCGCTGAACACGCAGGTCTTGCCGAATTCCGCCAGCCGCGCGCGCATTGCCGCCACATGCTGGGCGCCGGGCTGAACCTCGCTGCTCACTGCAAAGACCCCGGCATGCTCAAGCCCGTAGGCTTCTTCGAAATAGTCGAAGGCTTCATGGAACACGAAGTATTTCTTGTCGGTGATGCCGGCAACACGCTGTTTGATCCTGGAGTCCAGAGCGTCCAGCCGTGCATCGAATGCCTTGACGTTGCTGTCGTAGCGGGCAGCGTTGGCCGGATCGGCCTGACTCAGGTCCGCAGCCATCTTCGCCGCAATCACCCGCGCGTTGACCGAAGACAGCCACAGATGCGCATCGACGCTGCCGGGGCGATGATCGTGGTCGTGCTCATCGTCATCGTCGTCGTGGTGATCGCTGCTCGCCGTGAAATGCCGCAGATGCATTCCTGGCAAAGCCTGAACCGGGACGGACGCCTTGGTCCGACCGGCCAGCACACGAGGCAGGAATGTTTCCATGTCTGGCCCGATCCAGTACAGCAGGTCGACCTCCTGCACCCGCCGTACGTCGGAAGGACGCAGCGCGTAGTTATGTGGCGATGCACCCGGCGGCAGCAAGACTTCCGGGACTGCGACCCCCTCCTGCACAGCCGCTGCAATCAGCTGCAGCGGCTTGATGCTGGTCAGCACCCTGACGTCGGCCTGGGCGCTGCCGACTGTTGCAAATCCGGTGATAAATACGACAAAAAGTAAAAAAAGTCGGGACACGGTGACCACTCATGGGGGCAGGAACGGGTAACATAATAACGTCTCTCTCAAAAGCCGTCGCCGCCCATGTCTAAAACACCACTGGCCAGTCGCCCTCACGATCACTCTCATTGCGTGCACAGCGCACTCGCCCAAGCCGATGCGCTGTGCGCTGGCAAAGGCCTGCGCCTGACCGCTCTGCGTCGTCGCGTGCTGGAGCTGGTGTGGCAAAGCCACAAGCCGCTGGGCGCCTACGATATCCTCGCCGTGTTGAGCGAAGAAGATGGCCGTCGTGCCGCGCCGCCGACCGTATACCGCGCACTGGACTTCCTGCTCGAAAACGGCCTGGTGCACCGCATTGCCTCGCTGAACGCCTTCGCCGGGTGCAATCACCCGACGCATGCGCATCAGGGTCAGTTCCTGATCTGCCGCGAATGCCACGCCGCCATCGAACTGCAGCACGTGGCGATCAGCACCTCCATCGTCAATGCTGCCAATGAAGTCGGCTTTGCCGTGGAAACCCAGACGGTCGAAGTGGTCGGGGTGTGTTCCGGTTGCAAGGCCGCTTGATGAACGACGCACTGATCCGCCTGAAGGACGTCAGCGTCACTCGTGCTGGCCAGAGCGTGCTGGAAAACATTCAGCTGAGCGTCAGCCCCGGCGAGATCGTGACGCTGATCGGCCCTAACGGCGCGGGCAAGACCACGCTGGTGCGCGCCGTGCTTGGCCTGCTCAAACCCGACTCGGGCGATGTCTGGCGCAAGCCGAAGCTGCGCGTGGGCTACATGCCGCAGAAACTTCACGTGGACCCCACTTTGCCGCTATCGGTGCTGCGCTTTTTGCGGCTGGTGCCGGGTGTCGACCGTGCCACTGCGCTGGCAGCGCTGGTAGAGGTCGGCGCCGAGAAAGTCATCGACAGCCCGTTGCAGGGTATTTCCGGCGGAGAGATGCAGCGGGTGTTGCTGGCCCGCGCATTGTTGCGTGAACCGGAGCTGCTGGTGCTCGACGAGCCCGTACAGGGCGTCGACGTGGCCGGGCAGGCCGAGCTCTATGCGTTGATCACCCAATTGCGCAATCGTCATCAGTGCGGCGTGTTGATGGTGTCCCACGACCTGCACCTGGTGATGAGCACCACCGATCAGGTGGTCTGCCTGAACCGCCATGTCTGCTGCTCCGGTCACCCTGAGCAGGTCAGCAACGACCCGGCGTTCGTCGAGCTGTTCGGCCAGAACGCGCCGAACCTGGCGATCTACCACCACCATCACGATCATGCGCATGATCTGCACGGCGAGGTGTGCCAGCCTGCGCCGGCCCACGATCACAGCCACGAACATGCGCACCCTCACAATCATGACCACGGGGACAGCTGCAAGCATGGCTGATTTTCTACTCTATGCCTTGCTCGCAGGCCTTGCTCTGGCGGTAGTTGCCGGCCCATTGGGCTCCTTCGTGGTCTGGCGGCGCATGGCCTATTTTGGCGACACCCTGTCTCACGCGGCCTTGCTCGGCGTCGCGCTAGGTTTCCTGCTCGACATCAGCCCGACCATCGCCGTGACCGTAGGCTGCCTGCTGCTGGCGGTGCTGCTGGTGACCTTGCAGCAACGCCAGCCACTGGCCTCCGACACGCTGCTCGGGATACTTGCCCCCAGCACCCTGTCGCTGGGGCTGGTGGTGCTCAGCTTCATGCGTGAGGTGCGCATCGACCTGATGGGCTATCTGTTCGGCGACCTACTGGCGATCAGCCCGACCGATCTTGCCTGGATTCTGGGCGGCAGTGCCGCGGTGCTGGTATTGATCTGCGCATTGTGGCGTCCGTTGCTGGCCATCACCGTGCACGAAGAATTGGCTACCGTCGAAGGCTTGCCAGTGGCGGCTCTGCGCATGACGCTGATGCTGCTGATCGCGGTAGTGATCGCCGTGGCGATGAAAATCGTCGGCGTGTTGCTGATCACCTCGCTGCTGATCATCCCGGCGGCTGCGGCACAACGTCACGCCCGTTCACCGGAGCAAATGGCTTTGGGTGCCAGCATCATCGGGGTTGTCGCGGTCTGTGGCGGGCTGGCGCTGTCGTGGTTCAAGGACACTCCTGCAGGCCCGTCAATCGTGGTCTCTGCCGCAGCGCTGTTCTTGCTCAGCTTCCTTTTGCCCAAGCGGTAGAACCTTATGCTGGAACACGAGTCATACTCCGCAATCATTGAATGGCGGCAATATGCAATGATTCGACCCAGCGTCGCCGATGGTGATCAGATATTTTCGGTGCAAGGCACTTATGTGTAGACTTGCTCGTTTTTTGCGCAAATAGAGAATCGCAGGAATGAAGCCGTTCGCATCCCGTTATCTGCTGCTTGCTGCATTTTCCATGCTGTTGGTCGCCTGCCAAAGCAAGCCCGTCGAAGCGCCCGCCCCGGTTGCGCCACCCGACGCCTATCAGCAGCTGGAACAAAACATCGCCAGCAGCGAGTTAGCCACCGCCGAAGACCAACTGGCAGCTCTGCAGGGCAAGAACCCTGACGATCCGCGCCTTGAACAGTACCAACGACAGCTGGCCGAGGCCTACCTGAGCCGCAGCCAGATCGTGCTGCAAAAAGGTGACGTCAACGCCGCAGCCACCGCGCTCAGCCGTGCCCGCGCCTTGATGCCCAAGGCTCCGGCGCTCACCAGCGGGGTCAATGGCGCAATCGCCAACGCTCGCAAGGCAGAACTGGACAAGGCTGAAGCCGAGCTGCGTGCAGCAGAGGCCAAGCGCATCGCCAAAGTCATCGACCCCACTGTTGAGAGCACCACCATTGCGCTGAAAATCGGCGATATGAAGCAATTGCGTCGCCAACTGAACGACATCGCTGCTGATATCACCGCATTCAATTGTGATGTAGTCGTGCAGGTGCCGCGTACCGATGATTACCCTTGGCTGGCGACCCTGCTGACCAAGCGCGTGACGAAGATCAACCCGGATTTCGAATTGCAGATCCAGCGCGAGATCGAAAAAACCGAGGCTGCGCAGATCATCCTCAAACCCGCCAGATCCTGATCAGTTTTTGATCAAATAAAAAGGCGTTGCCCTCGCGGGTAACGCCTTTTTTGTTTGAATCGATCAACACTTGGCCTTTCCAACCCTTACCAGATGTAGGAGCCGGCTCGCAGACAAAAGAGGTGTTTCTGTCACCTATGAGGTGACTGACACTACGCCCTCGCCAGCAAGCCGGCTACAGGATTTGCGACTGACCCACCAGGGATGAAGCCCAGTGAAATTTCACGGTGGGTCACCCCACCGCGAACTCGCAACATGCCTTAAGCCGGAATTGCCTTGGCCTTTGCCTCCCGCGCCCATACCCGGTGCTGCTTGATGGCGTCAAAGAACGCCGCGAACGACTGGCTGTCGGATACCGCCAGCAAGCCCGTATCCGCTTCCAGTCGCAACATGTCGATCAGTTGCTGGGCATCCCCGGCATAGGCAATCGCCTTCAGGTGCTTATAAGCCTCAAGCACGTAGTGCAACGCCACGCCATTGCCGCTCAGGGCTTTCACCGACGCCGCTCCGCCAGGGATGAACACCGCATCGAAAGCAATCGACGGCAAGCCTTCAATCGATGCATCCACCGCCAGCAACTTGCCCTCGGCAGTCTTGACCGGCGCCGAGGTCGGGCCGAGGATCTTGGCATGGGCAGCCTCTGCCTCCAGCGCGGCCTTCATCGTCGCCACCGCTTTGTCATCCACGCCGTCGGCCACCAGAATCGCCACTTTGCGCGAAGCGATGTCGCCGGAAAGCAGGTTCGCCTGGCTCAGCAGTGGCGACTTGTCCACCGTTGGCTTGCCCGTTTTCTGCGCTTTGACGGTCGGGCCTGTCGGCGCGGGCAAGCCAAGGTTGGCAGCGACGCGGCTGGCCAGGGTCATGTCGATATTGGCCAGAATCTCGTTCACCTGCCGCGCGCGAATGTGCTCACGGTCGACCTTGCCCAGTTCGAAGCTGTAGGCCGCGATGATGTGCTCTTTCTCATGCTCGCTCATGCTGTTGAAAAACAGCGTGGCTTGCGAGAAGTGGTCGGCAAACGATGGGCTGCGCTCACGCACCTTGTGTGCTTCGACGCGCTCCTGATAGGTCTCGAACCCACCGTCTTCAGGACCAGCCGGCGTCTCTTTCGGCCAGCCGCCATCAATCGAATTGGGCTCGTAGGAAGCACGACCCTTATCGATGGTCATGCGGTGCTGCGCATCACGCTGGCTGCTGTGGTTAGGCGAGACCGGACGGTTGATCGGGATCTCGTGGAAGTTCGGCCCGCCCAGTCGGCTGATCTGGGTATCGGTGTAGGAAAACAACCGGCCTTGCAACAGAGGATCGTTGGAGAAGTCGATACCCGGTACCACGTGGCCAGGGCAAAAAGCGACCTGTTCGGTCTCGGCAAAATAGTTGTCGGGATTGCGGTTAAGGACCATTTTGCCCAACGGCGTGACCGGCACCATTTCCTCGGGAATGATCTTGGTCGGGTCGAGCAGATCGAAGTCGAACTTGTGCTCATCCTCCTCGGCAACGATTTGCACGCCCAGCTCCCACTCTGGGTAGTCACCGGTTTCGATGGATTCCCACAGGTCGCGGCGGTGGTAATCGGTGTCCTTGCCCGCCAGCTTCTGAGCTTCATCCCACAACAGCGAACAGGTGCCGTACTTGGGTTTCCAGTGGAATTTGACGAAGGTTGATTTGCCTTCGGTGTTGATCATGCGGAAGGTGTGGATGCCGAAGCCCTGCATGGTGCGCAGGCTTTTCGGGATCGCCCGGTCCGACATGGTCCACAGCACCATGTGGGCGGACTCGGGCACCAGCGAAACGAAATCCCAGAAGGTGTCATGGGCCGAACCGCCAGTGGGAATCTCGTTGTGCGGCTCAGGTTTCACCGCATGGACAAAGTCGGGAAACTTGATCGCATCCTGGATGAAGAACACCGGCATGTTGTTGCCGACCAGATCGTAATTGCCTTCCCCGGTGTAGAACTTCACGGCGAAACCACGCACGTCGCGAACGGTATCGCCCGATCCGCGGGGGCCCTGAACGGTGGAAAAGCGTACAAATACCGGAGTTTTCTTCCCCGGATCACGCAGGAATTCGGCCTTGCTCAGTGCAGAATGGTTCTCGTAACTCTGAAAGTAGCCATGAGCTGCGGTACCGCGCGCGTGGACGATGCGCTCTGGAATACGCTCATGGTCAAAATGCGTGATCTTCTCACGCATGATGAAGTCTTCCAGCAGCGACGGACCACGGGAGCCTACTTTGAGCGTGTTCTGGTTATCAGAGACTTTCACGCCCTGATTGGTGCGCAGGGCCTGGCCCGTGGCATCGGAACGGAACTGTTCCAGGCTGTCGAGCTTGGTATTGGTATTGCCTCGGTCCAGGGTATCGGTGCCGGCCAGTTCGCTTTTCGGGGACGTGCTCAGGGGTGCAGGTTTCTTCGTAGCCATCAGACAAAAACTCCTCGGTTCGGGCGGCTCTTTTCTCGACCTTCCATAGGCGAAAGGCGGCGTGAGCTGGGATGCAGGGATTTCCCCGACGACTAACAGGGAAATTTCGACGCTTATGTAGTGACCGAGGATAAAAATGGCCGTTCCGTGTTTTTTCCAACCTTTGGTCTAACGTTGCATCGAGCCGCACAACCTCGACGGTTATGACCGATCGCAAGGTGCAATGCGAAATAAATGCTAAGAAATCCGGGGCCAAGCCCGGCCTGACAGGCTAAAATGCGCGCCCGGTTTATCCAGCCGAGGCGTGAAGAGGCCGCAACGCCTGAACCCCGGCATCGCCCAGCAGCGTGCTCAAGACTTGTGTCACACGCTGATTTTCCAACGCGCCCCCACAAGGTTCGCTACGTGATCGAGTTTCAAAACGTCCATAAAACCTATCGGGTTGCCGACAGGGAAATCCCTGCGCTGCACCCCACCAACCTGCAGATCGAAAACGGCCAGGTGTTCGGCCTGATCGGCCACTCCGGTGCGGGCAAAAGCACCATGCTGCGCCTGATAAACCGCCTGGAAGCGCCCAGCGGCGGCACAATTCTGGTCGACGGCGTCGACGTCACCGCACTGGACGCCGATGGCCTGCGCGGCTTTCGCCGTCAGGTCGGGATGATCTTCCAGCACTTCAATCTGCTGGCCTCCAAAACTGTCGCCGACAACGTCGCCATGCCGCTGACGCTGGCCGGCGATATGTCGCGCAAGCAGATCGATCAGCGAGTGGCCGAGCTGCTGGCCCGTGTCGGCCTGTCTGAACACGCGAAGAAGTACCCGGCGCAGCTGTCCGGCGGCCAGAAGCAACGCGTCGGTATCGCCCGCGCCCTGGCCACCAAGCCGAAGATCCTGCTGTGCGACGAGGCCACCAGCGCCCTCGATCCGCAGACCACCGCCTCGGTCTTGCAACTGCTGGCCGAGATCAACCGTGAGCTGAAGCTGACCATTGTGCTGATCACCCATGAGATGGACGTGATTCGTCGGGTCTGTGATCAGGTCGCGGTGATGGATGCCGGTGTGATCGTCGAGCAGGGTGCCGTGGCCGATGTGTTCCTGCATCCCAAGCACCCGACCACCCGCCGCTTCGTGCAGGAAGACGAGCAGGTCGACGAAAACGAGCAGAACACCGACTTCGCCCACGTGCAGGGTCGCATCGTGCGTCTGACCTTCCAGGGCGAAGCGACCTACGCGCCGTTGTTGGGTACCGTTGCCCGGGAAACCGGCGTGGACTACAGCATCCTGGCCGGGCGGATCGACCGCATCAAGGACACTCCCTACGGGCAATTGACGCTCGCCATCACCGGCGGCGACATGGACGCCGCGTTCGCCCGCTTCACTGCGGCTGACGTTCACATGGAGGTCCTGCGCTGATGGATACCCTGCTCAATCTGTTTTCCAACGTCGACTGGTACGAAATCTGGGTCGCCACTGGCGATACGCTGACGATGCTCGGCGTGTCACTGGCCTTCACCGTGCTCCTGGGCCTGCCGCTTGGCGTATTGATGTTCCTCACCTCGCCGCGCCAGCTGCTGGAGAACAAACCGGTCTACGCCACTGTCGGGCTGATCGTGAACATGCTTCGCGCATTGCCGTTCATCATCCTGCTGATCGTGATGATGCCGCTGACCGAAATCATCACCGGCACCTCGCTGGGTATTCTCGGCACCCTGCCACCCCTGATCGCGGGGGCTACGCCGTTCTTCGCCCGGCTTGTCGAAACCGCGCTGCGTGAAGTGGACCGCGGGATCATCGAGGCGACTCAGGCGATGGGCGCCACCACCCGGCAGATCATCGTCAAGGCGCTGCTGCCGGAAGCTCGTCCGGGCATTCTCGCGGCAATCACAGTGACCGCCATCGCGCTGGTGTCGTTCACCGCCATGGCCGGTGCAGTGGGCGCAGGCGGCCTGGGTGACCTGGCCATCCGCTACGGATACCAGCGCTTCCAGAACGATGTGATGTTTGTCACGGTCGTATTGCTGCTAGTGCTCGTGCAGATCCTGCAAACCGTGGGCGACAGACTGGTCGCGCACTTTTCACACCGATAATCGAATTCGCCGGGCATTGACCGGCAAATGCGCGCTCAAGGGCGTGTGTTTCAAGGAGTAGCTATATGAAGAAGCTGTTGGCCGTATTCGCTGCAGTGGCTGCATTGTCCGCCCACGCCGATGAGACCCTCACCGTCGCCGCCACTGCGGTGCCGCACGCCGAGATCCTCGAGTTCGTCAAACCGGCGCTGGCCAAGGAAGGCGTGACGCTGAATGTGAAAGTCTTCAACGACTACATCCAGCCCAACGTGCAGGTCGATCAGAAGCGCATGGATGCCAACTTCTTCCAGCACCAGCCGTATCTGGATGAGTTCAACAAGGGCAAGGGCACGCACCTGGTGAGCGTTGCCAAGGTCCACGTCGAGCCTTTCGGTGCGTACTCGGACAAGATCAAGAACCTGGCCGACTTGCCGGACGGCGCGACCGTGGCGCTGCCCAACGATGCGACCAATGAAGGCCGTGCGTTCCTGCTGCTGGTCAAGGCTGGCCTGATCACGCTCAAAGACCCGGACAGCATCACCGCCAAGCCAAGCGACGTGCTGCAGAACCCGAAAGCGTTGAAGTTCCGCGAACTGGAAGCCGCGACATTGCCGCGGGTGCTGACTCAGGTCGATCTGGCGCTGATCAACACCAACTACGCGCTGACCGCCAAGCTTGATCCGACCAAGGATGCGCTGATCATCGAAGGCCAGGAGTCGCCTTACGCCAACATTCTGGTGACCCGCGAAGACAACAAGGACTCGCCAGCCATCCAGAAACTGGTCGCCGCCCTGCACAGCCCGGAAACCAGGGCGTTCATTCTGGAGAAATACAAAGGCGCGGTGGTTCCGGCGTTCTGACATGATTCGAGGCTCTCAGCGTCTGCCGCCTCCGCTGCGGTAGACGCGAACCACTGCTGCCCGGAGGTCGTGGGAGCCGCCGGGGTGGCGCTCCACCTTGTCAGCGATCTTCTCGCGCAGCGCAAGCAAACCCGGTGGACGCCAAACACCCGGACAAACCGAAGTGTCAGTTTTACCGCCGGCTCCCGGCAGATCGTCAGCAAGCTGGACTCCTACGGCCTGCGGCCAGAATCAACAGCCTGTTCCCCTTAGTTTCTCTCAACCAATCCAGGCAATTGCGCCACCAGCTTCTGGTTGTTCAACGGCCCGCGGATGAAACCCCGCTGGGTGCCGTCCGGGCCGAGCAGGGCGAGGTTGCCGCTGTGGTCGACCGTGTAGTTGGGTTTGCTGATGTCGGCTGGAATGAACGGAATGCTCACCGCATTCGCCAGCTTCTGAAGCGTATCGACCGGCGCGGTCAGGCCAAGGAACTGCTTGTCGAAGTACCCCAGGTACTGTTTGAGCTGTTGTGGGGTGTCGCGGTTGGGATCGACGCTGACCAGTACGATGCGCAGCCTGTCCACGGCCTCCTTTGGCAGCTCGCTCTTGATCTGGCGCAGCTGGGCGAGGGTGGTGGGGCAGATGTCCGGGCAGAAGGTGTAGCCGAAAAACAGCAGCGTCCACTTGTCTTTCAGGCTATCGAGTTCGACCGGCTGGCCATCCTGATCAGTCAGTTTCAGATTCGGCACGTCGCGGCTTTGCGGCAACAGGATGACCCCGGCATCGATCAGCGCGGTCTGGTCGCCCTGGCCTTTGCCCGACAGTACGCGGTTGACGGTCAGCCCCAGCACCAGCGCTACGATTGCCACGAGAATGAAAACGGTTTTTTGAGTTCGGGTCATAAATTCAACAGTAAGTAGTGATCTACAAGGAGCGCGATGAACAGCAGCAGCAAGTACCAGATCGAGTACTTGAAGGTGCTGATTGCGGCGTGCGGCCGGCTGCCACGGTACAACATCAGCGCCCAGTGCAGAAAGCGAATCCCCAGGGCACTGGCGCAGACAAGGTAAAGCACGCCACTCATTTTGATCACGAAGGGCATCAGGCTCACCGCCAGCAGCACGCAGCTGTAGAGCACGATATGCAACTTTGTATAACGCTCGCCATGGGTCACCGGCAGCATCGGGATGTCCGCCTTGGCGTACTCCTCCTTGCGATGAATGGCCAGCGCCCAGAAATGCGGCGGCGTCCAGGCGAAGATGATCAGCACCAGCAACAGCGGCTCGGCGCTGACATGTCCGGTGACCGCCACCCAGCCGAGCAGCGGCGGCGCGGCCCCGGCCAGGCCGCCAATGACGATGTTCTGCGGCGTCGCGCGCTTGAGAAAACCTGTGTAGATCACCGCATAGCCGAGCAATGACGCCAGTGTCAGCCATGCAGCGAGTGCATTGGTAAAGGTCAGCAACAGCGCCTGACCGCCGATGGCCAGTGTCAGGGCGAAGGTGAGGGCGGCAGCAGGGGACACCCGACCTTCCGCGACCGGGCGCTTGTGGGTGCGCGCCATCAAGGCATCGATGCGTCGATCCACCACATGATTGACCACCGCAGCGCCGCCGGCACACAGCGCGATCCCCAGATTGCCGAACACCAGCACCGCCCACGGCACGCCCGCACGGGTGGCGAGGAACATCCCCACCAGCGAGGTGATCAGCATCAGCACCAGGACCTTGGGCTTGGTCAGCTCCAGGTAGTCCCGCCACAGCGCCTGGCGATGCCGCTCGCCGGTTGCGGTTGTCATTAAAGGTCCTCCTCGTCTCGTATTGCTTCTGCCCGGAGGGCATGGGAGCAAACTTGCTCGCGATTTGGCGCGTAGCGGCAGCGAAATCTGATAACTGACGGTATCTGACACACCACGGGCGCAAGTTTCATGACCGGTTCCCGGTCAATCGCCAGCAAGCTGGACTCCCACGGCCTGCGGCCAGAATCGCAATCCGCAAAGCCTCAACGATGCGGCCCAAGGTGCAGCAGCACATGCGCGTGCTGCCAGAAGCTCGGCGCGTGGCGCTGCGACATGGCAAACACCGGGCGCAGGCGATAGTTGATCAGGGTCATGGTCAGCATGAGTGCAGCACCGCCCGCGTTATGGCCAACCGCAATCGTCAGCGGCAGATGAAACAGCACGTTGCTGATGCCCAGCGCGACCTGCACCGCCAGCGCCAGCACCAGCAATCGGGCAAGCCCTTGAAGGCCTGCGCGATGAAGCTGCAAGGCCAGCGCCAGCAACGAAAAGGTCACCAGCAGCGCACCGATTCGATGAGTCAGATGAATAGCGGTGCGCGCTTCGCTGTCGAGTTTGCCGCCCAGGTAATTGGGCCCGATATGCTGCGTCAGGTGAAAGCCGTTGGCGAAATCGGCGTCTGGCCACCACTGGCCCTGACAGGTCGGCAAGTCGGTACAGGCCATCGCCGCATAGTTGGAGCTGACCCAGCCGCCCAGCGCGATCTGCAGCACCACCAGCGCCAGCCCAATCGCTGCCAGACGCCGCAAGCGCCGGCCAATCTGCGGCATCGGGGCAAACAACCCGCTCAATCGCAGGGTCAGCAGGAACAACAGGCTCAGGGTCGTGACGCCGCCCAGCAGATGCGCCGTGACGACCTGCGGCCAGAGCCTGAGCGTCACCGTCCACATGCCGAACGCTGCCTGAGCGAACACCACACCCAATAACAGCATCGGCAGTCCTACTGGTTGGTCGACGATGTGCCGCCGATGCCAGGCCTGCACACCCAGCATCATGATCATCAGCGCCAGTCCACCCGCGAAATAGCGGTGGACCATCTCGTTACGACCCTTGTGCTCCTCGACCGGTGAATCGGGGAAGCGCAATTGGGCATGTGCCAGTTGCATCTCGGTGTTGGGTACGCTGACAAAACCGTAGCAACCGGGCCAGTCCGGGCAACCGAGCCCGGCGTGGGTCAAGCGGGTATAGGCACCGAGCAGCACGACCACCAGCGCCAACAGGGTGGCAAACAGGGCGAGACGAAATCCGGGTCTGGTCATGACGCCCCCCTTATCCGATGTTCGACAGTTTCAACAGCTGGCGCAGGTCGTTGAGCAAGTCCTTGCCATTGACCTCGGCGCCGTAGCGCAGCACCAGGTTGCCGTGCGGATCGACGATCCACAGTTGCGGCAGGTCCACACCCGGTGCCGCCTGCCGATAGCGCTTGAGGTCCAGCGGATAACGCTGCAACTGCGGGTACTCGCGGCGAAGTCTGGCGTCGTAGTCAGGGCTCAACGGCGCGCTGGTGGTGAGGGCATGACTGGCGCGCGAGGCATCACGACCCAGGCCGATCTGGATCTGCCGCGCCAGATACACCAGCTGCTGGCAATCGGCCTCGCATTCGCCGGGAGCCGTGACCAGCAACTGCCAGCGCGCCTCGTCGGACTGCACGCCAAGTTCGGCGCGGCTCTCACCGTTGCCAATCAGCTCGCCATGAAAGCTGCGGCTGTCCGGGACCCAGAACTTGAGCTTGTACATGCTGGTCGCCAGGATCATTGGCCCGACCGCCACCAGCAGCACCAGAATCAATTGCAACCGCCCTCGACGCCGACTCTTCGGTGGGCGGGTTTCAGACATGCTGGCTGGATTCATCGCTGTTCCCATGCGGCTTCTCCTTCTTTTTATTGTTCTTTGCGCTCGTCGGGGCATGCCAGCCCAAATACAGGTAAAGCCCGATCAGCGCCGTCGCCATGGCGAACCACTGCACGGCGTAACCAAGATGTTTTTCCGGCCCCATGGCAACCACCGGCCAGTCCGTGCGGTACGCCGCAGGGCCAGACTCCAGACGCAGTTCGTGAGCAAAACCGTCCCGATCAAGCTGCGGCCAGACCTTGACCGGATCGACGGCGGTGACCAGCTTCGGCCAGTTGGCGGTCGGCGAATCGGGGTGCAACTGGAAGGTCGCACCGGGTGAGACGTAGACCCACGCATCGAGATTCAGCGGCTGCGCGGGCGTATCGAATGCGGGCGGCGTGCGCCGGTCCGGCCACGGCAGCCAGCCGCGATTGACCATCAGCCACAAGCCGCTGGCCTGATCATGGAACGGCTGGATCAACTCGACGCCGACCTTGCCTTCACGGGTGCTGTTGTCCAGCAGCAGGCTGTGTTCAGGGTCGAAGCTGCCGCGCAACTGCACCCGGCGGTAAGCGGGATCGGCAGTGGACGACAGCAACTGCGCCGCAATCGGCGGCGCCAGGCGACGCTCGGCATAGTTGGCAAGCATGACGCGCTTTTCTTCTGCGCGGCCCAGCTGCCAGCAACCCAGCGACACCAGCAGCGGCAGCAACGCCAGAACCACCAGGGTCGGTACGATCCCGGGCCGAAAGCGTTTCATGACGCCTCCCGCGCCTGCTGGCGAGCCAGACCTATACTCCCTTGCATAGCGTTTGCTCCCGGAGTCACCCGATGCTAAAAGCGGCGATTGTCCTGATGCTCATGGCCACGGTGGTCAGTCTGTTCAGCGGCCTGTTCTTTCTGGTCAAGGACGACGCATCCTCCACCCGCCTGCTCAAGGCCCTGACCATCCGCGTCAGTTGCGCCGCCATCACCCTGGCCTTGATCGCCTACGGGTATTTCAGCGGGCAGCTGGTCTATCACACGCCTTGGTGAGCGACTTGCCGAAACCTGACCGTGTAGGAGTGAGCTTGCGCGCGATGGCGTCGGTACATTCGCCATAATTCATCGGCCGGACGGCCAATCGCGAGCAAGCTCACTCCTACAGGCGGTGCGCCAAGTCCAGTTAGCCGACGTCAAAGCACGTACACAAAAACAAACAACCCCACCCAGACCACATCCACAAAGTGCCAATACCAACTGGCGGCCTCGAAACCGAACTGGTGTTCGGCATCGAAATGCCCGCGCAGGATCCGCATCAGCATCACAAACAGAATGATCGTGCCGATGGTCACGTGGGCGCCGTGAAAGCCGGTCAGCATGAAGAACGTGGCGCCATAGATACCCGAGCCGAGGGTCAGCCCAAGTTCGGTATAGGCCTCGTGGTATTCCTTGGCCTGCAGCGACAGGAACGCGATGCCCAGCAGGATGGTCAGCGACAGCCAGAGCTTCAGCGCGCCGCGATGGCCTTTCTTCAAAGCGTGGTGGGCGATGGTCACGGTCACGCTGGAGCTGACCAGTAAAGCGGTATTGATCAGCGGCAGGTGCCAGGGGTTGATGACTTCCCTGGGCGGCGGAAACAGCGTGGGGTCAGGTGTATGCAGCAACGGCCAGGTGTACTGGAAATTCGGCCACAGCATGTGCGCGATACCCTTCGGACCTTCGCCGCCCAGCGCGGGGCCGGTCACGTTGCGCACGTAAAACAGTACGCCGAAGAACGCCACGAAAAACATCACTTCCGAGAAGATGAACCAACTCATGCCCCAGCGAAACGAACGGTCCATCTGCGCACTGTAGAGCCCGGCGCGGCCTTCCTTGATCACCGTCGCGAACCAGCCAAACATCATGTACGCGACGATCAGCCCACCCATGGCGAAGATCAGCGGCCCGTGCGATCCGGGGCGCGCCGCTTTCATGTCGATGAACCAGGTGCCCAGGCCGTACATGGTGATGAACATGCCGACCGTGGCGATGATCGGCCATTTGCTTTGCGCCGGAACGTAGTAATGCTCATGCGTTGCCATCTGCGAATCTCCTCGGCCGAAGGGCCTAGCCACCATTTGCCGCAACGGGGCGGACAACGGGCGGCATGCGAGCAGTGATGTCGAACAGCGTGTAGGCCAGCGTCAGGTGCTTCACGTCCTTGGGCAGGTCGCGGTCGACGATGAAGCGCACTGGCATCTCGATGCGCTCACCCGGTTGCAGCATCTGCTGGGTGAAGCAAAAACATTCGGTCTTGTGGAAGTACACCGCCGCAGTGCTCGGTGAAATGCTTGGAATCGCTTGCGCAGTCATCGCCTTGTCGGTCGGATTCTGCGCCACGAAAAGCATTTCGCTCACGGCGCCCGGGTGCACGCTCAGCTCTTCTGCCTTGGGATAGAACCCCCAGACCATGTCGGCATTGTTGGTCGACAGAAACTGCACCCGCACCTGACGGCTGTCATCGACCTGCTGGGTTTGCGTGTACTGCCCGCCGGTCTTGCCGTTGATGCCCAACGCCTTGCACATGACGTCGTACAGCGGCACCAGCGCGAAACCGAAGGCAAACATCAGCGCCACCAGCAACAGCAGGCGGGTCACCAGACGTCGGTTGAGGCGCGATGCATCGCTCATTTCAGGTCGCTCTCATTTTATTTCCGGAGGGGTCACAAAGGTGTGATACGGCGCCGGCGAGGGCACGGTCCACTCCAGGCCATCGGCGCCATCCCAGGGTTTGGCCGGCGCCGGCGGACCGCCGCGAATGGTCTTGATGACAATGAACAGGAAGAAGATCTGCGTGGCGCCGAAAGTGAACGCGCCAATCGAGGAGACCATGTTGAAATCAGCGAACTGCAGGTTGTAGTCCGGCACCCGGCGCGGCATCCCGGCCAGTCCCACGAAATGCATCGGGAAAAACGCCATGTTCATGCCGATGAAGGACAGCCAGAAATGCAGCTTGCCCAAGGTCTCGTCGTACATGTGCCCGGTCCATTTCGGCAGCCAGTAATACGCCGAGGCGAAGATGCCGAAAATTGCGCCAGGCACCAGCACGTAGTGAAAGTGCGCCACCACGAAATAGGTGTCCTGATACTGGAAGTCGGCAGGGGCGATGGCCAGCATCAGCCCGGAAAAACCGCCAATGGTAAACAGGATCACAAAGGCGACCGCAAACAGCATCGGCGTCTCGAACGTCAGTTCTCCCTGCCACATGGTGCTGATCCAGTTGAACACCTTCACCCCGGTCGGCACGGCGATGAGCATGGTGGCGTACATGAAGAACAGCTCGCCCACCAACGGGATGCCGACCACGAACATATGGTGGGCCCAGACGATGAACGACAGAAACGCGATGCTCGCCGTGGCGTAGACCATGGAGGTGTAACCAAACAGCGGCTTGCGCGAAAACGCCGGGATGATCGAGCTGACCGCGCCGAACGCCGGCAGGATCATGATGTACACCTCGGGGTGACCGAAGAACCAGAACACATGCTGGAACAACACCGGATCACCGCCACCGGCGGCACTGAAGAAGCTGGTGTGAAAGTGGATATCCATCAGCATCATGGTCACGCAGCCCGCGAGCACCGGCATCACCGCGATCAGCAGGAACGCGGTGATCAGCCAGGTCCAGACGAACAGCGGCATTTTCATCAGGGTCATGCCGGGCGCCCGCAGGTTGAGAATGGTGGCGATGACGTTGATCGCACCCATGATCGAACTGATGCCCATCAGGTGGATGGCGAAAATAAAGTAGGTGACGCTCTCTGGCGCGTAGGTGGTGGACAGCGGCGCATAGAACGTCCAGCCAAAGTTGGGGCCGCCGCCGGGGGTAAACAGGGTCGAGACCAGCAGCAGGAACGCCGCGGGCAGCAGCCAGAAACTGAAGTTGTTCATGCGCGGCAAGGCCATGTCCGGCGCGCCGATCATCAGCGGGATCATCCAGTTGGCCAGTCCGACGAACGCCGGCATCACTGCGCCGAACACCATCACCAGCCCATGCATGGTGGTCATCTGATTGAAAAAGGCCGGCTCGACGATCTGCAATCCGGGCTGGAACAACTCGGCGCGGATCACCATCGCGAATGAGCCGCCCAGCAGGAACATGCAGAAGCTGAACCACAGATACAACGTGCCGATGTCTTTGTGGTTGGTGGTCAGCACCCAACGCATCAGGCCCTTGGCCGGACCATGCACATGGCCTTCGTGACCATGGTCGTCAATCACTGCGCTCATGTCCTGTCTCCTGCAAATAACTCGCGCCAATCCCACCAACCCCGTAACGACGCCAACCCTGTAGGCGTGAGCTTGCTCGCGATGCGGCGGGCCAGGCACCTCGGTTTTGTCTGAACGGACGCATCGCGAGCAAGCTCACGCCTACAATGTGTTCGGCGCATTGCCGTCAAAACGTTCATTTCGCAGCTGCCTGTTTCAGCGCCAGCACGTCTTTGGGCGTGACCATGTCGCCCTTGTTGTTGCCCCACGCATTGCGCTCATAGGTGACAACGGCGGCGATATCGACTTCCGACAGCTGCTTGCCGAACGCGGCCATCGCCGTACCCGGCCGGCCGTTGAACACCGTGGCCAGGTGCGCTTCCTTCGGTCCGGTTGCGGTTTTCGAGCCTTTGAGTGCCGGGAACATCGGCGGCAGGCCCTGACCTTCGGCCTGATGACAGGCAACACAGGTGGTGTGATAGACCTTGTCGCCTTGAGCCACCAACTCCTCGAGCGTCCAGTCCTTGCTGGTCAGTTCCTTGAGCTTGGCGGATTCCTCCTTGCGACCGGCGAGCCAGGTGTCGTAATCGGCCTGGGTCTTGGCTTCCACCACAATCGGCATGAAGCCGTGGTCCTTGCCGCACAGCTCCGAGCACTGGCCGCGGTAGATGCCGGGCTTCTCGATGCGTGTCCAGGCCTCATTGACGAACCCGGGAATGGCGTCACGCTTGACTGCAAAGGCCGGAACCCACCAGGAATGAATGACATCGGCCGCGGTGACCAGAAAGCGGATTTTCACGCCGACGGGCACCACCAGTGGCTGATCTACCTCCAGCAGGTAATGCTCGCCCTTGGCTTCCTTGTTGTGAATCTGGTCGGCGGGCGTGGCCAGGTTGCTGAAGAACTCGACATCCTGACCCAAGTACTTGTAATGCCATTTCCACTGATAACCGGTGACCTGGATGTCCAGGCCCGACTCAGTGCTGTCGTACATGCGGATCAGGGTTTTGGTGGCGGGGATCGCCATGACCACCAGAATCACCAGCGGCACGACGGTCCAGAGGATTTCCACCGTGGTGCTTTCATGGAATTTGGCGGCGACCTGGCCGGTTGAGCGCCGGTGCACGATCATCGACCAGAACATCGCGCCGAACACGATGACCCCGATCACCACACAGATCCAGAAAATGGTCATGTGCAAGTCGAAGACTTCGTGACTGACTTCGGTCGCCCCCGGTGCCATATTCGTAGTCCAGGCGGCGTGCGCCCGGCCGAATACCGACCACAACAGGAGGCCCATCCAGACTTGTGGATGTCGCATCATTGCGGGTTCCCCTCTTGTTCTTCTTATTTTTGCCAGCAGTCACTTGCGGGCGAGGGAGCGGTGGTCAAGTAGTCGACACTATCGCTTGAGGACCGGGGCCAGGCCTGCGTCACATTCCAGATTCATCAGCCAACTCATCACAAACCCGAGTATAGACACGGCCAAACGGCGCGCAACGCAGTGCAGGATCGGCAAAACCGAGCTATACGCATACGCCTTTACTGAAGGAAAACGGGAAAAAGCCCACAAATATGGCCTTTTAATAGCTGATGCACATAACCATGAAACTGTTATGACAATTGCGTCTTAGCGCAGTTGATAAGCAAGCTAACGTATGACTTCCCTATAATGACTGTCTGGTTTTATCGCCCTATGGAGTATTCATGAACACCGCCGCGTTGCGCGAGCAGATCACCCAAGCACAGGAACACGAGACAAAAACCGGCCAGCTACTGGGCCAGCTCGAGTTGCAACTCCCTCACCTCCACCCTGCGATCCATCTTCCCGAGGTAGATGCCCGAGGTGTACTGGCACGTTTTGTCGTTGCCTATATCGAACAGGTGCCCGATCTTCTGGACGCCGCCCATGAAGTGGCGCAACAGGCCGGAATCGAAAGCCAGATCAAACCGGTGTTGAAAATCGCCGAGCAATTTTTCAGCGCGCCGCCGCAGATCATGACTGGCCATGAAGGTTTGGACAGCCTGCTGGACGAGGCGTATCTGGCGCATCGCCTGGTGGAGGAGGTCAACGACCTGTACATCAAGCATTTCAATCAGCCGCTGATTCCGATGAACACCACAGTGGCCAGTGTGATTGCCCATCAATTGATCGGTGAAGACTTTGCCAACCAGCTCGATGAAGTGGTGCATCACGCCATCGATGAGCTGCTGAACGAAGACAGCTTCTCCCTGGAGTCGGTTGAAGCCTACCGCGACCAGCTCGCCAGCCCCGACACCGAAGCGGCCTGGAAGCGCTGGCCAAGCCTGTCGCGCCAGTTGGGCGTAGGGCTGGAAATGGAATGTGCCAAGGACTGATTGGCAGGTGCCTGACACCGGCCTTTTGGCGGGTAAAACCAGTGTAGGAGTGAGCTTGCTCGCGATGGCGCCCGTCCTGACACATTGAAGCTGTCTGGACCATTGCATCGCGAGCAAGCTCACTCCTACAGGTTCGTGGCGGTCAGCACGTGATCAATGCAACGCCGCCCCACCAATCGACGTACGAATCCGCCCCTCGACCCTGCGCTTGAGCAAGCGTTGCTCCAGCAGCAATCGTGAGCCCTGGGCGGCATTGGCGCGGCCCCATTCCTCCAGCAACTCTAGGCAGGCGTGATCGATGTAACTGAGGTTACCCAACGGCACGTGCAACGTGGTGCCCGGCGGTACGCTGCCCAGCGCCTGGGTCAATGCCGGCACCTTGAGAAAGGTCGCCGCGCCCGTCAGACGCAATTCCATTTCTCCCTCGGCCGGTAGATCCAGCAGATTGATCTTCAGCCGCGACGCGCTCAGCGCCAGCTTCACCAGCGTCAGTCCGAAGCCGATCAGTACGCCGGTCAACAGGTCGGTGAAAATGATCGCGCCCGCGGTCGCCGCGTAAATGAGCATCGGCATGCGCCCATACCGACCCAGCCCCCGCAACGCCTTGAGATCCACCAGTTTGATACCGGTATAGACCAGCACGCCCGCCAGACTCGCCACCGGGATGCTCTGCAGCACGCTCGACAGCAGCAACACGAAGGCCAGCAACCATAGACCGTGGAATATCGCCGACAAGCGGGTCTTGGCGCCGGCCTGGACGTTGGCCGAGCTGCGCACGATCACCCCGGTCATCGGCAGAGCACCCACCAGCCCGCACAACATGTTGCCCACGCCTTGGGCACTGAGTTCCTTGTCGAAGTCCGAACGCGGACCATCGTGCATGCGATCCACTGCCGCCGCCGAGAGCAGCGTTTCGGCGCTGGCGATGAACGCCACGGCGAGCGCGGCAATCAGGATGGCAGGATCGGCCAGACTCAGCAGATCGCCCGGGCGCAGCCAGTCAATGGCTTCGGAAAGGTTGGCCGGCACCTCGACGCGCTTGACCGAGAGACTCATCACCAGGCTCACCAACGTCGCGATACCGACGCCGAGCAAAGCGCCGGGCACGAAACGCAGCGCATGGGGCCGGCGCTTTTCCCATAACCACATGATCGCAATCGTACCCAGCCCCAGCAGGCCGGCCTGCATGCCGCTACCGGGGCCGATGGCATCGGACAGGGTCTGCGGAAAGGCGATCAGGTTATCCAGCCCGGAAGGTTTCGGACCGCCGTCGAACATCACGTGGGCCTGGGAAAGCACGATCAACACCCCGATTCCGGCGAGCATGCCGTACACCACCGCAGGCGCCGTGACCCGGAACCAGCAGCCGAGCTTGAAGCGACCGGCCAGCACTTGCAGCAACCCGGCCAGCAACAGGATCGGCCCGAGCATGGCCATGCCGTGTTCACGCACCAACTCGAAGACCAGCACCGCCAGACCCGCTGCGGGTCCGCTGACCTGCAAAGGCGAGCCCGCCAGCCATCCAACCACCAGGCCACCAATGATGCCGGTGATCAATCCTTTGGCTGGTGGCATGCCGGAGGCGATGGCGATCCCCATGCACAGCGGCAGGGCGACTAGAAAGACCACCACGGAAGCCAGCAGCTCGCGTGGCAGTAAAGACTTCAGATCTGTAGTAGCCATGACGACTCTCCGGAGATTCTTCAGACGTGACAACGCCCGACGGCACGCGCAAAGTGCGGCCGCCAAGCGTTTGAAGGGGGTTCGAACCGTCAGTGGTGACGCAGATTCAGCGGCCGTCTGGCCGCTATGAGCCTGCGATCAATAACGCTTTCGCGGGGTCGCCATCGGGATGTGATCGACGCCGTCCAGCGGCAGGAAGCTGCCCTGCTCGGCATCGTAGGCGCGGATTGCGCACGTCTCGATATCGTAGACCCAGCCGTGGATGAACAGCTGGCCAGCGGCGATCTTGGATGCTACGGAAGGATGGGTCTGCAGATGGCGCAGCTGGGCGATGACGTTCTCTTCGGTGAGGACGTGCATCGTTTCGTGTTCGCCGGCGCAATTGCAGTTGTCCTGCACGACGGTCCTGGCGACTTCGGCATGGCGCAGCCAGGCCTTTACGGTCGGCATCTTTTCCAGGGTGTCGGGATTCAGCACGGCGCGCATTGCGCCGCAGTCCGAATGCCCGCAGATGATGATGTGATGCACCCCCAGGGCCATGACCGCGTACTCGATGGCAGTCGAAACGCCGCCGTTCATCGGGCCATAAGGCGGAACCACGTTGCCGACGTTGCGGGTCACGAACAGGTCGCCAGGCGAGCTGTGAGTGATGAGTTCGGGAACAATGCGCGAATCTGCGCAGGTGATGAACATCGCCCGGGGCTGCTGGGCCGTGGCGAGCTTCTTGAACAGTTCTTCCTGTTGCGGGAAAACGTCGTGACGAAAGTGCTTGAAGCCATCAACGATGTGCTGCAATGCCACATCGGCGGTTTCCGCCTCCGGCAAGGAGCCTGCCGAAGGTTGTTTATCCTTGTCTGTCATGTCTCATCCTCTCTGACGGATTGAAGTGGATTTTCCAGTTATTCCTGCGGATGACCACTTCTTTTGGCATTACGGACAATTCCATCTGTAGGCGACCAGCTGGTCACTTGTGGAACACCTTAGCGATGAAAACTTAATTGAAACTGAATACATCGCTCTAGCTTGCGGGTCTGGCGTTAGAAAATCTTAATCCCAGGCTCGCTGGTTTGCTTCTGCCTGCGGCCAGAATCAAAAGCTGCGATACCTGTTAAGACGTCACCCGAGTCACAACAATGACATCTGTCCACCGGGAGGGCAGAAGGCGTCGCAGTCCAGCTTGAAACTGTCACGACGGTTCAAGCCCAGCTTCCGCACCGCAATACTGTAGCGCTGGGCAAGAAGCTCGGCGAATACACCTTCCCCGCGCATGCGTGAGCCGAATCGACTGTCGTACACCTGGCCACCGCGACTCTGTCGGACCAGGCTCATCACGTGTTCGGCGCGTTGCGGATAGTGCGCCTGCAACCATTCTTCGAACAGCGGTGCGACCTCCAGCGGCAGGCGCAGCATCACGTAGCTGGCACTCAATGCGCCGGCATCCCTGGCCTCGCTCATGAGCCTTTCCAGCTCCATGTCGTTGATCATCGGAATCATCGGCGCCAGCAATACGCCAACCGGGACACCGGCCTCGCGTAATACCCGGATGGCCCGCAATCTCGCTTTGGGCGCGGCTGCGCGGGGTTCAAGAATGCGTTTGAGCTCATCATCCAGCGAGGTCAGGCTGATGAACACCGACACCAGGTTCAGCTTTGCCAATTCAGCCAGCAGATCAAGATCACGCAGAATCAGCGAGCCCTTGGTAATGATGGTCACCGGATGACGATAGCGCAGCAGTACCTCAAGCGTTGCGCGAGTGAGCTTGTATTCGCGTTCGATCGGCTGATACGGGTCAGTGTTGGCCCCCAGGGTGATCGGCGCGACGCTGTAGCCGGGCTTGGACAGCTGTTGCTCCAGCAGCGCCGCGGCGTTGGTCTTGGCAATCAGTTTTGTTTCGAAATCCAGCCCGGGCGACATGTCCCAATAGGCATGACTGGGTCTGGCGTAACAATAGATGCAGCCGTGCTCACAACCACGATAGGGGTTGATCGAGCGGTCGAAGGGGATGTCCGGTGAAGAGTTACGGGCAATGATGCTCTTGGCCGTTTCCAGGGTAACGGTGGTGCCCTGGGTCAGCGGCACTTCCTGGTACCAGCCGTCGTCCTCGGCTACCGAGCGATTGGGCGCGAAGCGGTTATGCGGATTGGTCGCGGTGCCGCGGCCGCGTGGTGGCAGTGCAATAGACATGCGAGCATCCCCGATAGCTGTTCATATATACAGTACCGTGAATCACTGCGGCCCTCCATGGCCGAGGCGCAAAAGAACTTCAGCGCCGATCAACGGCATCCAACGAAGTTTTGACATCCACCTCACATCACCTTGACCATGCGGCGCAGAGACTTGCCGTCCCTCACCGCTGCCCATTGCCACGGAAATACTCGATGCGTATTCGATTGATCGCCTTTGTGCTCGCAGGTTTTCTCGCCGCTTCCCTGGGTTGCCTGGCTCAAGCCGACGATCTGCCCGCACCGACATCCCGGCCGAGTCAGTGGGCGCAACCCATCGACACTCACTACAACCTGTATCAGATCACCCCGACGCTTTATCGCAGTCGCCAGCCCGACGCTGCCGCACAGCCGCTGCTGAAAAAGCTGGGCGTGGTGACGGTGGTGGATTTCATCAAGGAGAGCGACAGCAAGTGGCTGTCCGATCCGTCGGTCACGCAGGTGCAGATTCCGCTGCAGACGGTTCACATTGACGACGCGGATATCATTCAGAGCCTGCGGGCAATTCAAACGGCGCAAGAGAAGGGCCCTGTGTTGATCCATTGCAAACACGGGCTCGACCGAACCGGCCTGGTGTCGGCGATGTACCGGATTGTGGTGCAGGGATGGAGCAAACAGGCCGCGCTGGATGAGATGGAACATGGCGGTTATGGGGATGAAGACAACCTCAGGCACGGCATCGATTACATCAATAAAGTCGACGTAGATGCGCTGAAGACGGCGCTCGCCAGTGGCGCCTGCAGCACCAGTGCGCTGGCCGGCTGCGCGATCAAGGGCTGGTTTCAGAAGACCGATGTGGTGGGCGTGCAGACAATTTTGTGGCGGTTGTGATTCAAGGCGAATCGAAAACAGGGATTCCCGTCATGCCCCATGGGTGAGGCATGCCAGGATTTGCGCGTATTTCTTCAGCTCGGATCAACCGGCTTTTTCAGCTTCGGATTAGGGAAGAACTGCACCCCTTGCACCTTCGGATCGGCCGGTTTGGGTGTGGCCTTGTTGACGCGCGTGCCCAGTTCCTTGGGGATCGACTGACCCTGAGCGTTTAACGTATCCGAATAGCCGCAGCTCACGCATTCGCGGTGCGGGACGTCGTCTTCGCTCCACATCATCAACTTGTCCGGCTCGCTGCACGCCGGGCAGACAGCCCCGGCGATAAAGCGTTTCTTGGTAACCACTTGCGGTGTATCGGTCATGCTGCCGCTTCCTCACTCAAGCCACAATGGCGCAAGAGTGCGTCAATCGAAGGCTCGCGTCCGCGGAAATCGACGAACAGCACCATCGGTGCCTGCGATCCACCACGGGCCAGAATCGCCTCGCGGAACGCACGACCGGTCTGGGCGTTGAGCACGCCGTCTTCTTCGAACTTGGAGAAGGCATCGGCGGAGAGCACTTCGGCCCACTTGTAGCTGTAGTAACCGGCCGCGTAACCGCCGGCAAAGATGTGCGCGAAGCTGTTGGGGAAGCGGTTGTAGGCCGGTGGGCGCATGACCGACACCTCGTCACGCACGCCTTCGAGCACCTGCAACGTGGTGCGGCCGTCGCCATGAGTGGCGTGCAGTTCGAAATCGAACAACGAGAATTCCAGCTGGCGCACCATCATCAGGCCGGACTGGAAATTCTTCGCCGCCAGCATTTTTTCCAGCAGATCCTGAGGCAGCGGTTCGCCGGTTTCGTAATGACCGGAAATCAGCGCCAGGCCTTCAGGCTCCCAGCACCAGTTTTCCATGAACTGACTCGGCAACTCGACCGCATCCCAAGCCACGCCGTTGATGCCCGACGCGCCAGCGTGCTCGACGCGGGTCAGCAGGTGGTGCAGGCCATGACCGAATTCGTGGAACAGCGTGGTGACTTCATCGTGAGTCAACAGCGCAGGCTTGCCGGCAACCGCAGGGGTGAAGTTGCACACCAGATTGGCCACCGGGCTTTGCAGCGAACCTTGCGAGGTACGCCGACGATCACGCGCACCGTCCATCCAGGCTCCGCCGCGTTTGTTGGCGCGGGCATACAGGTCGAAGAAGAAGCGGCCGACGTGCTGGCCGTTTTCCTTGATTTCGAACAGGCGAACATCCGGGTGCCAGGTGTCGAAGCCTTTCTGCTCGGCGATTTCGATGCCGTACAGTTTTTGCACAATGGCGAACAGACCACCCAGCACCTTGTCGATCGGGAAGTAGGCGCGCAGGGCTTCCTGGGAAACGCTGTAACGCTGCTCGCGCAGTTTCTCGCCGTAGAAACCACTGTCCCAGCTCTGCAGATCCGGGCAGCCCTGTTCGGCCGCATAAGCCTTGAGCTGTTGCAGATCCTGAGCGGCAAACGGCTTGCTGCGCTTGGCCAGATCGCGCAGGAAGCTGAGCACCTGGTCGCTGGACTCGGCCATCTTGGTCGCCAGGCTCAGCTCCGAGAAGCTGGCAAAGCCCAGCAATTTGGCCAGTTCCTGACGCAGGTCGAGGATCTGCTCCATCACCGGGCCATTGTCATTCTTGCCGGCATTCGGGCCTTGATCCGAGGCGCGAGTGCAGTAGGCCGCGTAGACTTCTTCACGCAGGGCGCGGTCCTGGGCGTAGGTCATCACCGCGTAATAGCTGGGGAATTCCAGGGTGATCAGGTAGCCATCAAGCTCTTTGGCCTGAGCCGCCGCAGCCATTTGCGCCTTGGCCGAATCGGTCAGGCCGGCGAGGGCGGCTTCGTCGGTGACGTGCTTGCTCCACGCTTGAGTGGCGTCCAGCAACTGGTTGGAGAACTGACTGCCCAACTCCGACAACTTGCTCTGGACTTCGGCGTAGCGCTTTTGCTGTTCTGGCGGCAGATCGATACCCGACAGGCGGAAGTCACGCAGCGAATGCTCCAGAATGGTCTTCTGCGCCACGTCGAAACCGGCGGCTTCAGGGCCATTGGCCAGGGCCTCGAAAGCCTGGAACAGCTCGCGGTTCTGCCCCATCTCGGTGGAGTAGGCGCTCAGTCCCGGCAGGCAGGACTCATAGGCTTCGCGCAGCTCGGCACTGTTGCATACCGCGTTGAGGTGGCTCACCGGACTCCAGGCCGCGCCCAGACGATCGTTAAGCTCATCCATCGCCAGCACCAGCCCGGCCCATGTAGGCTGCGTGCCTTGCTTGACGAGAATGTCGGCAATCGCCGCGCGGTTGTCGGCAAGAATCTGGTCAATGGCAGGTTTTACGTGCTCGGCGCGGATCGCCGAGAAAGGTGGCAGGTCGTACGATTGCAAAAGAGGGTTGTTCGCGCTCACGGTTTGGCACCTTGGCTGGAAGAAACACCTGAGCATCTTAATTACAATCGGCGCTGTGCGCAGCTATCAGCGCCAGAGAAGGAGCCTATCGTGGCTATTCGCACATTCCAGAGTCACACCCCAGCCCTTGGCGAGCGGGCGTTTGTCGACCATTCGGCGGTGGTCATCGGCGATGTCGAAATCGGCGCCGACAGCTCGGTCTGGCCGCTGACGGTGATTCGTGGCGATATGCACCGTATCCGCATTGGCGCCCGCACCAGCGTACAGGACGGCAGCGTGTTGCACATCACCCACGCCGGGCCGTTCAATCCGGATGGTTTTCCCCTGCTGATCGGCGACGAAGTGACCATCGGCCACAAAGTCATGCTGCATGGCTGCACTGTCGGTAGCCGCATTCTGATCGGCATGGGCAGCACGATCATGGATGGCGCGGTGGTGGAGGACGAAGTGATCATCGGCGCGGGCAGCCTGGTGCCGCCGGGCAAGCGCCTGGAAAGCGGTTTTCTGTATGTCGGTCGGCCGGTGAAACAGATGCGTGCGCTGACCGAAAAGGAGATCGCGTTTTTCCCTTACAGCGCGGCCAACTACGTCAAGCTCAAGGATCAGCACCTGGCAGAAGGTTTCGACAAGGCCTTGTAACAGCACGGCTTGCCGGCGATAGCGATCTCAAGTTCGCAGCCGCCGGCGAGCCGTGCTGCTACAGATGTCCATAAATCGCACTTGATCCACAGACTACACAGCGCCTGAGAGAAGACATGCATTACCAGAATATTCTGTTTGACCTGGACGGAACCCTCACCGATCCCCGCGAGGGCATTACCCGCTCGATCCAGTTCGCCCTGAGCAAGCTGGGCATCGATGAACCCGATATCAGGCAACTCGAGCACTTCATCGGCCCGCCACTGCTGCAGCAGTTCATGCGTGCCTACGACTTTGACGAGGCCAAGGCCTGGGAGGCGGTGGGTTTCTACCGCGAGCGCTTCAAGGTCACCGGGCTGTATGAAAACCTGGTGTTCGACGGCGTCTTCGAGCTGCTGGACATGCTCGCCGATCAAGGCCGCACCCTGTTCATCGCCACGTCCAAGCCTTGGGTGTTCGCCCATGAAATCGCCCGGCACTTCGACTTCGCCCGGCATTTCAAGCTGATCTACGGCAGTGAACTGGACGGCACGCGTACCGACAAAGTCGAGCTGATTCGGCATCTGCTGGACGAGGAAAAGCTCGATCCCAGGCAGACATTGATGATCGGCGACCGTAAACACGACCTGATCGGCGGCAAGCGCAACGGGCTGGATGTCGCGGCGGTGGGATATGGGTTTGGCAGTCGGGAAGAGCTAGAAGCCGAGGCGCCGACCTATCATTTCGAGTCGCTGAAAGCGCTGCACCAGGCGTTCGTCAGAGCCTGAGAAAGCCGCAAACCCTGTAGGAGTGAGCTTGCTCGCGATGACGGTGTGTCTGACGATTATGCGCTGATTGATACACAGCTATCGCGAGTAAGCTCACGCCTACAGGGGGTCAAGTCAAGCTGAAGTCTTGGCCAACCGCTCCAACGCCGCCTTGCGCTCGTCCATGGGCAATCCGCCAATCTCCTCGACCGCCGTAAAAAACGCTGGCCAGTCACCCTTGACCTGTCTGAACAACGCCTCGAACGCCGGCACCCACTGGTCATACAGACCGATGGGCAGCAAGCGCGCGTTGTTCATCGGCGCGTACACCCAGCTGTCGAAGCGCTTGTCGCCGCCCCACTGGCTGTCGCGCAGTTGCTGATACTCGCTGCGCAAGCGCTCGAACTGCGCGGCCTTGCGCTGACGCATGATCGCGGGGTCGAGCGCCTCGGCATACAACGCTTTGAGCCGATCCCGGGTCGCCAACACCAACTGTGTCAGCTGATCACGCCGCTGTGTTTCAGAAGAAGCGCCCTCGGCCGGCAACCCCCGCGCCGCTCGCCACTGTCGGGTGCCTTCTTCTTCCACGAAAGTGGCGTAGGACTCGTTGAACTCGCTGTCGTCCTTCACGTAGAAACGCTGATGTGCCAGCTCATGGAAGATCAGCGTGGCCAGACGCTCATCGCCCCAGCTCATCATCGAGCTGATGATCGGGTCATTGAACCAACCCAACGTGGAGTAGGCCTCGACACCGCTGACGTACACGTCCTTGCCATCGAGCTTTTGCAACGCCGCTTCGCCCCGCGCAGCGCCTTGGGTGTAATAGCCCCGATAGGCCACACAGCCGGCGATCGGGAAGCAATGGGTGACCGGGTCCAGCGAGAACTCCCCGGTGGCGAAGACATTCCAGACCACATACCGACGATGGATATCGGCGTAGAGCCGATAACTCTGGTTGTCCGGCAAGTGCAAATGCTGGCTGGCAAACTCGCGTGCCTGCTGTGACTTGAGCAGATGGTCACGCAACGTGGCATCACGCTGCGGGTCAGCGATGACGTCGGCCACCGGCTCACGCGCCCTGAGCAATTCCAGCTGGCCGCCAGCCAACTGGGTGTAATAGGACAGACTGGAGCAACCGCTGAGGAGTAAAATCGCCAGCATCGGCAGACCGCGCTGGAACCATGAGCGTTGGAGTCGAATCATGCAGCGGCCTTAACGTCGAAACACAGGAAGGGTATAAACCCAAGCGTTATGCCGCACAGCCGGCCACTGACGCAATCACCATCTTCATCTGCCTGAATGCGGAGTCTGTCATGCGCTTGCCCCTGTCGATCATTGCCCTGAGTCTGCTGGCCGGATGCGCCGGTCCGCTGCCCGCGGTCGATCCGCAACAGGCCTGGGTCGACCTGCACACCTTCACCGGCAAGACGCTGATGGCCGACAAGCTCGATGGAAAGCGAACCGAAGACGGCCGTTATTTTCAGGTAAGCCCAGGCAAGCACAAGCTCGAGGTGCGCTACGACTACGAATACGCCCCGGGTGGTCTGGGTCTGTCGATGGACATCTATAACGAACTGACCTGCTACGTGACGATCGACTATGACCACTTCGAAGCTGGCCATCGTTATCGCCTGGACGTGCGCCACATCGCCAACAGCATCGACGCGCAGCTACGCGATGAACAGCGCAAGGTGCTGGCCGAAGAGGGCAATATTTTTTGTATTCCGTGAAGCGTGATGCGAAACCAGCCCTATAGCAGTCCGGCTGGCCGGCGGTGGCGTTCCTGAGAATGTTACCCCCGGCAAGCCGGACTGCTACAGAGGGTTCAGCTTACCGATCATTCTTCTGATAGATGATCTTTTTGGTGCCGTTTTCACAGGTGCCCACGACCATGTTCTGATCATGCGCCTCTTCGTTGCTGACGATTTCCAGGGTGTAGGAGCTGACGTTCTGCGCCTGGATCTTGGCTTCGATCTCGGCCTTTAGCTCTTCGCAAGGCTTGGGCGCGGCGAGTACGCTGCTGGCCAGCGCACTCAGAATCAGGGTTGCGGCGATACGTTTCATGCTCGACTCCTTCGATGCCGTGCGATTCGCTGCGGCCCTTCATGTGACCTTACAACGCGCCAGCGGTTCTCCGGACGTTGAAACGCAGATGACCCGCATCCTGTGAAGCATGCGGGTCATCGGGATGTTGCGCTGCAGCAGCAATCAGCTCAGCAGGGTGGCATCCAGGGTGATCTTGGCGTTCAGTACTTTCGATACCGGGCAACCGGCCTTGGCCATGCCGGTCAGTTTCTCGAACTGTTCCTGAGTCGCGCCAGGTACCTTGGCCTTGAGGATCAGATGCACGGCGGTGATGGTGAAGCCGCTGTCGTCCTGGTCGAGTGTCACCTCAGCCTGGGTGTCGATGCTCTCAGCCGTCAGGTTCTCGCCGCCGAGGATCATCGACAGCGCCATCGAGAAGCAGCCCGCATGGGCCGCGCCGATCAGTTCTTCAGGGTTGGTGCCCTTGCCGCCTTCGAAGCGGGCCTTGAAGCCATAGGGTGCTTCGCGCAGCACGCCGGTCTCTGTGGAGATGCTGCCGATGCCTGACTTCAGATCACCTTCCCAATGGGCGGATGCTTTCTTGACGATGCTCATGGTGTCTCCTCATGAAATAAAGTGCGATTGACTCGCACATGGACCAAAAGTCTGAGGAGTGTAGGCGCGACTTAGTTCAACGGTTGTGACACCTGTGCTTTATTTGCTGATTTCCTCACGGGGATAATCCGACCAAATTAGTAGGAAATTTTCCTCTACCCATTGCAACCTCAAAATACGGCCTTATTCTAGAACCTTAACGCAAATATTTAGGCTTAACGCAGGGCTTGCTGTCGCGCGTCGAAGGCACAAGGCTCCGGACCAAGCCCCCAAGAGGATCAACAGCGGCCCATGAAACGATTAGCTGATGTGAAGATTTCCACCCTGGATCTGGTTCCGGTACGCGAAGACAAAGGTCCTGCGGTTTCGCTGCATAACTCGCTGGATCTGGCACAACACGTCGAGAAATGGGGCTACAACCGTTTCTGGGTCGCTGAACACCACAACATGGATGGCATCGCCAGTTCGGCCACCTCGGTGTTGCTGGCGTACCTGGCGGGAGGCACCTCCACCATCCGGGTCGGTTCCGGTGGAGTGATGTTGCCCAACCATGCACCGCTGGTGATCGCCGAGCAGTTCGGTACGCTGGCCAGTCTGTTCCCCGGCCGCATCGATTTGGGGCTGGGCCGTGCGCCTGGCTCCGATCAAATGACCGCCCGCGCCCTGCGGCGTGAACGCTCCGGCAGCGCTGATGATTTCCCCGATGACGTCGCCGAGTTGATGAGTTATCTCGGCCCGCGCCAGCCCCATCAACGCGTGATCGCCGTGCCGGGCACAGGTACCAACGTACCGATCTGGTTGCTGGGTTCGAGTCTGTTCAGCGCTCAACTGGCCGGTCAACGCGGTCTGCCCTACGCCTTTGCCTCGCACTTCGCACCGCGCTTCATGCACGAGGCGATCCGCGTCTACCGCAATCACTTCCAGCCTTCCGAGGTGCTGGACAAGCCATACGTGATGCTGGGCGTGCCGTTGGCCGCTGCCGATACCGATGAGCAGGCTGAATACCTGGTGACCTCGGTGTATCAGCGGATCCTCAACCTGATGCGCGGGCAGAGCCTGATGCAGAAGCCGCCGGTCGACAGCATGAACGGGCTCTGGCTGCCCCATGAGCGTGACGCGGTGATGGATTTCCTCGGGCTGGCGATGGTCGGCGGCCCGGAGAAAATCCGCGCCAAGCTCGACGTGTTGCTGGAGCAGACCGACGCCGATGAGTTGATTTTCACCTGCGACATGTACGAGCACGCCGACCGGCTGCGCTCTTACGAGATTCTGGCGCAAGTGGCCAAGGGCTGAGCCGATGCGGATCCGACCGCGCTGAATGCCGGTAGCAGTCCGGCTCGCCAGCGGTGCGCTAGTGAGGACGTCACCGCTGGCAAGCCGGACTGCTACAGGGGTCCATTCGCGACACCCGATCGAGGTTTGACGCGGCTAAGGCGCTTGCATAAAAAAACCGGCGCAGATGCGTCGGTTTTTTTATGGCTGCAACGGCTTGATCAGCCGCGTTTGTAGACGATTTCCTTGCTGCCGCCCTCGCAGGTGCCTACAACCTTGGCGTCACTGGCGCTGCCTTTGTCCACCGCTTCAAGGGTATAGGACGACACGCCCTTGGCTTTGATTTTCGCGTCGATGTCCGCCTTGACGTCATCGCACGATTTCCCGGCTGCCAGGGTGGTGCCCGCAATACTCAACAACCCTACCGCCAAAAGAATCTTCTTCATCGGTCACACTCCCTCGTCAGGCGCTTTTCAAGCGAAACAGGCCGCTACGAAGAAGCGGCCCACATACATCATCGCGCGTCGAATTCACGAGCAGCGCGCTAGGTATAGCGAAGGCTGTGGCATTCAGCCAGCGTAAAAGTTCATCAACTGTTGTCGATGCGAAAGCCCACTTTGATGGTCACCTGAAAGTGCGCCACCTTGCCGTCGGTGATGTGCCCGCGGGTCTCCAGCACTTCGAACCATTCCATGAATTTAACGCTTTTGGCGGCCTGGGCAATGGCATTCTGAATCGCTTCTTCAACGCTGGTGGTCGACGAGCCGACCAGTTCAAGCAGCTTGTAGGTGTGATGATCAGTCATGGCAGTTCTCCTCAAATGGGCTTCAATTGCAGCGTAGCAGTGAATGTTGCCTGCTATGTCTGTGGCGAAAAGCAGCCGAAAAGTTCACAAAGAACGGTACTTGGAAACCGCACTGCACTTTCTGAGAACCCTGTAGTCGGAAACAACACACGCCACTCATCACTGCAGGAGAGTCAAATCATGGCATTCACGTCATCCCGTAAAGCGTCTTTGCAAAGTATGGAAGCCGAGATCGAGAGTCTGCTCAAGTCTCTGGAGAGCTTGAAGTCGGATGCTTCGGACGAGTCGCGCAAAACTCTGAAAACCCTGAAAGCCAACGCTGAAAGCGCGCTGAGCCACTCGCGCAGCCTGTTGAGCGATGTCTACGAAGACGTCAAGGTGAAAACCCGCGAGACCAGCGTTGCCACCCGCGACTATGCACAGGAACACCCTTGGACCACCGCTGGCGTGGCAGTGGGCGCAGTCGGTCTGCTGGCGGCTTATCTGCTGTGCAAACGTGGCAACTGATTACACCTGACCTGAATGCGCAAGCTCTTGTTTGAGCCAATGGGCAAGCTGTTGAGCACGTCCGTCAGCGGCGCGTTTGGGTATCCATAACGCCAGTTGCGCCGGGGTTTCAGTGAAACCCCATGGCGCAGCCAGGCGCCCCGCCTTGAGGTCGTCCGCGACCAGCGGCTGCGGCGCAATCGCAACGCCAAGGCCAGCCACCGCGGCCTCCAGCAAATAGTACAAATGCTCGAATCCCTGGCCGTAGTGCAACGCGCCGGGCTCGATACCGTTCTGTTTCGCCCAGCTTGGCCAGGCTTGCAAACGCGACATGGTTTGCAGCAGCGGCTCATCCAGCAGTGCCTGCACAGGCGCATGCAGCAACGACTCGAAACGCGCAAAGCGCGGGCTCAATACCGGGCCGATCCGTTCGCTTGCCAGCTCCAACACCTGCATGTCGGCCGGCCACGGTGGCTCGGCAAATACCAGCAATGCGTCCAGGCCCGGACGGCGCGGATCGAGATCGCCTTCGCCAGCGGACAAATGCAGGCGCAAGTCAGGCAGATCGGCATTCAGCCGCCCCAGTCTGGGAATGAACCAGCGCGCCAGCAGACTGCCCGAACAGCCGAGAACGAACGGCGCATCGGCGCTGCCTCGGCTCAACTCGGCGCAGACCGTGCGCAGGCGGTCGAAGGCGTCGGCGCTGGCATCGCGCAGCCGGATTCCGGCATCTGTGAGTTTAAGGCCGCGTCCTTCCTTGCTGAACAGGCTCACACCCAAGTGCTCTTCCAATACTTTCAGCTGGCGACTGACCGCCCCGTGAGTAACATGAAGTTGGTCGGCCGCCTGGCTGACACTGTTCAGACGAGCGGTGGCTTCGAACGCGCGCAGGGCGTTGAGGGGAGGGAGGTCGCGGCTCATGGTATCTGTGAGTTTTCCTGACAGGTTGCGCCGATCTTATCGGTTTTCATCGGCGTTGGCGCTGGTTAAAGTGTGATCACTGCCTCAACGGCTAAACCTATTTGTTACCTCGGAGGTCCCCATGACCCAGACCCAATATCGCAACGGCCCAGACGCCCGCGGCATGTTCGGCGCATTCGGCGGTCGCTACGTCGCTGAAACCCTGATGCCGCTGATCCTCGACCTGAACCGCGAGTACGAAACCGCCAAGACCGATCCTGCATTCCTCAAGGAACTGGCCTACTTCCAGCGCGATTACGTCGGTCGCCCGAGCCCGCTGTATTTCGCCGAACGCCTGACCGAGCACTGCGGCGGCGCCAAGATCTACCTCAAGCGCGAAGAGCTGAACCACACCGGCGCGCACAAGATCAACAACTGCATCGGCCAGATCCTGCTGGCGCGCCGCATGGGCAAGAAACGCATCATCGCCGAGACCGGCGCGGGCATGCATGGCGTGGCCACTGCCACGGTCGCGGCGCGCTTCGGTCTGGAGTGCGTGATCTACATGGGCACCACCGACATCGAGCGTCAGCAGGCCAACGTGTTCCGCATGAAGCTGCTGGGCGCCACGGTGATCCCGGTCGTCGCCGGCACCGGCACCTTGAAAGACGCGATGAACGAAGCGCTGCGCGACTGGGTGACCAACGTCGACAGCACCTTCTACCTGATCGGCACCGTGGCCGGCCCGCACCCTTATCCGGCCATGGTTCGTGACTTCCAGGCAGTGATCGGCAAGGAAACCCGCGTGCAGCTGCAAGAACAGGAAGGCCGTCTGCCAGACAGTCTGGTGGCGTGCATCGGCGGCGGCTCCAATGCCATGGGCCTGTTTCACCCGTTCCTGGACGACACCAGCGTGCGCATCATCGGCGTTGAAGCGGCCGGTCACGGCATTGAGACCGGCAAGCACGCGGCCAGCCTGAACGGCGGCGTTCCGGGCGTACTGCACGGCAACCGTACGTTCCTGTTGCAGGACAACGACGGCCAGATCATCGACGCCCACTCGATTTCCGCAGGTCTGGATTATCCCGGCATCGGCCCTGAGCACGCCTGGTTGCACGACATCGGCCGCGTCGAATACACCTCGATTACCGACGATGAAGCCCTGGCTGCGTTCCACCAGTGCTGCCGCCTGGAAGGCATCATCCCGGCGCTGGAAAGTGCCCACGCTCTGGCTGAAGTCTTCAAACGCGCACCGACACTGCCAAAAGATCACCTGATGGTGGTCAACCTGTCCGGTCGCGGCGACAAGGACATGCAAACCGTCATGCACCACCTGGATCTGTCCCAGCAGGAGAAACACTGATGAGCCGCCTGCAAACGCGTTTTGCCGAGCTGAAAGAACAAAACCGTG
The DNA here is from genome assembly GCF_044900785.1 of Pseudomonas sp. NPDC087358. NCBI lineage: Bacteria > Pseudomonadati > Pseudomonadota > Gammaproteobacteria > Pseudomonadales > Pseudomonadaceae > Pseudomonas > Pseudomonas sp. NPDC087358. Next base: position 82,283 of record NZ_JBJDOA010000015.1, read on the forward strand.
CCGCCCTGGTGACCTTCATCACCGCAGGCGACCCGGGATATGACACCTCGCTGGCGATCCTCAAGGGCCTGCCCAAAGCCGGCGCCGATGTCATCGAGCTGGGCATGCCGTTCACCGATCCAATGGCTGACGGCCCGGCTATCCAGCTGGCCAACATCCGTGCCCTGGACGCCCGGCAGAACCTGGCTAAAACCCTGCAGATGGTTCGTGAGTTCCGCGTTGAAGACAGCACCACACCGCTGGTGCTGATGGGTTACTACAACCCGATCCACAACTACGGTGTCGAGCGTTTCATTGCCGAGGCTCATCAGTCCGGCGTCGACGGCCTGATCGTCGTCGATCTGCCGCCGGAACATAACAACGAGCTGTGCGACCCGGCACAGGATGCGGGTATCGACTTCATCCGCCTGACCACACCAACCACTGACGACGTACGGCTGCCGACCGTGCTCAATGGCAGCTCGGGCTTCGTTTATTACGTATCGGTTGCGGGTGTCACCGGTGCAGGTGCCGCTACGATCGAACACGTCAAGGAAGCCGTCGCTCGTCTGCGTCGCCATACCGACCTGCCGATCAGCGTCGGTTTCGGCATCCGTACGCCGGAACAGGCGGCAGCCATAGCGCGTGTGGCCGATGGTGTGGTCGTCGGTTCGGCACTGATCGACCAGATCGCCAGCGCCGAAACGGCTGAGCAGGCAGTGAGCGGCGTGCTCAAGCTCTGCTCGGCGTTGTCCGAAGGCGTGCGCGGGGCCCGTGGCGGCTGAAGGTAAAGTTTTTGATACAGAGGAATCTCCACCTTCGTTAGCAGACTAAGCAGTACAGCAAAAGGGGTTCAGGACCTGATTCTGAACCCCTTTTTGCTGACTCGAATTTGCTCAGGAGCACGCTACATGAAAGTCTCGAATCGTTTGATCGCCGGGTTAGGCGTGCTGATGGTCAGCGCCAGTGCGCTGGTTCACGCAGCGCCACCGGATCAACGTGGCGGCCATGACGACAATGGCCCCGGTCAGCATCAGGACCACGCCCAGCAAGGCGGGCCGCAAAGTGGCTCGCAGGGCAATCGAGGCAATGACCACGGCGACGACCATCGCAACGATCAGCACGCCGACAACCGTGGCGGCGATCAGCGTGGGGGCCGGCCGCCTGAAGATTTCGGCGACGTGCGTCGCACGATCCAGGAACATCGCGAAGTCATCGGCCGTGGCCAGCCGTTGCCGCCGAACATCCACGTCGTCAAGGGCCACCCGCTGCCACGCGGATATGGCCGTCGCCTGGACGATCGCTCGTTGCAGTACCTGCCACGCTATGACGGCTACGAATGGCGTCGCCTGGGGCCGGACGTGGTGCTGATCGCGATTGGCAGCGGGATTGTCTATGAGATTTTGGAGGGTGTTTTGAACTAAGCAACACACTTCACCAACCCGTAGCAGTCCGGCTTGCCGGCGATGGCGACCTTGGAACCGCTACCGCCGGCAAGCAGGACTGCTACAGAGTCCGACGCCGCGATCAGCGCCTGAACATCCCGACATTCAACTCCCGCACTGCCCCCATCCAGATCGCGTGTTCGGTGTGGTCCGCCAGGTCATCACCCGTCGATGGATGGGTGAACACCACCAGACCGTTGCGATTAAGCGCCAGATACAGCATCACATCGGCAAATTTGCGATGCTCGAATGCCAGCTGACAACTCCAATCCGGATGCGGTCCGACCGGGCGCTCATGCACCCGTCCCATGCGAATATCGAATTTTGCCGCGACGCTCTCGCACAACGCGCGCGCCTGCTCGATGGTGCTGGCGTCGAAATAAACATGAGCGTGATAACCCTCGACAGGTGACATGTCCGGTCCTCTCTAAACGTGGAACAGCCCAAGGCGCTGCTAGTCTCATTAAAGGTGAGAGTTATCCACAGACCTGGATCAATTACCATGAAGAACGCAGAAACCCCGGTGATGAAAATCGCCTTGTTCGGCGCCATCAGCAGCTTTGGCAGTGCTTTGATGGCCGAGTTGCTGCGACGCCAGCATGAGGTCATCGCGATTGTCGATGACCTCAATGCCCTGGCCCCCAGGCCAGGTTTGCGCACCAAGGTGGGGAATCTGTTCAACGCCGAACGACTCGGCGAAAGCATTGCTGGTTGCTCTTCGGTGATCTGCCTGCTCGATGCCAAGGTGTTGCCTGTCGGTGCCGGGAACGAGCGGGCAGCCATCGACCTCACACCCGAAGAACAGCTGATCGCCACCCACACCCTGCTGTCGTGCCTCGACAGGGCGCAAACAAAACGACTGGTCCTGGTCGCGGACATCCAGTTATTGCACGACCAGCCGCTACCGGATTATCGAGACCCGAACCTCGATCAGTTCCAGGCCTCAACGTTGATTGTCGATGCCTTGCGCAACAGCGACGCCGACTGGACGCTGGTCAGCGCACCCCAAGGTGTCGCGGGATTGAGCATCGAGCACTTCAGCCAGACGAGCAAAACCCTGGAGCCCGGCCTGGAAATCCCGCTGGAGGTACTGGGGCGGGTAGCGGCCGGCATCGCCGATGAGCTGAAGCTCAACCTGCATGTGCGCCAGTATGTGAATTTCGTGGTTTGAAAGTTTTCCTGACGTTGCCCGGTCAGAGGCGGGGGCGTTTGCCCTGTTACACCTCGATGCAGCCCTAGACCGCAATCGACGGCAACGGCTTGCCAACAAGCGAATCCCCGCTCAGCGACTGTTCGCTTTTTAACCAGTCAACGAATCGCTGGACGATCTGCACGCGTCGTTTGCGCTGCGGCAGGACGATGTAATAGCCGTACGCCGAGATGGCAGTGGCTTCGATGGGTCGGCACAACAAACCTTGCTCCAGCAGATCATCGACCAGGTGTCGCCAGCCGATTGCGACGCCCTGGCCGCCAATCGCCGCCTGAATCAACAGCGTGTAATTGTCGAAACGCAGTTGCCCAGGCGCCGGGGCCTGAGCGATGTTGAGCGCACGGAACACGCCGCCCCAGTCGAACCAGTTATTGCCGCCTTCGCCACGCAGATGCAGCAACGCGAACTCCCTGAGCGCCTCGACCGGCAGGGGCAGGTCGCGCCCCCTCAGCAGCCGCGGGCTGCACACCGGAAACACTTCCTCACTGAACAACCAGTGGCTCTCACCCTGCTTGAAGCGCCCGTCGCCAAACAACACGGCGACGTCGATATCCGCCCGCAACATGCTGTGGCTACGCTCGCTGGTCACCAGACTCACGTCCACGTCTGGATTGTCTTTGTGGAAGCGATGCAGGCGCGGCATCAGCCAATAGGCAGCGAACGCGAAGTCGGTGGCGACCTGCAGCACCTCATGCTGATGCTGTTCGGTAATCAGGCTGAGCCCGGCATCCATCGATTGCAATCCGGCCTGTACATGATTGAACAGAATCTCTCCGGCGTCAGTGAGCTCGATGCCGCGATAGATACGGTCAAACAGGCGCGTGGCCAGTTGTTCTTCTAACCTTTTGATTTGCTGGCTGATCGCCGGTTGCGTGGTGCCCAGTTCGATCGCGGCAGCAGTAAAACTGCGCAATCGAGCGGCCGCCTCGAAACCGCGCAACAGATCCAGTGACACATCACCCAGAACTTTAAACATAAGCGTGGCTTATCCTACACATTGCGTTTAACGGGCTTTACCGCTGATCCCATGGGTCCCATTCTCTGGAACAGCAATTTCGCATAAATATTCACTATGGAATGCCGCGAAGACATGAAGCGCAAGAACATTCTTTTCATCATGGCCGATCAGATGGCCGCGCCGATGTTGCCGATGTACGCCTCATCTCCAATCAAGATGCCTCATTTGAGCCGCCTCGCCGCTGAAGGCGTGGTGTTTGACGCCGCTTATTGCAACAGCCCGTTGTGCGCGCCGTCGCGTTTCACCCTGGTCAGCGGTCAACTGCCGAGCAAGATCGGCGCCTACGACAACGCGGCCGATTTCCCCGCCGATGTTCCCACTTACGCGCATTATCTGCGCCGCCTGGGCTACCGCACCGCCCTGTCGGGCAAGATGCACTTCTGTGGCCCCGACCAGCTGCACGGCTATGAAGAGCGTCTGACCAGCGATATCTATCCGGCCGACTATGGCTGGGCAGTGAACTGGGATGAGGGCGACGTGCGTCCGACCTGGTACCACAACATGTCGTCGGTGTTGCAGGCGGGCCCCTGCGTGCGCACCAATCAGCTGGATTTCGACGAGGAGGTGGTGTTCAAGGCCCAGCAGTATCTGTTCGATCATGTGCGCGAAGACGGCGACCAGCCGTTCTGCCTGACCGTATCGATGACCCATCCGCACGACCCGTACACCATTCCCAAGGACTACTGGAATCTCTACAGCGACGATGAGATTCCGATGCCGGCTGCCCCGCCAGCCCAGGCCGATCAGGACCCGCATTCCCAGCGTCTGCTCAAGGTCTATGACCTGTGGGACAAGCCGCTCCCCGAGCAGAAGATTCGTGATGCCCGTCATGCCTACTTCGGCGCCTGCAGCTACATCGACGACAACGTCGGCAAACTGCTGAAGACCCTGGAAGATACCGGTCTTGCCGAGGACACCATCATCGTGTTCTCCGGCGACCATGGCGACATGCTCGGCGAGCGCGGTCTCTGGTACAAAATGCACTGGTTTGAAATGTCCGCTCGCGTGCCGCTGCTGGTGTACGCTCCGGGCCAGTTCAAGGCCGGTCGAGTGAAGGCCGCTGTGTCCACCGCCGACCTGTTGCCGACCTTTGTCGCGATGGCTGAAGGCGAGCTGGACCCCGGGCTGCCGCTCGATGGTCGCTCGCTGATGCCGCATTTGCAGGGCACCGGCGGCCACGACGAAGTATTTGGCGAGTACATGGCCGAAGGCACCAACAGCCCGTTGATGATGATTCGTCGCGGCGCTTATAAATTCGTTTATTCGGAACGCGATCCATGTCTGCTGTATGACGTGTACAACGATCCGAAAGAGCAGGAAGAGCTGAGTCAGTCAGAACTTCATCGCGACCTGTTCAATGCGTTCCTGGTCGAAGCCAGGGCCAAGTGGGACATTCCGGCGATACACCACCAGGTGCTCGCCAGCCAGCGTCGTCGGCGTTTCGTCGCCCAGTCGCTGGCCCTCGGCAAGCTGAAGAGTTGGGATCACCAGCCGCTGGTAGACGCCAGTCAGCAATACATGCGCAACCATATCGATCTAGACGATCTGGAGCGCAAGGCCCGTTATCCACAACCTTGAACCCTGCCAACACCTAGAAAACCAAAAAGGGGCACACCATGAAGAAATTGTTCACAACGCTGGCGATTGGGGTCATGAGCATGAGCGGCGCCGTTGCGTATGCCGCTGACGCAAGCTGCAGCACGGTGAAGATGGCTGATCCTGGCTGGAGCGACATCGCGGCCACCAACGCCACCGCAGGCTTTCTGCTCGATGGCATGGGTTACAAGACCAAGATCGATACGCTGGCAGTGCCGATTGCCTATGGTGGTCTCAAAGACGGTCAGATGGACGTTTTCCTGGGCAACTGGATGCCTGCGCAGCAGGGCTTCTACGACAAGTTCATCGCCACCGGTGACGTGACGCAGTATGCGAAGAATCTGGAAGGGACGGAGTTCACCCTGGCCGTTCCCGATTACGTCTACGACGCAGGTGTGCATGACTTTGCCGACCTGAACAAATTCGCCGACAAGTTCCACAAGAAGATCTACGGTATCGGCTCGGGGGCTCCCGCCAACGCGTCGATCCAGGAGATCATCAAGAAGAACGAGTTCGATCTGGCCGACTGGAAACTGGTCGAGTCGAGCGAGCAGGCGATGCTGGCCGAAGTGCAGCGCAACGTGAAGAAGAAAGAGTTTGTGGTCTTCCTGGGCTGGACCCCGCACCCGATGAACGTGCAGATCAAAGGCATGCACTACCTCAAGGGCGGCGAGAAATACTTCGGTGATACCGGCAGCGTTTACACCGTGACCCGCAAAGGCTACGCCGATGCATGCCCGAACGTGGCCAAGCTGTTCTCCAACCTGACATTCACTCAGGACATGGAAAACACCATCATGAAGAATGTGGTCGACAACAAGATCAGCAATACCGAAGCGGTGAAGGCTTGGCTCAAGGCCAATCCGGCAGTGCTGGAGAAGTGGTTGAGCGGCGTGAAAACCGTTGATGACAAGGATGCCTTGCCAGCGGTCAAAGCCAAGCTGTAAACCATTCGTTCAAAGCATCGCGAGCAAGCTCACTCCTACAGAATGTGAGCTTGTTCGCGATGGCGTCCTTTCAGCCGGGGATGTTTTTTCAGGCTGTTGCCATCAACCGCCGCAACTCGGCCAGCACCGGGGCCGAATCCGGGCGCACACCGCGCCATAGATAAAACGCCTCGGCTGCCTGCTCCACCAACATTCCCAAGCCATCCACCGCCTGCCCGGCCTTGTGCTGCGTCGCCCAGCGGCAGAAAGCCGTCGGCTCGCTGGCATACATCATGTCGTAGCAGAAGGTTTCGCCGGGCCGAATGAGGCTGGCGGCGATCGGAGGTAGCTCGCCCGCAAGACTGGCTGAGGTAGCGTTGATGATGATATCCACCGGCTCTTCCAGCCAGTCGTAACCGGCGGGCAGCACCGGCCCCAGGTCAGCGAATTCCAGCGCCAGTTGCTCGGCCTTTTCCACCGTACGATTGGCGATCACCAGCACGTAGGGCTCCTCGGCCAACAGTGGCTCCAATGCGCCGCGCACCGCTCCGCCGGCGCCCAGCAGCAGAATGCGTTTGTCCTTGAGCGTTACGCCATGGTTGACCTGCAGATCCCGTACCAGCCCGGCGCCGTCGGTGTTGTCACCCAACAGACTGCCATCGGCCTGCCTGGCCAGCGTGTTTACAGCACCTGCGCGGCGACCCCGCTCGGTGAGTTGATCGGCGAGGCGAAAGGCCTCTTCCTTGAACGGCACCGTGACATTGGCGCCCCGGCCGGTCTTGAAAAAAGTTTGGGCAAACGCAGTGAAGCCATCCAGCGGTGCCAGTGCGGCCTGATAATCCAGCGTCTGTCCGGTTTGCTCGGCAAACAGGCGATGAATCAGCGGCGATTTGCTGTGGCCGATGGGGTTGCCGAAGACGACGTATTGATCAGTCATTATTTGCCCCCCTCAGCCAGCCAGTCTCGATCCTGCAGGAAATACTCGGTCAGACGGGCTTCTTCGCTGCCCGGCACGGCTTTCCAGTCGTAGCCCCAGCGCACTTGCGGCGGAAGCGACATCAGGATCGACTCGGTACGCCCGCCCGACTGTAGGCCGAACAGCGTGCCGCGGTCGTAGACCAGGTTGAATTCCACATAGCGGCCACGGCGGAACTCCTGAAATTCGCGTTGTTCAGGCGTGTAGGGCGTGGCTTTGCGGCGTTGGACGATGGGCAGATAGGCGTCGACGAAGGCATCGCCGATTGCTCGCACAAACGCAAAGCTGGTGTCGAAGTCCCACTCGTTCAAGTCATCGAAGAACAGACCGCCCACGCCACGCGGTTCATTGCGGTGCTTGATATGGAAATAACGGTCGCACCAGGCTTTGTAGCGTGGATAGACATCCGCCCCGAACGGCGCACAGGCCTGTTCGGCCACCCGGTGCCAATGCACGCAGTCTTCTTCCACGCCGTAATAGGGGGTCAGGTCAAAACCGCCACCGAACCACCAGACCGGTTCTTCGCCTTCTTTTTCAGCGATGAAGAAACGCACGTTGGCGTGCGAGGTCGGAACATGTGGGTTATGCGGATGCATGACCAGCGACACGCCCAGTGCTTCGAAGCCGCGACCGGCAAGTTCCGGGCGGTGGGCGCTGGCCGAAGGTGGCAGTCCGGCGCCGAAGACATGGGAAAAATTAACGCCGCCTTTTTCGATGACGGTACCGTTTTCGATCACCCGGGTCCGGCCGCCGCCGCCAGCAGGCCGCTCCCAGGCGTCCTCGATGAAACGGGCGCTGCCGTCTTCCTGTTCCAGCGCGGCGCAGATCCGGTCTTGCAGATCAAGCAGGTAGGCTTTGACGGCATCGGTGCGAAAGGACATGGCGGTACCTTGAGTAAGCTGTTTTAGGCGTCATCTTGAATACGGTTTCAGCTGGCCAATCCAGCGATAGCCGAAACGGGGCCTCGAAATTGGCGCGTAGCATATCACCGGCCCGGTGGCTGCCGCAGTTGACGAAGATCAAACGAAGGAGTCCGATAGAACCCTTTCGCATTTCTTGTTTCGATCCATGACGGAGAAAGCAAATGGCAAAGCGTATCCAGTTCCGCACCCACGGCGGCCCTGAAGTGCTTGAGTATGTCGATTTCGAACCCGCCAGCCCGGGCCCGAAAGAAGTACTCGTGCGCAACAAAGCGATTGGCGTCAACTTCATCGAAACCTACTTTCGCACCGGCCTGTACCCGGCCCCGTCCATGCCGTCGGGCCTGGGCAACGAAGGCGCGGGCGTGGTCGAAGCGGTCGGCAGCGAGGTTACTCACGTCAAGGCCGGAGACCGGGTGGTCTATGGGACAGGTCCGCTGGGCAGCTACAGCGAGTTTCATATGATCCCCGCCGCCAACCTGGCCAAGCTTCCGGACGACATCAGCTTCGAGCAGGGCGCGGCAGTCATGCTCAAGGGCCTGACGGTGCAGTACCTGTTCCGCCAGACCTACGAAATTCGTCCTGAGGAAATCATTCTGTTCCACGCCGCTGCCGGTGGCGTGGGCTCCATCGCCTGCCAGTGGGCAAACGCCATGGGGGTGAAACTGATCGGCACCGTCAGCTCGCCGGAAAAGGCCGCCCACGCCAAAGCCAACGGCGCCTGGGAAGTGATCGACTACAGCAAGGAAGACGTGGCCAAGCGAGTGCTCGAGCTGACCGATGGCAAGAAAGTGTCGGTGGTGTACGACGGCGTCGGCAAAGACACCTGGGAAACCTCGCTCAATTGCCTGGAACTGCGCGGCCTCCTGGTCAGCTTCGGCAATGCTTCAGGCCCGGTAGCGGGCGTGAACCTGGGCATTCTGGCGTCGAAGGGCTCGCTGTACGTCACCCGTCCAACGCTGGGCTCATACGCCAACAGCCCGCAAGCGCTACAGGCGATGGCCGACGAGGTGTTCGGCATGGTTGCCAGCGGCAAGGTAAAAGTCGATGACATCCGCAAGTACGCCCTCAAGGACGCTGGCCAGGCCCACACCGATCTGTCGGCGCGGCGTACCACCGGGTCGATGATACTGGTGCCTTAGCGCAAATCCCTGCAAGAGCGAGCTTGCTCGCGATCGCGGTGTGTCAGTAAATGGACTCGTAACAGACATGTAGCAATCGCGAGCAAGCTTACTCCTACGGTTTGAAATGAGGGGTATCACCCCGCCCGCATCACTTGGGCTGTGACCAGGTCACGAATCACGCTCGGGTTGCGCCGGCCGCCCAGCTCGCCGCCCAGGACCATGTCCAGTTGATCATGGAAATACTGCTCGATCCGCAACCGGGACCGCGCCGCAGGCCTGCCGGTGGGGTTGGCGGATGTCGATACCAGGGGACCGGTCAAGGCACATAACTCGCGCACTTGTGGGTGATCGCTGACGCGCAGCGCCACGGTGTCACGACCGCCGGTGATCCAGTCGGGCAACAGGCCCTGATGCGGCACCAGCCAGGTGTTGGGACCAGGCCAGGTGCTGGCCATGCGATCAATCCACAGCTCGGGAAAGTCATCGAAGAGAAAGTCGAACTGATTAATATTGTCGGCGATCAGGATCAGGCCTTTTTCCACCGGCCGCGCCTTGATCGCCAGCAAACGATAGACCGCCTCGGGATCCCAAGGGTCACAGCCCAGCCCCCATACCGCTTCGGTTGGATAGGCAATTACCGCCCCGGCCCGGATTTCTCGTGCGGCTTGTTGCACACGCCAACTGCTGACCATCGTTCGCTCTCCGAATTAACGCTGGTGGGCATTTTAACCTCAGGGCGCCCGGGCAAACCATCGCCCGGCTTCACATGCCACCAGGCTGTCGAGTTCCAGATCCGTCAACGCTGCCAACACCGCAGGCAGGGGCAGACCACTGCTCAGCGCCAGACCCTCGCTGGTCTGCGGCGCGGCATGCAGCAAGGCGAGCAGCGGGTGATCGGAGCGCGGGGCGTTTTGCGAAGAGTCATTGTCGGGCGGCAGGTTCTTCCAGCCTTGCAGCGCCTCAAGAATATGCGCAACCGTTTCGACCAAGACCGCGCCCTCACGGATCAGCTGGTGGCAACCTCGCGCGCCGGGGTGATGGATCGACCCGGGAATGGCATACACCTCGCGCCCTTGCTCTGCCGCAAGGCGTGCGGTGATCAGCGATCCGCTGGCGACACTGGCTTCGACTACCAGCACGCCCAGTGACAGCCCGCTGATGATTCGATTGCGCCGCGGAAAGTTGCTGGCATGAGGGCCGGCATCGAGCGGTAGCTCTGAAATGACTGCGCCACCCTGTGCCTTCATGGTCGCTGCAAGTTGCCGGTGCCGCTGTGGATAAAGTTTTTCGACCCCTGTGCCGAGCACCCCGATTGTGCCGCCGTTTACATCCAGTGCCCCTTGATGCGCTGCGCCGTCGATACCCTGCGCAAGACCACTGGTAATGACAAATCCTGCCCCCGCGAGGCTGCGTGCGAAGGCGGCGGCGGTATCCAGCCCAGGCTTGGAAGCGCGCCGGCTGCCCACCATCCCAAGCTGTGGACGATCCAATAGAGCGGGGTCACCGGCGATGAAAAGCAGGGGCGGCGGATCGGCAATTTCTGCCAGTAGCGCAGGGTAGTCGGGGTCGTCCCACATCAGCAAATGCTGGTCCGGATGCTCTAACCAGGCCAGTGCAGCGCTGGCGCCATCCCGCACCTCGGGGCTGCGCCGGGCATCGGCACAGGCAGCTGGCATTCGCAACGAGCGCCACGCAGAAGCTGGCGCACTGAGCGCGGCTGAGGCATTGCCAAAGGCATCGATGAGGGTTTGAAAGCGCTTCGGACCAATTTCGGGCAGTCGATGAAGACGCAGGCGCGCCTCCAGCTCGGCCGGGGAATGCCCGGCCTTTTCGAACAGTGGCATAAGATCTTCCTTGATCCCGAGCCCACTTCATAAAGTGGGCAAACCTGTGGATAACTCTGTTAACAACTATTAGATAAGTGAAGCATGGCGGTGGAAAAAAGTGTGAGGCAGCTGATACATAGCATTACGGATTGTGCACCCGGTCGTTCACCGCCAGAGATCGGGTGGCATGCAGAACCATCGCGTAACTCAGCCGATCATACGTGCGAAACACCATCGCCAGGCCAGCCCGCTCATCAGGAATCTTGACCTGCTCGCCGCTGATCCGGTCGCGCACGGTTTCACCGGCCTTGAAGATCGCCAAGACGTTCCCTTCGACAAGGCCATCCTTGCGGCCACGGTCCAACGTCACTACATCGAATTCACCAATCTGGGTGACGCCGCGTGGCACGTCGATAATCATGCCGTCGACAGGCCTGGCCGGCTCGCTGGGAACAAAGGTCGAGTTGATCGCACGCTCTTCGCTGACGAACAGGCGATCGCCCAGACGCACTTCCTGGGTCGAGCGTTGCATCTGCAGGGTCGCCACGTCGCCTTCGTTGGCCACGATCTGGCCGCTGCCGATGTCGTCCGCGTTAATGCCTAGCGGCTCATCGGTCTCGGGGTCGAAGTACGTTTTGCCCTGACGGAAGATTCCGTAGGAGGTGTGGCTTGGGTCGAAGCTGCCCCGTGCGTAGATCCGGTCTCCGGCGCCACTGAGCACACGCTCGCCATTGCCGGCCAGGATATACGGCGCATCATCGAATTGTTTGGCCGTGTCCATGATGCGGTTGTTGAGCAGGAAGGCATTGATCGCGCCCAACGGGATGGTTGGAATGGCGTCGGCGATAGGCGTACTGCGTACTCGTGGGGACAGTTTTATCGTGCCGCGCGATTCACCCCGGTTGACCATGATCCTTGGCTGACCGTCCACATAAGTAAGGATCAGGGTGTCGCCGGGGTAGATCAGATCAGGGTCGTGCACCTGTGGATTGGCTCTCCAGAGCTGCGGCCATTTCCACGGCTGGCTGAGAAACTTCCCGGAAATGCCCCAAAGTGTGTCACCGCCGACAACGGTGTAACTCTGTGGATGGCCTTCCCTCAGTTGTACTTGCGCCTGAACAAGGCCAGTCGCGGCCAACAGCAGCAGGGCGAGTAGTGATTTCCTCATGCGGTGAATCCCTTTATCATGTTGGCTTCGCGTGAAACATTGAGTCCTGCGAGACTTCGGTTTTACTAAGGCTGCCCGCTTGTGACGTCCACAGCCTAGCAGCCGATTTTGACTTTACCCTACAGTGCAGCGCTTACGTATATGGCCATTCTGAACATTCTCGAGTTTCCCGATTCGCGCCTGCGCACCATCGCCAAGCCGGTGGCTGCGGTGGACGACGGCATCCGCCAGTTGGTCGACGACATGTTTGAAACCATGTACGAAGCCCCTGGCATCGGCCTGGCGGCAACGCAGGTTAACGTACACAAGCGGGTCGTTGTAATGGATCTCTCCGAAGATCGCAGCGAGCCGCGGGTATTCATCAACCCCGAGCTTGAACCGCTGACCGACGAAATGGATCAGTACCAGGAAGGCTGCCTGTCAGTGCCTGGCTTCTACGAGAACGTCGACCGTCCGCAGAAGATCAAGGTCAAGGCCCTGGACCGCGACGGCCAGGCCTATGAACTGATCGCCGAAGGCCTGCTCGCCGTGTGCATCCAGCACGAATGCGATCACCTGAACGGCAAGCTGTTCGTCGACTACCTGTCCAGTCTCAAGCGTGACCGGATCAAGAAAAAGCTGGAAAAACAGCACAAGCAGAACGCTTGATCCCTCACCCCAAAAGGCCTGTTCAAAGGCCTTTTTTATTTACCGAACGAGAAGCCCATGACTGAGCCATTGCGCATCGTCTTCGCCGGCACCCCGGAATTCGCCGCCGAACACCTCAAAGCCCTGCTCGCCAGCCCTCACCAGGTGATCGCGGTCTATACCCAGCCTGATCGTCCGGCGGGCCGTGGCCAGAAGCTGATGCCAAGCCCGGTCAAGCAACTTGCCTTGCAACACGGCATTGATGTGCTGCAACCGCCGACCCTGCGCGACCCGCAGGCACAGGCAGAACTGGCCGCGCTCAACCCCGACTTGCTGGTGGTGGTCGCCTATGGCCTGATCCTGCCGCAAGTGGTGCTGGATATCCCGCGCCTGGGTTGCATCAATAGCCACGCGTCGCTGCTGCCACGCTGGCGCGGGGCGGCGCCGATCCAGCGCGCTGTGCAAGCCGGCGACGCCGAAAGTGGCGTGACCGTGATGCGCATGGAAGCCGGGCTGGACACCGGTCCCATGCTGCTCAAGGCGATCACGCCGATCAGCGCCGAGGACACCGGCGGCACACTGCATGATCGTCTGGCCGAACTGGGTCCGGTCGCCGTGTTGCAAGCGATCACGGGTCTGGCAGATGGCACGTTGGTTGGTGAAGTGCAGGATGACAGCCTCGCCACCTATGCCCACAAGTTGAACAAAGACGAGGCGCGCATCGACTGGACGCGTCCGGCCGAAGAACTGGAGCGTCTGGTACGGGCCTTCAATCCATGGCCGATCTGTCATAGCACGCTCAACGGCGAAGCGCTGAAAGTGCTGGCCGCCCAGGTCGCCGAAGGGCAGGGCGAGCCGGGCACTATCCTCAGCGCCAGCAAGGACGGACTGATCGTTGCCTGTGGACAGACCGCCCTGCGTCTCACGCGCCTGCAATTGCCAGGCGGCAAAGCGCTTGGTTTCGCTGATCTGTTTAATAGTCGCCGCGAGAAGTTCGCTGTCGGCACCGTGCTGGGACAGGCCTGCGATCAACAAGAGCGCGCGCAATGAATCCGCGTCTGGCCGCAGCCAAGGCCCTGGCTGCCGTACTCAGTGGCAAGGCCTCGCTCAACAGTTCCTTGCCGACGCAATTGGACAAGGTCGAAGACCGTGATCGGGGACTGACTCAGGATCTGGCATTCGGCACGGCGCGCTGGGAGCCTCGGCTGTCGGCGCTGGCGGCCAAATTGCTGCAAAAACCCTTCAAGACCGCAGACAACGATGTCCAGGCATTGCTGCTGGTGGGGCTGTATCAGCTGTTCTATTCGCGGATTCCCGCTCACGCCGCCATCGGCGAGACCGTCGGCTGTGCCGACAAACTGAAAAAACCTTGGGCCAAGGCGCTGCTCAACGCCGTGCTGCGTCGCGCCCAGCGTGAAGGCGAACAACTGCTGACCGAGCTGGAACATGATCCCGTGGTGCGCACCGCCCACCCACGCTGGCTGCAAAAGGCCCTGAAAGCGGCGTGGCCGCAGCAGTGGGAAGCCATCTGCGCGGCCAACAACGCCCATCCGCCGATGATCTTGCGCGTCAATCGCCGACACAAGACCCGCGCTCAGTACCTTGATCTGCTGCAAGACGCAGGCATCGCCGCTGCTGCCGGCGCGTTCAGTCAGGACGCAATTGTCCTGACCGAACCTTGCGACGTTCGCTCGCTGCCGGGTTTTGCCGACGGCTGGATCAGCGTGCAGGATGAGGCCGCGCAACTGGCGGCCGATCTACTGGAGCTGGCACCGGGCCAGCGCGTACTCGACGCCTGCTGCGCGCCGGGTGGCAAGACTTGTCATCTGCTTGAAGTGCAGCCTGATCTGGGCGGTGTGGTCGCGGTGGATCTGGAAGCCAAGCGCATGGTGCGTGTGCGGGAAAATCTCGACCGACTGGGGCTGAGCGCCGAGCTTATCGCCGCCGATGCCCGCGCTACCGATCAATGGTGGGACGGCAGGCCGTTCCAGCGCATTCTGCTCGACGCGCCTTGCTCGGCGACAGGCGTCATTCGCCGTCATCCCGACATCAAGCTGACCCGTCAGGCCGACGACATTGCGGCCCTGGCGACGCTGCAGGGTGAGCTGCTCGATGCGTTATGGCCGACGCTTGAAGTCGGCGGCATGCTGTTGTACGCCACGTGCTCGACGCTGCCCACGGAAAACACCGAAGTGATCGAGGCCTTTCTGGCCCGCACGTCGGGAGCACGTGAGCTGGACATTGCCGGCCAGCAAGGCAACCCGCCACCGGGCCTCAAGCAACCTCACGGTCGCCAGTTGCTGGCGCAGGAAGGCGGTCATGACGGCTTTTATTACGCCAAACTGATCAAGGTTGCGGCGCACTCAGACTGATTCCCCTGTAGGAGTGAGCTGCTCGCGATAGCGTTACTTCAGCCACTGTGAAGTTGACTGGCATCATCCAATCGCGAGCAAGCTCCCTCCTACCGGGATGGCCGAACACGAGAAACTCAAGGAGAGGCTGATTGAAGATCATCATTCTCGGCGCAGGACAGGTCGGCGGTACCCTGGCCGAGCATCTGGCCAGCGAAGCCAATGACATCACGGTGGTCGACACCGATCCGGATCGCCTGCGCGCACTGGGTGACCGGCTGGACATCCGCACCGTGCAGGGTCGCGGCTCGTTCCCCACCGTGCTGCGTCAGGCCGGGGCCGACGACGCCGACATGCTGGTGGCAGTAACCAGCAGCGATGAAACCAACATGGTCGCCTGTCAGGTGGCCTACACGCTGTTCAATACCCCCACCAAGATCGCCCGCGTGCGCGAATCGGCGTACCTGACCCGTGCCGGGCTGTTCGATAACGATGCCATTCCGGTGGACGTGCTGATCAGCCCCGAACAAGTCGTCACCAACTACATCAAGCGCCTTATCGAGTACCCAAGTGCGCTGCAGGTGATCGACTTTGCCGAGGGCAAGGTCCAGCTGGTCGCGGTCAAAGCCTATTACGGCGGTCCGCTGGTTGGGCAGCAATTGCGCCAGCTGCGTACACACATGCCGAATGTCGACACCCGCGTCGCCGCCATTTTCCGTCGTGATCGTCCGATCATTCCCCAAGGCGATACGGTCATCGAAGCGGACGACGAAGTCTTCTTCATCGCGGCCAAAGCCGACATTCGCGCAGTGATGGGTGAAATGCGCCGCCTGGACCAAAGCTACAAGCGCATCGTCATCGCGGGCGGCGGGCAGATCGGCGAGCGCCTGGCCGAGGCCATCGAGAGCCGCTACCAGGTGAAGATCATCGAGATGAACCCGACCCGTTGCCGGTATTTGTCCGACCACCTGGACAGCACGGTAGTCCTGCACGGAAGCGCGTCGGACCGTGACTTGCTAATGGAAGAAAACATCGACAACGCCGACCTTTTCCTGGCTTTGACCAACGACGATGAGGCCAACATCATGTCCTCGTTGCTGGCCAAACGGCTGGGCGCGAAAAAGGTCATGACCATCATCAACAATCCCGCTTATGTGGATCTGGTGCAGGGTGGCGAGATCGACATCGCCGTCAGCCCCCAGCTGGCGACGATAGGTACGCTGCTGGCGCACGTACGACGCGGCGATATTGTCAGCGTGCACTCGTTGCGCCGCGGCGCGGCTGAAGCGATTGAAATCGTGGCTCACGGTGACGCGGGCTCGAGCAAGGTGATCGGCAAAGCGATCAAGCACATCAACCTGCCGCCCGGCACCACCATCGGCGCCATCACCCGCGCCGACGAGGTGCTGATCGCCCACGACAGCACCGTCATCGAATCCGGCGACCATGTGATCATGTTTCTGGTGGATAAAAAGCACATCCGCGATGTGGAGCGGTTGTTTCAGGTGGGCTTGAGCTTTTTCTGAACCGCCCACGGACATTGCAGGCGTGAGCTTGCTCGCGATTGCAGCGTGTCAGTCAACATTACAGTGGCTGAAATAACGCTACCGCGAGCAAGCTCACTCCTACAGCGGTGCGATGGTTGCGGGTAGGACTCAATACCAGCGCTTCTCACCCTCGGGCCGCTTCTTGAAGCGCTTCATGGTCCACATGTACTGGCTCGGATACGCACGCACATACTTCTCGACCACTTTGCTCATGGCCGCGGCGGAGGTGGCGGTGTCGGTGCTGTACATGTCTTCGGGCGCCGCTTCCAGCACCACCTTGTAGCCAGAACCGTCGTCCAGGCGCATGGCATGCAGGAATACGCCGACCGCCTTGCCGCCCGCCAGCATGTTCGGCACGAATTTGCTGGTCAGCGCAACGGTGCCGCAGAAGGGCACGAAAATACCGGCCGATTCGGCGGGCTCCGGGTCTGCGGGAATGCCCACCGAGCCGCCCTTGCGCACTTCCTTGATGACACTGAGGATGCCTTCCTTGGTCGACGCCGCCACGCGATTGCCCAATTGCACACGTTGCTTGCGCAGCAGTTCATCCACCGCCTTGAGTTTGGGCGGGCGATAGAAAATGATCGGTTTGCACTGGCTGCAGTAAAAGTGATTGAGCACCTCCCAGTTGCCCAGGTGACTGGTGATGCCCACCACGCCTTTGCCGGAAGCCAGTGCGTCCTTCAGCACATCCAGACCCTCGACCTGGCGAACCAGATTGATCGATTTCTGCGCGGGCCAGATCCATGCACAGGCGCTTTCGGTGAGGGTCTTGCCGATATCCATCAGGCTACGACCGACCAGCGCTTCAAGCTCGCCAGCGCTCAATTCGGGAAAACATTTGGAAAGGTTGATGCGTGCGACTTCGCGAGATCGATTGGGCAGCTTCCACATCAACCAACCGATAGCGGTGCCAACCCATTGCACGGCGCGCCACGGCAGCAGGGCAAACAGCCGCAATGCACCGACCATCAAGGCGCCTTTGAACTTATCCACAGATCACTCCTGAACAGATGAGGCGGCCATTGTAACCAACAGATGTCTGGATGCGGGGCGTAGATGATTCTTCAGAGCGACCAGCAAGCCAGTAGCAGTCCGGCCAGCCGACGATGGCGCATTTGAAACCGCTACCGCCAACAAGCCGGACTGCTACTGGAGCGGCCCGCTGCGTCATGCGGGAGGAACCAACTGCGCATACCGATCACAATCGACGGTGTGATCCATGACCATCCCGGTGGCCTGCATATAGGCGTAGCAAATGGTCGGGCCGACGAAAGTGAAACCGGCTTTCTTGAGGGCCTTGCTCATCGCTTCGGCTTGGGCAGTGATGGCCGGCACTTCACTGCGATCCTTGAAGTGATTGACCTTTGGCTGCCCGCCGACAAATGACCAGACGAATGCGACCGGGTCTTGCAGCCGCAGCCAGGCCTGAGCGTTCTTGCGCGCGGCGTTGAGTTTGAGGCGATTGCGGATGATGCCGGGCTCGAGCATCAGCTCCTCGATCTGGGCATCGGTCATGCTGGCGATGCGTTGCACGTCGAAGTTGAACATCACTTCGCGATAACGCGCACGCTTCTTCAAAATGGTGATCCACGACAGACCCGCCTGGAACCCTTCGAGCAATAGAAACTCGAACAGCATCTGCGCATCGCGCAACGGCACGCCCCACTCTTGATCGTGGTAGTCCATGTACAGCGGATCTTCGTTGCACCAAAAGCAGCGTGGCATAGGGCTCCCAAGGGTGGAGGCGCTGCCGAATCGGGTATACTCCCGCTCTTTAAATCGCAGCCCCCCAGTACAGGTGAATTTCGTGAGCCAGCCTACGCCAGCCGTGCGTACCTTCCAAGACTTGATCCTCGCCCTCCAGCAATACTGGGCTGAGCAAGGTTGTGTGGTACTTCAGCCCTACGATATGGAAGTGGGCGCCGGCACTTTCCACACCGCCACGTTTCTGCGCGCCGTCGGCCCGGAAACCTGGAACGCAGCCTACGTTCAACCGAGTCGTCGTCCTACCGATGGCCGTTATGGCGAGAACCCGAACCGCCTGCAGCATTACTACCAGTTCCAGGTCGTGCTCAAGCCGAACCCGGACAATTTCCAGGAGCTGTACCTGGGCTCGCTGAAGCATGTCGGTCTCGACCCGCTGGTGCATGACGTGCGCTTCGTCGAAGACAACTGGGAATCGCCAACCCTGGGCGCCTGGGGCCTGGGTTGGGAAATCTGGCTCAACGGCATGGAAGTTTCGCAGTTCACCTACTTCCAGCAAGTCGGCGGCATCGAGTGCTACCCGGTGACCGGCGAGATCACCTATGGTCTCGAGCGTCTGGCGATGTATCTGCAAGGCGTTGAATCGGTCTATGACCTGGTCTGGACTGACGGCCCGTTCGGCAAAGTCACGTACGGCGATGTGTTTCACCAGAACGAGGTGGAGCAATCGACCTACAACTTCGAACACGCCAACGTCGACAAACTGTTCGAGCTGTTCGACTTCTATGAAAGCGAAGCGGTGCGCCTGATCGAAGTCGAGCTGCCATTGCCGAGCTACGAAATGGTGCTCAAGGCCTCGCACACTTTCAACCTGCTCGATGCCCGTCGCGCGATTTCCGTGACCGCGCGTCAGCAATACATCCTGCGCGTGCGCACCCTGGCGCGTTCCGTGGCCCAGGCATACCTGATGGCCCGGGCCAAGCTTGGCTTCCCGATGGCCGCACCCGATATTCGCGATGAAGTGTTGGCTAAGCTGGAGGCTGCACAATGAGTGCTCAAGATTTCCTGGTTGAACTGGGCACCGAAGAACTGCCACCCAAGGCACTGAACACCCTGGCTGACGCGTTCCTGGCGGGTATTGAAAAAGGCCTGCAAGCTGCGGGGCTGACCTACAGCGCCAAGCAGGTCTATGCCGCCCCGCGTCGTCTGGCCGTGTTGATTACCGAGCTTGCAACCCAGCAACCCGACCGCAGCGTCAATCTGGATGGCCCGCCGCGTCAGGCCGCGTTCGACGCTGAAGGCAACCCGACCCAGGCGGCACTGGGTTTTGCCAAGAAATGCGGTGTCGACCTGAGCGAAATCGATCAGAGCGGCCCGAAACTGCGCTACAGCCAGAGCATCGCCGGCAAGCCAACCGTCAGCCTGCTGCCGACCATCATCGAGGACTCGCTCAACGACCTGCCGATTCCCAAGCGCATGCGCTGGGGTGCGCGCAAGGAAGAGTTCGTGCGTCCTACCCAATGGCTGGTGATGCTGTTCGGCGACCAGGTGGTCGACTGCACCATCCTCGCCCAGAGCGCAGGCCGTGAATCCCGTGGTCACCGTTTCCACCACCCGGAAAACGTGCGTATCACCTCGCCGGCCAATTACGCCAGCGACCTGCGCGCCGCCCACGTGCTGGCCGACTTCAACGAGCGCCGCCAGCTGATCAGCAAGCGTGTTGAAGAGCTCGCGACCCAGCACGAAGGCACGGCCATCGTGCCGCCTGCGCTGCTCGACGAAGTGACGGCCCTGGTCGAATGGCCGGTGCCGCTGGTGTGTTCGTTCGAAGAGCGTTTCCTGGACGTCCCTCAGGAAGCCCTGATCACCACCATGCAGGACAACCAGAAGTATTTCTGCCTGCTGGACAGCGAAGGCAAACTGCTGCCGCGCTTCATTACCGTGGCCAACATCGACAGCAAGGATCCGTCGCAGATCGTGCTGGGTAACGAGAAAGTCGTGCGCCCACGCCTGACCGACGCCGAGTTTTTCTTCAAGCAGGACAAGAAGCAGAAGCTCGAAACCTTCAACCAGCGTCTGCAAAACGTGGTGTTCCAGGCGCAACTGGGCACGGTATTCGACAAGGCTGAACGCGTTTCCAAACTGGCGGCCTTCATTGCCCCGCGCATTGGCGGCGACGCTCAACGCGCCGCGCGTGCGGGCCTGTTGTCCAAGTGCGATCTGGCGTCCGAAATGGTCGGCGAGTTCCCCGAAATGCAGGGCGTGGCGGGCTACTACTACGCGCTGGCCGATGGCGAGCCGGAAGATGTCGCGCTGGCGCTGAACGAGCAATACATGCCGCGCGGTGCTGGCGCTGAACTGCCGAGCACCCTGACCGGCGCTGCGGTGGCCATCGCTGACAAGCTCGACACCCTGGTCGGCATCTTCGGTATCGGCATGTTGCCAACCGGCAGCAAGGACCCGTACGCATTGCGTCGCGCGGCCCTGGGTATCCTGCGCATCCTGATCGAGAAGAAGCTCGACCTGGACCTGATCAAGACCGTGCAATTCGCGGTCGCGCAATTCGGCGCCAAGATCAAGCCTGCCGGCCTGCCTGAGCAAGTCCTGGAGTTCATCTTCGACCGCCTGCGTGCGCGTTATGAAGATGAAGGCGTGGATGTCTCGGTCTATCTGTCGGTTCGTGCCCTGCAACCGGGCTCGGCACTGGATTTCGATCAGCGCGTGCAAGCCGTCCAGGCTTTCCGCAAGCTACCGGAAGCCGCTGCCCTGGCCGCCGTGAACAAGCGCGTTTCCAACCTGCTGGGCAAGGCTGAAGGCAATATTGCCCAGACGGTCGAACCCAAGTACTTCGACAACGCCAATGAGTTCTCGCTGTATTCGGCGATCCAGCAGGCCGATCAGGCGGTCGCGCCAATGTCGGCCAATCGTCAGTACAACGAGGCGCTGGCGCGTCTTGCAGCACTTCGCGAACCGGTCGATGCCTTTTTCGAGGCGGTGATGGTCAACGCAGAAGACGCCAGCGTACGCGCCAACCGTTACGCGCTGCTGGCACGTCTGCGCAATCTGTTCCTGGGTGTAGCCGACATTTCCCTGCTCGGTTGAGCCGGGCTGAGGCGGGAGCGCATGATTTGAAGCTAGTGATTCTCGATCGGGACGGAGTGATCAACGAGGACTCCGACGCCTACATCAAGTCGGTGCAGGAGTGGATTCCGATTCCCGGCTCGATCGAGGCGATCGCGCAACTGAGCCAGGCGGGCTGGACGGTGGCGGTCGCTACCAACCAGTCCGGCATTGCTCGCGGTTATTACGATCTGGCCACCCTCGACGCCATGCACGCGCGCCTGCGTGAGCTGGTGGCGGAGCAGGGCGGCGAGGTCGGTCTGATTGTTTACTGCCCCCATGGTCCGGACCACGGCTGCGATTGTCGTAAGCCCAAACCCGGGATGCTGCGCACCATCGCCAGCCATTATGCCGTGGACTTGCCAGGAATCTGGTTTGTCGGCGACAGCAAGGGTGACCTGGAGGCGGCGGTGGCCGTCGACTCTCAACCTGTTCTGGTAATGACAGGCAAAGGTCACAAGACGCGGAGCAATCCATTACCGGCGGGAACGTTGATTTTTGACGATCTGGCGGCGGTTGCCGCAGAACTTATCCACAACAGCGCCTCGTTGAACGGCTGACAAGTCGTTCAACGGCACGCTCAATCCGGGCAACGCCCGTACGGTAAAAGCAGCTATGTCGATAGTGCAGGCCATCAGGATCTTCTTCTTTTACCTGCTGCTGGGCACCAGCTCTCTGCTGTGGTGCTCGCTGAGTTTCTTCGTCGCGCCTTTTCTGCCATTCCCCGCCCGCTATCGCTTCATCAATGTCTACTGGTGTCGCTGCGCGGTATGGCTGACCAAGGTCATTTTGAACATCAGGGTCAATGTGACGGGCCAGGAAAATGTTCCGAAGACGCCGTGTGTGATTGTTTCCAATCACCAGAGCACTTGGGAGACATTCTTTCTGTCGGCGCATTTTCAGCCGCTGAGCCAGGTGCTCAAGCGCGAGCTGCTGTACATGCCGTTTTTCGGCTGGGCGATGGCGATGCTGCGACCGATCGCTATTGATCGCAACAATCCCAAGGCCGCGCTCAAGGTGGTGGCCAAGAAGGGCGACGAGCTACTCAAAGATGGTGTCTGGGTGCTGATCTTCCCTGAAGGCACTCGGGTGCCCTATGGCCAGATCGGAAAATTCTCACGCAGCGGCTCCGCCTTGGCGGTGAACGCCGATTTGCCGGTTTTGCCAATCGCTCACAATGCCGGCAAATACTGGCCAAGGGATGGTTGGGGGAAGAAGGCCGGCACCATTGAGGTGGTCATCGGCGAGCCCATGTACGCCGAAGGCACAGGCCCGCGCGCAGTCGCGGCCCTCAATGACCGTGTATCGGCCTGGAACGAAGCCACGCAGAAAGCCTTGGGCTCGCCCGCGACGCCTGCAGCGACGCCGGAAAAACTGCCCACATGAATTGTGGATAACCTGTGCACCAAATCCGTAAATTTTCTGATAATCGTACGTAAGTTGTTAATTTAGCTGCTTATTTCCGCCCGCGATTATCAGACCCAAAACGTGCATAAGTTTTTTTGCGGGGCAATTTTCTGCGCTGAAAACATCGGCCTTGAGCCTCGCAGGGTTCAGGACCGATTTCAGATTCAAGCCATTCGACTTGATCTGGCCAACCGCAGATTACACAGCCCCGCCAGCGCGATCAGCACCAGACCTCCCAACGCCGCTGCGACAAAGCCTGATGCCGGCGAAAGGCTGTCGATGGCCAACCCCACCAATGGCGCGGACAGCGTCTGACCGATCCGGTAAGCGGAGTCATGCATCCCCATGACTTCGCCGCGCACGCTGGCAGGCGCAAGCTTGGCCACCGCTTCCGAGCCGGCCGCCAGCGTCGGGGTACACAGCAGATTGGTCGGCAACAGCGCCAGCAATAACCACCACCACACCTGGTCGAACAGGGCGACAGGCAACAGCAGCAGGCTCATCGCCAAGGCAAGCCGTGTCTGCGACCACGATCGGTGGACGATGCCATGGACGAAACCGCCGACAATCGAGGCGACCGACATGGCGGCAATAACGTAGCCGGTGAACGCGATTTCGCCGTTGGCGCGCAATACCGCGATCAGTGCCAATTCGGTGCCATAAAGCACGAACAGCGCGCCTGCACTGACAAACATCACCGCGAGCAGTTGGCCACTCATCCAGGTGCGCAGCTTTGGCCGGACCCGGTCCGAGTCTTGGGCGACTTCATCCAGAGAGCGGGTCGGCCAATTCAGCTTCCACAGCACGACATAGGCAATCGCACGCCATGCGCCGATGCCGAAGATGGTCGCGGTCGCCGAGTCGGTGGTTATCAGCAGAATGCCGCTCGCCGGACCTATGACAAAACCAAGCTCCATCAGCATCATGTTCAGCGAGTAAGCGGGGCGGCGTTTGTCTTCTGGCACCAGGCTGGCGACGAACTGCCGCGCCAGCGAGCCGGTAGGAACGGTGAATACCCCCGCGACAAACGCCAGACAAACGTAGACCGGGTATTGCACCACGGGCAACAACATCCAGGCGATTGTGGATAACGTCCCACAGACGGCGACCACCGGGCGCAGGCCGTGCCGGTCGATCTTGCGCCCCAGCAACGGAGAGCCCACCGCAAACCCCAGCGCGGTGGCGGTGCCGACGACGCCGGCATCGAAATATCCACGGCCCAGTTCGTTGAGCACATGCAAACTGAGGGTCAGGCTCATGATCGTCAGCGGCAAGCCTGCGACGAACATGAACAATGTGGCGGGTAGAACCCGTGGGATGGCCAGCACGGTCTGGTACTTGCGAAACGACATCCAGTTACAGCTCCTTGGTTATGAAACGTCCTGTCCGCTAAACCGGCCCCGCGGTTTACGCCTTCGGTTGCAACAGTAATGCCACCAGAGCGCTCCAGCCAGTCTGGTGTGATGCCCCAAGCCCGCGCCCGTTTTCACCATGAAAATATTCATGAAACAACACCAGATCCCGACTCTCGGGGTCCAATTCAAGCTGTGGATAACCCGCCATCGAAGGACGATTACCCTGCTCATTTCGTAGGAATAGTCTGTTTATACGGTCGGCTAGTCCGTCAGCCACTTCATCAAGTGATGCCAGATAACCCGAACCGCTTGGATATTCAACCGAAAAACTCTCGTCGTAGTAGCGATGAAATTCGCGCAGGGACTCGATCAACATGTAATTGAGCGGCATCCAGACCGGGCCGCGCCAGTTGGAATTGCCACCGAATAACCGCGAGTTTGACTCTGCGGGCTCATAATCGGCCGACAAGGCATTGCCATTGACCTGCATGCTGAACGGCCGTTCACCGTAAAAGCGCGACAGAGAGCGCACGCCGAAATCGGAGAGAAACTCGCTTTCATCGAGCATGCGCCTGATCAGGTCCTTGGTGCGCTGGCCGCGCAACAATGCCAACAGCAGGCGATTGCCCTTGCCGGGTTCAGTCCAGCGGGAGATCAGCGCGGCCAGGTCAGGACGGTGGTGCAGGAAACCCAGCAGCCGTTCACGCAAATCCTTGAGCCCTTCATGTTCGCGCTGCTCGAGCACGCGTACGGCAAACAGGGGAATCAGCCCGACAAACGATCGCAATCGCACTGACTCGCGGCGACCGTCCGGACCGTGCAGCACATCGTAAAAGAAGCCGTCTTCGTCATCCCACAGGCCTTCTTCGTCGTCCTTGTCGACCTCATTGATAGCGCCGGCTATATAAAGGAAGTGTTCGAAGAACTTCACCGCAATGTCGACGTACACCTCATTGTTCTGTGCGAGCTCCAAGGCGATACGCATCAGGTCCAGTGCGTACCCGGCAACCCACGCCGTGCCGTCCGCCTGATCGAGTTGGTAACCCGGGGCGAGGGCAGCCGAGCGGTCGAACAGGCCGATGTTATCCAGCCCGAGAAACCCGCCCTGAAAGATGTTGTGCCCCTCGGCATCCTTGCGATTGACCCACCAGGAAAAATTCAACAGCAGCTTGTGGAAAACCCGCTCCAGAAAAACCACATCCCCTGCGCCCTTTTGCGCCTTTTCCATCTGATAGACGCGCCAGCAAGCCCAGGCATGCACGGGTGGATTGGCATCATCGAAACGCCATTCATAAGCCGGGAGCTGACCGTTGGGGTGCATAAAGCGATCCTTGACCAGCAGCAGCAACTGGTCCTTGGCGAAACCAATGTCGATCAACGCGAAGGCCACGGCTTGAAACGCCAGATCCCAGGACGCGTACCAGGGGTACTCCCATTTGTCCGGCATCGAGACGATGTCGAAATTGCACAGATGGCGCCACTGACTGTTGCGAATATGCAGCCGCGAGGCCGGCAGCGGAGCGTGTCCAGGATCGCCCTCAAGCCAGGCTTTGACGTCGAAGTAATAGAGCTGTTTGGACCACAGCAACCCGGCCAACGCCTGACGTTGAACGTTACGCGCATCGGCGTCCTGCAAGTCCTGCTGCAACACCGCATAAAAATGATCGGCTTCCTCGCGGCGCTGCTCGAACAGCGCTCTGGCATTCACGTGCGCAGCATCCGCCGGGGCCAAGCGCAGGTAGATCATCTGCGAGGCGCCGCCCGCAAGCTCCAGCACAAAATGCGCGGCGGCCTTGGTGCCTGCGTCACTGCGGATCGCATCGAGGTTTCCCGACACCAGATACTCGTTGATGCCGTCCTTGAAAGGCCCTGCGGCTGGCTGGGCAAAAAGCCTTGGAGTGTTGCTGCGGTTCTCGCAAAACAGCCACTGGCAGGGTTGATGCCCCCAGGCGGTGACGTGCTTAGCCGGTTCGGCAGGATGGCTGGCGATGACCCGATCACCTTGCAGTAGGAGGGCAGGGCACGAATTTTCCGGTGCCCGGCTCCACACGTCCCGCGCCCACAACTGCGGCATTACGTGCAGACGCGCTGAGCGATCGGAACGATTGCTCACCGTTACCCGCATGAGGATGTCATCGGGGGTGTGCTTGGCGTATTCGATACTCACATCGAAATAATGGTTGTCGTTGAAAACCCCGGTATCCAGCACTTCGTATTCCGGGTCATTGAGTCCGCGTCGCGCGTTCTCCTCGACCAGATCGCTGTAGGGGAACGCCGCGTGCGGGTATTTGTAGAGCATGCGCATGTAGGCATGGCTGGGCACCCCGTCGACGTGAAAATACAGCTCTTTGACGTCCTCGCCGTGATTGCCTTCGGCATTGTTCAGGCCGAACAGGCGCTCCTTGATGATCGGGTCGCGCTCGTTCCATAGCGCCAGGCCCAGGCACCAGTGCTGCGACTTGTCAGAAAAGCCGGCGAGCCCATCCTCGCCCCAACGATAGGTACGACTGCGGGCGTGATCATGAGGGAAGTACGCCCAGGCATCGCCGTCGGCGCTGTAGTCCTCACGCACTGTCCCCCATTGACGATCACTGACATACGGGCCCCACTCGCGCCACTGCGCAGCCCCGTCGCCTTCAAGTCTGAGGCCTTCGATGGTTTGCTGCAGGGTTCGCTTTGACTCGGCAGACATGTGCACTTCCAGAAAAACGCAGCTGAACGAAAGAAACCGCCACCCACTACAAGAAAATCTATCGAACGGTGCCTTTGGTCAAATTATTGGCAACCAACTTATTCAGGGGGCGATTAGTGATGGCAATTAGACGCCGTATACGGCCGGTGTATGGTTCCAGAGTCGGAACATAACTCCAGCCCTCAGGATTGCGTTGTTCAGGACGTATGCACAGCGGCGAATGGACCGGAACGTTGTTGACCTGGGCGCGGGCGGAGGCGATATGAATACTTTGGGTGATCTGGCTTCCAGACGAAACAATAATTTCAATCTCATCAGAATGCTCGCCGCCACAGCGGTCCTGGTTTCGCACAGCTATCCCCTGGCGCAAGGCAGCACCGCCGTTGAACCGCTGGCCCAATGGCTGGGTTTCTCATTGGGTGAAGTGGCGGTCATCACCTTTTTCTGCGTGTCGGGGTTTTTCATTTCCCTGAGCCGTGATCGCGCCCCCAGCAGCCTGGACTTTTTCTGCGCGCGGTTTTTGCGCATTTATCCGGGGCTGATGGTGGTCCTGCTGTTGAGCGTGTTTCTGATCGGCCCGATCTTTACGACACTGGGTACGGTGGAATATTTGCGCTCCAGCGCAATTTACAGCTATCTGAGCAACAACCTGATGCTGTTCAGCATGCGATTCCAGTTGCCGGGGCTGTTCGAAGACAACCCGTGGCCTGGCATCAACGGATCGCTGTGGACGCTGTTCTATGAGGTCACGCTGTATGTGCTGGTCGGCGGCCTGGGGGCATTCGCGTTCTATGGGCGAGGCCTTCGCTTCGGCGTATTCCTTCTGCTGTATGTCATTGCCTATGTCGCGTTCAAGGCCGCTCTGGCCAACACGGATGTGCTCAACGATATGCATCGCGCGCAGTTCTTCTTCACCTGGAGTCTGCCGTTCATATTGGGCATGTCGCTGTACCGCTACCGGCAGCACATCCAGCATCGTTTCATCTGGTTCCTGCCGTTGGCAGGGCTGGCTGTGTGGTCTTGGCAGACGGCATTTTTCTTCGAAACCTTCGTGATTGCCTGGACCTATCTGATTTTTTATCTCGGGTTCGCCACCCATACTTTCGTTGACCGCTATAACCAGTTGGGCGATTACTCGTATGGCGTGTACATCTATGCCTTCCCTGTACAAGAGATTCTGGCGCATCAGTTCAAAGGGATCGGACCGCTCAGCATGATGCTCGTGGCGTTTCCAATCGTACTGGTCGCGGCCATGGCTTCCTGGCACTTCATCGAGAAGCCGGCAATGTCGAGGCGTCACGGATTTGCCGCACAGCTTGGTTCGTCTTTGAACGGCATCAAGGCGTATTGGGCGGGTATGCGAAAAGGCGCCGCCTGAAACACAAAAACCTCGGACGATGGGCATCGGCCGAGGTTTTTGATCAAGCGCAGTAGCTGTACAAGGGGCGCGATCATCGCCCACTCACAAAGGTGCCTGACGATCTATGCTGAACGCCAGCAGCCTTAACGATTGCGGAACTGCCGAGCGATGATCGGCAGAATGCGGTAGGCATCCAGTGCATAACGTCGCCCGAGCCGCTTGGGTTCGGTCACCAGCCGATGCAGCCATTCCAGCGACAAACGTTGAACCCACAGTGGAGCGCGTCGGACCTTGCCGGAGAGGAACAGCAACGATGCGCCTGTGCATAAGCCGATCCCGGTGGCGCCGCCACGCTTGAACAGCGTACAGGCGAGGATTTCCTGACGAGGGGAGCCTACTGAAAAGACAGTCATGCGTGAGCGATGCCGTTGGATAAAAGCGACGCAGCGTTCCACCTCCAAGGGGTCGTCTATGAACCCCATTGGCGGGTTGTAGTGGTGAAAGACCACGGCCGGATATTGGCCCTTGAGGGTGTTGATGACGTCGTTTTCGCATCCCACGATGGTCACCGGCCACTGCCTCAGCTGTGCGATGTTCATCATGGCCCGGGTCAGCGTGCTGCCGGGAATGGGTTCGGCAATCCCGGCATTCAGGCGCTGGAGCACCGGGTACAGGACACGGCTGTCACATAATCGATGCCCGGCGTAACGATAAGCTTCCCGAAACTGCTCGTTATGTTCAAGCGCCACGATGTGATTGACGTTGGCGGTTACCAGGTACCTGAAAGGGGCATCACTGAGTTTGATCAACTCATCGATGAGCTCCCGTTGGCGGCCACGATAGAACTCGATTCCAAACACTTTCATAAGGCGGGCTCCTGCTAATGAATCATCGCGTGCAGAGCCGAACCACACTGGACAACAGCGCGATTGCGGCGAGTGCGACCCTCGCGGGTACCAGCGGTAAGCATCGGGAGCGACGCAACAAGCAGGCAGGCGACAAGCCCGGGTTGCTTGAACAACACGAATTCCGTCCGGCAGTCTTACGTGGTGAAAAGAC
This sequence comes from Pseudomonas sp. NPDC087358, assembly GCF_044900785.1. Taxonomy (NCBI): domain Bacteria; kingdom Pseudomonadati; phylum Pseudomonadota; class Gammaproteobacteria; order Pseudomonadales; family Pseudomonadaceae; genus Pseudomonas; species Pseudomonas sp. NPDC087358. Next base: position 111,696 of record NZ_JBJDOA010000015.1, read on the forward strand.
GGCGAGGATGAGTCGCGCTTTGAGGTGGTTGCGCAAGGCGGTGTTGGCCGGCTTGTCGCTGACGGTCATTCAGGGGATGTGCGCCACTGCCCAGGCGGCGTCCTTGCCCATGGTGCTGATCAACGTCTCGGGGGCAGAGTCTTCGGAGAACGTGTTTCCCGGAGAAAACGGCACGCACTACTTCTTCCCCAGCGAAGGGTATTTCGCACGCTGGAAAGCCAAGGGCATCCGCACGGTGCGGTTTCCGGTGAAGTGGGAACGCTTACAGCCGGTGTTGGGCGATGGCCTGGACGCCACATATGCCGGGTTGATAGACAAGATGCTCGCGCAGGCGAACCAGCAAGGCATCGGCGTGATTCTCGATGTGCATAACTATGCTCGGTATCGACAGCAAGTGATCGGCAGCCCGAAGGTGACCGTCGACCATTACCGCCAGTTGATGCAGCGCGTTGCCGAACGCTGGCATGACGCGCCGGCGCTCTCTGCGTATGACTTGATGAACGAACCCCACGATGACTCCGACGCCACCTGGCCTCAGGCCGCGCAGGCGGGCATCGATGCGATTCGTACGATAGACCCCAGGCGACTGATCATTGTCGAGGGACGCTCCTGGTCCAGTGCCGAGCGCTGGCCCCAGCACAACAACGCCTTGTTGTCGCTGAAGGACCCGGCCAACAACATCGTGTTTTCCGCGCACCTGTACATGGACCGTAACGGCGGCGGTGAATACAAGGACGCCAGGACCTCGCGGATCGATCCGGACATCGGCGTACGCCGGGCGAAGCCGTTCATCCGGTGGCTGCAGCAGCATGGCCGGCGGGGGCAGATCGGTGAAATGGGTTTCCCGGACAACGACCCACGCTGGATCGAGGCGGCGGACCACCTGCTCAGCTTTCTGCGCCAGCATTGCGTGCCGGTAGCGTACTGGTCGTCAGGCGAACGATGGGGCCGTCAGCCTCTGAACCTGGAGCCCATCAACGGCCAGGACCGCCCTCAATGGCGAGTGCTGGCCAAGTACCTCGTCGCACCGGGCTGCACTGACTATGGGCCCGCACCCGCCCGGGGCTGATCAGCGATGCTGCAGCGGTTGTCGATAATCATGTTCCTGCGCCGGTTGCCGTTGTGGGCTCTGGTTACTGACCGCCGACGCTCTTGCGAAGTACACGAAAGCGGCAATCGCCAGCCCGGCCATGTCGCCGCCATACATGATCGATGTGGACAGAAAGAAGTTGAGCGCATTAAGCACAAAGTCCAGCTGCAACGCGCTCAGCAGATCGCCTTTACGCCGGCACTGACGAATGATCCGCCAGTAGCCGATGTAGTAGAACAGGGCAATGACCGGAGTGAGGAAACCGAACCGGTAGAACACGCCGAGCAGGCCGACATCGGAGAGATAGAAATACCCGCTGTAGACCCGTGCGAAGCCGTTCTGCCATTGCAACGACAAAGCGCCCATGCCGACATAGTAGTTCTGCTTCACCTCGCGCAGCACAGTGTCGGAAGTGATCTCGCGAACCCCGCCCTCGCTGGTCGCCTCGAATAGCAGTGCATTGAATTGCTGGTACTGGTCGTCGAAGAAAGCCGGCGCAATGAAGTACGCCACCAGCACAATGGCGGCGACGGCGACGGCCGATTTCAGAATGACGCTCCAGCGCCGGCGGAAAATCCACATCCCGGCCAGCGCCCAGATCAGCATGGTGTTGCGGGTCTGCAGCACCAGCCACAGATAGGACGCAAAAACCAGCAACAGCACGACAGACCTCAGCGTGTACGCGCGTCTGAGTCGATACATGAGCATGTAGGCGCAAACGCTGACGTAGGCGGCGCCGATACTGAAGCGATTAGGCCGTAACGGATTGAGGCCGTAGTCCTTTTCATCAACAGTAAAATCGACGTTGCTGTTTTCAGGAAGCACACCCAGGTAGTACAGATACCCCACCAGCACACAGGCCAGCCCCGAGACCAGAAAGAATCGCTCCAGCTCGTCCTGCGTCGGGCGGGCCTTGATCATCAGATACCAGGCCGGAAGGAACAACAGATAGACAAAGCTGCGACGTTCTTCCAACAAGCCATAGATCACCGGCTGACCGAATTCGGCATTGGACAGAAACGCCGACAACACAGGCAGCAGCAAGCCAAAACACACCACCCACAAGGTGGCCTTGGACTGATGTGCACGCTTCCAGACCAACAGCAACGACAACGCCGCCAGCAAGATCGCCACGATAAACATCTCGCGCAGGTATGGCAGACCCGCTTTCTTGTTGTCGGTCAGAAACACACACGCCGAGTTCAGGAACAGCAAAATGAACAACAGCGTCCGGTAGGAAAAGAACGTTCTGGTCACAGCACAATACCTAGGTGTATGAAGCGGTGGGCATAACGACGCGCGCATCAGCGCCAGGAAAAGGCGAAGCCCTCGCTGATTCCCTTGAGGCCGTAGCGGATATTTTTTGGACTGCGGCTGTTCTGCAACACGGTGATGGAAGCCAGCGCCAGCGACGAAATCACGCAGCAGGCGGTTGAATGGAATTTGCGGTTGTACATGATCGCAGCGCGGTTGCGGTAATAGTGGAACAGGTGGCTCTTGCCCTTGGTACTGCCGCTGTCGCCATGGCGGGCAAAACTGTTCAGCGCCACCTGGCAGGTGATGTTGCGCACCGCTGCCCGGCGCTGCCAGTCGACTTCTTCGGAGTACATGAAATAGCGCTCGTCCATCAGACCGACCTGCTCGATGACTCGACGTGAAACCAGCATCGAGGCGCCCATCAGATAATCCGGCGCAGGCAGGTCGAGCTGTGCCAGTTGCGAACGGGCGGCGTTTTTACCGATCAACTTCGTCTTGCCCAGCCATGGGTAGACCGTCCCACCACCGACGCACTGCACGATCTCGGGGTTATCGGCGTAGACCAGCACCGAGGCGCTGAAGCCACATCGCGGATCACTGTGCAGCGTTTCAAGCAACGCCTCCAGGGCGCCTGCTTCGACCGTAATGTCGTTGTTCAAGATCCAGAAGTAGTCATAACCGGCGCGGTTGGCGTAATCGATTCCGACATTGTTGCCGCCGGCATAACCATGGTTGCCGTTGTTCTTGATCAGGCAATACGAATATCTGGCCACTTGATGGCCGATCTCTTCCTGGGTGGAGATGAGCGTTTGATCGGCGTCCTTGCTGGCCATGTAATCGAGCAGCCGCTGGTAATCGTCGCTGCGCGAATCGTTGTCGATGACCACCACGGGAAGCGAGCCACTGGCCTCCAGCGAGCGCAGGCATTCGAGGGTTTGTTCGGCTCCGTTCCAGTTGAGGATGATCGCGCAAACCTTGTCAGTGTTCATGATGGAGATCCTCAAAAGGGGAGGGCGACGAGCAGACGTAGCTGCCGCCCGATCGCTGCAAACAGGTTTTAAATCAGGATGACGCCAGGGCGAGACGGCGATACCAGCGCCGACCCTCGAACAGCACAATGACAATCATCGACACGTTGATCAGAACGTTGGCGGCGGCAAAGGCCATGACTACCACCAGCGGATCCTTGAACACAAAGGCACCGACCAGCACCGCCGCAATCCGCAGACTGGTGCTGACGATTTCGAATACCAGAAAGATTTTCTGCAACGACAGGGCAGGAATCGCCACCAGGCAGGGACCGCCGATAAATCCCGCAAACTCGGAAATAGCCAGCCATCGCGCGTATTCCCCGGCGGTCTGCCATTGACCGCCGAACGCCAGATTAAACAGCCAGGGTCCGGCAATGACCAACGCAGCAAAGGGCAGCATGCCGGCCAGGGACATACCTGCCACGCCGCGTACCAGCAGACCGGCGACTGGCTCGCGAGCATGGATTGCGTGGGTAATGCGCGGGTAATAGACGCTGCCCACGGCCCGGCCGATGAAATTGCTGGGCATCGCCAGCACTTGCAGGCACAACGCGAAAAACCCTGCCGGTATGGCACCGAAAGCCGATGCCAGGACCAGCGTCGGCATGTGCACCGACAGCGCATTGATCAGCACTTGCGGGGCGCGGAACAACGGAAAGTCGCGGTACTCGGCGGCCAGCTGAAGCAGATCCTTTCGCGGCTGCGATAAGGGTTGCGCTTCCCTCGGCGCCGGGCCGGGTTCACGTTGCAAGCGAATGCCTATCAGCAATAACCCGCTGTGGATCACGTAATACAGCGCACTGGTCACCACCAGCACCGGTGCTGTGGACTGAATCAGCCCGGCCACGCTGCGTGTCGCGTTGTAGAGCAGGGCGTGCAAGGTTGCCGCGCGTGCCGTGAGGCTGAACCGCTGGTTGCGATACAGCCATTGCTGGGTGATCTCCAGTACTGCGGAGCTGAACATGACGATGGGCAGCAACATCAGGTAGGGAATCAGCAGATCAATGCCCAATGCTCCAGACACCTGCGCGCCCCAGAGGTACAGCAGCAGCGCGGTGATGCCGCAGATCAGCGCGGCCACCCACAGCGACAACCGGATCAAGCCTCGGGCATCGCGCTCGTTCTGCGGCAGTACGATCGCCATCGGGTAAGTCAGCGCGCACCAGGGGATGAGAATGATGGTCAGGCTTTGGAACGTCCCGACCACGCCAAACGCTTCCGGACCGTAGATACGCATGATCAACGGAATCAGCGCCAGGTTGATTGCCTGCGCACCTGCGCTGCCGGAGATCGTGGTGACGATATTGCGCACCAACCGCGCACGCCACAGTTGGCCTACCGCGCCCCGCCATCCCGTACCGGGCAAGCCGGCGGCGGTAAACTCGGGATCTGCCATACCCATCTCCTTCCCGTCGAATCGCGCTTAATAAATGTTGCGTGAGAACAGGGTAAAAGGCGTTTTGACCAGAATCTTGATGTCGAGCCAGAGCGACCAGTGATTGATGTACGCCAGATCCTTTTCGATCCGCTGCTGCATTTTTTCCAGGGTTTCGGTTTCACCGCGCAAGCCGCTGATCTGCGCCAGCCCGGTGATGCCGGGTTTGATCCGGTGCCTGGCCATGTAGGCAATGATCTTGTCGCCGTAATAATGATTATGGGCGACAGCGTGCGGACGTGGCCCGACCAACGCCATTTCGCCGAACAGCACATTGATCAACTGCGGCAGCTCGTCGATCGAGGTGCGCCGGATGAAGGCACCGACCCGCGTGATCCGCGCATCATGCTGCGTTGCCTGTTTGACCGCAGTGTCGTCGTGCAGGCGCATGGAGCGGAACTTCCATACCAGAATAATCAGCCCGTTACAGCCATGCCTGGGCTGGCGGAAAAACACCGGCCCCGGTGAGGACATCTTCACCGCAATGGCCACCGTGAGCATGACCGGGAACAGCACGATCAAGGCGATCAAGGCCAGCCCTCGGTCGAACAACTCCTTGCCCAAGGCTGCCGCCGGATGCGAGCTGAGTGGGGTTTCGTTCAGGTAGATGGCAGGGAACTGCTCGATCTGGGAAATGGATTGGTTGAGCAGCATCATGCTGCTGAAATCCGGGATCCATACGACGTCGACATTGAGATCCAGCAGCGCCAGATAAATCGCCTCGATCTGTGCCGCCTTGCTCAGCGGCATGGCGATATAAACGCGCTTGATGCTGTTGCGCGCCACCAGATCACTCAGCCCCGACAGCGCACCCAGTAGCGGAAGATCGCTGGCATGGGCGACGTGCTCGACCTCTTCATGCCCCGTCGAGACCATGCCGAGCACGGGAATCCGTTCGCGCAGCTGCTGCGCCAGGCTGTAGGCCAGCGGGCAGGTGCCGATGATCATGGCGGTGCGTTCATAGCGCAGCCAGCGTGCATGCATGGTCGTCAGATAACGCAGAGGCAAGTAACTGCAGGCCTGCACCAGGAATCCGAAGACGGCCAACCTGGCCAACAGATCCTGATCCAGATCGGCGTAATTCAGACAGATCAACACCACTGCCGCCAGTGCGCCTGTCAGCACCATCCAGCCCGCCAGCAGACGCAGCAGCCCAGCGCCGTAGCCGTAGCGTTTGTGGTAAACATGCAACGCCGTGTAGATGGGTACCGACCCCAGCGTCTCAAGCAGCATCAGCACCCGGTATTCGGTCCCGATGTAGCCGAACTGATTGAACACCAGGATGCAGAAGGTGAAGTTGGCAAGGGCAGTGGCACTTGACCACTGGGCCCAGAACGTCAAGCCTCTTCGATTGACCGAAGGATGTAAGCGTCGAGCAAGCATGGTGATACTCCCAAGCGTTCGTCGCGTGGCCTGTAAGTCGTTGCCCAGGCTGAGCTGATGATTTCCTTTAGCGACCGTCGCCGTTATCCCGTTATGCCTTTGCCTGATAAGCCTCGCCCGGCAGATACCCGTAGTAGCCTTGATGGTCATAGCGCGCATTGAGCGCAGAGACCTGGTTGAGAACCACACCGATCACCGGCGCACCATTGCGTAACAACTGCCCGACACCGCGCTGCACGACGGGCGCAGAAGTGCTGTCGGACTTGACGACATAAAGCACCGCATCGGCCAGGGCGCACAGCAAAGCTGCGTCACTGACCGAATGGCTGGCGGGCGAGTCGATGATGATCCGGTCGTAACGCTGCCTGGCCCAATCCAGAAAGCTGGTGAAACGCGGCGAGGCCAGCAACTCCAGGGGATTGGACGGCACCGCGCCAGCGGGCAGGACATCCATGTCGCCCACCTGTTGAATGCACTCGCCACTGCGCGCACTGCCGTTGACCAGGTTCGCCAGCCCGACCTGGCTGTTACTCAAACCCAGACTCTTGGCCAGGGTCGGGCGACGCAGATCTGCCTCTATCAACAACACCCGCTCCAGCCGCCCAAGCGCGCAGGCCAGATTCACCGCGATGGCGCTTTTGCCCTCACCGGGTACGGAGGAGGTGATGACCAACACGTGCCGACGTGTTTCGATGTCGCTGAGCATGACCCCTGTCCGCGTCGTTCGTATGGCCTCGCTGAAAGCCGAGTCGTCGCTGCGCTCGAACTGCCGGGCGATAAGCACGCGGTTTTTCTTCTGCAACAGCGGCACCACCCCCAACACCGGCAGGCGGATCTTCTTCTCGACGTCGTCGCTGGACTTGACGGTATTTTTCAACGCGTCGCGCAACAGCGAAAGACCACAGGCAAAACCAAACGCCAGCAGTGCCGCTATCGAGAAGATCAGCGACTTGCGCGGCATGTTTGGCTGCAAGGGCGGGATCGCGGTATCGACGATGCGCGCATTGCTGGAGCCGACGTCCGCGGTGACCGTGGTTTCCTTGAGACGATTGACGAAGGTTTCGTACAGCGAGCGATTGCTGTCGACATCACGCTGCAGCTCGCGCAGCTTGAACTCCTTGCGTGAGATGTCCTGGATTTGCTCGCGACTGGTGTTGACCGAAGCGCGCAGCGCATTTTCGTTCGCTTGCGCCAACTGGTAATTGTTCTGCAGCCCGGCCACTACCTGACTGACCTGTGCGGCCATGCTCGCCTTGGCGGCCGCCAGGTCAGAGCGCGCGGCGATCATGCTCGGATGACGGTCGCCATAACGTCTGGACAGTTCGTCGACCTTGGCCTGGGCCTTGGCGACATCGGCCTGGAATTGCTGGATGACCGGGTTGCTGATCACTGCCGGAATACTCGACAGCTGGCCTGCGCTCTTGCCGCTGATGGATTGAACTTGCTGATACTGACTCTGCGCCTCGGCGCGCTCACGTCGAGCGTCGATCATGCGATCACTGGTCTTGGCCAGTTCGTTGGCGGTGATGGTCGTCACTCCGCCAACATCGACCAACCCTTGAGCGTCCCGATAGGCCTGCAGTTTGTTCTCGGCCTGCTGCAACTGCGTGCGCAATTCGATCACTCGCGAGTCCATCCAGCGACTGGCATTGAGCGAATCGGCGACCTGCGCGTCGAGCCGACTGTCCAGATACCCCTGGGCCAGAGCGTTAGCCGCTGCGGCTGCCGCTTGCTTGTCCATGAGGGTGACTCCGATGGTCACCAGCTGGCTTTTGCCGACCGACCCCACAGAGGTGTGCTCCATCAATTCCAGCACAGCAGCATCGAACACCTGAGTCGGCGTCAGCGCCTCACCCTGGCTCCAGCTGGCCGGAAACAGACCGGGGGAAATGGCCGACACCAGGGCCTTCAACTGGGTCATGAGGTACGGCCGCTGACGCGGATCGAATTCCGGATGCAGGGTCAGATTCAACTGCTTCACAGCGCGCTCGGCGACACCGCGGCTCTGGATCAGGCTCATCTGCGTCTGCAGGTAATCGTTGGTCGGGTTATTCGGGTCGGCGGGGGGCTGAAACGAAATCAGCGACACGCCCTTGGGTTCGATCACCAGCGAAGCCACCGCGCGATACATCGGGGTGACGACCTGCATCAGCACTGCCGCCAACAGCACCGCAACAAGGGTGATGGTCAAAATGGCCCACTTGCTGGCCCAAAGTGTTTGTCGGATCTTCCTCGAATCGATGAAATCCCGATCGTCCTCAAGCAAGCCTGCCGAGTGCCGCCCGATCTCGTTCCGTCTGCTGATGCTTATCTGACCCATGATCAAAAGAACCCCTGATCGATGTTGATGGTGTCACCTGGTTCAACCAGCGTGTTCAGCGACGCCTTGTCGATGCTGCGCGTCGGGTCGGCGCCGCGAACGATGCTGATGCGTTTGTCCGACGCTCTCTCCGTGAGGCCGCCGGCCACCGCAATCGCACGGTCCAGGGTCAGCCCGGGCTGGAATGGATAACCGCCAGGCAACTTGACCTCGCCACTGATGTAGAACTGTCGATAAGTGAGCACGCTGACAGACACCCGCGGATCGACCAGATAACCATCCTTGAGCTTGGTGGTGATCAGCTTCTCCACCGCTGTTGAAGTCAGGCCCTTGGCGTTGATTTCACCAATGAACGGGTAAGAAAACGTGCCGGCATCCGTGAGGCGGATTTCCTTGAAGCTAAGGTCCGATTCGCCGAAGACATTGATGTTGATCACATCGCCCGAGCTGAGCTGATACTGCGCCGCTGCGAACGCCGGGGCGCCGCAGATCCAAAGCACGGCGGCCATCAGGATTTGACGAGTAAACATGGAACTACCTCCTTTGCAGATTCGAACAGGTCCCGAAAGACCATCGCTGCCTGACATTCCCACCACGACCCTGCGCGCTCGCCCAATTCAAAGCGTGAGCGCAACGGTCAGCATGTAAACGTTGCGGGTGTAGGTCTGATCGCTGAGATCGGAGTCGTTTTTCCAGCGTTGGTAACCCAGCGAGACCTCAGCCCAGCGCGTCGCGGAATAGATGACCGAAGCACCGTAGGTATTGAGCTTGTCATCACGCCCACCAACACCCAGGTATTGGAGGTCGGCGTAGCGATAGTGCATGTCAGTGGCGATCCATGGCGTCCAGGTGTGGCGCCATCCGAGGCGGGTGCTGGTGTCGTGAACGGTGTTGGCGCCATCGTCGCCTTCCTCGAATGACTTGCGTGCGTTGATCGAAAACGTCGAGTAGGTCCGTGGCTTCCAGTCGACTTTGGCTTCCCAGGTCGGGCTGCTGTAATCGTTGACGCCGCTGTCGCTGAAATTCTTTCGTTCATAGCCCACCCGCACGCTGCCGCTGAGCTTGGCACTGAGGTCGCGCGTCAGCCCCACCAAAGCGGCATCGCCGGTGCTGTTGCGCGGACTGTTGCTGAGCAGATAGTCGAAATCGCTATGGCGCAGCTCGACCAGCGCACGGGTTCGCCCACCGAGACGATGGAACCAGGTAGCGACGTAACTGGTGGTGTCGTGCTCCTTATCCTCGTTGAGCGAGCCGCTGTTGCGGTAACGCAACTCCTGATATTCAGCCGATACATCAATCTGATTCATCGCACTGAGCGCGCCGTAGGTGTAACCGATCCGGGCGTTCTTCAATGTGTACTTATCGTTTTCGCGTGGCTCGGCGGTCTGCACCGTGTCCTCGGCGCGGCGGTAGCCCAGTTCCCAGTTGAGCCGATTACGAACATCAAACTCCAGGACGCTTCTGGCCTTGAGCGTCTGGTCGATGTGATTGGCGTCGTTGTGATCCTGATAGGTGCGGCTGTCCACCGCATATTCGAGCTGATATCCACTGGTCCGCGTTTGTGTTTGCAGCAGAAAAGTCGGGCGTACCGATGTTATCCAGGAGGACTGCTCGTGGTTGGGCAGGGTGCGAAAGTTATCGTCGTACATTTCCCCGACTTTCAGCGTGGGCGTGAAGTCGAAGCCGCCGATTTCCACGCTCTGGGGTTTGCCTTCCATTGCGGCCAAGGGGAGGGGGACGACTACGAGCAACGTCAGGAAGTTTTTCCGATTGATCATTCACCAATCCTTTCACGCAGCAGGGCCGAAAAATGGGCATGAAAAAGGGCAAGACAAAGCCGTAGCCCGTCCGGACCGATACCGGTAGAGGCAAGAGAAACCACAGGGATTGTTCGCCAGGCATTGCCGTGAGATGACGTGGGCAAGCGGCGGACTGCAGACCAGGTTGGCTGGCAGCAGGGGTACAACAGGCAGGAACCAAATTTCGGTTATAGCTACCGCACCGAGATGTCTCGGGAGCGGCAAACCAAAAAGGGGAGATTCACATCAACCAAGCGCAATGCGGGGGCGCGTGGACAACCGATGACTTCTTAACCGTCACGAACTAACGTCGCATCCGGGGGTACTACGTCGGCGACCATTGGTTGCGAAAGCACAAACGGATCTGCGGCTTTCGGCATCGCTCGACGGTCCGAGTATGCTTGAGGATTCTCGCTTGTGCGATTCTATCGACAAACGGTCCGCTTCCCCATAACACCCATGAGACAGCGAGACCCGCGACCGTAAGATCCTTGAGACACCGCTCGGCCAAAACGTATCTTAAACAGCCATCTGCCGATTGCGCCTGGTTCTCATGTTAGGTACATGAACACCCAAATTGTCCATCGTGGTTTACAGCGCTCTATCATCACGGGTTGGGGCTGTTACTTTGCAATTGCCCACCTACAGAAAAAGCCGCAGCGTGGATCGCCTGAGAATGCCGGTGTTCCACGTGGAACATTCCAGCGGCGAGCACTGAGGCGCTGGGCTCTAAGATGTTAGGCTTCGTCATCGAGCGCATGGTTACTGACGGAGAGCATAGTGTGAACCTCGAACATCCCCAGCCGAACCCAAGCGCCGCTACCGTTGTGGTATTTGAGCACCCCGTTGTCTCCCGAGATTGCGCCGACGCTCTGCAACGTCTGGGTTTCTCGGTTACCTATCTGCCCCTGAACGAAAGCAACGTGATGGGTTTGATGACAACTCGGCCGGATTACGTTTTCACCATCAATTTCAACAGGTACATTTCAGAAGTTTGCGAACTGCTAAAAGTGCCTTATCTCTCATGGGTGATCGATACCCCTTGTTATCCGATCTATGACAAAGCCATCGATAATCCTCACAGCTACACCTTCATCTACGATGCTGCCGTCGCTCTGAAGTTGAGAAACAGCGGCATCCGACAGGTCTACCACTTGCCAGTCGCCGCAAATGTGGACCGTATCAACCCTGTGCGATTACTGGCGGGCGACGCCTTGCCGCCGACCGATATCAGCTTCGTTGCCAACCTGACCAGGACCGAATATCGAACGTTAATACTGCCGAAGCTGGGAGAGGTCGGCCGTACGCAGTGCAGCCACCTGATCGACTCGCTGGATCACCCTGGCGGATTTGCTCAACTGCCGGAGCAGATTGATGCTCAGCTGATCCAGACCATCATCGAGGAATCAGGTTATCCGTTAGCGGGCGATCTTCATCTGACCACCGCGGACAAACTGGCTTACATTCTGGGCAGGGAGCATTCCTGGCAGGAACGTATCGCTTTTGTGCGTCTGCTTGAGGAGCACTTTGCGGTGAGTGTTTATGGGAATGCGGAGTGGCGAGACCACATAACCGGTTACCGAGGGGAGGCCGATCACTTTACCCTGATGCCTGAAATCTTCCGCCAGTCCAAAATCAATCTCAACCTCACCCGCTCTTTTGTCGAAGAAGGACTGCCGATGCGCGTGTTCGACGTGTTGGGCTGCGGCGGGTTCCTGCTCACCAACGACAAGCCTGACCTGCACAGGCTGTTTACCGATGGCAAGGACCTGGTGATTTTTCGGGACACTCAGGATCTCCTCGAGATCTGCCGCTATTACCTGGAGCATGACGATGAGCGACAAGCCATCGCACGGCAGGGGCAGGCAACACTGACCGAGCATCACACCGTCGAGCAGCGCATGATTGATCTGTTTACCACGGTCCAAGGGGAGCTGATCGGTCAGCCTTCGCCACTCAGCCGCTGGTGTCTTTGAACACCTCCTCAGCTGAATCTGGCTGTACCCATTTGCGGTAATAAAAAACCCGGCACCATGGCCGGGTTTTTTATTGCAGAACTGTAACCGTCCGCTTGAGGTAGGTAGCTACCACACAGCCAGACTGTTAGAAGTCCAGGTTGGAGACCGCAAGTGCGTTGGCTTCAATGAAGTCACGACGCGGCTCTACAGCATCACCCATCAGCGTGTTGAAGATCTGATCGGCACCGATCGCGTCTTCGATGGTGACCTTCAGCATGCGGCGCACGCTCGGGTCCATGGTGGTTTCCCACAGCTGATCCGGGTTCATTTCACCCAGACCTTTGTATCGCTGGATGGTATGGCGCTTGGTGCTTTCGGCCATCAGCCAAGCGAGCGCTTCCTTGAACTCGGTAACAGGCTTTTTGCGCTCGCCACGTTGTACGTAAGCGCCTTCTTCAAGCAGGGTACTGATCTGTGCACCCAATGCGGTAACGGTCTTGTAATCGTTACTGCCGAAGAAATCGCGGTTGAACGTGATGTAGTTGGAAAGGCCATGGGAGATCAATTCGACTTCTGGCAACCAGACATTGCGCTCGCGGTCTTCACGCAGGCTGGCCTTGTAGACCAACCCGGATTTTTCGCCAACACGCAGACGCTCGTCGAACTTGGCCAGCCAATCCTGCATAGCCGCATGATCCGACAGTTGATCCATCGCAACAGGTGGCAGGTAAACGAAGTGCTCGGTCAGTTCCTGAGGGTACAGACGTGACAGACGCTTGAGCGTCTTCATGACCATACGGAAATCGTTAACCAGCTTCTCCAGCGCAGGGCCGGAAATGCCGGGTGCAGATTCGTTCAGGTGCAAGCTGGCATCTTCGAGGGCCGACTGCGTCATGTATTCTTCCATGGCGTCGTCGTCTTTGATGTACTGCTCTTGCTTGCCTTTCTTGACCTTGTACAACGGCGGCTGGGCAATGTAGATGTAGCCGCGCTCCACCAGCTCCGGCAATTGACGGAAGAAGAACGTCAGCAGCAAGGTACGGATGTGCGAACCGTCAACGTCAGCATCGGTCATGATGATGATGTTGTGGTAGCGCAGCTTCTCGATGTTGTACTCGTCGCGGCCAATACCGCAGCCCAACGCAGTGATCAACGTACCGACTTCCTGGGACGAGATCATCTTGTCGAAGCGAGCTTTCTCGACGTTGAGGATCTTGCCTTTGAGTGGCAGGATGGCTTGGGTCTTACGGTTGCGTCCCTGCTTGGCAGAACCGCCAGCAGAGTCGCCTTCGACCAGATACAGCTCGGACAGGGCAGGGTCTTTTTCCTGGCAGTCAGCCAGTTTGCCCGGCAGGCCGGCAATATCCAGCGCACCTTTGCGGCGAGTCATTTCACGGGCTTTACGCGCTGCTTCGCGAGCACGCGCAGCATCGATCATCTTGCCGACAACCGCTTTGGCTTCGTTCGGGTTTTCCAAAAGGAAGTCGGAGAAGTACTTACCCATCTCCTGTTCGACCGCAGTTTTAACCTCTGACGAAACAAGCTTGTCTTTGGTCTGCGAGCTGAACTTGGGGTCTGGTACCTTTACCGAAATGATGGCAGTCAGGCCTTCACGCGCATCGTCACCGGTGGTGGCAACCTTGTGCTTCTTGGCCAGGCCTTCCTGCTCGATGTAGGTGTTCAAGTTACGTGTCAGGGCAGAGCGGAAGCCTACGAGGTGGGTACCACCATCGCGCTGAGGAATGTTGTTGGTGAAGCACAACAGGTTCTCGTTGAAGCTGTCGTTCCACTGCAGGGCGATTTCGACACCGATGCCGTCATCACGCTGGACGTTGAAGTGGAAAACCTGGTTCACCGGAGTCTTGTTGGTGTTCAGGTATTCAACGAATGCGCGCAAGCCGCCTTCGTATTTGAACAGCTCTTCCTTACCGCTGCGCTCGTCTTTGAGGACGATGCCGACGCCAGAGTTAAGGAATGAAAGTTCGCGAATCCGCTTGGCCAGAATATCCCAGCTGAAGTGAATATTCTTGAAGGTTTCATCCGAAGGTTTGAAGTGAATCTCGGTACCGGTGGAGTCGCTTTCGCCAACGATGCGCATCGGTTCCTGAGGAACGCCATGAACGTAGGTCTGCTCCCAGATTTTACCGCTGCGGCGAACGGTCAGATTCAGTTCTGCAGAAAGGGCGTTCACCACCGAAACACCTACACCGTGCAAACCGCCGGATACTTTGTAGGAGTTGTCATCAAACTTACCGCCGGCGTGCAGAACGGTCATGATGACCTCAGCTGCGGAAACGCCTTCTTCTTTATGCACGTCCACCGGAATACCGCGACCGTTGTCGCGTACGGTGATGGATTCGTCTGGATGGATGATGATGCTGATATCGTCGCAATGGCCAGCCAAAGCTTCGTCGATAGAGTTATCCACCACCTCAAACACCATGTGGTGAAGACCGCTGCCATCGTCCGTGTCGCCGATGTACATACCGGGACGCTTGCGTACGGCATCAAGTCCTTTAAGCACCTTGATGCTGGACGAGTCGTACGTTTGATTTTCGCTCATGCATTCACTCCCGATGGTCGTGGGTCTGGGTGATACTGCCGTGTTCCACGTGGAACAAGGCAACTGGCGTTTCCGTCTGCCAGCCTTCCCTCAACAATTCATGATCTACACAGGTGATAAATACCTGGCAGTGTAATTCTTCCAGCAAGCGACATAGTGCGCTGCGGTGGTGTTCGTCGAGCTCCGATGGGAGGTCGTCGACTAGATAAATACATTGGCCGCGGCGAGCTTGGCTTACCAAGTGCCCTTGAGCGATACGCAGTGCGCAGACCACCAGCTTCTGCTGTCCACGTGACAGGATATCTGCTGCATTATGACCACCGAGTCGTAGCCGCAGGTCTGCTCTTTGCGGCCCAGCCTGGGTGTGCCCGATCTGCTGATCACGGTAGAGAGAAGACGCGAGCACGGTGCTAAGGTCTTTTTCTTTGTCCCAACCGCGGTAGTAACTCAGGGTCAAGCCATCAAGCTGAACAAGTTCGCTCAAGGTTTGCTCGAAGACAGGTTTCAAGGCCGAGATATAAGCCCGACGAAACGCGTCGATTTCGTCGCTGGCGAGGCACAGTTCCCTGTCCCAGGCCGCCTGTGAAGCGCCGTCAAGTGTACCATGCCGTAGCCACGAGTTCCGCTGCCGCAGGGCCTTCTGCAGGCGCTGCCAAGTGGCCATGAAGCGTGGTTCCACGTGGAACACTCCCCAATCCAGAAACTGCCTGCGTATCTTGGGCGCGCCCTCGAGCAAGCGGAAACTGTCGGGGTTGATCAACTGCAGCGGCAACGTCTCGGCCAATTGGGCGGCGCTTTTCGCGTTTTGACCATCGATGCGAATCTGAAACTCACCCTGGCGATCACGAGATATCCCAAGACTGCTGTGTCCGCCCTCGGCTAGCTCAACTTGGCCAAATACGGTGCAGGCGGGTTGGTCATATTGAATGACTGGCTGCAAACGGGCGCTACGAAACGAGCGGGCGAGCCCCAACAGATGAATCGCTTCCAAGACACTGGTTTTGCCACTGCCATTGGCGCCGTAGAGGATATTGATGCGAGGAGAGGGGGAGAAGGTCACCGGGTGCAGATTGCGCACCCCGGTGACCGAGACGCGGCTAAGAGACATCTACAGACTGCTGATCACAGGCGCATCGGCATGACAACATAAGCCGAGTCGTCGTTACCCGATTCCTGGAGCAGCGCGCTGCTATTGGAGTCCGAGAGGATCAGGCGAACCTGCTCGGTTGTCATCACCCCCAGAACATCAAGCAGATAGCTCACGTTGAATCCGATTTCCAGCGAGCTGCCGTTGTAATCGACGCTGATCTCTTCCTCTGCTTCTTCCTGTTCAGGGTTGTTTGCCTGGATTTTCAGCTGACCGCTGGCCAGCTGCAGACGGATGCCACGATATTTTTCGTTCGACAGAATGGCCGTTCGGCTGAAGGCTTCACGCAGAGCCTGGCGGTCGCCCACTACAAGTTTGTCTCCACCCTTGGGCAGAACGCGTTCGTAATCGGGGAATTTTCCGTCTACCAGTTTCGAGGTGAAGGTGAACTCGCCAGTGGTAGCACGGATGTGATGCTGACCCAGAACGATACTGACCAGACCGTCCTGTTCCGTAAGCAGTCGTGCGAGCTCAAGAATACCTTTGCGTGGAACGATCACCTGGTGACGGTCAGCCTGCTCGATTTCTGCTGTCATCGAGCACATCGCCAGACGGTGGCCATCGGTGGCGACAGCGCGCAGGATGCCGGACTGCACTTCTATCAACATACCGTTGAGGTAATAGCGGACGTCTTGTTGTGCCATCGCGAAACTGGTGCGCTCGATCAAGCGACGCAATTTGCTCTGAACAAGGTTGAACGTCAAAGACCCTGGACCTTCCTCAACCGTCGGGAAGTCGTTAGCCGGCAGTGTCGACAGCGTGAAGCGGCTTCGACCGGCCTTGACCACCAGCTTCTGCTCGTCCAGCTTGATATCGATCAGCGCGACGTTAGGCAGGCTTTTGCAGATATCCATCAGCTTGCGCGCCGGAACCGTGATCTCGCCAGGTTCGGCAGGTTCTTCCAGCTGCACGCGCCCAACCAGTTCGACCTCAAGGTCGGTACCGGTCAAGGACAGTTGCTGACCTTCGACGACCAACAATACGTTGGACAGAACCGGCAAGGTCTGGCGGCGTTCGACAACGCCTGCGACCAGTTGCAGGGGTTTCAACAGGGCTTCGCGTTGAATGGTGAAGTGCATGGTCTAGTCCCTTGCCTTGATAAGCTGCGTCGGCATTACGTAGTCAGAGTACGCAGCAGGTTCTTGTAGTCCTCGCGGATATCCGCATCGGATTCTTTAAGTTCGTTGATCTTGCGGCAGGCGTGCAAAACAGTGGTGTGGTCGCGGCCGCCAAACACATCGCCGATTTCCGGCAGACTGTGGTTGGTCAGCTCCTTGGACAACGCCATAGCCACCTGCCGCGGCCGTGCAACCGACCTGGAGCGACGTTTCGACAATAGGTCGGATATCTTGATCTTGTAATACTCAGCAACGGTACGCTGAATGTTATCCACACTGACCAGTTTGTCCTGCAGCGCGAGCAGATCCTTGAGTGATTCACGAATCAGCTCGATGGTGATGTCGCGGCCCATGAAGTGCGAATGAGCGATGACACGCTTGAGCGCGCCCTCAAGCTCACGCACGTTGGAGCGGATACGCTGGGCGATGAAGAACGCGGCGTCATGCGGCAACTCGACTTTCGCCTGATCCGCTTTCTTCATCAGAATCGCCACTCGGGTCTCAAGCTCAGGCGGCTCGACGGCGACTGTCAGACCCCATCCGAAACGCGATTTGAGACGTTCTTCAAGGCCTTCGATTTCCTTGGGATAACGGTCGCTGGTCAGAATGACTTGCTGGCCACCCTCCAACAACGCGTTGAAGGTATGAAAGAACTCTTCCTGCGAACGCTCCTTGCGAGCGAAGAACTGGATATCGTCGATCAGCAGCGCATCGACCGAGCGGTAAAAGCGTTTGAACTCGTTGATGGCGTTCAGTTGCAGTGCCTTGACCATGTCTGCCACGAAACGCTCCGAATGCAGATACACCACCTTCGCATTAGGATTTTTCTTCAGCAGGTGGTTACCCACAGCATGCATCAAGTGAGTCTTACCCAAGCCCACACCGCCATACAGGAACAATGGGTTATAGCCATGCTTGGGATTGTCCGCCACCTGCCATGCTGCAGCTCGCGCGAGCTGGTTGGACTTACCTTCGACGAAGTTTTCAAAGGTGAACGTGCGGTTCAGATAACTGGTGTGCTTGAGCGCACCTTCTACCTGCACGTTGCGTTGTTCGGCTCGCGCCGGGGCCTGCTGAGAACTCGCACCGGCCATGGGGTCGAAGCTCGCCCTTGACGGCTCATCATCGACATTCAGGGAATTCTGCAAGACAGGCGACGGCGCCGAAACAGCCTGGGCCACGGCTGCGGGTGCAGCAGCGCCGTTTCCAGCGCCACTCTGGGCGGCCTGCGAAGCTGCGGCCGCCGCTGCCAGAGGAGCATTAGGAGCAGCACGCGGTGCAGAACTGCGTTTGCTGCCTATTAATAAGGAGAGGGCAGGCGCGATGCCCTGACCGTGTTCGCCCAACAACTCAAGCAAACGGCCAAGGTACTTTTCGTTGACCCAGTCGAGCACGAATCGGTTGGGCGCATAGACACGCAACTCGTCGCCCTCGGCTTCGACCTGCAGCGGACGGATCCAGGTGTTGAATTGCTGGGCAGGCAGCTCATCGCGCAAAAGCTCAACGCACTGCTGCCAAAGTTCCACTGACACGGATATCCCCTACGTTTCAAAAGCCGGTGAGGCGAAAACAAGCGCCCATTGTAACCACCCCTGTCCGACTTATCCACATGTAGGTGGGTAACCAACACCTCAAAATCAAGATCTTATGGGAATAAATGCCGACAAATGGCATGTGCATAAGCCCTGTGGATAACCGCAGCTGGCCTCGTTGCATAAGTCGGGGTCAAGCTCTGTGGATAAATACCCTGTGGATAAACTACGGTTCCATACACAGCTTTTCCGAGGTCGCAGCACAGGGTCAGCACCGCTTGTGGACAGACTTGTGATTCTCTGTACAAAGCGGTTTACGTGGGCTGTAAGCAGTTATCCACAGATAAGCGCCTCTATAGCTTCTATAAGCTTTACAGAAAAGCTTTAAATACTTTCCTTCTTTATTTTTATGTCTAAGGGTTGGGTGACGTGGGAAAGCGCGCTTGCCCGACGCAAATACCCGCATGAGAAGTAAATGAAGGAAACGTTGGTTGGAAATTGACCTGCGGGCCTGCTTTCTCTAGAATCCCCGGTCTCTTAAAACGGGGGCCATTCCGGCCCGTTGTGGACGAACCAGGTAACACGCCATGAAACGTACTTTCCAACCCAGCACTATCAAGCGCGCCCGCACCCACGGTTTCCGTGCTCGTATGGCCACCAAAAACGGCCGTGCAGTTCTTTCGCGTCGTCGTGCCAAAGGCCGTAAGCGTCTGGCAGTTTGATTAATCGGCACAGGTGGTGAGTCAGGACTTCAGTCGGGAAAAGCGTTTGCTGACACCCCGGCATTTCAAGGCAGTCTTTGACTCCCCCACCGGCAAGGTTCCGGGTAAAAATCTCCTGCTCCTTGTGCGCAATAACGACCTGGATCACGGCCGCTTGGGTTTGGTGATCGGTAAAAAGAGCGTAAAGCTCTCCGTCGAGCGCAACCGCTTGAAACGCCTGATGCGCGAATCGTTTCGTCTCCACCAAGACAACTTGATTGGTTGGGACATCGTTGTTGTCGCGCGCAAAGGCTTGGGTGACATTGAAAACCCCGAATTGATTCAGCATTTCGGCAAGCTCTGGAAACGTCTGGCGCGTAGCCGGCCAACTCCGGAAGTCAAAACCGAAACTGCGGGGGTAGACAGTCCTGATGCGTAAACTGGCACTCGTTTCGATCCAGTTTTACCGCTATGCCATTAGTCCCCTGATGGCCAGTCATTGTCGTTTCTACCCCAGTTGCTCCTGCTACGCGTACGAAGCCATTGAACACCATGGCCTGGTACGCGGCGGCTGGCTGACCTTACGTCGTTTAGGTCGCTGTCATCCGTGGAATCCCGGTGGTTTCGACCCGGTTCCACCAGCTCCTACCTCCCGTTCCTCTTCGATGGCCGAGTAATCATGGATATTAAACGCACGATCCTGATCGTCGCCCTGGCAATCGTGACCTATGTCGGTGTCCTGAAATGGAACCAGGACTATGGTCAGGCTGCCTTGCCGACTCAGAATGTTGCCGCCAACACCAATACATCCGCGCTTCCTGACACGCCGCAAGGTTCCACTGCTGCCAATGCAGACGTTCCAAGCGCCAACGGTGAAGTTGCTGCACCTGCCGAGACACCGGTAGTTGCCAGCAAAGACCTGATTCAGGTGAAGACTGATGTCCTGAATCTGGAAATCGACCCGGTAGGTGGTGACGTCGTGCAGCTGCGACTGCCGCTTTATCCACGTCGTCAGGACCATCCAGAGATTCCGTTCCAGCTGTTCGACAACGGCGGCGAGCGTACTTTTCTTGCACAGAGCGGTCTGACCGGCGCCAATGGCCCGGACGCACGTGCCACTGGTCGGCCGGTTTATGTAGCCACGCAGAAAAGTTATCAACTGGCTGACGGTCAGAATGACCTGGTCGTTGATCTGAAATTCAGCGACGCCGGCGTGAATTACATCAAGCGCTTCAGCTTCAAGCGCGGCTTGTATGACCTGACCGTTTCCTATCTGATCGATAACCAGAGCGCCCAGGCGTGGAACGGCAGCCTGTTCGCCCAGTTGAAACGCGACGCAAGCGCCGATCCATCGTCGACCACCGCCACCGGCACCGCGACCTATCTGGGTGCGGCCATGTGGACCCCTTCCGAGCCTTACAAAAAGGTCTCGATGAAGGACATCGACAAAGCCTCGGTCAAAGACACCGTTCAAGGTGGCTGGGTGGCGTGGCTGCAGCACTATTTCGTGACCGCATGGATCCCGAACAAGGCTGACAGCAATACCGTTACTACCCGTAAAGACAGCGCCGGCAACTACATCATCGGTTTCACCGGTCCTGCATTGACGGTCGCACCGGGCGCCAAAGCAGAAACCACGACCACGCTGTACGCTGGGCCGAAAAGCCAGGCCGTGCTCAAAGAGTTGTCCCCAGGTCTGGAATTGACTGTCGACTACGGCATTCTGTGGTTCATCGCTCAGCCTATCTTCTGGTTGCTGCAACATATCCACAGCATTGTGGGTAACTGGGGCTGGTCGATCATCTTCCTGACCATGCTGATCAAGGGGCTTTTCTTCCCTCTCTCGGCAGCCAGCTACAAGTCGATGGCCCGTATGCGTGCCGTTGCGCCTCGTCTGGCGGCGCTCAAAGAGCAGCACGGCGACGACCGTCAGAAGCTCTCGCAGTCGATGATGGAGTTGTACAAGAAGGAAAAGATCAATCCGCTGGGTGGATGCTTGCCGATTCTTGTACAAATGCCAGTGTTCCTGTCGCTGTACTGGGTACTGCTTGAAAGCGTTGAAATGCGCCAGGCTCCATGGCTGCTGTGGATAACCGACCTGTCGATCAAGGATCCGTTCTTCATCCTGCCGATCATCATGGGCGCTACCATGTTTATCCAGCAGCGTCTGAACCCTACACCTCCGGATCCGATGCAGGCCAAGGTTATGAAGCTGATGCCTATCATCTTCACCTTCTTCTTCCTGTGGTTCCCGGCTGGTCTGGTGCTGTACTGGGTTGTGAACAACACCCTGTCCATCACTCAGCAGTGGTATATCACTCGTAGCATCGAGGCCAAGGCCAAGAAAGCGGCTGCTTGATCTACCCTGTGAATAAGTAATTCAGAACGCCCCCTCGTGGGGCGTTTTGCTATCCGTCATTTATTCAGGAGCCGGACCATGAACGTCCCTCGTGAAACCATCGCAGCCATCGCCACCGCTCAAGGACGAGGCGGTGTCGGGATTGTCCGCATCTCCGGGCCACTGGCCGGCGCCGCAGCACAGGCAATCATCGGCAAACAGCCACAGCCCCGTTATGCCCACTACGGGCCGTTCAAGGATGAGCAGGGCGAGGTCATCGACGAAGGAATCGCACTGTACTTTCCGGGCCCGAACTCCTTCACCGGTGAGGATGTCCTCGAATTGCAGGGCCACGGCGGCCCCGTGGTTCTCGATATGCTGCTTCAACGCTGTGTTCAACTGGGCAGCCGCCTGGCAAGACCCGGGGAATTCAGCGAGCGTGCGTTCCTCAACGACAAACTCGACCTTGCCCAGGCGGAAGCGATTGCCGACCTCATCGAGGCCAGTTCTGCACAAGCAGCGCGCAATGCTCTGCGTTCCTTGCAAGGCGCGTTTTCCCGGCGTGTGGATAATCTCACCGAAAAACTGATCAGCCTGCGCATCTATGTTGAAGCAGCAATCGATTTTCCCGAGGAGGAAATCGACTTCCTTGCCGATGGCCATGTCCTGCACATGCTCGATGAGGTGCGCGTGCAGTTATCCACAGTTCTGCAGGAGGCCAACCAGGGGGCATTGTTGCGCGACGGGATGACCGTGGTCATTGCGGGACGTCCGAATGCCGGCAAATCGAGTTTGCTCAACGCTCTCGCCGGCCGCGAGGCCGCGATCGTGACCGAGGTGGCAGGTACGACCCGGGATGTGCTTCGCGAACATATCCACATCGACGGCATGCCGCTGCATGTTGTGGACACGGCCGGCCTTCGCGATACCGAAGACCATGTGGAAAAGATTGGCGTTGAACGAGCGCTCAAGGCCATTGGTGAAGCTGATCGCATACTGCTGGTAGTCGATGCCACGGCACCTGAGGCGCACGACCCCTTTGCACTATGGCCCGAGTTTCTTCAACAACGCCCGGATCCTTCGATGGTCACGCTGATTCGCAACAAAGCGGATCTCAGCGCAGACCCGGTTGGCCTTCAGGTCAGTACCGACGGCCACGTGACTATCAACCTCAGCGCCAAATCCGGTGGCGAGGGGCTGGAGCTGCTGCGCGAGCACCTTAAAGCCTGCATGGGTTATCAACAGACATCAGAAAGTAGCTTCAGCGCTCGGCGACGTCATCTGGATGCCCTGGACAGGGCCAGTGCTTCGCTGGAGCATGGCCGTGCTCAGCTGACCCTGGCAGGCGCCGGCGAGTTGCTGGCCGAAGACCTTCGTCAAGCGCAGCTGTCACTGGGTGAAATTACCGGGGCGTTCAGCTCCGACGACCTGTTGGGTCGCATCTTCTCCAGCTTCTGCATCGGTAAATAGCCTTTCGTTTATCCTCAGGCAGGCCCGGCTCCCGGTGACCTGCTTGTGGCCTTCACCCTTCTCCCCGAGTTATCCACCTCCACGCTCTACGCGGAGCGCCCTCGCACGCCCATATTTTGTAATCCCATGGCGAAAACGCGTTGATAAGCCCTGTGCATAAGCGGCCTTCAGCTCGGTTGATAACAGGGCCGCAAAGCTGAGCGTAAATCGCCCTGTGGACAAAGTGGCATTTAATCCACAGGCTTAAACCGGTTATCCAAGGGCCTCATCGGTACATGAACACAGACTTTTGAATCTCTGTACATCACGTAGAACGTGGCCTGTATTGATCTATCCACAGAAAGCATCGCCTCTAAACATAAACATAAAAACAAAGATTTTATAAATTTCTTTCTTTTTAATTTCTATAACCGCCATTCATCCACAGCTGGTTAAATTTTGCGCAAAAGGTTCCTTTCAGGGGGGCGAAGTCCCTATACTTGCCGCCAATTTCCAATTCCCCCCATTAACAGGCACGAGGTGCGTGGTGGATTTCCCTTCCCGTTTTGAAGTGATCGTCATCGGCGGCGGTCATGCCGGTACCGAGGCAGCACTGGCGTCTGCACGCATGGGGGCAAAAACCCTGCTGCTTACGCACAACGTGGAAACCCTCGGCCAAATGAGCTGCAACCCGGCCATTGGCGGTATTGGCAAGAGCCATCTGGTCAAAGAGATCGATGCGCTCGGCGGCGCCATGGCCACCGCTACCGACTTGGGCGGCATTCAGTTCCGCGTATTGAACAGCCGCAAAGGCCCAGCCGTACGGGCAACGCGTGCCCAGGCCGACCGTGTTCTGTACAAGGCCGCCATTCGCGAAATCATCGAAAACCAGCCGAACCTGTGGATATTCCAGCAAGCCTGTGACGACCTGATCGTGGAAAACGACCAGGTACGCGGCGTGGTCACCCAGATGGGCCTGCGTTTCATGGCCGATTCGGTGGTGTTGACCACCGGCACCTTCCTCGGTGGACTTATCCACATCGGTTTGCAGAACTACTCCGGTGGCCGCGCAGGTGATCCGCCTTCGATTGCCCTGGCTCGTCGATTACGTGAATTGCCGCTGCGCGTTGGTCGCCTGAAAACCGGTACGCCGCCACGCATCGATGGCCGTTCTGTGGATTTCTCGATGATGAGCGAGCAACCGGGTGATACACCGATTCCGGTCATGTCGTTCATGGGCTCCAAGGCGCAGCACCCGCGTCAGGTCAGCTGCTGGATTACCCACACCAACGCCCGCACCCACGAAATCATTGCCGCGAATCTCGATCGCTCGCCGATGTATTCCGCTGCCGGTGAGATCGAAGGTGTAGGCCCTCGTTACTGCCCATCGATCGAAGACAAGATTCATCGCTTTGCCGACAAGGAAAGCCATCAGGTCTTCATCGAGCCGGAAGGCCTGACCACCCACGAGCTGTACCCGAACGGTATCTCCACTTCACTGCCGTTCGACGTGCAGCTGCAGATCGTGCGCTCGATCCGCGGCATGGAGAACGCACACATCGTGCGTCCGGGCTACGCCATCGAATATGACTATTTCGATCCGCGGGATCTGAAGTACAGCCTGGAAACCAAAGTCATTGGCGGGCTGTTCTTTGCTGGACAGATCAACGGCACCACCGGCTACGAGGAGGCTGGTGCGCAAGGTCTGCTCGCCGGCGCCAATGCTGCCTTGCGTGCTCAAGGCAAGGAAAGCTGGTGCCCACGTCGGGATGAGGCGTACATCGGCGTGCTGGTGGACGACCTGATCACCCTGGGTACCCAGGAGCCTTACCGCATGTTCACCTCCCGCGCCGAGTACCGCCTGATTCTGCGCGAAGACAATGCCGATCTGCGTCTGACTGAAAAAGGCCGAGAGCTGGGCTTGATCGACGATGCTCGCTGGGCGGCGTTCTGCGCCAAGCGCGAAGGCATCGAACGGGAAGAGCAGCGCCTGAAGTCGACCTGGATACGCCCGGGTACCGAACAGGGCGATGCGGTTTCCGCGCATTTCGGCACGCCGTTGACCCACGAATACAACCTGCTCAACCTGCTCAGTCGTCCAGAAATCGACTACGCCAGCCTGGTTGCCCTGACTGGCGACGGTTCGCCTGATCCGCAGGTCGCCGAGCAGGTAGAAATCAAAACCAAATACGCGGGCTACATTGACCGCCAGCAGGACGAAATCGCCCGGTTACGTGCCAGCGAAAACACCCGGCTGCCTGAGGACATCGACTACACCGGCATTTCCGGGCTGTCGAAAGAAATCCAGAGCAAGTTGGGGATAACTCGTCCTGAGACCCTGGGTCAAGCCTCGCGGATTCCGGGCGTGACGCCTGCGGCCATTTCCCTGTTGATGATTCATTTGAAGAAACGCGGCGCGGGCCGTCAGTTGGAGCAAAGCGCTTGAGTTCTATGGTCACACCGCAACACGCAGAAGAATTGACCAATGGCGCGCGAGAACTGGGGGTGGACCTCAGTGACGCCCAGCAGGAGCAACTGCTGGGCTACCTGGCATTGCTGATCAAGTGGAACAAGGCCTACAACCTGACCGCGGTGCGCGATCCGGACGAGATGGTGTCTCGGCATCTGCTCGACAGTCTCAGTGTCGTGCCCTTCATCGAAGGTGAACGCTGGCTTGATGTCGGCAGTGGCGGGGGCATGCCCGGCATTCCGCTGGCCATCCTGTTCCCTGACATGAAAGTCACCGTGCTGGACAGCAACGGCAAGAAAACCCGCTTCCTGACCCAGGTCAAACTTGAGCTCAAGCTCGACAACCTGGAAGTTATCCACAGTCGTGCCGAAGCGTATCAGCCAAGCCTGCCGTTTACCGGGATTGTCTCCCGTGCATTCAGCAGTCTGGAGGACTTCACACAGTGGACCCGGCATATGGGCGACAGCCAAACGCGCTGGCTGGCGATGAAAGGTCTGCATCCTGCCGACGAACTGGTAGCATTGCCGGCAGAGTTTCATCTGGAAAGCGCGCAAGCCTTGGCCGTACCCGGTTGCCAAGGCCAACGGCATCTGCTGATACTGCGCCGCACGGCATGACAGGGAACACACGCAAGAATGGCTAAGGTATTCGCGATAGCGAACCAAAAAGGGGGGGTGGGTAAAACCACCACCTGCATCAACCTCGCAGCGTCGCTGGTCGCAACCAAGCGCCGGGTGTTGTTGATCGACCTCGATCCACAGGGCAACGCCACCATGGGCAGCGGTGTGGATAAACACGCGCTGGAACATTCGGTTTATGACCTGCTGATCGGCGAGTGCGATCTCAACCAGGCCATGCATTTCTCCGAGCATGGCGGGTATCAGTTGCTTCCCGCCAACCGCGACCTGACCGCGGCGGAGGTCGTTCTGCTGGAAATGCAGATGAAAGAGGCCCGGCTGCGTAACGCGCTGGCACCGATCCGCGAGAATTACGATTACATCCTCATCGACTGTCCGCCGTCCTTGTCGATGTTGACGCTCAATGCCCTGGTCGCCGCCGATGGCGTGATTATCCCCATGCAGTGCGAGTACTTCGCGCTGGAAGGTCTCAGCGACCTTGTGGATAACATCAAACGCATTGGCGAACTGCTCAATCCGCAGCTAAAAATCGAAGGCTTGCTGCGTACCATGTACGACCCGCGTCTGAGCCTGATCAACGATGTATCGGCTCAGCTCAAGGAGCATTTCGGCGATCAGCTTTACGACACCGTGATCCCGCGCAACATCCGCCTGGCCGAGGCTCCAAGCTTCGGCATGCCGGCGCTGGCTTATGACAAGACCTCGCGCGGTGCCCTGGCCTATCTGGCCCTAGCTGGCGAAATGGTTCGTCGTCAACGTCGGCCCGCTCGCGCTGCTGCCCAGCCCACTTAAGGAAATCCGATGGCCGTCAAGAAACGAGGACTCGGACGTGGGCTGGACGCACTTCTGAGTAGCCCCACCGTCAGCGCGTTGGAAGAACAGGCCGTTCAAGCCGATCAACGCGAGCTGCAACACATTGCACTGGACCTGATTCAGCGCGGCAAATATCAGCCGCGGCGGGACATGGACCCTCAGGCGCTGGAAGAACTGGCGAACTCGATCAAGGCGCAGGGTGTCATGCAGCCGATCGTGGTGCGCCCGATAGCCGAAAACCGCTTCGAAATCATCGCCGGTGAACGCCGCTGGCGTGCGAGCCAGCAGGCCGGGATGGAAACCATCCCGGCCATGGTGCGCGATGTACCGGACGAAGCCGCCATCGCCATGGCATTGATCGAAAACATCCAGCGTGAAGACCTCAATCCGATTGAAGAGGCCATTGCGCTGCAGAGGCTGCAGCAGGAATTCCAGCTGACTCAGCAGCAGGTCGCCGAGGCTGTGGGTAAGTCACGGGTCAGCGTCGCCAACCTGTTGCGCCTTATCGCGCTGCCGGAGGTGATCAAGACGATGCTGTCCCATGGTGACCTGGAGATGGGTCATGCCCGTGCTCTGCTAGGCTTGCCTGAAGAACAACAGGTTGAAGGGGCGCGACATGTTGTCGCACGTGGTCTGACCGTGCGCCAAACCGAGGCACTTGTGCGCCAGTGGCTCAGTGGCAAACAGGAGCCGGCTGCGCCAGTCAAAGCCGACCCGGATATCACCCGTCTTGAACAGCGTCTGGCCGAGCGGCTGGGCTCTGCGGTGCAGATTCGCCATGGTCAGAAGGGAAAAGGCCAGTTGGTGATCCGTTACAACTCGCTTGACGAGTTGCAGGGCGTCCTCGCCCACATCCGCTGAAACAAATCATGCGTAGCGTGTAGTCGGAAATCACTACCCGGCAGTTGAATAGGGGCTGAACCGCCCCTATACTCTGCGCGCATTTTGTCGGCACAAATTATGCCAAGTTATTGATTTTGGCGGCTGGCATACGAGGAGCCCATGTGATGGAGACACGCACGCCAAACCGCTTGCCATTCCATCGTCTGGCTGTTTTCCCGGTACTGCTGGCTCAATTGATTGTCCTGCTGCTGGCAGCGCTGACGCTTTGGCAGTGGCATGGAGTCGTAGCTGGATACTCAGGGCTTTGCGGAGGCCTGATAGCTTGGCTGCCCAATTTGTACTTTGCCCATAAGGCGTTCCGGTTTTCCGGCGCCAGGGCAGCGCAGGCCATCGTTCGGTCGTTCTACGCCGGCGAGGCAGGCAAACTGATTTTTACGGCAGTGCTGTTTGCACTGACCTTCGCAGGAGTGAAGCCGCTGGCGCCGCTGGCGGTTTTCGGTGTGTTCATGTTGATCCAGTTGGTCAACTGGTTCGCACCCCTGCTAATGAGAACAAGACTTTCGAGACCTTAGGGCGTTTGAGGCAACCATGGCAGAGCAAACAGCTTCGGGCTATATCCAGCACCACCTGCAGAACTTGACCTTCGGTCATTTGCCTGACGGCACTTGGGGCTTCGCGCATTCCGCAGCCGAAGCAAAAGAAATGGGCTTTTGGGCTTTCCACCTCGATACTCTCGGTTGGTCGGTGGCTCTGGGTCTGATTTTCGTCCTGATTTTCCGCATGGCCGCCAAAAAGGCCACTTCCGGTCAGCCAGGCGCGCTGCAGAACTTCGTTGAAGTCCTGATCGAGTTCGTCGATGGCAGCGTCAAGGACAGCTTCCACGGTCGCAGTGCTGTCATTGCACCGCTGGCGCTGACCATTTTCGTCTGGGTGTTCCTGATGAACGCCGTCGACCTGGTTCCGGTCGACTGGATTCCTCAGTTGGCGATCATGATTTCCGGCGACCACCACATTCCGTTCCGCGCAGTGTCGACTACCGACCCGAACGCAACTATCGGTATGGCGCTGTCGGTCTTCGCACTGATCATTTTCTACAGCATCAAGGTCAAGGGCATCGGCGGCTTCATCGGCGAACTGACCCTGCACCCGTTTGGCAGCAAGAACATTGTTGTCCAGGCGCTGTTGATTCCTGTGAATTTCCTGCTTGAATTCGTGACTCTGATCGCCAAACCGGTTTCTCTGGCTCTGCGTCTGTTCGGCAACATGTACGCGGGTGAACTGGTGTTCATCCTGATCGCGGTCATGTTCGGCAGCGGCCTGCTCTGGCTCAGTGGCCTGGGCGTGGTGCTGCAGTGGGCGTGGGCTGTATTCCACATCCTGATCATCACCCTGCAAGCGTTCATCTTCATGATGCTGACCATCGTTTACCTGTCGATGGCTCACGAAGATAACCATTAAGACTCGCCTGGCGTGTCTGATGATCTCCTCGCCTCGGCGAGGGGGTGCCCGCAAGGGCTTGATGTAAGAAACGATTTTGCTTTACCGCTTTAATCTAAAAAAACCTAACCAATACGACGTAAAAGTCGGGAGGAAAGATGGAAACTGTAGTTGGTCTAACTGCTATCGCTGTTGCACTGCTGATCGGCCTGGGCGCACTGGGTACCGCAATCGGTTTCGGCCTGCTGGGCGGTAAGTTCCTGGAAGGCGCAGCGCGTCAACCAGAAATGGTTCCAATGCTGCAAGTCAAAATGTTCATCGTGGCTGGTCTGCTCGACGCCGTAACCATGATCGGTGTCGGTATCGCTCTGTTCTTCACTTTTGCGAACCCCTTCGTTGGTCAACTCGCTGGCTAATCGCTCGAATTTTCGAGTTGATTGGTGTGATGGACAACGAACGAGCGAGGTGTTGGCGTGAACATTAATGCAACCCTGATTGGCCAGTCCGTTGCGTTCTTCATTTTTGTGCTGTTCTGCATGAAGTTCGTGTGGCCTCCGGTCATCGCGGCTTTGCACGAACGTCAGAAGAAGATCGCGGATGGACTGGACGCTGCCACCCGAGCAGCTCGCGACCTGGAGCTGGCCCAAGATAAAGCGGGTCAGCAACTGCGCGAAGCTAAGGCTCAGGCAGCTGAAATCATTGAGCAGGCCAAGAAACGCGGTACTCAGATTGTCGACGAAGCCCGTGAACAGGCTCGCGTTGAAGCTGACCGCATCAAGGCTCAGGCTCAGGCCGAGATCGAGCAGGAACTGAACGGCGTCAAAGACGCGCTGCGCGCCCAACTGGGCAGCCTGGCAGTCAACGGCGCAGAGAAGATCCTGGGTGCCACAATCGATCAAAACGCGCACGCGGAGCTGGTTAACAAACTGGCTGCAGAAATCTAAGCGAGGGCGATCATGGCAGAACTGACCACGTTGGCCCGACCTTACGCTAAGGCAGCCTTCGAGCATGCACAGGCGCACCAGCAGCTGGCCAATTGGTCAGCCATGCTCGGCCTGGCTGCTGCGGTGTCGCAAGACGACACCATGCAGCGCATGCTCAAGGCCCCGCGACTGACGAGCGCAGACAAGGCCGCCACTTTTATTGAAGTGTGCGGCGACAAGTTCGATGCCAAGGCACAGAATTTCATCCACGTCGTTGCTGAAAACGACCGTCTCCAGCTTCTGCCGGAGATCTCCGAACTGTTCGAGCTGTACAAGGCCGAGCAGGAAAAATCGGTAGACGTGGATGTGACCAGTGCTTTCGCATTGAACCAAGAACAGCAAGACAAACTCGCCAAGGTTCTCAGTGCACGGCTCGGCCGGGAAGTGCGCCTGCACGCTGCGGAGGATGCCGCCCTGATAGGTGGTGTCATCATCCGCGCCGGCGACCTGGTTATCGATGGCTCAGTTCGCGGCAAACTCGCGCAACTAGCCGAAGCATTGAAATCTTGAGTTTGAAGGGGCAGCAGAGCAATGCAGCAACTCAATCCTTCCGAAATAAGTGAAATCATCAAGGGCCGCATCGACAAGCTCGATGTGACCTCCCAAGCCCGAAACGAAGGCACAGTCGTCAGCGTGTCTGACGGTATCGTGCGGATTCACGGTCTCGCCGACGCTATGTACGGCGAAATGATCGAGTTCCCGGGCGGCGTCTACGGTATGGCACTGAACCTGGAGCAAGACTCCGTGGGTGCAGTCGTACTGGGCGCTTACACATCTCTTGCCGAAGGCATGAGCGCCAAGTGCACTGGCCGCATCCTGGAGGTTCCGGTTGGTAAGGAACTGCTGGGCCGCGTCGTCGATGCACTGGGTAACCCTGTGGACGGTAAAGGTCCTCTGAACAACACCGAGACCGACGCGGTCGAGAAAGTTGCTCCAGGCGTTATCTGGCGTAAGTCGGTAGACCAGCCTGTACAGACTGGCTACAAGGCTGTCGATGC
>NZ_JBJDOA010000016.1:0-13667 GCF_044900785.1 Pseudomonas sp. NPDC087358
GAAGCAGTGATGGAACTGGTACTGGAACACAGCGGTGCCTACGGCATGGGCGTCGACTACGCCTACACCATGGTCCACGGCGCGCCGCAGCGTAAAGCCAACTGACATCGCGATCCGGGCATCGACCCGATGCCCTTTTCAGCCTCGACATCCTCTTATGTTTTCAAGTGAGCCAATCATGAACCGCATCAAAAAAGCCCTGACCGTTACCCTGCTTGCCCTGTCCATCGGTAACGCATTTGCCGCTGAAACCGCCGTGCCTGAACATCAGACCCAAGCCTTCCTCAACGCCCTGGCCGCCGGGGGTGGCAAACCGCTGGAACAGATGAGTCCCAAGGATGCCCGGGCGGTACTGACCGGTGCGCAGAATTCAGTGAAAGTCGACATGTCCGGGATTCAGGTCAGCGAGAAGACCATCAGCGCTGACAACCAGAACATCAAGTTGACCATCGTGCGTCCGGCGGGGGTCAAGGGTGAGTTGCCGGTGTTCATGTTCTTCCACGGTGGCGGCTGGGTGCTCGGCGATTACCCGACCCATGCCCGTCTGATCCGCGATCTGGTGGTGGGCTCCGGCGCTGTGGCGGTGTATGTCGATTACACGCCATCGCCGGAAGCGCACTACCCGACGGCGATCAACCAGGCTTATGCAGCCACCCAGTGGGTGGCCGAACACGGCAAGCAGATCAATGTCGACGGTTCGCGTCTGGCGGTGGCCGGGAACAGCGTCGGCGGCAACATGGCTGCGGTCGTCGCGCTGATGGCCAAGGAACAGAACACGCCCAAACTGCGCTTCCAGTTGCTGCTGTGGCCGGTGACCGACGCCAGCTTCGACACCGGTTCTTACCAGCAATATGCCGAGGGTCACTTCCTCACCAAAAACATGATGACCTGGTTCTGGGACAGCTACACCACCGACGCCAACCAGCGCGCCGAGATCCATGCATCGCCGCTGCGTGCGACCACCGAGCAGCTCAAGGGCCTGCCACCTGCACTGGTTCAGACCGCTGGCCTGGATGTGTTGCGTGACGAAGGCGAGGCCTATGCCCGCAAGCTGGATGCAGCCGGCGTCGACGTCACCGCCGTGCGCTACAACGGCATGGTCCATGACTACGGCCTGCTCAACCCGCTGAGCAACATTGCCGAAGTCAAAGCGGCCATGCGCCAGGCCGCCAATGAACTCAAGACTCACCTGAACTGATACGCCGCTCAAGCAGCACGGCTTGCCCGTGGTGGGGTCTTCAAGATCGCTACCGCCGGCAAGCCGTCCTGTTACAGGCAGTACGGCGACCGGCAATCTGGCTCTGCTGCGCTTCAAACAAACGCACGTGGGTACAAGGCTGTTCTCTTGTCCCGACTTATCGTTACCACTGATCCCCAAAAGGCGAATCACATGAGCCAGTCTCCCCGCACCTTTGGCCGCAACAGCAGTTTCTGGGTGGCGGCTGCCGTGGTCGTGCATACCCTGTGGACCAGCGCCGCCCCGGCCATGATGTACCCGCTCTATGCCCATCAATGGCAACTGACCCCGACCGTCACCACCTTGATCTTCGCGGTCTTTCCGGTGTTCGTCGTCGCCACCCTGATTGCGCTGGGCGATCTCTCCGACTACATCGGCCGACGCAGCGCGATGCTGCTGGGGCTGTCCGCTTCGCTGATCGGGGTGCTGCTGTTCGCCGTCGCCCCCACGGTCACCTGGCTGCTGGTGGGACGCGCGTTCATGGGCGTTGGCGTCGGGCTCTCGGCCGGTCCTTCAGCGGCGGCAATGGTCGAGTTCAGCGCTCCGGGCAAAGCGAAACTTGCCGGGGCGATCACCACCGCAGCACAGGCCCTGGGTCTGGCGGCGGCACTTATCCTGGGCGGCGGACTGATTCAGTACGCGCCCTTTCCTACTCGCCTGAGCTTCTGGGTACTGGTGGTCGTGCTGCTGGCGACGCTGGCCGGCGTCTGGCACCTGCCACGCCACACCAGGGCTGAGAGCAAGAAGCGCTGGTCGCTGAAACTGCCGCAGATCCACAAGCCATTGCGTCGCACGTTTCTGATCTCGGTGAGCGCTGTTCTCAGTGCCTACTCGGTCGGCGCGACCATGCTCTCCCTCGGCTCGCAGATTGCCCACGACTTGATCGGTTCGAGCAATGCGCTGGTCAACGGCGCTGCGATTTCGCTGTTCGCGGTGCTGGTGGGGGTGACCGGCATCGTCGCCAAACGCCTGGACTCCAGGCTGTCGATCATTGCCGGCGCCGGTTTCTCGATCATCAGCCTGTTGCTGCTGATGCTGGCGACCGCCACCCACGCCCTGCCAGTGTTCCTGCTGTCCAGCGCTGCCAGCGGCGTCGGCTACAGCCTGCTGTTCATGGGCGGGCTGAACCTGATCAACGCCCATGCGCCGATGCACCATCGCGCCGGGACGCTGTCGGCGCTGTTTCTGGTGGCGTACCTGATGCAGGGGGTAGTGGCGATGTTGCTGGGCCGCGCGGCGACGGCATGGGGCCTGGATCTGGCAATCGATGTCGGCTCTCTGGCGCTGGCGGGACTGAGTCTGGGCGCCATGCTGCTGGCGATCTACGTTCGCCAGCCGCAACAGGGACTCAAAGATGACCCGTCAGCTTCGGCGCAACCTGAACTGAACCGCTGATTGCATCTGGCCCCACTGCAGCGATGCATCAACATTCGGCCCCCTTGCCACGAGGAATTCCCATGCCATCGATCCATCGTTCCATGGCCCCGGCGCTCAGTTTCAACGGCGGCTTCGTTGACACCATCGGTTTTCTCGCGCTGCAGGGGCTGTTCACCGCCCATGTCACCGGCAACTTCGTGACCCTGGGCGTGAGCATCGTCCACGGCACCTCCGGGGCGCTGGCCAAGCTGTTGGCGCTGC
The DNA here is from genome assembly GCF_044900785.1 of Pseudomonas sp. NPDC087358. Lineage (NCBI taxonomy): Bacteria > Pseudomonadati > Pseudomonadota > Gammaproteobacteria > Pseudomonadales > Pseudomonadaceae > Pseudomonas > Pseudomonas sp. NPDC087358. Next base: position 2,876 of record NZ_JBJDOA010000016.1, read on the forward strand.
CGCTGTTTGCGCTGGTGGTGGGCCTGAGCCATCTGGCGGCCGTCTCGATCAACCGACGCGGGCTGACCCCGCTGCGTCCGCTGCTGATCCTGCACACGTTGCTGCTGGTGCTGTTTGCCGGGCTGGCAATCTGGCTGGGCCCGTTCAACGATGGCGACAGCGCCACGGCATTGTTGACCGGCATGACCGGGGTGGCGGCCATGGCCATTCAGAACGCCATTTCGCGCCAGCACCTCAAAGGCGCACCGCCCACCACCTTGATGACCGGCAACGTCACGCAGGGCGCCATCGACGTGTTCACCCTGATCGGTGAGCGCGATGCGCAACAGCGGCTGGCGATCAGGCAACGATTCAAACCGATCGCCCTCAACCTGGGGGGGTTCACTGCCGGGTGTCTGGGCGCTGCGCTGTTGTATCTGGGTATCGGGCTGTGGTGCCTGGCGCTGCCGGTGCTGGTCGCGGTCTGGACCTGCGTTCGCACCTTTGGCAGCAGCGACAGCCTGAGCTGATCCGCGCTCAATCCTCTTCGAGCACCCGGAACGAATAGCGGTTTCTTCCCGCGCTCTTGGCTTCGTACATCGCGTGGTCAGCGTGCTGAATCAGTGTGCCGATGTCGTCACCGTCCCGGGGAAACAGGCTGACACCCATGCTGGCGTGGATCTGCACCCTGCGCCCGTCAATGAACAACGGCAGCTGGAAGCACTGATGGAGTTTTTCCAGCAGCACGCTGATTTTCTGCGCATCCTTGACGTTGTCGAAGAAGATCACGAATTCGTCACCGCCCAGCCGCGCTACGCAATCGGCGCCGTCACTGGCATTGGTCAGCAGCTTGGCCACCGCCTGCAGCGCCAGATCGCCAAATCGGTGACCGTACTGGTCGTTCATCTCTTTGAAATGGTCAAGATCGACGAACAGCAAGGCCATTTTCTGCCCGTTCTCCCGAGCGGTAAGCAACGCCTGCTCCAGGCGTTCGAAACACAGACGCCGGTTGGGCAGCTCGGTCAGCGCATCGTGCCGCGCCAGATGTTCGAAGGCAGCGCGGCTGCTGGTCAAATCGTCGAGCTGGCCGAGAATCTCTTGTTTCATGGCGTGGAAGCGACGGGCCAGGACCCCAAGTTCGTCATCCCGGGGCGGTAAGCCGGTGATCTTGCGCTCACGGGAAAACAGCTCCACCGCATCGGTCATGCTGCGCAGCGGCCGTATCAGCGCCCGCGACGCAACGAACGCTGCCAGCAGCGCCAGCACGCTGAACAACAAGGCGATCTGCGCGATGTTGGTCCCCGCGCGTGATGCCTGCGCCAGCACATGGCTCTGCGGTTGGCCAAGCCCGAGCACCACAAAAGGCTCGGACTCGCCGTTATGCGACAGGCGCACAAAGGCGGCCACCAGCTGATCGACCTGACCTTGCTCGACACTGCGGCCGATCACGCTGTTGGGGCCGCTGTCGACCAGCAGGCGCGAGACCTCGGGGAATTCGTCCTGCAGGAACAAGCGCCGGCCCTGATCGAAACCGAACGTGCGCCGGTGATCGGGATGGACCAGCAAATCGCCCCAGCGGTTACTCAGATAGACCTGGTATTGCCTGGGCAAATCGCTCTGCAGCTGGCTGAACAGTTGATCGAGATCGACGTTGATCACCAGCAGCGCGAAGACCTTGCCGGAGGCATCGGCGACCGGGGTCGAGACGTGCAATGTCGGTTTGCCCAGGCCTGAGTGCGCGCCTTGTTCGTGATTGATCACGATCGGTGAAATGCGCACTTCACCGGGCGCCAGCCGCAGGGTCTCGAAGACGTAGGCGTAATGCCCCTTCTCCTGCAGATCAGCGCCATCGACCCGCACGATACTGGGTCCGTCACGGTCTTGCCGGACCAGCTCCAGGCCGTGGTCGGTCGCGCTGATCAGACGAATCTGCATGTAATCGGGATGCGCCAGCAGCATCGCCCTGAACGATTGGGCCAGGTTGTCCTGCACCGCGTCGCGGCTGGCCGGGTTGGCGATCTGGCCAAGCTCATGGACCTGGGGTCCGTTGCTCAACACCGCCGCATCCAGCGAAATGGTGCGCAGGCTGGCGTGCAGGTTGCGCCCCAGCACCTGGACCGAAGTCAACAGATCGCGTTCGGCGGCGTGCAGCAGCATTTCCCGACTGCTGTAGTAGATGTAATACCCGGCAAGCGCGGTGGGCAACATGCCGAACAGAGCCATCAGACAGCCGAGCTTGAAGGCGATGCCAAACCTCATTGCAGCTCCCTCAGAGGCGGTCGTTCACCGGACACGATGCGTTGCCACAAGGCCGCGCGGCGCTGGTCGTCCTCGACCGGCCGCAGCCAGATCAAGCGACCCGAAGCGCTGGCATCGGGGGGTTCCTGCAGGGTATTGGAGAGGTCCTGGCGCTCGGTCAACGCCCGGCTCACTTGGGGTTCGAGCATGTAGTTGATCCACATATTGGCCAGCGCCGGGTCACGCGCCGCGCTGCTGATCGCCCAGCAATCGAGCCAGGCCAACGCGCCTTCGCGCGGCACTACGTAGCCCACATCGACGCCCGCATCGCGCAATTGCTTGAGCTGCTGGCGGCCATAGTTGGCGAAGACCAGCGCCACCTCGTGGGTGCGAAACAGCTCGGCCGCCTCTTCAGGCAACGCATAGAACGTCAGGACATTGCGCCGCAGGGCGATCAACTTGTCGGTGACCCGCGCGAAATCCCCGGCGCCTATGCGAAACGGGTCACCGCCCAACGCTAGGCTGGCCAGGGAAAAGTTATGGTTACCGGTGTTGAACGCCAGCACCCGCCCCTGAAACCTGGGATCCCACATGCTGTCGATCGACACCGGCGGCTGGCTGAACTGCTTGCGATCATAGATCAGTCCCATGTCCGACCAGGCGTAGGGAATGGCGTAGATCTTGCCGTCCACGACAATGTCGGGAATTCGCGGATAGTCGCGAAAACGCGGCAGTTGCCGGGCCGTGTTGGCGATGCGCTCAGGGTGCAGCGGCTGCAGCAGTCCCTGGTCGACATAGTGGTGGATCTCGGCGGTGTTGGCGGCGATGACATCGAAGTCGCTACCGTGATTTTCCGTCAGTTTGCTGCGCAGCACTTCATCGCTGCCTACCAGGGTGATCTCGACCTTGACCTTGTAGCGCTGCTCGAAGACGGCCGCCAGATCACTGTCGGCATAGCCGGGCCATGCCAGCACCCGCAACGCCTGCTCGGCAGCCTCGGCATGCGCCACTGCAAACATGCAGGACAACAATAACCACAACGGGCGCAGGGAGTTCATGGACGATGCCCACTGGAGTAATGGCGCCACTATACCTATGGCAATGTGCCGTTGCTTGGCTACCTGATTGCGCCCGCAACACCTTCGGTCGGAAACGTAGGGCAGGGTTTGACGGTGATTATTTCGCCGCCAGCAGCGCCAGCGCCGGCCTGCCCGCTCATGATGATGAAATCGCCCTGGCAGCACTCAGCGCGCTGCAACCCTGACTCTGGCAGTAGGCTCAGCGGGTCATCACTCGATTCTGAAATCCGCCTATGCCGGTGCACGTCAGAGTGGGGGTCTGTCTCAATGGCCGTGGACGGTCCAGGCCACCAGACGGGCAACGATCGGGCGCACGATGAGTACACAGACGAACGCGGCAGGCATCGCGACCCGATAGGCATTCATTACCTTCTCCAGGTAATGGGCATCCATCCCGAACTCGGCAAGGGTAATCACCAAGCACATCAAAAACGCCATGATTGTCGCCATGTACAGCGCGAAGACATAAGGCGTCAGGTGTTTGGGAAAGCGCAATCGTGTGCTGGAGCTGCTGGCTGGTTGGCTCATCGGGTATCCCTTGCAGGCTTGATGGAAAAAACAGCGACGAGGCTAGCAAGCTGCCGGGCGTAGCAGTAGTGTCGTCGTGCTTGAAGCATTACTAAGCAGAACCTACGAATCGGACGACAGGGCGCCATGGATATCCTGAGGTTGATCAACAGTTTCATCCGGGTGGTAGAAACCGGCAGCATCGCCGCCGCAGCCCGCGCTCAAGGCATGAGCGCTGCTGCGGTGAGCCAGAGCATCAGCCGGCTGGAGACTCATCTGGGGGTGCGCCTGCTGTCGCGCACGACGCGCAGCATGGCGCTGACCGAAAGCGGCGCGCGCTATTTCGAGAAGGTGCGGCACATTCCCCGTGACATCGACCTGGCCTCCCAGGCCGCAACGGTCGCCACGCAGCCGCAGGGGCGGCTTTGCATCGCCACCACCGCAGCCTTTGGCCGTCATGTGCTGGCGCCGCTGATGCCCGGCTTCAGCGCTGCGTACCCGCGCATCGATGTCGAATTGATCAGCACCGACCGCCGCGTCGATCATCGACTCGAGGGCATCGACGTGAGTATCCGTATCCAGGCCCAACTCAACGACCACATGATCACCCGGCATATCGCCTCACGGCCCTTTGTGTTCTGCGCCTCGCCCGACTATCTGCAACGCGCGGGCGTGCCCAGCACACCTGAGGACCTGAAACACCACGCCTGCCTGGTCTTTCGCTACCCCACCGACGGGCGTTTTCTGCCCTGGCATTTTGTCCGCGACGGCCAGCGCTTCGAGGCCAGGGTCAATCCCGGTTTTGTCTGCGACGACATCGACATGCTCGCGCAGATCGCCGTCAATGGCGGGGGCATCGCACGCCTGGCAAGCTTCGTCGCCCAGCCGTGGATCGACAGCGGTCGGCTGTTGCCGTTATTCGAGCCGAGCGCCCGGCAGGCAGCCCATGCGCAGTCCGAGCCCATGGATATCTACGCCTGTGTCAGCGAGCGTTCGGCGTTGAACACCAAGGTGCGTGCGTTTATCGACTTTCTTGAGCAGGCCATGCAAAACCAGGCCGACGCCGGGCCGGGCATCGGCCGTTGACTATCTGCCGTGGACACCAAAAAAGGAGATTATTGCAGCCTTGACCCGGAACGGCGGACGATCTTGATCGAGTGCTTGATGTTGGGCTTGCGGGTGACGCTGATCGCCCGCTGGGTCACCGTATCGAGGGTGATGTTCCAGAAGCCGGTGCTGGGCACGACGATTTTCGCCGGGAATTTGTCGAACGCGCCGCCATGGTAGGTGTGGCGGCCGCCATTCTTGAAGCTGCGGAAATTGGCATCGCTCATGAGGCGAATGTTGCAGGTACTGGAGCACTCGATCACCACAATGTCGTCTTCGTTGAGGTGTTCGCGCTGATGGATGAATTTCATCGGAATTCCGCGGGGGTCTGAGCTGGCGCGCAAGAATATCACGCACGGCCAGGCAACCGCAGGCTGCCGGTGCTGGGTATCCGACCGGTTGCCCAGGTGATATTGCGCCGGACAGGCTGCCCATGGACTCGCATGCATGCGTATGCAAAACTCTTCTGCGATGCATTTTTACCCGGTCTTTGAAAGCACAACGGCGATGTCCGATCGTCGCTGTGGCACACAACCAACAAGAAAAGGTGGCTGACAATGCTTGAACTTGACGCTCTGACCCAGGGCAAGCCCGTTGCGATCGTGGGAGCGGGACTGGTCGGCGCTGGCTGGGCGCTGGTGTTTGCCCGGGCGGGTCTGACCGTGCGCATCTACGACTCGAACCCGGTGATTTCCAGCGCCTCGCTGCCGCTGATCGAGCAGCAGATCGCTGATCTGACTGCCTACGGATTACTTTCCGAGCCTGGCGAATCGATCCTCGCCCGCCTGACCGTTTGCCAGACCCTGGCCCAGGCCGTTGACGGCGCAGCGTATGTCCAGGAGTCGATTCTGGAGCGCACCGACGTCAAACGCGCCCTGATGCTCGAACTTGATGCGCTGGCAGGCCCGGACCTGATCATCGGCAGCTCCACTTCCGGCATCCCCGCCTCCGCGTTCGCGTCGGGCTTGAGCATTTCCGCCAGGGTGATCATTGCCCATCCGGTCAACCCGCCTTATCTGGTGCCGGTGGTGGAAATCGTGCCGTCGCCTGAAACTTCCCCCGCGGTGGTCGAGTTCACGGCGGCGCTGATGGAAGCGGTCGGACAGAGCGTGGTGCATGTGCGCAAAGAGGTGGCCGGCTTCGTGCTCAATCGCCTGCAGGCCGTGTTGCTACGCGAAGCGTGGGCATTGGTGGAAGACGGCGTGGCCAGCTGTGAAGACATCGACAAGACCGTGCGCGACGGCCTGGGCTGGCGCTGGTCGTTCATGGGACCGTTCGAAACCATCGACCTCAACGCGGTGGGCGGTGTTGCCGACTACGCCCAACGGCTGGGCCCGTTGTATCGCAGCATCGCCGATTCGCGCAGCCACGAGCGTGAGTGGAGCCCCGAGCTGATCAAGCAGATCGAGAGCCAGCGTCGCGAGTTCCTCAAGCACGATGATCTGGAATCGCGGCGTGGCTGGCGTGATCGCGCACTCATGGCCTTCAGCGCGCAACGGCGCAAGGCCGACCCGCGCTGACAGCGGCGATGACTGCGCCCACGCGGTCAATCAACCGGCCCTCGCCCTGAGGGCCGGTTCAATAGTTACTGGGCGGTCCAGCCACCGTCGACCTTCAATGAGGTCCCGGTCACCATCCTGGCTGAAGGCCCGGCAAGGTAGAGGGCCGCACCGACGACATCCTCCATTTTCGCCATATGCCCCATCGGGATTTTCGACACCAGAAAGGCTTCCTTCTCCGGGGTGTCAACGATCTTGCGCACCATGGGCGTATCGACAAAGGTCGGGCAAAGCGTGTTGACGCGGATGCCGCGCTCGGCGAACTCCACCGCCATGGCTTTGCTCAGCCCCTCGATCGCGTGCTTGGTCATGCAATACACCGTGCGGTTCGGCGATCCGACGTGGCCCATCTGTGACGAGACATTGATAATCACGCCAGGGTCCGCGCCAGTGTTGTTCAGCATCTTCTGCACCGCCGCCTGGGCCGTGACGAAGCAGGCCCGCACGTTGAGGTCGAGCATCGTATCCAGATGCTCGTCAGTCACCTCAAGCATCGGTTCCGGGAAGTTGGTGCCGGCGTTATTCACCAGAATATCGAGCTTGGGGATATCACTGATCAGCGCCCGGATCGCGGCGCTGTCGGTCACATCGCAGACCAGGGTGCTGACCCTGGCGCCGCGGCTGCGAATCACTTCGGCGACCTGATCCAGGTTGCCCTGGGTTCTGGCCAGCAGAATCAGATCAGCGCCCGCCGCGCTGAAGGCCAGCGCTACGCCTGCGCCAATTCCCGTACCGGCACCGGTGATCAGCGCCACTTTTCCGTCCAGGCGAAAGGACGGCATACCCAGGGTCTCGTACTCGCTTGCCACGTGCTGTCCTCACAGGTTTCCAGAGCATCAGGAGGGCATGATTGCATACGTATTCAGCCGAGCATAGAAGACCTTGCATCGATTTGAAAAAGCGCCAGAGCCGGCGCCGCATCGCTGTGCAGCGCCAGCCTCGGCGAGGCCCTATACCAGCCAGACACCGTTGTTGAGCTCGGCCGCCACGTTGCCGATGTTTTCCTGACTTTCCGAGAACGAGACCAACACCTCGCTGGCGGTCATGCCGGCGCTCATCTGCGCGTTCCAGTACTGCAAGCCGCCGGCGTCGGCGTCGCGATGCAGCACATGCAGGTAGAAATTATTGATCAGCGAGTTCTGGTCGCTGGCAGGGTTGAGAGTCTTGAATTCGCCACTGTCGACAAAGCCGTTGGCGACTTGCAGCAGGCTCTTGCCGGCATCGAGCTCTTTGGTCCAGTAATTGAGCCCGGCAGTATCGGCCTTGCGGTCGAAGGCGGCCTGGTACAAGCGGTAGGCGCAGCCGGCGTTCTCGCCAGCGCTGACGTCCAGGGCAAGCAGCGAACCATCGCCCATTTCGATGCGTTCGACACCGTTGAGGGTGTCCACCTTCCCCGCCGTGCTGACCGTGTAAAGCTTCAGGTTGCCACTGGCGTTGGCGGTGCTGCTGACGCTGATGCTGCTTTTGTCGCCGGCGTAGACAATGCTGTCCAGGCCCTTGCTGCCGCTGCTATCAGCGTTGTAGGTGTCATTGCCGCTCGAACTGATGAAACGGTCGCTCCAGGGCGAGCCGTAGACCGTGTCGTTGCCCTGGCGCGCCAGTTGTTCCAGTTGGGTCGGGGTCGCGTTGGCGGCAGCAACGGCATCGAGCTTGAGACCATCGATGGTCAGGACGGTGGTCCCGCCCTTGATCCAGAACACGCTGAAGACCGTACCGCCGGTGATGCTGTTGCCGGCATAGGTAAAGTTGCCAGACATCTGCGTGTAGGTGTCCGCGGTGCCCTGCAGGTAGGTTGCGCCCAGCGCCGTGCGGGTCTGGCCGGTCCAGTCGTCGAGATTGAAGCTGGAAGCTGGCTGGCTATAGGTGACTGAGGCCATGAAGTGTCCCTTTCATTGGTGAGTCGTGCAGCAAATGCTGAATGACCGCGCGGCAGCTGAACACATCGAGTGATGCCTTCGCCGCGCGGGGTGCAGTAGAGGGAGAAAATCGGTTTAGGTTCAATGTCAGGGGTGTCAGCCGGCTCAGCCAATCACCTGCGCATAAACGTGTTGATCAACGTTGCCACCGGACAGGATGACCCCTACCCGGTTGCCCTGCATGGCGTGGCTTTCCTGCATCAGCGCCGCCAGTGCCGCCGCGCCTGCGCCCTCGGTCAGGTTGTGGGTGTCGGTGTAGTACACGCGCATCGCCTCGGCGATCTGCTCGTCGCTCACCGCGACGATTCGCTGCGCGCCGGCGGTGTAGATGTCGAACGCCTCAGGCACCGGCTTGCGCACCGCCAGGCCATCGGCAAAGGTGTTGGCCGTTGCCGTCTCGCGCAGCGCCCCGGCCTCGAACGACAGCTTCGCCGCCGGTGCCTGGGTGGACACGACGCCGACCACTCGGGTGTTCAGGCGCAATGCGTCGCGGGCGGCAATCACCCCGCAAATGCCCGATCCACAGCCGATCGGCACGTAGACGGTGTGCAGGTCCGGCGCCGCATTGAATAGCTCCAGGGCATAGCTGGCCACCCCTTTGACCAGCTCGGGGTGATACGGCGGTACCAGATACAGACCTCGTGCAGCGGCCAGACGCGCCGCTTCTTCGCGGGCTTCGTCAAAATCCCGGCCAAACTCGACCAGCTCGCCGCCGAAGCCGCGCATGGCAGCGTTCTTTTCCACCGAGTTGCCGATCGGTACGACGATCAGCGCCTGCATGCCCAAGGCACTCGCTGCCATGGCCAGGCTCTGACCATGATTGCCCCGGGTGGCGGTGACGATGCCCTGAATCTCGGGCCGTGTGCTTTTGAGCCAGTGCAAAAAGGTAATACCGCCGCGGATCTTGAAAGCACCGGTCGGGGTATGGTTTTCATGCTTGACCCAGACCGTACAGCCCAGGCGCGCGCCGAGCAGAGGCCAGGCATATTGAGGGGTGGCGGGCATCACTCGATACACGTGGCGTGCCGCGTTTTCAAGGTCTTCCAGGGTCGGACGGGGCATGGCGCTGGTCTCCAGGGGTTTGCCGCAGTCTAGGCAACCTCGCCTGCCGCAGGCTTTCAAAAAACCAACCTGATTTTTCTCTGAGCGCTTGGGTACTATGGCGCTCATGAGCGATCTCGAGCGTGTTCAAGCTGCCCCCGTTTGCGACCCGGTCCGCCGTGCCGAGGGAGGGCCGTGGACCATCGAATTGCTGCCTGCCTGCGCCTACGAAGCCCGCTATGTCGCGGCGCAATCAGGGCTTGGGTTTGCCTTTGACAGTCAGCGTGGGCTGCATGCAATCGGCAGCGACCGGGTTCAGCCGTTCGATGCGCTGCCCAACGGGCTGGCGTTTGTGCCTGCAGGTTGCGACGTATTCTCCGAGTCCGCGCACGGCGGCGAATACCTGCGCGTGATGCGCAATGACGGCGCGCAATTCAGGCAGGTACGGCCGTTCAACAACTTGATCGATCAGCCGGCCATCCGCCTGGCGCACCAGATGCGCAAGGCGCTGTTGAATGCGTCGATCGAAGCGGACTGGGAGGCCTGGGCATTGGCGTTGGTCGCACGGGCAACGGCAGAGGACGCCCCTGCCGCACCGGCACAAGGTTCGATGACCAACAAGCGCCTGCGCCTGCTCGACGAATACATCGAGGCCAGCCTCGACGGCCCGCTCAGCGTTCAGTCCATGGCCGGGCTGCTGGGGTTGTCCGAGGGCTTCTTCATACGCGCCTTCGCCGAGGCCACCGGCAAGACGCCGCACAGCTACCTGATCGACCGCCGCCTGGCCCGCGCCCGGACCTTATTGCGCACCTCGACCGACAGACTGGCCGACATTGCCCAAACCTGCGGATTCGCCTCCCAAGCCCACATGGCCACCACCTTCCGTCAACGCCTGGGCACCAGCCCTGCCGACCTCCGGCAACCGATCCTGAACAACCTGACGCGCAATCGAGCCTGACGACAGGTCCGGTCGGTAACAAGCAAACAACCGGCTCCTACAGGGTTCGGTGGCATGAAGATCGTTCCCACGCTCCGCGTGGTAACGCCGATCCGGACGCTCTGCGTCCAGTGGCGGGCTGAGGCGGGGCTATCCTGACACCAGGGGCATCCGGCTGACGCGGAGCGTCGAGGGATGCATTCCCACGCAGAGCGTGGGAACGAGCAAAGCAACTGACCCACAACCTTGCCGGCAATGGCGATTTCATGATCGTTCCCACGCTCCGCGTGGTAACGCCGATCCGGACGCTCTGCGTCCAGTGGCGGGCTGACGCGGGGCTATCCTGACACCAGGGGCATCCGGCTGACGCGGAGCGTCGAGGGATGCATTCCCACGCAGAGCGTGGGAACGAGCAAAGCAACTGACCCA
>NZ_JBJDOA010000016.1:13764-139469 GCF_044900785.1 Pseudomonas sp. NPDC087358
GGGGCTATCCTGACACCAGGGGCATCCGGCTGACGCGGAGCGTCGAGGGATGCATTCCCACGCAGAGCGTGGGAACGAGCAAAGCAACTGACCCACGGCCTTGCCGGCAATGGCGATTTCGAAGGCGCCGCTGCCGACAAGCAACAACGCTACGCCTGGCCGGATACACCCGCGACCCTGGCGCGGGCGGTGTGCAGTTTTTTGTAGCTGTCGATCAGGCGCAGGTGCCGGTCGAGGCCTTCGAGGTTCACGCTCGTGGGCGTCAGGCCGAAGAAGCGTACGTTACCGTCCACCGAGCCAATCGCGGCGTCCATCCGCTCATTGCCGAACATCCGGCGGAAATTGACTTCGTAATCGGCCAGCTCCAGGTCTTCATCCAGCTGCATTTCCAGCACCGCGTTCACCGCCTGGTAAAACAGGCCGCGCTCCACCGTGTTGTCGTTGTACTGCAGGAACATCTCCACGAGTTCCTTGGCTTCTTCGAAGTTCTGCAGCGCCAGATGGATCAGCAGCTTCAACTCCAGAATGGTCAACTGCCCCCAGGCGGTGTTGTCGTCAAACTCGATGCCGATCAAGGTGTTGATGTCGGTGTAGTCGTCAAGCTCGCTTTCTTCCAGACGCTTGACCAAGGCTTTGAGGCCGGCCTTGTCCAGGCTGTGCAGGTTGAGGATGTCTTCACGGAAAAACAGCGCTTTGTTGGTGTTGTCCCAGATCAGATCGTCCAGCGGATAGATTTCCGAATAGTCCGGCACCAGAATCCGGCAAGCGGGTGCGCCCAGGTGTTCGTACACGGCCATGTAGGCTTGCTTGCCCATGTCCTGCAGGATGCCGAACAGGGTTGCGGCTTCCTCGGCATTGGAGTCTTCGCCCTGGCCTGAGAAATCCCACTCGACGAACGGGTAATCGGACCTGGCACTGAAGAAACGCCACGACACCACGCCGCTGGAGTCGATGAAGTGTTCGACGAAGTTGTTCGGCTCAGTCACCGCGTGGCCTTCGAAGGTCGGCTGCGGCAGGTCGTTCAGGCCCTCGAAACTGCGGCCCTGAAGCAATTCGGTCAGGCTGCGCTCCAGCGCCACTTCCAGGCTGGGGTGGGCGCCGAACGAAGCGAACACGCCGCCGGTGCGCGGATTCATCAGGGTGACGCACATGACCGGGAATTCCCCGCCCAGCGACGCATCCTTGACCAGCACCGGGAAGCCCTGCTCTTCCAGAGCCTGGATGCCCGCCACGATTGCCGGGTATTTTGCCAGCACCTGCGGCGGCACATCGGGCAGCGCCATTTCGCCTTCGATGATTTCGCGCTTGACCGCGCGCTCGAAGATTTCCGACAGGCACTGCACCTGGGCTTCGGCCAGGGTGTTGCCGGCGCTCATGCCGTTGCTCAGAAACAGGTTCTCGATCAGGTTGGAGGGGAAGTACACCACCTCGCCGTCCGACTGACGCACATAGGGCAGCGAGCAGATGCCGCGCTCGATGTTGCCGGAGTTGGTGTCATACAGATGCGAGCCACGCAGTTCGCCATCGCGGTTGTAGATCTTCAGGCAATAGGCGTCGAGGATTTCTGCCGGCAGTTCGTCCTTGCGGCCGGGCTGGAACCAGCGCTCGTTCGGATAGTGGACAAAGGCGGCGTTGGCGATCTCCTGACCCCAGAACTGGTCGTTGTAGAAGAAGTTGCAGTTGAGCCGCTCGATGAACTCGCCCAGCGCCGACGCCAGTGCACCTTCCTTGGTCGCGCCCTTGCCATTGGTGAAGCACATCGGTGAGTGAGCGTCGCGGATATGCAGCGACCAGACATTGGGCACGATGTTGCGCCACGAGGCGATCTCGATCTTCATGCCCAGGCCGGCCATGATCGCCGACATGTTGGCGATGGTCTGCTCCAGCGGCAAGTCCTTGCCCGCGATGTAGGTGCCGGCGCCGGAACCTGCGGCTGGCATCAACAACGCCTGGGCGTCGGCATCCAGGTTCTCGACTTCCTCGATGACGAACTCAGGCCCGGTCTGCACCACCTTCTTGACCGTGCAGCGGTCGATCGAGCGCAGGATGCCCTGGCGGTCCTTGGCAGAGATGTCCGCTGGCAACTCGACCTGGATCTTGAAGATCTGGTTGTAGCGGTTTTCCGGGTCAACGATGTTGTTCTGCGACAGGCGAATGTTGTCGGTGGGGATGCTGCGCGTATCGCAGTACAACTTCACGAAGTAGGCCGCGCACAACGCTGAGGAAGCAAGGAAGTAATCGAACGGCCCTGGCGCCGAGCCGTCACCCTTGTAGCGGATCGGCTGATCGGCCACCACCGTGAAGTCGTCGAACTTGGCCTCAAGGCGAAGATTGTCGAGAAAGTTGACCTTGATTTCCATGCGGGAACACCAGAATAACGAGCAAAAAATTGGCTGCCATTATCAAGTTTTCCCGGCAAAAGTCTTGTGCTTTTCAGCCACCGCCGCCGACCGGTGCCACCTTCGGTGGGTGTTGCGTCACGCCGCGCTGATCGAGCAGCCCTTACCGTAGCCGCCCGCCGCACCAGCCGTTTTATTCAGGATGTGAAAAAAATGTCAAAAAGTTGTTACCATCTGTGTATGTTTCTCATTAGCAATACGAGTAGCATTCAAACTTTGGCCTCTCACTGTCCCAGGAAATCTCCCCTTGAACCGTCGCCTCCCTGCCAGCCTGTTGCTTGCCGGCGCTTGCAGCACTTTGCCTTGCGCCTACGCAGCTGACGAAGTCACCTTGCCTTCCACTCAAATTCAAAGCAGCAGCACCGCACAGGCCGATGAGCCGAGCCAGGGCTATCAGGGCAAGACCGCCACCAGCACGACGCGCCTGGGGCTGTCGGACAAGGAAACGCCACAAGCGGTCACCACCGTGACCCGCGCCCAGATCGACGACTTCAAGCTCAACAGCGTCAGGGAGGCCCTGCGTGCGGCACCTTCGGTAACCGTGGAGCAGATCGAGACCGACCGTACCCAATTCACCTCGCGCGGCTTCACCATCAATACCTTCGAATATGACGGCATGGGCATGCCCTTCGCCGGCGACCTGCTGGTCGGCGACCAGGACCTGGCCGAGTACGAGCAGATCGACATTCTGCATGGCGCCAACGGCCTGATGAGCGGCACCGGCAACCCCTCGGCGACGGTCAATTTCGTGCGCAAGCGCCCCACCGCCACCCCACAGGCAAAGATCGGCATCAGTGCCGGTTCCTGGGACAGTCGTCGGGTCGATGTCGATGTTTCCGGCCCGCTGACCGACAGCGGCAACGTGCGCGGGCGTTTCATCTATGCCCACGACAAGGGCAATTCCTACCTGGACCGCTACAGCCACGAAGTCAACGTGGCCGCCGGCTTGTTGGACTTCGACCTGACCGACGCCGACACCCTGACCGTGGGCATCTCCCAGCACAACAGCGATTCCAATGGCAGTACCTGGGGCAACCTGCCGCTGCAGGACGACGACGGCAACCCGATCCACTACAGCAGCCGCAGCTCCAATGTCGGCCAGCCGTGGACCTACTGGAACATGCACACCCAGCGTGCCTTCGCCGAGCTCAAGCACGACTTCGGCAACGGCTGGAACAGCAAGCTGTCGCTGACCGGCATCACCCAGTACCAGGACACGGACATGTTCTACATCGCCGGCGTCTCCGGCGATGACGCTTCGGCTTATGCGACCCATATCACCAGTCGCGACCACCAGATGATCGGTGAGGCGCAAGTCTCCGGGCCGTTCAGCCTGTTCGGCCGCGACCACGAGCTGACCCTGGGTGCCAACTACGGCCGCGCTCATCACAAGGCCAACGAACACGACATCGACGCCGACGGCTACTACAACACCAGCTTCTCCGGCGCCCTGGCCGGCAATACGCTGCGCCCGCCGCTGGACTACACCTTCGACACCAACAACCAGAACTTCAGCGACACGCAGAAAAGCCTCTACGCCGGTACGCGTTTCAGTCTGCTGGACGATCTGCACTGGGTGGTCGGCGCGCGCATGCTCAGCGCCGATGGCAAGGGCGAAGACTACGGCGTGGATCACCACACCCGCGAACACGGCAAGGTCACCCCTTACTCCGGCCTGGTCTACGACCTCAACGATCAGTGGAGCGTTTATGGCAGCTGGACCCAGATCTTCACCCCGCAATACAAGGTCGGTACCAACGGCCGGATGCTCGATCCGGTAGAAGGCACCAGCAGCGAAGTCGGTATCAAGGGCAGCCTGGACAGCGGCCTGAACCTGACCGCCGCAGTGTTCAAGACCAAGCAGCAGAACGTTGCCGAGTACGTCGGCCTGGACGGTGGCCAGAGCCTCTACAACGGTCTGGACTACAAGAGCCACGGCGTGGAGCTGCAAGCCTCCGGTGAAGCGCTGTCAGGCCTTGAGCTGCTCGGCGGCTACACCTACGTACGCATCGACGACGACAACGGCGACCGTGCCCGCAAGTACGTGCCGACCCACAGCTTTCGCGGCCTTGCCACCTACCGCCTGCCGGGCATGCCACAGGCCAAGGTGGGCACTCGCCTGAGCTGGCAGGGGCCGGTCGAGAGCGACAGCAACAGTGCGGTGCGCCAGAACGCCTATGCGCTGGTGGACCTGATGACCAGCTACGACATCGACCAGCACTGGAGCACTTCGCTGAACCTGAACAACGTCACCGATCGCAAATACCTGTTGTCGCTGTATGAAAGCGCCACCAGCGCCAACTATGGCGCGCCACGCAATGTGACCGCCTCGCTGACCTGGACCTACTGATCGATCGCTTCCGCGGGCTCAGCCTCACCGAGCCCGCTGCACGCCTGTGGCCAGGCAGCAACGGCGGCAGCGCCCGACGGGTTGCTCAACGATGAGCGATAAACCCGCCCGGGTCCTGCACCGGCATGTGCCGCTTGCGCCGTCAAGTCACGAAAAATCGCCAGGCGCGGTGAATTATTTGCGCCCTCCTCGTATCTGATCCGACATAGCCGGTGCCATTAAAACAATGGCATCGACCTGACCCAGTAGCCGTCGCGGCCTCTCTCAACGGCCGAGCCAGCGGCTTGCGGCAACACCGATCAGCGACAGAGTATTTGGTAAATGAAATCACGTAAGCAGAGCGTCAGCCCCATCGGATTGAAAGACATCACCATCGTTGACGACGCGAAAATGCGCAAGGCGATCACCGCCGCTGCCTTGGGCAACGCCATGGAATGGTTCGACTTTGGCGTATACGGCTTCGTTGCCTATGTGCTGGGCAAGGTCTTCTTCCCCGGTGCCGATCCCAGCCTACAAATGATCGCAGCGCTGGCCACCTTCTCGGTTCCGTTTCTGATTCGTCCTCTGGGCGGGCTGTTCTTCGGCGCGTTGGGCGACAAGTACGGCAGGCAGAAAGTCCTGGCGGCCACCATCGTCATCATGTCGTTGAGCACCACCGCCATCGGCCTGATCCCTTCCTATGCGTCGATCGGCATCTGGGCGCCGATCCTGCTGCTGCTGGCCAAGATGGCCCAGGGTTTTTCGGTGGGCGGCGAGTACACCGGCGCCTCGATCTTCGTCGCCGAATACGCCCCGGACCGCAAGCGCGGTTTCCTTGGCAGCTGGCTGGATTTCGGCTCGATCGCAGGTTTCGTACTGGGCGCAGGGGTGGTGGTGCTGCTCACTGCGGTCATCGGCGAGGAGCAATTCCAGGCCTGGGGCTGGCGCCTGCCGTTCTTTCTCGCCCTGCCGCTGGGCATGCTCGGCCTCTACCTGCGTAACGCACTCGAAGAGACGCCGGCCTTCCAGCAGCACGTGGAAAAACTCGAACAAGGTGATCGCGAAGGCCTGGCGGCCGGCCCGAAAGTATCGTTCAAGGAAGTCGCCACCAAGCACTGGCGTAGCCTGATCACCTGCATCGGCATCGTGGTGGCGACCAACGTCACTTATTACACGCTGCTCACCTACATGCCCAGCTACCTGTCGCACAACCTGCACTACAGCGAAAATCGCGGGGTGTTGATCATCATCGCGATCATGGTTGGCATGCTGTTCGTGCAGCCGCTGATCGGTTTCATCAGCGACAAGATCGGCCGCCGGCCGTTTATCATCTGCGGCAGCATCGGCCTGCTGTTGCTGGCCATCCCGGCCTTCATGCTGATCAACAGCGGCAAGATCGCGCTGATTTTCGCAGGCTTGCTGTTGCTGGCGGTGATCCTCAACTTCTTTATCGGGGTGATGGCATCGACCCTGCCGGCGATGTTCCCCACCCACATCCGCTACAGCGCGCTGGCCAGCGCCTTCAACGTCTCGGTGCTGATCGCAGGCCTGACGCCCACCCTGCTCGCCTGGCTGGTAGAGAGCACCAACAACCTGTACATGCCCGCCTACTACCTGATGGTGATTGCGGTGATCGGCCTGATCACCGGCATCACCATGAAGGAAACCGCCAACCAGCCTCTGCGTGGAGCAGCCCCGGCGGCTTCCGACATCGAGGAAGCGCGGGAACTGCTGCAGGAGCACCACGACAATATCGAGCAGAAAATCGAAGACATCGACGCCGAGATCGCCGAGCTCCAGGCCAAGCGCAAAAACCTGGTGCAGCAGCACCCGCGCATCAATTGATCAGACCTCGCGCATCGGGCAAGGCGCTTGCAGCCTTGCCCGAACTTCATCGCGCCTGCCACCGGCCTCGATGCACCGCCGACGCCATGTAAACGCAGCAACGGCTGGCGCCCGGCTAGCGGCAGTTCACAGCGCCTGACTGGCCACCACGGCAGTGCGCTCGATGGCTGTCGGCTGCTTGGCCACGGCCGGGGCGGTCTCGCGCATTTTCAGGGCGCACAGTGTCGACACCACACCCAGCAGACTGAACAGCACCGCCGGCCCCATCCAGCCGACCTTGGCGAACAGCGCGGTGGCAATGAACGGCAAGGCGCCGGCCACCAGCGAGGCGCAGTTGTAGCCCAGGGAAATCCCCGAAGAACGTACGTTGGCCGGGAATTGCTCGGTGAACCAGCTGGCCTCGACGGCGAAGATCGGGTCGTGGCTGAGCAGCAGGGCCATCGCCACGGCCACGACGATCAGCACCACCACACCGCTGTTGATCATCATGAACATCGGGATGCCGAACACGATGGTGAACAGCGATCCGAGCAGAAACACCGGTTTGCGCCCGATCCGGTCACTCAGCGCGCCGTACATCAGGTGGCTGCCCAGCCCCAGCGCCGAACCGATCATCGTGCCCCACAGCACGTTCTCCTTGGCCGCCACACCGGCGAGCAGCACATACGACAGCATGAAGCTGGTGGCGATGTAGTAGCCGCCGGTTTCGGCCAGGCGCAAGCCGGCAATCTGCAGGATCTTGCGCCAGTCACTGCGGATCACTTGCAACGCCGGCTGCTTGACCAGGGTGTTGTCGGCCTTGGCCTTCTCGAACTCCGGTGACTCGCTGACGCCCAGGCGGATGTACATGCCCACCGCGACCATCAGTACCGAGGCCAGAAACGGCGCGCGCCACACCCATTCGCCTTGCAGCAGAGCACCGGACAGCAGGAAGGCACCGTTGGCCATCAACAGGCCCAGCGGGATGCCGATCTGCGGCACCGCGCCGAAGAAACCGCGACGATGCGCCGGTGCGTGTTCGCAGGCCATCAGCACCGCCCCGCCCCATTCGGCACCGAAGCCGATACCCTGGATCATGCGCAGCAGGATCAGCAACACCGGCGCCAGCAAGCCTGCCTGTTCATAGGTGGGCAATGCGCCGATCAGCACCGTGGCACCGCCCATGGCCAGCAGCGACCACAACAGCACGGTCTTGCGGCCCAGGCGATCACCGAAGTGACCTGCCAGATAGCCGCCCAGCGGGCGCATGAAAAAACCCACGGCCATGGTCGCGAATGCCGCGAGAATGCCGATGATCGGCTCTGTGGTGTGAAAGAAAACCTGGCCGAACCAGCCAGCGGCGGCCGTGCCGTAGATGAAGAAGTCGTAACTCTCCACGGCCGAACCGATCATCGAAGCGAAGGAGACTTTCGCCGCCTTGTCGCGCGGCTGGCTTGACGCCGTTTGGGATCTGCTCATGGCACACTCCGGACTCATTTATTGTTGTTGTAATGGGCAGGCGCAACCCTGCCTTGTAGGCGATGCAACCCTGGCGCCACTGCGCGGACGCTACTGCCAGGTTTCGATGACGCGGCTGTCATCACGTTTACCAAGCCCGGCCTCGGACGCCGTGCAAAAGCGCGCGTGAGCAACCTCGAGCAATGGCACGGCAGCAGCGCAATCCTGCGCAGCGGCGGCCACCAGACCGCTGTCCTTGACGAAGATATCCACCATGCTGGTGACGCGCGTGTCGGTGCCTTCCAGCATGCGCGGGCCACGATCGGAGAGCATCCATGAGCCGCCCGCGCCGTGCTGAACCAGATCCAGGACCTGCGCAGGATCGAGCCCCAGCGCACGGGCCAGGTTCAATGCTTCGGCTGCGGCAACCAAATGCACGGAGCACAGATGCTGGTTGACCACCTTGATCGCCTGACCGTCGCCCACATCGGCGCCGCAGGCTTTGACGGTGCCCATGCTGCCCAACACTGGCTGCACATGGTCGATGGCCGATGGCGCGCCGGAGGCGAAAATCAACAGGCTGCCGGTCTGCGCGCGGGCAACGCCACCGGTTACCGGCGCGTCCACCACGTGCACGCCTTTGCCCTGCAGGCGCAGGGCTTGTTCGCGCACCGAAGCCGGTCCGACGGTGCTCATGATCACCCAATGCTGGCCCGGTTTGAGCGCGTCGCATTGGTTCACCAGCGACTCCAGCTGCGCAGGGGTGGCGACCATCACCACCACCACGTCGGCGTCGATGGCCGTGCGCCAGTCGGCACTGGCTTCAATGCCTTGTGCCTGGGCTGCGGCACGCCCCGCCTCGCTCAACTCAATCCCGACCACGCTGTGGCCGGCCTGTTGGATCTGTCGTGCCATGGGCAGGCCGATGGCGCCCAGACCGATGAATGCAACGTTCATGTTCGAAGTCCTCATGCCAGCCACAGGCGGATGTTGGCCGCCATGGTTTCGGTGGAAATGCCATAGCGATCGTGCAGGGTTGGCAGCGCACCGGCATCGAGAAACGCGTCCGGCAAGGCGATCTGCCGGAAGACGGGATTGACCCGCGCTTTCATCAGCGTCAGCGCCACGGCCTCACCCAGCCCGCCAACGGTGCTGTGGTTTTCCGCGACCACCACCAGACGCCCACTGCGCCGGCATTGCTCGATGATGGTGGCCTCGTCCAGCGGCTTGATGGTCGGCACATGCAGCACGGCGACATCGGCACTGCCATCGCCCAGCAGCTCGGCCACTTCCAGCGCGCGCATGGTCATGATGCCGCTGGAAATGATCAGCACATCCTTGCCGTCACGCAGCAGCTTGGCCTTGCCCAGCTCGAAGGTGTAATCGTACTGGTCCAGGACCATCGGCACTTTGCCGCGCAACAGGCGCATGTACACCGGGCCGTTGTGCTCGGCCATGGCGGCGACCGCTTGTGCGGTATCCAGGGCATCGCACGGGTCGATTACCGTAAGCCCCGGCACCGCACGCATCAGCGCCAGATCATCGGTGGCCTGGTGGCTGGGACCATAGCCGGTGGTGAGTCCGGGAAGCGCGGCACAGATCTTGACGTTGAGGTTCTCCTCGGCAATCACCTGATGGATGAAGTCGTAGGCACGCCGGGTGGCAAACACCGCATAGGTGGTGGCGAACGGGATCATGCCTTCCTTGGCCATGCCCCCGGCCGCGGCCATGAGCAATTGTTCGGCCATGCCCATCTGCAGATGACGCTCTGGAAACTCGCGGCCGAAAATGTGCAGATCGGTGTATTTGGACAGGTCGGCGGTCATCCCGACGATGCGCGGGTCACGCTGCGCCGCAGCAACCAGCGCGTGGCCGAACGGTGCGGTTTCGGTGCGCTGCCCTTCGCTGGCGATGGAGGCGATCATCGCGGAGGTGGTCAGGCGTGGCTTTGGTAGGGTTGGCGTGCCCATTTCAGTGTGTCCCCTTTTCGCAATTGGCGTGGTAGTTGGCATCCAGCACGTTGATCGCTGCTTGCCACTCGTCAGGCTCGACGCGAATGAAATGGTTTTTTTCACGGGTTTCAAGGAAGTCGACGCCCTTGCCCATCAAGGTGTCGAACAGGATCACCCGAGGCTTGGCGTCGGTCAGGGCCATGGCCTGATCAAACGCCGCCAGCACTGCGGCCAAATCGTTGCCGTCGACCCGCTGCACGTACCAGCCGAAGGCCTGCCATTTGTCGACCAGGGGTTCGAAGTCGAGAATCTCGTGGGAGTTGCCATCGGCCTGTTGTTTGTTCAGGTCGACCAGCGCGATCAGATTGCCCAGCTTGTGGTGCGCGGCGGACATCGCCGCTTCCCAGGTCGAGCCCTCATCCAGCTCGCCGTCGGACATGGAGTTGAACACCCACGCCGGATTGTTTTTCATGCGCAACGCCAAGGCCATGCCGACCCCGATCGGCAATCCCTGACCCAGCGAGCCGCCGGACATTTCCATGCCGGGCGTGTAGCTGGCCATGCCCGACATCGGCAGACGGCTGTCGTCGGAACCGTAGGTCTGCAGCTCGCTTTCGGGAATGATTCGGGCTTCGATCAAGGCGGCGTACAGCGCGATGGCGTAGTGACCGTGCGACAACAGGAAGCGGTCGCGGCCGTCCCACAGCGGGTCGTGGGGACGAACTTTCATGGCGTGGCAGTAGGCGGTGGCCAGCACATCGGCCCAGCCGAGCGCCTGCCCGACATAGCCCTGGCCCTGGACTTCGCCCATGCGCAAGGCAAAACGGCGGATGCGCCAGGCGTGATGGGCCAGACGTGCAAGTGGCTCCAGCGCCACATCGGCACTTTGGGAAATTATTGTCATTATGGGTTCCTGCTCTTTCAGTGAGTGCGCAGGCAGGCGACTGATGTGCTTAATTCATCAAACCACCTGCATACAACCTGAACCCAAGCTAACATCAGCAAATAACCCCTTACAAAAGACATTTTCACAGCAATGAGTGAACAGAATTCAGCAATCCAGAGACTGCGTCGGGTGCCGCTTTCATCCTTGCGGGTTTTCGAGGCAGCGGGCCGCAGCGGCTCGTTCATCCAGGCGGCGCAAGAGCTGGGGATTTCCTCGAGCGCGGTCAGCCATTCGATCCGCAAACTCGAAGAGGCGATCGAAATCCAGCTGTTCGAGCGCACCACGCGGGAGGTCAACCTGACGCCCAAGGGCCGCTTGTTGATGGAACATGTGCAACGCGGACTGGATGAAATGCAGCGCGGCTTTGCCCTGGCCAGGACTGATGAGCCACCGCCGCTGCGCCTGCACACCGCGCCCAGCTTCGGCATGCAATGGCTGATGCCCAGGTTGTCGCGCTTCGTCCAGGCGTACCCGGCCATCGACCTGCGCTTCTCCGCCAGCACCGACTACGCGCAGTTCGAGAATGACGACTTCGACCTGGACGTGGTCTACGGCGAGCCCCGCTCAAGCCTCAACGAAAAGGTGCCGCTGGCGGTCGAGCACCTCACCCCGCTGTGCAGCCCGCAACTGGCTCGCAGCATTCACAGCCCGCAGGATCTGTACGAGCACCGGCTGATCCAATGCGATGTGCAGATGCTGCAATGGAAAGGCTGGTTCGAAGCCAACCACCTGATGCCACCCCACCACTACGCCCTGCGCTTCGACCGTAGCAACATGGCCATCGCCGCAGCGGTGAACGGCATGGGCGTGGTCCTGGAGTCGACCCTGCTGGCGCAGCGCGAGCTGGAAACCGGCACCCTGGTTGCGCCGTTGCGCAGCGTGACCCACGATATCCAGTACATCGGTCATTACCTGGTCTATCCAAAGCGACGGACCCGGCATGAGGCTGCCGAGGTGTTCATCAAGTGGATGCTCGATGAGTTGGGGGTCGGGCCGGCGGTGTCGTCGCAGGAGTGAAGACGGCGGCGCTGTTTGGCTTGATGCAGCGAGAGGGCAAAGCCTGTCAGTGAGCGGTCAGCTCTGGCGCAAAGCCGCTGGCTGACGCAGGCCCTATTTCACCAGACGGGTTTCCCTGGACGGCCGATACCCGAAATAGGCGCTGTAGCACTTACTGAAATGGCTGGGCGATACGAACCCGCAAGCGACCAGCACCTCCACCTGAGACAGCTCGGTGTGTTGCAACAGCCGCCGCGCTTCAGTGATGCGCAGTTCGAGGTAGTAACGCTGCGGGGTGGTGCCCAGTTGCTCCTTGAACAGGCGCTCGATCTGCCGCCGCGAACGGCCGGCGTACACCGCCAGCTGGTCCATCTCCAGCGGCTCTTCGAGGTTGGCGTCCATCAGGTTGACCACTTCGCGCAGTGGCGCA
This sequence comes from Pseudomonas sp. NPDC087358, assembly GCF_044900785.1. NCBI lineage: Bacteria > Pseudomonadati > Pseudomonadota > Gammaproteobacteria > Pseudomonadales > Pseudomonadaceae > Pseudomonas > Pseudomonas sp. NPDC087358. The sequence goes on from NZ_JBJDOA010000016.1 coordinate 26,099, forward strand.
CTGACAGAGAGATTGCGGCTGGGTTTGATGCGCCGGTAGCGCGATTCCTCGAACGACAGGATGTCCTCGATGCCCTCGACCAGCGCCTTGTCGTGCAGTCCCTTGATCCACTCCAGCGCCATGTGGAAAGCACCTGCCGGGCTCGACGCGGTCAGCCGGTCGCGGTCCACCACGAAAGCCTCGCTGGTCACGTGACTGACCCTGGCGATTTCGGCCAGCGCCGGGCGGTGTTCGGGGTGAATCGCACAACGGTAGCCTTCGAGCAGCCCCGCCATGCCCAGAAACCAGGCACCGTTCCATAGCCCGGCCAGGGTGATCCCCAGTCCGGAGGCCGTTACCAGCAGGTTGATCAGCTCATCGCTGGCCTTCAGTTCGGTGCGATAGCCGCCACAGATCACCAGCAGATCGAGTTCCTTGAGCGCCGGTATTTCCAGCCGCGCGTCGGGGCGAATGACCAGGCCCAGGTCGCTCACCACTTCACCCTCCTGCAGGCCGAAAGTGCGTGAGGTGAACAGCTTGGGGCGCAGCAGATTGGCGGTGACGATGGTGTCCAGCGCCTGGGTGAAGGCTGGCAGGGAAAAATGTTCCAGCAGCACAAAGCCGGTGCGCGTGTGCGCGCACGGCTGCTTTGTGCTCTGGTCGAGGTAGCGAAGGTTCTTGCCCTTCATGCCGCCACTGAATTCCCGTCTTTCGCTCAACGTTCGCCTCGCCTGGAATGTGTTGAAAGTGCAGGCCGCAGACTATCCGAAACCGCGAGCCACTGACACAAAGCCCGGCTCAGCCCTTGAGCGCGGCCTCGATCAGCGCGATGTCGATTCGGGTCATGGTCATCATGGCGTCGAAGGCGCGCCGGGCGGCTGCCTTGTCGGGATGGGTGATCGCCGCCGTCAGGGCACGCGGCGTGATCTGCCATGACAGCCCCCATTTGTCCTTGCACCAGCCGCAGGCGCTGGCTTGCCCGCCGTTATCGATGATGGTGTGCCACAGGCGGTCGGTTTCGGCCTGATTGTCCGTCGCCACTTGAAACGAGAACGCTTCGCTGTGGCTGAACATTGGCCCGCCATTGAGCCCGAGACAGGGAATGCCCAACACCGTGAATTCAACCGTCAGAATGTCCCCCTGTTTGCCCGAGGGGTAATCGCCGGGCGCGTGGTGAACCGCCGTCACCGCGCTGTCCGGAAAGGTCGCGGCGTAGAACGTCGCAGCCTCCAGCGCCGCGCCGTCGTACCAGAGACAAATCGTGTTTTTGTTGGCCATGTGAGTTCTCCAGCGATGGGAGTGAAGCCTTGAGTCTAGTCAGCGCAGTGTTGGCCGTGGGTTTCGGGACCCAGGGCGTGGGGCCAGAGTCCGAATGTCAGCCAAGGTGCTCTGGACAGGCGGCTTGCCGACCCATACGCCCGATTTCATCCCGGCTTGTCGCATCTGACCCATGGGATGGACGCTGCACTTGGTGTTAAATACCGCCTTTGGGTTGGACGTTCACCCCCGGCGCGCAGCGCAGCGAATTGGAAATCGATATGAAAAACCATTTTGAGACACCTGATGCCCTTCACTCCGGTCGCTGGGCGGTAGCAGCATGATCGAGGTCACCGAGGTTTCCATCGCCCAGCTGCGCGCCGCGCTGGAGTCCGGCGCGACCACGGCGGTCGAACTGGTGCGTGCCTACCTGGCCAGGATCGACGCCTACGACGGCCCGGACACCGACACCGCACTCAATGCCGTGGTGGTGCGCAACCCTGATGCACTGAGCGAGGCCGAGGCGGCCGATGAGCGCCGGCGTCATGGCCGCACGCTGAGTCCTCTGGACGGCATTCCTTACACCGCCAAGGACAGCTATCTGGTCAAGGGCCTCACCGCAGCATCGGGAAGCCCGGCCTTTGCCGAGCTGGTGGCCCATCGCGACGCGTTCACCATTGAACGCCTGCGCGCGGCCGGGGCGATCTGCCTGGGCAAGACCAATATGCCGCCCATGGCCAACGGCGGCATGCAGCGAGGGGTGTACGGCCGGGCAGAGAGCCCGTACAACGCCGCCTGGCTCACTGCACCCTTCGCCTCCGGCTCATCGAATGGCGCCGGCACCGCGACCGCCGCCAGTTTCGCCGCGTTCGGGCTGGCTGAAGAAACCTGGTCCAGCGGTCGCGGGCCTGCCTCCAACAACGGTCTGTGCGCCTACACCCCGTCCCGCGGCGTGATCTCGGTGCGCGGCAACTGGCCGCTGACGCCGACCATGGACGTGGTGGTGCCCTTCGCCCGGACCATGGCCGACCTGCTCGAAGTGCTGGATGTAATCGTCGCGCAAGATCCTGATAAACGTGGCGACCTGTGGCGCCTGCAACCCTGGGTGCCGATACCGAGCGTGGCCTCGGTGCGCCCCGCCTCGTACGCAGAACTGGCAGTGAGTGCCGGTGCGCTGGCCGGCAAACGCCTGGGCATCCCGCGCATGTACATCAATGCCGACCCTGAAGCCGGCACCAGCGCGGCACCGGGCATTGGCGGGCCTACCGGGCAACGGATCAACACCCGCCCCTCGGTGATCGGGCTGTGGGAGGACGCGCGCAGAGCGCTCCAGGACGCTGGCGCCGAAGTGATCGAGGTCGACTTCCCGCTGGTCTCCCATTGCGAAGGCGACCGCCCCGGCGCACCGACGGTGTTCAATCGCGGCATCGTTTCCAAGGAGTTTTTGCACCACGAGCTGTGGGACTTGTCGGCCTGGGCGTTCGACGATTTCCTGCAGGCCAACGGCGATCCGAAGCTCAATCGTCTGGTGGATGTCGACGGCCCGAAGATTTTCCCCCATGACCCCGGAACCCTGCCCAACCGTGAAGGTGATCTGGCCGCCGGCATGGACGAGTACGTGCGCATGGCCGAGCGCGGCATCACGCCGTGGGACAAAATCGAAACACTGGAGGACGGTCTGCGCGGCCTGGAACAAACCCGCAAGATGGACCTGGAAGACTGGATGGACCACCTGGGGCTCGACGCCGTGTTGTTCCCCACCGTGGCCGATGTCGGGCCAGCGGACGCCGACGTCAATCCCGAGTCGGCGGACCTTGCCTGGAGCAACGGCGTCTGGGTGGCCAACGGCAACCTCGCGATCCGCCACCTGGGGGTCCCGACCGTCACCGTGCCCATGGGCATCATGCCGGACATCGGCATGCCGGTCGGGCTGACTTTCGCCGGCCGTGCCTATGACGACTCGACCCTGCTGCGACTGGCCTCGGCGTTCGAATCCACCGGCGCCAAGCGTATCATTCCACCGCGCACGCCGCCTTTGTCTACCCGAAGCGACCCAGCCTGAGAGAGGAAACGACATGCTTTTACATCTGTCGACATGGTGCGAGATCGAGCAATTTCTGACGCGAAGCCGCACCATCGTGGTCCCCATCGGCTCCAACGAACAACACGGCCCGACAGGGTTGCTGGGCACCGACTGGATGTGCCCGCAGATCATCGCGCAAGAGGCGCAGAAAAGCGCCGACATCCTCATCGCGCCGACCTTCAACATCGGCATGGCTCAGCATCACCTGGGCTTCCCCGGGACCATTTCCCTGCGTCCTTCGACCTTCATCGCCGCCATCGGTGACTGGACGCGCTCACTGGTCGGCCACGGCTTCGAGAAAATCCTCTTCCTCAATGGCCACGGCGGCAACATCGCCTCCATTGAAGCGGCGTTCTCCGAGCTCTACGCCGAAGCCAGCTTCGCCGGTCGCCCGGCAGGCTTCGCGCTGAAACTGCGCAACTGGTGGGACCTGGAAGGCGTCGGCAGACTGGCCCACGAGCAATTCCCGACCGGCCATGGCGCGCACGCCACACCGTCGGAGATCGCCGTGACCCAGTGGGCCTATCCGGACTCGATCAAGTCGGCTGCGTACTCGCCACAAATCGCGCCGATGGGGCCAATTCGCGAAGCCCGCGACTTCCGCGCACGCTTCCCCGATGGCCGCATGGGCTCGGACCCGGACCTGGCCACGCCGGAAAAAGGCGGTGAACTGGTCATGCTCGCGGCAAAGGGATTGGTGCGCGAACTGGACGCTTTCAGCCGGGAACTGGCCCCGCAGTGAGACTGCACCCCAAGCCTGCGACCGGTATCGCGGCGATCGCGGTCATCAACTGACCACGAACCCTCGTCCCGGCACGCCGGTCATGCCTACGCCACGCCATTCAGTTCAGCCAGCATATCGGGCGTGATTTTCAGTTCACTGGCGCTGAGGTTTTCCCGCAGATGCGCCACTGACGAGGTGCCTGGGATCAGCAGGATATTGGGCGCCCGTTGCAGCAGCCAGGCCAGCGCGACGCACAGTGGCGAAGCATCCATGCGCGTGGCGACGCTGGACAGCGTCTCCGATTGCAGTGGCGTGAAGCCGCCCAGCGGGAAGAACGGCACATAGGCGATGCCCTGCTCGCCCAGTTCAACGATCAATTGCTCGTCATCGCGGTGCGACAGGTTGTAGTGGTTCTGCACGCAGACAACGTCAGCGATCGCTTGCGCCTGTTTGATCTGGCTGGCAGTGACATTGCTCAGGCCCAGATGACGGATCAGCCCCTGGCGCTGAAGTTCGGCAAGGGCGGTGAACTGCTCCTCGATGGACTCCTCACCCGGCGCATGCATGTTGCCCCACGCTCGCAGGTTGACCACCTCCAGCACGTCCAGCCCCAGGTTGCGCAGGTTGTCATGCACCGCACGGGTCAGTTCGGCCGGGGTCTGCGCCGGATTCCACGACGCATCGGCGCCACGTTGCGCGCCGACCTTGGTGACGATGAGCAGATCGTCGGCATAGGGATGCAGGGCCTCGTGGATCAGCTGGTTGGTGATGTGCGGACCGTAGAAATCCGAGGTGTCGATGTGATTCACACCCAGGGCCAGTGCCTCGCGCAATACCGCGATCGCTGCCTTGGAGTCTTTTGGCGGGCCGAATACGCCGGGGCCGGCCAGTTGCATGGCGCCGTAGCCCATGCGATTGACGCGTCGCTCGCCGATCGAAAACGTGCCTGCTGTGCTGGCGTTGCTCATGTTGTGTGCCTCTCTCGCAGATGGTGCAACCACTATAGGCGTTGACCACCGCACCGATAATCGGGTGCAATCGGCACGGGTTGTACGGGAGAGCGAACAATGGCGGCAGATATTCAAGACTTGCTGGCCTTTGTGGCCGTGGTCAACGCAGGCGGGTTTCGCGAGGGCGCACGCCTGAGCGGCAAATCGGCCTCCAGCCTCAGTGATGCAGTGCGACGCATCGAAGCACGCCTGGGTGTGCGTCTGCTCAACCGCACCACTCGCAGCGTCGTGCCGACCGAAGCCGGCGCGCGGCTGATGGAGCGCATCGTGCCGGCACTGGGCGAAGTCGAGTCGGCGCTGGATGTGGTCAACGATTTCCGCGACCGACCTTCCGGCACGCTGAAACTCAACGTGCCGGCCAGTGCGGCAAGGCTGGTGCTACCGGCAATCATTACGCCATTTCTCAAGGCCCATCCCGACATCCGTCTGGAGGTCATCGTCGAGGAGAGTTTCGTCGACATTCTCGCTGCTGGCTGCGACGCGGGCATTCGCTACGACGAGCGCCTGGAGCAGGACATGATTGCCGTGCCGATCGGCCCCAGGTTCCAACGCTTTGCCACCGCCGCCTCCCCTGCCTACCTGCGTGCCAGAGGCCGACCTGAGCACCCGCGCGAGCTGCTGGACCACGCCTGCCTGCGCGGCCGATTCCCCAGCGGGTCGACGCCGTTGTGGGAATACGAACGCGACGGCGAAATCGTTCGTGTCGACCCGACCGGTCCATTGCTGGTGAACATTGCAGGTGGGGTCGATCTGGCCGTGCAGGCTGCTATCGACGGGCTGGGCGTGGTCGCGCTGTTCGAAGACTGGCTGCGCCCGCACCTGGAAAGCGGCGCCCTGCAACCGGTACTTGAACCCTGGTGGCAGACGTTTACCGGACCGATGCTCCATTACCCGGGCCGGCATTACTTGCCTTCGCCATTGCGGGCGTTCGTGGATTTCATCAAGGCCGGTTGAAGCGCCTGCTCGGGTTTTATTTCGACCAATGCGCGGGGGACGTTGAATGCCGCGCTGATGCTCGGACGCGAATAGAGGGTGGGGCAAAGCTGGATAAATCACCTACAGCACTAAGAGAATGCTCCTCCAGGGTTGTTCATTGACGCGGTGACTCATGGGCGTAACCTGCTGACGCGCAGTACGTTCGCCACTTCAGTTGTTGAAACGACCGGCCGGCAGCGACCCTCGGCGAACGTCAGGACAGGCTTTTTTCAAGGCACAAGGATTGCCGTATGCACACAGCAGTACGCCCCAGCAGCAGTCACAGCAAAGTCTCCGTCATTCTTTTGCTCCTGAGCATGGTGCTGCTCGGGGTATTCCCGCTGGACATCCTGCTCCCCTCGTTCCCTGCCCTGTCGGCGCACTTCAACACCTCATCGGCGAACATCGCGCTGTCCATCAGCATCTTCGCCATCGGCTTTTCGATATCGCAGTTTTTCCTCGGGCCGCTGTCGGACAGGCTCGGCCGCAAGCGCCTGTTGATCATCGGCATGCTCGTTTCCATCGCCGGAGCGGGGGGTTGTCTGGGCAGCACGCAATTCTCAACCTTTATCTTGTTTCGCAGCATTCAGGCAATCGGCTGCGGTTGTTTTGTGCTGAGCAATGCATTGGTGCAGGACATCTTCAGCAATGATGAACGCGAGCGCGTGCGGATATTGATGACCTCCGCCAGCGGGGTCTTCATTTCGACCGCGCCGCTGTTGGGCACACTCATGCAAAATCTTTTCGGCTGGACCGGTAGTTTTTATCTGTTCGTGGTTATTGCCGGCCTGGTACTTGTTCACGCGAGATGGGCTTTGCCTGCTGCGATCATTGCGCCCTCTAACAGCGGATTCTGGCGGTGTTGCGTGCGCATCGTTTCGAATCGCCGCTTCATGGGCTTTTCGTTGCTGGCCGCGATTGCTTTCACCTGTCACTTTGCTTTTATCGCGATTTCACCGGTGATCTTCCTCGAGAACATGGGCCTCACTCAGCTTGAGTTCTCGTTTGTACTGCTGATCTATGGCGCGGCCTATGTCGCAGGCGGAATCGTTGCCAGTCGATTGCAAAAGCTGGTCAGCCATCAGCAACAGCTCAGGACCGGACTGGCGCTTATCGCTCTGGCCGGCTTGGTGCTGACTGGCTTGCATCTGGTCACCGACCCCGGGCTGCTGACCGTGCTACTGCCGATGATGATCTGCACCCTGGGCACCAGCATCGTTCGCCCTGTGGCCGCATCACGCGCGATGGATGTCTTGCCCGACAACGCAGGCGCCGCGGCGTCAATGCTCAACACCACGGTATTCGTCACAGGCGGTGTAATGAGCGCCGTGGCGAGCATGACAGTCGGCCATTTCGAAACTGTCCTGGGCGGCGCGTTTCTGGTCCTGAGCGCGACCGGCTGGGTACTCGTCAGGCAGTTGTACAGGTCCTAAATCCCGCTGCCAGAGAGGCGCCGTGTCAGACACACAGGATTGCCAGGAGCTGCTGCCGCTTCGCGTCAGATCGTCGGCAAGCCAGACTCCCACGCCCTCCGGGCAGAAGCCCCCGACATCCCTGTAGCAGTCCGGCTTGCCGGCGGTAGCGATCTTGCGGGCCCACCGCTGGCAAGCCGTGCTGCTCAAGGGGGGATCGTTCCCACGCTCCGCGTGGGATGCAGCCCATGACGCTCTGCGTCACCCAACAGGCGACGCGGAGCGTTCGGCCAGGCGCTACCACGGAGCGATCAAGCGTCGGTCATCCTGGCACGTAAGCTCGCCCGTGTTGCACTCGCCCTGACGAAGAATTCAGGACGAATACATCAGCAAAAGGCCTGAATATGTTTGCGCTCGACCATAGAATCTCCCCCGCCCTCCCGGCAGAAACCCCCGACACCTGTAGCAGTCCGGCTTGCCGGCGGTAGTGATCTTGCGGGCCCACCGCCGGCAAGCCGTGCTGCTCAAGGGGGGGGATCGTTCCCACGCTCCGCGTGGGAATGCAGCCCGTGACGCTCTGCGTCACCCAACAGGCGACGCGGAGCGTTTGGCCAGGCGCTACAACGGAGCGATCAAGCGTCGGTCATCCTGGCACGTAAGCTCGCCCGTGTTGCACTCGCCCTGACGAAGAATTCAGGACGAATACATCAGCAAAAGGCCTGAATATGTTTGCGCTCGACCCTAGAATCTCCCACGCCCTCCCGGCAGAAATCCCCGACACCTGTAGCAGTCCGGCTTGCCGGCGGTAGCGATCTTGCGGCCCGAAGCAGGTTCGCGCCTCGTCAAGCCAGCGCGTGTTTACTGCAAGCCCGCGCGGAACAGGCAATAATGCACGACGCCTCAGCCTGCCTGCCCAAAAGGAACGACCGTGCCATCGAGCGCCGCATCCTCCCAGCCCTTACTCGAAGTCCGGCATTTGAGTCGTCTGGATCAAACGGGCGCCAACCAACTTCTCAAACCCACCGACTTTAGCTTGATGGCGGGCGCGCAGGTGGCGATTACCGGCGCTTCCGGATCGGGCAAAAGTGTTTTCCTGCGAACCCTGGCCCTGCTCGATGCACCGACTACCGGTGACATTCTCTGGCAGGGGAAAAGCCTTGCCAACGACGGCATCCCCGCTTACCGCACCTGCGTCTGCTACCTGTCACAGCGCCCCGCGCTGATCGAAGGTTCGGTACTGGATAACCTGCAGTTTCCGTTTACCCTGAAAAGCCTGCGCAAGCGCACGTTCAACCTGCAGACGGCCAGCGATCTGTTGGCGCAGGCCGGCAGGGACGCCTCCTTTCTGAACAAACCAGCGGGGGATCTTTCAGGCGGCGAATCGCAGCTGGTCGCCGTGGTGCGGACACTGCAGCTGACACCTCAGGTGATGCTCTTCGATGAGCCTACGTCAGCCCTCGACCCGCAGTCGGCGGCGGCGGTCGAGCACCTGGTGCAGCACTGGTTCGACGCCGGTTCCGGTTCGCGCGCGTACATCTGGGTGTCCCATGACCCCGAGCAGGCCAGGCGCATGAGTACCCTGCACCTGACGATGAACAAAGGCCAGTTGCAGACCGGAAGCGAATCATGAATTACCAGAACCTGTCCTTCATCGATCTGTCCATCGCTGCCGCGTTGATCCTCATCAACGGGGCGCTGTCGTTGATCCTCAAGCTCGACCTGGAACGCCGCCTACTGTGGGCTGCGGTGCGCACCGTGGTGCAGTTGCTCGCGGTTGGCTACCTGCTGGGCTGGGTCTTCGCCTACGCCTATTGGTATGTGGTGCTGCCGTTGATGTGCCTGATGACGCTGATTGCCGGTGTCTCTGCGGCGGGCCGAGGCAAACGCACCTATGCCGGGCAATTGCTCGACAGCGTGGTGTCGGTCTGGAGCAGTTCATGGCTGGTCGCTGCCATCGGCCTGTTCGTGATCATCCGTATTCACCCCTGGTACGAGCCGCAGTACGCCATCCCGATTCTGGGCATGATCCTGGGCAACACCCTGACCGCGGTGTCGTTGGGCATCGAGCGCATGACCCAGGAACTGATGTCGGGCCGCAACACCATTGAAATGATCCTGGCGCTGGGCGGCACCCGCTGGGAAGCGGCCCAGACATCGGCCAGGCAGGCGGTCCGCGCCGGTATGATGCCGACCCTGAACCAGATGACCGTGGTCGGCATCGTCAGCCTGCCGGGGATGATGACCGGGCAGGTATTGGCCGGGGAAAACCCGGTTGATGCGGTGCGCTATCAGATCATGATCATGTTCCTGATCGCCGCCGGATCGGCCCTGGGCACGGTGTGCGCGGTGATGCTGACATTGCGCCGGCTGTTCTCGGCCGATCACCGTTTCATGATTCACCGGCTGGTGCTGCGCAGCTGACCATTGCGCCGCCCTGCCAGGTAGCATCATGCGTAACCCCTTTTCCACACAGAGGATCGCTGACCATGCCCGTCGTTCACACAGCAGCCCAAGTGGGGTTTTCAACTCAGGCCGGCACCTATACCCAGGGTCGGCCGGACTATCCGCAGGCATTGGACGCCTGGCTCACGGATGTATTGGGCATCCATCCGCACTCCACAGTAGTCGACCTGGGTGCTGGGACAGGCAAATTCACCCGGCGCCTCACCTCATTGACCGATCAGGTGATCGCCGTCGAGCCTGTGGATGCCATGCGCGCGGAATTCGCCAGGCATCTGCCGGACACACAGATTGTCCAGGGCACCGCGCAAGCCATCCCGCTCGCCGATGCAACCGCCGACGCGCTGGTCTGCGCGCAGGCGTTTCACTGGTTCGCAAGCCAGGCAGCACTTTCGCAAATCCATCGCGTGCTCAAACCCGGTGCGGCGCTGGGGCTGGTCTGGAATGTACGTGACGAGTCGGTGGACTGGGTCGCAGAAATCACCCGCATCATCACCCCGTACGAAGGCGACACCCCGCGGTTTCACACAGGCGACTGGCGCTTGCCGTTCGACGGCCAGTACTTCGCCGAACCTCAACTGAGCTGCTTCAACTACGTCCACGCCGGCAACGCCGAGACGGTGATCATGAACCGCTTCCTGTCGGTCAGCTTCATCGCCGCCCTGCCTGCCGCCGACAAAGCCGTTGTGACCGAACAACTGCGCGAGCTGATCAATTCCCACCCGGCACTGCGCGGGCGCGAGACGATCGACTTCCCCTACCAGACCCAGGCGTACGTCTGTCGTCGGCTGGACTGACCCAAAGGAAAAACCGTGAAGATCATCCGTAGTAAATCGTTCACCGGCGAGCGTGCCTGGGCCGCGCTGGACATCGCCAACATGAATGGCATCACCACCCGCCTGCACTGGACCGACCAGCCGTACCAATGGCATGTGAACGACGGCCAGGAAGTGTTCGCGGTGCTCGATGGCCGGGTCGAAATGCGCTTCAGGGAACACGGCGTCGAGCACTCGACGGTGCTTGAAACCGGTGATGTTTTCTACGCCTCGGTGGGCACCGCTCACGTTGCCCACCCGCTGGGGGTTGCGCGCATTCTGGTGGTGGAAAGCGAAGGCAGCGTCTGAGTCTCGAAGCTGCCAGGCTACGCGTGGGTTTGGCTGCTGATCGGCGCTGCGCAGTGCCAATGCCATCGGCATCACTCATCCATGGGTTGAGGGTCGCTTGACCGCCAGCGCCGGGTCGACAAACCGTGTTTGAGCCGCCACATCGCTTGCCCGGGGCCGCACGATCCAGCCCAGTCCGATGGCACAGAGTGTCGAGAGAACGGCGATCGCGATCATGTACAGCGTGACGCCGGTGGTGAGGCCGTCGTAACGGGCCAACAGCAACGTGGCGATCAGCGGCGACATGCCTCCGCCGAGGATCGGCCCGATCTGCTGCACCATCGACAGGCCGCTATAGCGGATGCGGGCAGGAAACAGGTTGGCGAAGAACGCCGCCTGCGCCCCGAACATGGCGCCATGGCCAATGCCCAGCCCCAGTACGATCGCCACGGTCAGCCCGGTCAGTCCGGTTCGCGCCATGCCGAAGAACACCACCGCCAGACAGACCTGGAACAAGCCGCCGAACGCATAAACCTTGACCCGGCCGATGCGGTCCGACAGCCAGCCGAAAAACGGCAGCGTCAGGCACTCGAGCAGACAGCCGAGCAACACCGCGTTCAATGCCGCCGAACGCGGCAGCCCTTGGGTCGTCACCGCATAGGAAATGGCAAACACCGCGTAGATATTGAACAAACCGCTTTCGGCGATCTTCGCGCCTATGCCCAACAGGACTTTGCGCCAGTGCTCTCGCAGCACCTCCACCAACGGCATCGAGCGGCGTGGAGCTTCTTGTCTTGAGGCTTCATAGGCAGGACTTTCAGTCACGTTGAAACGAATGAACAGGCCGACCCCGACCAGTAGCAGGCTGAACAGAAAAGGCACCCGCCAGCCCCAGGCAAGGAACTGATCTTCCGGTAGCCGCGTCATCAGGCCGAGAAACGCGATGGGTAACAGAAACCCTGCTGGCACCCCGATATGCACCAGGCTGCCGATCAGTCCCTGCTTGTGCGGCGGGGAATGCTCGATCGCCATCAACACGCCGCCACCGTATTCGCCGCCGATGCCAATGCCCTGTAACAGGCGCAAGGTCACCAGCAGGATCGGCGCCCAGATACCGATATGCCGGTAATCGGGTACCAGGCCAATGGCGAACGTGCCGAGGCCCATCAGGATCATGGTCAGGATCAGCATGCGCTTGCGCCCGAACTTGTCGCCGAAATGGCCGAAAATCATCCCGCCCAAGGGACGCGCAACGTAGCCGACAAAGAACGTCGAGAACGCCGCCAGCGTGCCGATCAGCGGGTCGACATCGGTGAAGAATATCTTGTTGAACACCAACGCCGATGCGGTGGCATAGAGGGTGAAGTCGTAATACTCGACGATCGTGCCAATGGCGCCGGCTGCCACGCTGCGCCGAATCTGACTGCTGTCATACATGACGGGCTGAGCTTGGGTCATGGTGGTATCCCCTTTTTTTGTTTTTGAGCAGGGATCCGGGCCAGCACCGCCAGCCCGGTCGCACAGCGTATTACAGCGCTGGCAGTTCCAGCGCGGCGAACGCTTGGTCGATACGCGCGCGGCGCGCGGCGTCCGGCATGCACATCGGCTTGCGCGGGTAGCACATCGGTACGCCCTGCAGCGACTGCACGTACTTCACGCAGCCAGGCAGGTCATCACAGCTGATGGTGTTCCACAGCGCCAGCAGCTTTTTGTGCAATGCCAGCCCTTTCACGTGGTCACCGGCTTGAACGGCGTCCCACAAGGCCACCACCGCACGCGGTACAGCGGCAGGGTTGGCGGCGATCGTGCCGTGCGCACCCAGGGCGAAGCTTGAGTAAAGCAAAGAGTCGACAGCGGTGAGCACCAGTTTTCCTTTTGGCAAGGTCAGCAGCAGATCGGCCAGCAGCTTAAGGTCGCCGTTGCTCTGCTTGACGCCGATCACCCCGGGCACCTCGGTCATGATCCGGCACAGCAACGCCGGACTCAGGTAACACCAGGGCACCACGTTGTAGACGATCACCGGCAGACGGCTCTGCTCGGCAATGGTGCGAAAGTGTTCGACCAGCGCGTCCTCGGAAGGCTTGAACACGTAATACGGCGGCGTCACTTGCAGGGCCTCGGCACCGCAATCGCGGGCCAGGCTGCAGCGCTCAACGGCCTGGCGGGTGCTGTTGATGATCACCCCGGCGACGAACGCTTTCTGCCCGTTCAAGGCTTCGGCGGCGCTGGTCCAGGTCAGGCGCAGCTCATCGGAATCGAGCGTATGCCCCTCCCCTGTGCTGCCGCCGACGCAGATCCCGTGCACGCCACTGGCAAGCATGAATTCGATCTGAGCCTTGAAAATACCCGGATCAATCTTGCCGCTTTGATCGAACGGCGTGGTGGTCGGAGGGATGACGCCGGTGAAGCGCGATAGATCGTTCATTTGTTATCTCCATTATGCGAACAACTTGTCCGCATAATGGACATTGCCCAAAAAGCCGTCAACGACCGTTCGGCAGCTTTTGCCTGAAGATCCTTTGCAGAAAGGGGTTTTTACTCGGGCACGTAGCCCAGCTTGCGCGAGATATCGTCGGCGTTACGCCGCACCAGATTGGCGAAATCCGCTTCGGCGCCTGCGTCTATGATGTCTTTGGACCCGGTCAGGCTGATCGCGGCAAACACCCTTCCGGCGGCATTTCGGATAGGTGCAGCAACACAGTGGCGCCATTCCTCGCTCTCGCCGTGATCCACCGCGTAGCCGCGAACCCGCACCTGCTCAAGCTGGGCCAGCAAGGCCTCGGCACTGGTCAGGGTATGGCGGGTGTAGGCCGGCAGGCCTTGGGCCAGAACCCGGTCGATGATGCGTTGCGGTTGAAACGCCAGACTCGCCTTGCCGGTGGCGCTGCAGTGCACCGATGCGCTCTCAAGGGTGATCACGTGGTTCTGCTTGCCTTCCTGCACGGCCTGCTGATCCACCATGACGATCTCGAAGCCGTCGAACACGCCCAGATGCACGCCCAGCCCGGTGCCCCGTACCAGCGCGGCGATGTTCTCCTGCGCCTCGCGCTGCACTTCCATGTTCGCCAGCACGACGTTGCCCAACTCGAAGATCTTCAGCCCCATCCTGTAGCGCTCGCGGTCACGATCCTGCTCGATGAAACCGATGGCGCGCATGGACGACACGATGCGATGGACAGTCGGGCGCGGCAGACCGGTGCGCTCTGCAATCTGCATGACCGACAGCGCGCGATCGTTACGGGAAAAACACTCAAGGATGGCGAGCATCTTCGATAACGACATCACCTGGCTTGGGTTGCTGGCACGCGAGGTCTTTTCAGGTTCTGCGCCAGGGGCATCACTGGCGGCGGGGAGAGGCAGCTTGGGCATGGGAAGTCCGGATTCGATGACATGAACGCTGACCACAGTGTAATGCACAGCCGCACCGAGGAAAGGCCCACGAGCCAGCGCAGGCCAATGGCCAAGCGTGCATCCGGCCGGCCTCCAGCGTCGTGCGCGCCGGTCAATCTGCCCCGTAATTCTTATTGCTTATTGATAAGCATCGGGAGCGTGATGCAAGTTTGCCGCAAACACCGTTTATTATTGGCAAACCGAAAACTTATAAAAGAGCAAAAAAAAACGCTGCATCAGCGGCAGCGTTTTATTTGTTGCTATCTAGTTGAATGCCACTTGGGCGACTGCGATCAACCATTTTGGCGGCCGTAACCCATGATGGTGTAGTCCAGACTGTGAGTGACGCCTGAGCCATCAACGTAGACCATTTTCGAATTGACCGGACCGTCTACTTTTTCAGGATCCTGGCTGTTCTTGATGCTGATCAGTTTGGCGACGTCCAGGCCTTTGTGGCGGTTGTACTGCTCGACCTGAGCGCTTGGCTGAGCGCTGGCTGCGGTGCTGGAAAGGTCGTTGGCCGAGGCGAATACGCTGACCATCGAGAGTGCTGCGAATGCTAAATATTTCATTTTGAGTCTCCAGAAAGTAGGTTTTTCGTAACTGAGCAAAGCGTCTTTGCGTTTGCTTCTGGGACCCATTGTCAGGCGTAACTCGGAAAATGATAAATATTAAAAATCGATAAGACGCATCACCGGGAATGATGTTAATTGTGATTACATCAATTCTGACAATGCACCTTTACACTCCTGCGTTGAAAGCCGGGCTACCTACTCTTGAAGTACATCAGTGGACTTTATATAGATCGACAACTTCGCGACTTTAATAAACGCTGACTGCTCAAGTACGAAAACAGCTAACTGACTGTAATACCTGTACTTCCCGCCATCGATGGCCATCAGACTCGCGTCCACTGGCCCATTTCGATCGACTGATAGCGAGGGTGCCTGACGTCACACAGCAGCCAAGGCGGCGGTCCGCGTCAAGCGGGTCTGGCCGAGAGCGGCAAACCAAAAATCCTGTCGAATGCCAGGTTGAAGGTAAAGGTGTAGACCAGAAAGAACAGCACCAGGCCCACATTCAAGGCCAGTGCATCGAGCAATTCGATACCCAGGGCATAGGCAAACAGCGGCACCAGCATGCCCAGCAACCCGGCCTCGAACCCGATGGCGTGCAGTGCGCGGCGGGTGAACGTACGAGTGCGGTC
Source organism: Pseudomonas sp. NPDC087358 (assembly GCF_044900785.1). NCBI lineage: Bacteria > Pseudomonadati > Pseudomonadota > Gammaproteobacteria > Pseudomonadales > Pseudomonadaceae > Pseudomonas > Pseudomonas sp. NPDC087358. Next base: position 41,699 of record NZ_JBJDOA010000016.1, read on the forward strand.
CGCTTGCCTGGCCTCCCAATATTCGAAAGCGCTGTTCCAGCACAGGTTCCAGAGCATGGCGATGGTCGAACTGGCCACCGCCAGGCCGCCGGAATGGGCGGCATCGTGACCGAGCGCGGTGAGAATCAGGGTATTGAAGGCGACGGCGATCAACTCGAACAGTGTCACGAAGACCAGTTTGCGTTTGATGCCCTGCATGTTTGGTGCCCTGCGCGATCAGCAATAAAGTTGCGCACTATGCCTAAAAGCTGATCGTTCGGCCAGCATTGTGCCGATGGCTGAGTTCCACCTGCGCGAGCAAGGCCGCCAGCGGCGCCTGCCGGCCAACTGCGCACGGTCGAGGATGGGAGATGGTGGGAGAACAGCCAGCGGGCGCAGGGTTGCGCTTAGCGCAACGGGCTTCGCATGTGCGCCCGCGTGACCAGTTCGCGCAGCAGAATGGTCTGCTCGCCATCGAGTAACTTGAAGTCGTTCAAGGCCTGAAGGTAGCCAGTGACCTGCTCCAGCCATTTGTTGAGCTGGTCGCGGGACGGCGCGGTCTGGATTCTCTGCAAATAACTACCTAGCTGGGTGGCTGCAGCGGCGTTGTGGAGCAATTCACCGAGGACCTGAAGGTCTTCCTGCAAGCTGAAATTTGGAGAATTCATCGTGTATTCCGTGGTTCAAGCACAAAGGGCAAGCGTTCGGTGCGAGGAGCAGCGCCCTGCGAAGAGTAAGGTCAAAAGCGCAATATGTCTTGCTGGAAATTCGCCTGGGCGGCGTTTGCAAGATGCACGCGAGCAGTCGCCCGCTACGGGAATTGACGCGGTGTGCTGTCTGTTGCGCCAAACCCGCGCAGGTGAATTTCCAGGGCCGCCTCGAAGATCTGATACAGCCTCATACCCTGTACCGGCGACAGCTCACCGCTGGCCAACAGGTTCTTGATCAAGTCCTCGACCTCGATTGCAACTTCCACGGCGTCGGCGGCGCAATGAGTGGCCTCAAGACGATGCAACGCCTGCGCAGCCAGTGTTTGGGCTGAGGCAGGCAGAAAGGGATCGTCGGCAAAACTGAACATGATTGGCGCCTCTGGTACACAGCGATCACTGCGTACCTGTAAGCCTGCGGTCTCGAGGATCGGTAGCGCTGGCGATGCTTCGGGCGTCAGGTAAGCACGCAATCCACATGAGTTGGGAGTGGGCAGCGCGGTTAAAATTCAATCTCTTGAAGGTGCGCAAACGGATGAGCGTCGATGGCGCCCGACGCCAGGGCGGTGATCCGGCCCCTCGCACTCGTGCCAACGCTAGATCTGCACCAGCCGGGCGGGGAACCGCGCGATAAAGCAGGTGCCCTGTTCGGGCGATGAGCTGACTGAAATCGTACCTTGGTGGCCTTCCATGATCTGCGAGGCGATGTACAGGCCCAAACCGAGCCCCTCGCCTCTTTTACCACCTTCGGAACGTTTGAACGGCTGAAACAGCAGCGGCATCAGCGCCTCGGGGATGCAGGCGCCCTGGTTGGCGACCGACAGCAGCAGATCGCTGCCGTCGGTTCTTGCACTGACCTCGATGGGTAAATCCTGCGCGCCGTGTTTCACCGCATTGCTCACCAGGTTCGATAACAGCTGGCCCATTCTGGCGGGATCACAATAAATGCCGGCGGGAATCAGCATGCTCAGATTGATTTGAGCATCGGGCTCGGAGGCATGGATCTCGGCGATGATGGAATGAAAAACGCTTTCCAGGTCATCGACCAGTGCACGCTTGACCGGAATTCCGCCGCCCAGCCTGCCGCGGGCGAAATCAAGGACATCCTCGATCAGCGCGGTCATGCGTTGTGAGCTTTTGCGAATGGCGCTGGCCAGCCTGCGCTCACGCTTGTCCTCGAGCTTGACCTCAAGCAGGTCGGCGCTCATGCGAATGGCACTCAGAGGCGTTCGAAGGTCGTGGCCCAGTACCGCAATGAACTGCTCGCGCAGCCGTCCGGACTCGGTGGCATCGGCCAGTGCGTTTTCAGACTTTTCCAGATCGTCCTGCAAATCCAGATTCATTGCGATCAGCTGGGCAAACAGCCCCAGGGTTTTCAACACCGCGTTCTCGTCGAAATGCGCCGGCACGGTGTCGATCGCGCACAATGTGCCGAAAAACTCGCCATTGGCCTTGATGATGGGAATCGAGGCGTAGCTTTCCAGCTGATAGGTTCTGGGCGTGTGATGTTGCGCGTAAATCGGGTGCGCACTGGCGTGAGTGAAGATCACCGGCTGGCTGTTCTGCCGGATTTCATGGCAGATGGTGGACTCCAGCACCAGCTCGCCGCCGGGCTTGAGGCCAAAGTTGATCGAATCGTCAACCGCCAGCGCCACCCAGTTATGGTCGGTGACGCGAGCCACCGCGGCAAAGCGCATGCCGGTGACGTGCTTGACCATGTTCAGGATGATCGGAACGGCGTCTATTCTGGCGACCGCCGCGATGTCGTGAGAAAAGTCAGAAGTATCGGGCATTCCGGTCGCCAGGCTGGAGTGAATGGAAGATAAGCAGAGTGTTGGTTGACGCCTTCCAGTGGCACGACAGGCTCAAGTCGCCTCGCTGATTGCTGGCAGATAATACCCCAGGCTTTGCCTCGGCAGTTGCGCTATCCGGCCAATGGCCAGTGGTTTTTTTGCCTCAAATTCGATGCCATCGAGCGCCTGCGGCAGGCCTAAGCCAACCGCGATCATGCCGGCGTCTGAAGACCGCCCATCGTCTGCACAGCCTCAGCTAGGTAGACCAGGCTGAGGGCCTGCCCCGGCACGTCATCCAGGCGGTCGACGCGCTGCATGCCGACCTTCTCGAGCACCCGGATCGACGCCTGGTGCTGCGGTCTGACGACCGCGTAGACGTGCGGCTCTTGCAACTCGGCAAATGCGTACTCGAGTGCCGCCCGACTCAGTTCGGTGGCATAGCCCTGCCCCCAGGCCTGGGTGCCAAAGCGGTAACCCAGGTTGAGGCGCTCGACCTCAAGGTACTTGCGCGCATCGATCCCGCCAAAGCCGATCAGCTGATCCGGGGATTCCCTGCAGGCGATCGCCCACTGCCCATACCCCTTGCGTTGCCAATGCGCCAGCCAGGCGGTAAGCAACGTTCGCGCTTGCTCAAGGCTGGTCAGCGGGCCGCCAGGGTTGAACCGATGGGTCGCCGGATCGCCATAGATCGCAAACAGGCTTGGCAAATCCTCCTCGGTCGGCGGCCGCAGCACCAGCCGCTGTGTCGTTCGCTGAATCACGCCTGCCACCCTCCCTAGACCGTCAACAACCGCTCACGCAGCTTGGTGATTTCGTCGCGCATCTGCGCGGCGGCTTCGAATTCCAGGTCGCGGGCCAACTGGTACATCTTCTCCTCGAGCTGACGAATGCGCTTGGTGATTTCGCTCGGCGAGCGCAATTGGGCTTCGTACTTGGCGTTCTCTTCGGCGGCCTTGGCCATGCCCTTGCGCTTCTTGCTGCGCGAGCCGGGGACGGTGGCGCCTTCCATGATATCGGTGATGTCCTTGACCACACCTTTGGGGGTGATGCCATTGGCCAGGTTGAACGCGATCTGCTTTTCCCGACGCCGATCAGTCTCGCCAATCGCCCGTTCCATGGAGCCTGTGATCCGGTCGGCGTAGAGAATCGCCCGGCCGTTGAGGTTACGCGCTGCCCGGCCGATGGTCTGGATCAGCGAGCGTTCGGAACGCAGGAAGCCTTCTTTGTCGGCATCGAGAATCGCCACCAGCGACACTTCGGGCATGTCCAGACCTTCTCGCAGCAGGTTGATCCCCACCAGCACGTCGAAAGTGCCCAGACGCAAATCGCGGATGATCTCCACTCGCTCCACAGTATCGATGTCCGAGTGCAGATAACGCACGCGCACACCGTGGTCGGCCAGGTAGTCGGTAAGGTCCTCGGACATGCGTTTGGTCAGCGTGGTTACCAGCACCCGCTCTTCCAGTGCCACACGCTTGTGGATTTCCGAGAGCAGATCGTCGACCTGGGTCAGTGCCGGACGGATCTCGATCTGCGGGTCCACCAGACCGGTCGGCCGCACCACTTGCTCCACCGTGCGCCCTGCGTGCTCACCTTCATACGGCCCCGGGGTGGCCGAGACGAAAATCGTCTGCGGGCTGATGCTTTCCCACTCGTCGAAACGCATCGGCCGGTTGTCCAGCGCCGATGGCAGGCGGAAGCCGTATTCGACCAGCGTCTCCTTGCGCGAGCGGTCGCCCTTATACATGGCGCCGACCTGCGGCACGCTGACGTGGGACTCATCGATCACCAGCAGCGCATCATCCGGCAGGTAGTCGTAGAGGGTGGGCGGCGGCGCGCCGGAAGGACGACCCGAGAGATAGCGCGAGTAGTTTTCGATGCCGTTGCAGTAGCCAAGCTCCAGGATCATCTCCAGGTCGAAACGGGTGCGCTGCTCAAGCCGCTGCGCTTCCACCAGTTTATTGGCGCCACGCAGGTATTCCAGGCGCTCCTGCAGCTCGACCTTGATCCCTTCCATGGCGTCCAGCAGGGTTTCGCGGGGCGTCACGTAGTGGCTCTTGGGGTAGAACGTGAAGCGCGGCAGCTTGCGGATGACCTCGCCGGTCAAGGGGTCGAAGGCCGACAGGCTCTCGACTTCATCGTCGAACAGCTCGATGCGAATGGCTTCAAGGTCTGACTCTGCCGGGAAGATGTCGATCACGTCGCCGCGCACCCGGAACGTCGCCCGGGCAAAATCCATGTCGTTGCGGGTGTACTGCAGGTCGGCCAGACGGCGCAGCAAGGCGCGCTGGTCGAGTTTGTCGCCACGGTCCACGTGCAGGACCATGCGCAGGTAGGTTTCCGGGCTGCCCAGACCGTAAATGCACGACACCGTGGTGACGATGATCGCGTCCTTGCGCTCCAGCAACGCCTTGGTCGCTGACAGCCGCATCTGCTCGATGTGGTCGTTGATCGAGGCGTCCTTCTCGATGAAGGTGTCGGACGACGGGACGTAGGCTTCGGGCTGGTAGTAGTCGTAATAGGAAACGAAGTATTCGACGGCGTTGTTGGGGAAGAACGCCTTGAACTCGCCATACAGCTGCGCGGCCAGGGTTTTGTTCGGCGCCAGCACCAGCGTCGGGCGCTGCACCTGCTGGATGACATTGGCGATGCTGAAGGTCTTGCCCGAGCCGGTCACGCCGAGCAGGGTCTGGTGCGACAAGCCGGCGTCGATGCCCTCGACCAGCTGACGAATCGCCTCCGGTTGATCACCGGCTGGCTCAAAACGGGTAACGAGCTGAAACTCGGACATAACGTACCTCTGTGTTCGCTCCCGCCAGAACAGCTTCGGGCCAGAGCGTAATGAGCGCAGACGACTGATCCCGCCGGGGGAAAAGACGCACATGAAAAGAAGTGATGGGACACAGATGGAGTCCACAACGTCCGCTTTCAAGCCACCATCAGGACATTAGTCCCCGGGACATGACTAATGGTCGAAATATTTCGCAAATACCTGGAAAAAACCAGCCCTGGCCTGTCGCCCCGGCCGACGATGCTCTCTATACTGACTCCCCGTTTGTGCACCGCTCTAGTGCAGTCGGCCGGAGCGATGCGACCCATTCACTCCCCATTCAGAGCCGCCGCAAAAATGAGCCTGTTCTCCGCTGTCGAAATGGCACCACGCGATCCTATCCTGGGCCTCAACGAAGCATTCAACGCCGATACCCGAACCACCAAGGTCAACCTGGGTGTAGGCGTCTACAGCAACGAAGAAGGGAAAATCCCGCTGCTGCGTGCCGTTGCCGAGGCAGAGGAGATTCGCGTCGCTCAACACGTTCCCCGTGGCTACCTGCCGATCGACGGCATCGCCGCCTACGACAAGGCGGTGCAGACCCTGCTGTTCGGTGCCGAGTCGCCACTGCTGGCGTCGGGTCGGGTCATGACCGTGCAGGCCGTTGGCGGCACCGGCGCCCTGAAAATCGGTGCCGACTTCCTCAAGCAACTGTCGCCCGATGCCGTTGTGGCAATCAGCGACCCGAGCTGGGAGAACCACCGAGCGCTGTTCGAAACTGCCGGTTTTGAAGTGCAGAACTATCGTTATTACGACGCCGCCACCCACGACGTGAACCGCGTCGGCATGCTCGAAGACCTGCAGAACCTGCCGGGCGGTTCGATCGTCGTGCTGCACGCTTGCTGCCACAACCCGACCGGCGTCGACCTGACTCTGGAAGACTGGGAAAAAGTCCTTGAGGTGTTGAAAGCCAAGGGCCACGTGCCGTTCCTCGACATGGCCTACCAGGGCTTTGGCGACGGCATCGACGAAGACGCTGCAGCCGTGCGTCTGTTCGCCGATTCGGGCCTGACCTTCTTCGCTTCCAGCTCGTTCTCCAAGTCGTTTTCGCTGTACGGCGAGCGCGTCGGTGCGCTGTCGATCGTGACTGACTCCAAGGAAGAAACCGCCCGCGTCCTGTCCCAGGTCAAGCGTGTGATCCGCACTAACTACTCCAACCCGCCGACCCACGGCGCGACCATCGTCGCCGCCGTGCTCAACAGCCCTGAGCTGCGTCAGCAGTGGGAACAGGAGCTGGGTGAAATGCGCCTGCGTATCCGTAGCATGCGTGAAGAGATGACCCATCGCCTGGCCAACAATGCAGCCGGTCAGGACTTCAGCTTCGTCGCTCGCCAGCGCGGCATGTTCTCCTACTCGGGCCTGACCACCGCTCAGGTTCATCGCCTGCGTAACGAGTTCGGCATTTACGCGCTGGACACCGGGCGTATCTGCGTCGCGGCCTTGAACAAGGGCAACATCGACGCAGTGACCCAGGCGATTCTGGCGGTCATCTAAGAGAAGCAGCCTCAAGCGAAAAGCTTCAAGCGGCAAGAGGGGAAGCAGATTAGCGTCTGCTTCCCCTTTTTTGTGGAAGGCATAAACCCTGTAAGCCTTCGCTTGCTCGCGATGAGGCCGTATCAGGCGCTTTGTTGCTGATGACATACCGCAATCGCCAGCAAGCTCACGCCTACAGTGAGTCCCGTCGCCTGTAGGTCACTGCGCTTTCTTGCGGTAGGCCATCGAATCGTCGATTCGCTTGAGAATGTAATCCCCCGCCGCCACCGGCGGATACAGGCTGGTCGCGGCTTCAATGCCCAGGTCGCAGGGATCGACCACTGCGCCATAGGTGGGGTCGTAGAACGTGGCGATGGAGTAGCGCTCGTGCCCGGATTGGTTGATCACCCGGTGCAAGGTCGAGCGAAAGCGATCATTGGACCAGCGCGCCAGCAGGTCGCCGACGTTGACCACCAGACTGCCCTCGATGGGCGTGGCATCGATCCAGCTGTTGCTGCCCAGTTCACGCACTTGCAGGCCGCCGCTGTTGTCCTGATAAAGCAGGGTGATGCAACCGTAATCGGTGTGCGGGGCGACGCCGAACTGATCGGTTTCGGCCAGCGGCGGATGCGGTGGGTAATAGACCATCTGCGTGCGTTGCAGGGGCTTGGCGTATTTGGGCGCGAAGAAAGCGGGCTCGATGCCCAACCCCACCGCCACCGCTTTGAGCAGATCGGCGCCGGCCATGCCGATCTCCCGGTAATAGGCCTCCAGCGCCAGTCGCAGTTCGGGCATGAACGCCGGCCACTGGTTGGGGCCGCGCAAGGCCTCTCCCGCCAGCACACAGGGATCATCCTCCGGCAGCTCCAGACCGATGCTGAAGAACTCCTTGAAGTCCGGCTTGGTCGCTTCGTACATCAACGCCCCGCCCAAGGCATGCCAGCCGCGATGGCGCTTGTTCACCGCGACCTGACGTTTGACTTCGGCGGGGTGGGCGAAGAAGCGTTTCGCCGCCGCCATGGCGCTGTCGATCACGCCCTGCGGTACGCCGTGATTGATGATGTAGAAAAACCCGCTCTCGCTGCAGGCCTTACGAATCGCTGCCCCGGCACGCACGATCGCGGCCTGGTCGCCGTCGCGAACACCGGCCATGTCGATCAGCGGAAGGTTGGTGTGAACGGTCATGCGAGCTCCTGTGATTGAACGGGTCGGGCAAGCTGTATAGACAGGTGAAGCATTTAGTGTGCCGAAGCCCAAATGGCCCAGACGCCGAAGAACCTATTGGAGCTGCGGGAGGTTACGACAGTGGCGAATGCGGTCTGCCTGCCACACCGCGTACAGCTCATTCGCCACCGTCGTAACCTCCGGCAGCTCCCACAGGTACGAATACACCGATGCTCACCGGGTTTCCCAACGCCCCAGCAGCGGGCATGGCGGGCCCAATCGGTGCAACTTTTGGTGACATCCCGCCCCGGCTTGTTGCAGTCAGTCAGCGCCAGCCCGCACCCTGCTTCCCGTCGCGAACTGGCCTGCATCTTGCGTCAGCTGTCTATACAGCTTGTGTCTGTCGCACGCGCCCAAGGATTCACATGCGTCGCTATCATGCCGGTACCGATTTTCTTCGCGCTCACAGCATTGCCGAACTGGCGCACATGGCCCGTCGGCGGCTGCCGCATTTCGCCTGGGAATACCTGGAAGGCGGCGCCGAAGAAGAACTGACCCTGGCGCGCAACCGTCAGGCCTTCGCCGAGGTCGCACTGTTGCCGCGTACCCTGGTGCCCTGGCACACCCCTGACACCCGCCGTACGCTGCTCGGCGGCCAGCAGGCGCTGCCCATGGCCATCGCCCCGACCGGCTATAACGGCATGCTGTACCGCGACGCCGACATTCACCTGGCCCGTGCGGCCACCGAGCGTGGCGTGCCCTTCACGCTCAGTACCGTCTCGACCAGCTCACTGGAACAGATCATCGCCGCAGTGCCCGGCGTCGACCTGTGGTTTCAGCTCTACAGCATGAGCGACCCTGCTGTGCAGGAAGACCTGCTGCAGCGGGCCGACGCCGCAGGCTGTCGCACGCTGCTGTTGACCACTGACGCCGTGCTGCTGGGCAACCGCGAATGGGACAAACGTAACTTCGCCCGCCCGCGCCAGTTGAGCCTGCGCAACAAGCTCGACGTCTTGTGCCACCCACGCTGGATCAGACAGGCGCTGTGGCCCCACGGCATGCCGAGCATGGCCAACCTCGACCGCTACCTGCCGGCCGACCAGCGCAATGCCGCCGGGGCCGCGCACTTCATCGGCGAGAAGATGGAAAAACAGCTGAGTTGGGAATTCCTCGCCCGTCTGCGCGAGCGCTGGCCACACCGCCTGTTGCTCAAAGGGGTGATGCACCCAGAGGACGCCGCACAGGCGGTGGCGCTGGGCCTGGACGGGATCGTGGTGACTAACCATGGCGGCCGTCAGCTGGACGGCGTGCCGGCCAGTCTCGATTGCCTGCCGGCCATCGCCGAGGTGGTCAAAGGCAGGCTGAGCATCATCCTCGACAGCGGTATCCGCCGCGGCACCGACATTCTCAAGGCCTGCGCACTGGGCGCCGACGCCGTGCTCGTGGGCCGCGCGACCCTGTATGGCGTGGCGGTCGGCGGCCAGGCCGGCGCCGGTCATGCGCTGGACCTGCTGGCCAACGAATTGCGCCTGGCCCTGACCCTGCTCGGCCAGCCGGACCTGAATCAATTGCGCGCCAGCCGTAGGCCTGACGCCACTTTCACTGTGAGTTGAGCCCATGAGCGACCTGCAACAGACCCTCTCCAAGTTACGCCAGGCCCTGGGCGATGCGCAGGTGCTGACCGGTGAGGCGATCAGCCAGCGTCACTACAGCGACTGGACCCGCCACGCCCCGACGTGCCCGGCGGCGCTGCTGTTGCCCAAAGACACCGAGCAGGTCGCCGAGGCCCTGCGCATCTGTAATGCCGCCGGGCAATCGATCGTCCCCCAAGGTGGCATGACCGGCCTGGCGGGCGGCGCCGTGCCGCGTTCCAGCGATATCGCGCTGTCGCTGGATCGCCTGCGCGGCATCGAAGAAATCGACCTCGCCGCAGCCACCGTCACGGTCAGGGCAGGCACCACGTTGCAGGAGATACAGCAGGCGGTGGCCGACGCCGGTTTTCTGTTGCCGCTGGACCTGGGCGCCCGTGGCTCGTGTCAGATCGGCGGCAACATCGCCACCAACGCCGGGGGCAACGCGGTGATCCGCTACGGCATGACCCGCGACCTGGTGCTTGGCCTTGAGGTGGTGCTGGCCGACGGCCGCGTGTTGAATTTGATGAACAAGATGATCAAGAACAACTGCGGTTATGACCTGAAACAGTGCTTCATCGGCAGCGAAGGCACGCTTGGGGTCATTACCCGTGCCGTTTTGAAGATGGCGCCGCAGCCGGGCGAGTCGACCACCCTGCTCTGCGCCCTGCCCGACTATGCCAGCGCGGTTGCCCTGCTGCGTCGCGTCCAGCGCAGTGCCGGCACCCCACAGGCTTATGAGCTGATGTGGCAGGACTTCTTTGCCATGGGCGTGTCGTGGCTGGAGAACCCCGTTGCGCCAATGCCTGACCATCATCCGTTGTACGTGCTGCTCGAATCTTCGGCCACCCGCGACGTGCTGGAGCAGACCCTGGAGGCAGCGCTGGAGGCCGGTGAAGTGCTCGATGCCATCCTCGCCACCTCACAGACACAAGCACGCAGCCTGTGGAAGATCCGCGAAGCCACCGCCGAATTCCCGGTGCGGCTGGCGCCGCTGAACTTCGACATCAGCCTGCCCATCGGCCAGATCGGCGACTTCGCCGACCTGTGTCGCCAGCGCCTGGATCAGCGCTGGCCCGGTAACCACAGCGTGTATTTCGGCCACATCGGTGACAGCAACCTGCACCTGACCGTGGACTGCAACACCCTGCCCCAGCCCGCGCCCATCCTGGAAATCGAAGAGCTGGTGTACAGCGCGGTCGGCGAACTGGGCGGCGCGGTTTCGGCCGAGCATGGCATCGGCCTGCTCAAACGCGAGTTTCTGCATCACTCGGTCAACGCCCCGGCGCTGCAAGCCATGGCCGAGCTCAAACACACCTTTGACCCCAACGGCATTCTCAATCCGGGGAAAATCTTCAGCTAGCGAATCCGCCGGTTGTATATACCGGTATGGCACGCTAACTGCAGCGCCACTCCAGCCTTTGCCCACATAACGACGACACCGCACTGCATCTGACCAAGGAGCATCCCCATGCAATTCGATTCTGGTTTCAGTAAGAAAGTGTTCAGCAAGACGTTCAAAAGCCTGAGCATCGCTGCGGCGCTGGCAGCCCTGCCGCTGGTGGCTCACGCTGACCAGCTGGCCGACGTGAAGAAAGCCGGTGAACTGGTGGTCGGTACCGAGATGCAATTCGCCCCGTTCGACTTTCTCGATGCCGGTAAACAGAAAGGCCTGAACGCCGAACTGTTCGAAGAACTGGGCAAGGAGCTGGGGGTCAAGATCAAGTTCCTCGACCTGCCATGGCCAAGCGTACTGCCAGGCCTTGAAGCGAAGAAATTCGACGTCGTGGCTGGCCCGATCATCGTCACCAAGGCACGTAAAGAGCGTTATCACTTCGTCGCGCCGATTGCCGAAGCCACCGTGGCGCTGATGGTCGGCGCCAAGGACGAAAGCATCAACAAACCTGAAGACATCGCCGGCAAGACCGTGGGCGCCGGCAAGGGCTCGGCGCAGCTCGAAGAACTGAAAGCCTTCGCCGCGACCCTACCGCAGAAGGTCACCATTCGCGAATACGTCGACAACAACCAGGCTTACGCTGACCTGGCGGCCAAGCGCATCGTCGCGGTGGCCAACTCGCTGCCCAACATCTCCTACGTCGCGGCGCAGAAAGCCAATCTGTACAAAGTGGTGCAACCGCCGTTCGGCAAGAAATCCTACTTCGCCTACCTGGGCCGCAAGGATGCCGACGCCGACAGCCTGATCGCCGCGCTCGACGCAGCCGTCACCAAGATGCACGAAGACGGCCGTCTGGCTGCCCTGCAGAAGAAATGGCTGGGTGCCGAGATGGACGTGCCAAAGGGTGATTTCGAACCGACCTGGTAATTCACCGCTGAGTCAACTGCATCGTCCCGCATCGATGCACGACTTGTAGGAGTGAGCTTGCTCGCGATTGCGTTGTGTCAGACGCCCCAGCGGTAGCAGGCACAGCGCATTGGCGAGCAAGCTCACTCCTACAGGGTCGGCGCATGACGATTCATACGCTGGAGAAACACCGTGTTCGATTGGCCCTTGCTGCAGCAAAACGCGCCTCTATTGCTCGGCGCCCTGTGGGTGACGTTGCAGGTTTCCATTGCCGCTCTGGCATTCGGTTTTGTCATCGGTATCGTGGTCGGCAGCCTGCGGTTGTCGCCAGTGCCCCTGCTCCGCCGTCTGGGCGGGGCCTATATTTTCGTGTTCCGTGGCATCCCGCTGCTGGTGCAGTTGCTGTTCATCTATTACTTCCTGCCGCGCATCGGCCTGCCCAATGTCTCGCCCACGGTGGCGGCGATCATTGGCCTGTCGCTGGCAGCCGGTGCCTACATCGCCGAGATCATGCGCGGTGGTTTCCTCGCCATCCCCGGCGGCCAGCTTGAAGCGGCGGGCCTGCTGGGCCTGAGCGCCAGCCAGATGCTGCTGCGTATCCGTGTGCCCCAGGCCGTTCGCCTGACCCTGCCGGCGCTGGTCAACGAGATGATCCTGCTGATCAAGGCCTCGTCGCTGGTCTCGGTGGTCGGTCTGGCGGACCTGACCCGCACGGCGCAGAACCTCGCGGCCAGCGACTACATGTTCGTTCAGGACTACCTGATGCTGGCCGGTTTCTATTGCCTGATCAACATTCCGCTGGCCTGGTGCGGCAGCCTGCTCGAGCGCCGCTTGAAGGAGCAGAACGCATGATCTTCGACCCGAAAATCATCACCGAGCACCTAGGCGATATCGCCTCGGGCTTTCTGGTCACCCTTGGCACCTGGAGCAGCGGGGTAGTGCTGGGCATCGCCTTGGGGATGTTGATTGCCGTGGCCCAGGTATTCGGCAACAACCTGGTGCGCGCGCCCCTGCGGGTGTTCATCGAGCTGATCCGCAGCACACCCTTTCTGGTGCAGCTGTTCCTGGTGTATTACGGCGGACCGTCGTTCGGCCTGAGCCTGGACCCGATCCCCGCCGGTATTCTTGGCCTTGGCGTCTACGGCAGCGTGTATTTCGCCGAAATCTTCCGCTCCGGTTTCGAATCGGTCGCCCGCGGCCAACTGGAAGCCGCCGACTGCCTGGGCATCACCCGCCTGCAGTGCATCTGGCGGATTCAGGTGCCGCAGATGCTGGTGATCATTCTTCCGGCGCTGATCAACATGATCACCGTGCTGTGCAAGGAAACCGCCGTGTTGTCGATCATCACCATTCCGGAGCTGACGATGGTTCTGACCGGCATCGGCTCGGAAACCTTCGCCTTCGTCGAAACCCTGCTGATGCTGTGCATCGGCTACCTGATTCTGGTGGAACTGTGCTCGCGGCTGGGCATGCTTCTGGAAACCCGTGTCGGCCGCTTCATGAACAAGCAACCACGATGAACAGTCTCCTGATCCCCAGCGGCGCGGTGTCCGCCGATACACCCCAGAAACAAGGTGAACGCATGAAGACTTCGGCAACAGCGCCCGGCGAGCAGCCGACCATTGTGACGCTGAACAAGGTCGGCAAAAGCTTCGGCAATCTGCGCGTACTCAAGGGCATCGACCTTAAGGTGCAACGCTCGGAAGTGGTGTGCCTGATCGGCCCGTCCGGCTCTGGCAAGAGCACTCTGCTGCGCAGCATGGCGTTTCTGGAAGAGTACGACGAGGGCGAGATTCACATCGAAGGCCAGTTGCTCGGCTGGCAGAACACCGACAAGGGCCGCCGACGCGCGCCGCAGTCGCAGATCAATCAAGTGCGGCGCAACATCGGCATGGTCTTCCAGCAATTCAACCTGTGGCCGCACATGACCGCCATCGGCAATGTCTGTGAAGCGCTGCGCCGGGTGCGCAAGCTGTCGGCCGATGAAGCTGGCAGGCGCGGCATGGCGATGCTCGACAAGGTCGGCCTGGCGCACAAGGCCGACGCCTACCCTGCGCAGTTGTCCGGCGGCCAGCAGCAGCGCGTGGCGATTGCCCGGGCATTGGCGATGGAGCCGCACATCATGCTGTTCGACGAGCCAACTTCGGCGCTGGACCCGGAGCTGGTGGGCGAGGTGCTGCAGGTCATGAAGACCCTGGCCAGAGAAGGCATGACCATGGTCGTGGTCACCCACGAGATGGGCTTTGCCGCGCAAGTGGCCGACTCGGTGATCTTCCTCGATCAGGGTGAGGTGGTCGCCCGTGGTACGCCGCAGCAGATTTTCCACAATGCCGAACAACCGCGCCTGCAGCAGTTCCTGCAGAACTATCTGGACCGCAATGCGTTCTGGCAGGACGGCAAAGAGGCCAGTCAACTGTAAACCAGACATGTAGCACTGCGGCTTGCCAGCGCATGCGGGCCTCAGGTCGCCACCGCCGGCAAGCCGCGCTGCTACAGGAGTCGCGGCGTACGACGATGGATACGATGCTCGTTCCCACGCTGCGCGTGGTAATGCCGCTGTCGACGCTCTGCGTCCAGCCGTGGGCTGACGCGGAGCGTCAGGGGCTGCATTGCCGCGCAGAGCGTGGGGAACGATCACGCGGGGGGATTTCGGTGTGACGATTCATATGAGGAGGATCACTGATGGACAAGCCGGCACCGCAAGCCCTTTACCGGCAAGCGAAGGACTTCGTGCAGGGCAAGCTTGTCTCCGGAGAATGGAAACCGGGCGATCTGATCCCGTCGGAGAATCGCCTGGTGCTGGAACTGGGCATGTCGCGCATGACGGTCAACCGAGCCCTGCGCGAACTTACCGAGGAGGGTCGTCTGTTGCGGGTCTCAGGCGTTGGCACTTTCGTCGCCGAGAGCAAGCCGCAGTCGAACCTGCTGCACATCACCAACATTGCCGACGAAATCCTCGCCCGCGGTCATCGCTACCGCTGCCAGGTGCTGCATCTGGCCCGCGAGTCCGCGTCGATGTCCATCGCTTCGGCGCTGTCATTGCCCACCGGCGCATCGGTGTTTCACCTGCTCTGCGTGCATTACGAGGATGACATCGCGGTGCAACTGGAAGACCGCTACGTCAACCCGCTGACCGCGCCCGAGTTTCTTCAGCAGCCGTTCGGCGACCTGTTGCAGTCGGCGCGCTACCTGTTGCAGATCATCCAGCCGGACGAGATGGAACACATCGTCGAGGCCAGTCACCCGTCGGCAGATGAACTCAAACACCTGCAGATCGATGCCAGCGAACCCTGTCTGGTGCTGATGCGCCGCACCTGGAACAACGGCCGGGTCGTCACCTACGTGCGCCTGGTGCATCCGTCGTCCCGTTATCGCCTGGGCAGCCGCCTGCCGGTCACGGGTGTCTATCGCGACAGCTGAGCGCCGCGCTCCAGATCAAAGACAGCCGGTCAGCAGATTCATCGAACCCCTGCCGCGCCCTGCCCTCGATATCTGTAAGTCCCGCAGACGGGGCGCAGACAAGAGGTGCATATGGCTAGCGAAGACAACTCACAGACCACCGAACGCCACGACCCGGCCATCGATCCGGATACCCCGGACAACGGCATGGGCCATGACAAGCCTTCAGCGCAGAGTCAGGGCGGCGCGCAAAGCCAGGGCAACAACGGCGCGCAGAGTCAGGAGAACAACGGCAATCAGTCCGGCAACAGCTACACCCCGGACTTCGAGCCGCAAGAGCAGAAATCGCCCGATACCACCAGTGAGCAGAAAGACACCGGCGCCAAGGATGCCGACATCGATACGCAGGGCGGCTGAAGCTTCATCCATTTCCCTGTAGGAGTGAGCTTGCTCGCGATGGCGGTGGGACGGGGCCGGGCTGGCCGACGGATGCGCCGGGATCGCCTGGTTCGTGATCGCGTGTTCCGTGATCGCGAGCAAGCTCACTCCTACAGGGTTTGTGGGGGGATCGGATACGTAAAGCCGCATCCGCAGAGTCATCTACACGCTACGAAACCGCTCAAACTCAAGCATCTGCCCATTGCATAGCCCCCTAACAAACCGGCACCATCTGGCTTTCGTCTGTGCATGCAGACCTGCCCGCCGTTTGCCCCGGAGCGTTGCCGATAATGGTCCAGCCCACCACTCAGGATTCCCCGCGCGTTGGCGACAAGCTCACCACCCGCGAATTTCGCGGCATGGTGGCGATTCTGCTGTCGATCGCCCTGGCCACCCTTGATACCGCCATCGCCAACACCGCCTTGCCGACCATCGCCGCCGACCTCAATGCCTCCCCCGCCGCGTCGGTGTGGATCATCAACGCCTACCAGCTGGCGGCCGTCGCCACGCTGTTGCCGTTCGCGGCGCTGGGCGGTGTCTTGGGGCAGCGCAAGGTCTATCTGGGCGGGTTGATTCTGTTTGTGCTGTCCTCGGCGCTGTGTACCTTTTCCTGGTCATTGCCGACCCTGACCGTGGCCCGTGTGCTGCAGGGCCTGGGCGCCAGCGCGATCATGAGCGTCAACGCCGGGCTGATCAGCTCGATCTTCCCCCACGAACGCCTCGGTCGTGGCCTGGGCATGAACGCCCTGGTGGTCGGCGTGTCGTTCTCCATCGGCCCGACCATTGCCTCGCTGGTGCTGTCGGTAGCCAACTGGCCCTGGTTGTTTGCGATCAACCTGCCCATCGGCGTGTTCGCGCTGGTGTTCGCCTGGAATTCACTGCCGTCCGTCAAACCCGGGAGCCTGACGTTCGATCGCATCACCGCCATCCTCAATGTCATCACCTTCGGCGCGCTGATCTTCGCCCTGAGCCAGGCCGCGCAACTGGGTTCGATGAGCAGCGTGTTGATCGCCCTGGCGATCTTCCTGGTGGGCGGCGCCGCGATGCTCAAGCGTGAAGTCGGGCATCCGGCGCCGATGTTCCCGCTGGACCTGCTCAAGCGGCCGATGTTTGCCCTGTCGGCGTTGACCGCATTCTGCTCGTTCGCCACCCAAGGCCTTGCGTTCGTGTCGCTGCCGTTTTTCTTCGAGACCTCGCTGGGCCGCGACCCGGTGCAGACCGGTTTTCTGATGACCCCCTGGTCAGTGGTGGTGGCGATGATCGCGCCGTTTGCCGGCCGCATGTCCGACCGTTACCCGCCGGGCCTGCTCGGCGGCATCGGCCTGGCGATCCTGTGCTGCGGGATGATCTCGCTGGCGAGCATGCCTGCCGACGCCAGCGTGGTGTCGATCGTGATGCGCATGATTGTCTGCGGCATCGGCTTCGGTTTCTTCCAGGCGCCGAACCAGAAAGCCCTGATGACCAGCGCCCCGAAAGAACGCTCCAGCGGCGCCAGCGGCACCATTGCCACCGCCCGTCTGATCGGTCAGGCCACAGGCGCTGCGTTGGTGGCCTTGAGCTTCGGCATCTCCAGCACACACGGCCCGGCCTTGGCCCTGAGCATCGGTGCAGGTTTTGCGGCGGTGGGCAGCGTGGCCAGTGGCTTGCGCCTGGTGACGAAGAATACGGCGAATGCTCGGACCTGATCGGCCTGATATTCCCTGGAGGAGTGAGCGCGCTCGCGATAGCACCCTGGCAGTCAACACATGCGCCACAGCGCCAGCCGCTATCGCGAGCAAGCTCACGCCTACAGCGGCGTTTCGCTGCGTCAGAACCCGGCTATGCAGGATCAGGCAAGCATCCCGGAGAACTGGTACAGCGTCTTGTGACCCAACCTTCCTAACATGGACTGATCAAGCAACGGCATCTGCCTCGTGAGGAAAACGACATGAGCAAGACAAAAACCCTGTTCATCACCGGCGTCAGCAGTGGCTTTGGCAAAGCCCTGGCACAACAGGCGCTGGCCGCCGGACACAAGGTCATCGGCACCCTGCGCAGCAAGGAAGCAGTGGCCGAGTTCGAAGCCCAGGCACAAGGCCGTGCTCACGGCGTGCTGCTGGATGTGACCGAGTTCGATGCCATCGACACGGTGATCAATCAAGTCGACACGGCGTTCGGCCCGGTGGATGTGCTGGTCAACAACGCCGGTTACGGCCATGAGGGCATTGTCGAGGAATCGTCGCTCGATGAGTTGCGCCGCCAGTTCGACGTCAACGTCTTCGGCGCCGTGGCGATTACCAAGGCCTTCGTCCCGCTGTTCCGCCAGCGTCGCAGCGGCCATATTCTCAACATCACCTCGATGGGCGGCTTCATCACCATGCCCGGTATCGCCTATTACCATGGCAGCAAGTTCGCCCTGGAGGGGATTTCCGAATCGCTTGGCAAGGAGCTCAAGCCGTTCAACGTGTTTGTCACCGCCGTCGCCCCGGGTGGTTTTCGCACCGACTGGGCCGGCCGTTCGATGCAACGTTCGCCGCGCCAGATCGCCGATTACGACGAGTCATTCAACCCGATCCGCAAGGCCCGCGAAGAGCGCAGTGGCAAACAGCCCGGCGACCCGATCAAGGCTGCGAATGCGATGCTCAAGCTGATCGACAGCGACGCACCGCCTGCCCATTTGCTGCTGGGCAGCGATGCACTGAGACTGGTGCGCGACAAGCTGGCGGCGCTGGAGGCGCAGATCGCCGAGTGGGAAGAGGTGACGCGGTCTACTGACGGCTAAACCGATCTGCCGGGCACGGGCAGCCAGCAGGATTGCCCGGCTGTACCAGACACACCGCATGCTCTGGATTTACTGCCGGTGCCCGGCAGATCGCGAGCAAGCTTGCTCCTACGCCCTGCGGGCCGAATCAAAAGCTGCGCGGCTAACTTCCTCCCCGACTGAATATCCGGATCACCTCGTCCAGGTGATCGGCCATGGCCTTGCGTGCGGCGTCGGGGTCGCGGGTTTCAAGGGCTTGCAGAATCAAGCGGTGTTCGTGCTCCGAGCGGAACGGCATGTCGTCCGAGGTGTAATGCGCCTGTAGCCGCTGGAACATGCTGCCGTACTGATGGCCCAGCAGATGCTGGATCATCAGCGCGTACGCCGGGTTGCCGGACGCCTGGGCGATGCGGATGTGGAACAGGCGGTCGCCCGGATGGGTGTGTGAGTGGTCGCGGTTGTCGGTGGTGTTGCGCTCGAACGCGGCACGGATCGACTCAAGCTCGTCATCGCTGGCATGCTGCGCGGCCAGGGCTGCGGTTTCCGGCTCGATCAACCGGCGCGCCTGAAGCAAGGCGAACGGCGGAATCTCTGCACTGAAATCCACCTCGATACCCAGCTCGGGATCGATGTCCTTCCACTGATCGCGGGTTGCCTGGGTCATCACTGGCTCATCGGAGAGCAAACGCACCGGCGGTTCACAGACCAGCACGCCATTGCCCACCCGCACATCCACCAGACCGATCACCTCCAGCGCGATCATCGCCTCGCGCACAGAGGCACGACTGACCCCCATCAGCTTGGCCAACTCACGCTCGGCCGGCAGACGGCTGCCCGGTGGAAATTCACCGCTGTCGATCAAGGCGCGTAGCTGGTCAGCGATCTGGCGGTAAAGCCTTTGATTATCAATAGCTTGGATAGGCATCGGAACTCGGCTCAAGGTGACAAAACACTGATCAACAAAAAAATGACCTTGTTGCGGTCCAAGACAAGTGCTAAAAACAGGACCAATGGCCTGACCATTGGATCGCTGCAGTGAACGGATCATAGCAAACCTCTCAGCGTTGAGCTTGCTTGCCGACACACTGCCGACGTCGCCGATGGCCTGACCATTAGACCTGACAGGTCGGTCGTCTCCAATAAAAACAAGGATTGCTCATGGATCTCACCGGTAAGCGAGTGCTCATCACCGCCGCCGCCCAAGGCATCGGTCAAGCCAGTGTCCAGGCTTACCTGAATGCAGGAGCGGAGGTGTTCGCCGTCGACATCAACGGCGCTGCCCTGGACGTTCTGCAGGGCGTGCACAAACACGTGCTGGACGTCACCGACCACGCCGCCATCGAGCGCCTGGCGGCTGAAATCGGCGCGCTGGATGTGCTGTTCAACTGCGCAGGCGTGGTGCACAGCGGCAACATCCTCGAATGTTCCGACAAGGACTGGAATTTCGCCTTCGACCTCAACGTCACTGCCATGTACAAGATGATCCGCGCCTTCTTGCCGGCCATGCTGGGCAACGGCGGTGGATCGATCATCAACATGTCGTCGGTGGCCTCTGCCATCAAGGGCGTGCCCAATCGTTTTGCCTATTGCGCGAGCAAGGCGGCGGTGATCGGCATCACCCGCTCGGTGGCCGCCGATTTTGTCGGGCAGAACATCCGTTGCAACTGCATCTGCCCCGGCACCGTGGAGTCTCCTTCGCTGCGCCAACGGGTGGCCGAACAAGCGACCCGCGAACAGCGCGATGAAGACCAGGTGTACGCGGCGTATGAAGCCCGCCAGCCCATGGGCCGGCTGGGCACGCCAGAGGAGATCGCGCAACTGGCGTTATATCTCGGCTCCCCCGCCAGCGGCTTTACGACCGGCACGGCGCAGATCATCGACGGCGGCTGGAGTAACTGACGTTCATATATTCTCAACCCTTGTAGCAGTGAGCTTGCTCGCGATAACACCCTGTCAGTCAAGACACGTGGCGCAGGCCGACCGCTATCGCGAGCAAGCTCACTCCTACAGGGACAGGCGCCAGATTCCGATTATTCAATTAAAAAAGGACACCCCATGAAACTGCTGCGTTACGGCCAACCAGGCAAAGAACTCCCGGCACTGCTGGACAACAACGGTGGCATTCGCGACCTGTCGGAATTCATCGACGACCTAGCGGGCAACGCCCTGAGCCCGGAAAGCATCGGCAAGTTGCAGGCGCTGGACCCCGACAGTCTGCCGCTGATCAAGGGCAACCCGCGCGTCGGTCCTTGTGTCGCACAGGTCGGCAAGTTCATCTGCATCGGCCTCAACTACGCCGACCACGCCGCCGAAACCGGCGCCGACATTCCCAAAGAGCCGATCATTTTCAATAAGTGGACCAGCGCCATCGTCGGCCCCAACGACAACGTGGAAATCCCGCGCAACTCGAAGAAGACCGACTGGGAAGTCGAGCTGGGGGTGGTCATCGGCAAGGGCGGACGCTACATCGACGAAGCCAGCGCCATGGAGCACGTGGTCGGCTACTGCGTGATCAACGACGTGTCCGAACGCGAATTCCAGATCGAGCGCGGCGGCACCTGGGACAAGGGCAAGGGCTGCGACACTTTCGGACCATTGGGCCCATGGCTGGTGACCAAGGATGAAATCGCCGACCCGCACCAGCTCAACCTGTGGCTGGAAGTCGACGGCAAGCGTTACCAGAACGGCAACACCCGCACCATGATTTTCCAGATCCCCAAACTGGTCAGCTACCTGAGCCAGTTCATGAGCCTGCAACCGGGTGATGTGATCTCCACCGGTACCCCGCCGGGCGTGGGCCTGGGCATCAAGCCGGAGCCGGTGTTCCTGCGTGCCGGCCAGCGCATGCGCCTGGGCATCGAAGGCCTGGGCGAACAGCAACAACTGACAGTGGATGCGTGATTGAAGGCGCGTCATTGCATGGCCTGACGATGCACCGTACGTATACCTGTAGCAGCCCGGCTTGCCGGCGGTGACAAGGCTGTGATCGCCACCGCCGGCAAGCCGGACTGCTACAAGGGCCTGCTTCGCGACCGTGATGTGTCGACGTCAATGGCGCCACCGACAGACATCGCGAAGACCCAAAACAATTCCAAAGGGACCCGCCATGACCACCATCACCGCCCTGCGCGTTGAAGACATTCGTTTCCCCACATCGCAGTCCCTGGACGGCTCCGATGCGATGAACCCCGACCCGGATTACTCGGCGGCCTACGTCATTCTGGAAACCGATCACCCCACCCTGCAAGGCCACGGCCTGACCTTCACCATCGGCCGCGGCAACGAGATCTGCTGCGCGGCGATCAACGCCCTGGCGGGCATCATGGTCGGCCTGTCGCTTGAGTGGATCGCCGAAGACATGGGACGCTTCTGGCGCCATGTCACCAGTGACAGCCAGTTGCGCTGGATCGGCCCGGACAAGGGCGCGATCCACCTGGCGACCGGCGCGGTGGTCAACGCCACCTGGGACCTGTGGGCCAAGTCCGAAGGCAAACCGGTGTGGCAACTGGTGGCCGACATGAGCCCCGAACAACTGGTGCGCTGCATCGATTTTCGCTACATCACCGACTGCATCACCGCCGACGAAGCACTGGCGCTGCTACGCGACCGCGCCAAGGGCAAGGCCGAGCGCCGGCAGCACCTGGAAGCTCACGGCTACCCCTGCTACACCACCTCCGCCGGCTGGCTGGGGTATCCCGACGACAAGCTGCGCCGCCTGTGTCAGGAAGCGGTGGATGGCGGCTTCTCGCACATCAAGCTCAAGGTCGGTCGAGACCTGCAGGATGACATTCGCCGGGTACGCATCGCCCGCGAAGTACTGGGCCCGGACCGCCAGCTGATGATCGACGCCAACCAGGTGTGGGAAGTCGACGCCGCCATCGACTGGGTGCGCGAGCTGGCCTTCGCCAAGCCGTGGTTCATCGAGGAGCCAACCAGCCCGGACGATGTCGAGGGCCATCGCAAGATTCGCCTGGGCGTCCTGCCGGTGAAGGTCGCGACCGGCGAAATGTGCCAGAACCGCATCGTCTTCAAACAACTGATCATGCGCGAAGCCATCGACGTGGTGCAGATCGACGCCTGCCGCCTGGGCGGGGTCAACGAGGTGCTGGCAGTGATGCTGATGGCCGCCAAATACCAGCTGCCGGTCTGCCCGCATGCCGGGGGCGTGGGGCTGTGCGAATACGTCCAGCACCTGTCGATGATCGACTACCTGTGCATCGCCGGTACCCATGAGGGCCGCGTGGTGGAGTTCGTCGATCACCTGCACGAGCACTTCGAAGACCCCTGCGTTATTCGTGACGCCGCGTATATGCCGCCGACCGCGCCGGGGTTCTCGATCCAGATGAAAGAGGCGTCGCGCAGGCAATACGCGTATCTCGGCTGAACAAATACGGCCCTGATAAACGCTACTCGTTGTAGGAGTGAGCTTGCTCGCGATAGCAGAGTGTCAGTCGCCGTATGCGTCACAGGCAGACCGCGATCGCGAGCAAGCTCACTCCTACAGGGGCGAATTCAGCTTGAACCACCGAGGACGGAGTACAACAACAATGTCGTCCCAAGGCACAAACCATCCAGCGCCCGCGGTGCGCCTGGACGCTCACCAGCATTTCTGGCGCTATCAGGCGCAGGACTACCCGTGGATCGATGAACGCCACGCTGCATTGCGTCGCGATTTTCTGCCCGCGGATCTCAAGCCCTTGCTCGACCAGCACGGCATCGCCGGCTGCGTGGCGGTGCAGGCGCGGCACAGCCTGGATGAGACTGATTTTCTGCTTGGACTGGCCGGGCAATACCCCTGGATCAGCGGCGTGGTCGGCTGGCTGGACCTGCGCGGCGCTGACCTGGAACGCTCGCTTGCGCGGTACCTGCAACGCGACTCAGCGCCCGGCAAACTGGTGGGCATTCGTCACCAGATCCAGGACGAATCCTCGCCCTCGCTGTTCATGCAAGACCCGGTATTCGCCCGTGGCCTGCGCCTGGTCCAGGCCCGCGGATTGACCTACGACCTGCTGATCAGGGACGCCGACCTGCACGCCGCTGCCGACTTGTGCAAGCGTCACGACGAGCACCACGTGATCCTCGACCACCTGGGCAAACCCGACCTGGCTCGGGAAGACCCCATCGCCTGGGCCGATCGCCTCGCGCCGCTGGCGGCCCTGCCGCATGTCAGCTGCAAGTTGTCGGGGCTGATCACCGAGGCCGACTGGCAGCAATGGCGGCCGGTCGAGTTGCTGCCGTATCTGTACCTGGCGCTGGAGCTGTTCGGCCCCCAGCGGCTGATGTTCGGCTCCGACTGGCCGGTGTGTCAGCTGGCCGGCAGCTACAGCGAAGTGCACCACCTGCTCGAGACCGCCATCAGTGAACTGTCCGCCGATGAACAGGCGGCCATCCGCGGCGGCACCGCCATTCGCCTTTATGGCCTGCAAGGAAACTGTCCATGAATCTGCATCTGCAAGACAAAGTGATCATCGTTACCGGCGGCGGCTCCGGCATCGGCGCGGCCATCTCCCTGGGACTGGCCGAGGAAGGCGCGATCCCGGTGATCTTCGCCAATCAACCATTGCCCGCAGAGCTTGCCGCCGAACTCGACAGGCGCCAGGCGCAAAGCCTGTTCGTGCACGTCGAACTGCGTGACGAAGCCGGATGCGCGGCAGCCGTGAGCAAAGTGCTCGAGCGCTTTGGCCACATCGACGGGCTGGTCAACAACGCAGGGGTCAACGACAACGTCGGGCTGGAGGCCGGGCGCAGCGCCTTTATCGAATCGCTGGAAAAGAACCTGATCCACTACTACCTGATGACCCACCTGTGCGTCGATGCGCTGAAGGCGAGCCGGGGCGCCATCGTCAATATCGGTTCGAAAACCGCCCTCACCGGCCAGGGCGGCACCAGCGGCTATACCGCCTCCAAGGGCGCGCAACTGTCGCTGACCCGCGAGTGGGCGGCGTCCTTGCTGGGTGACGGTGTGCGGGTCAACGCGGTGATTCCGGCCGAGGTGATGACGCCGCTGTACGAGCGTTGGATCGAGAGCTTCGCCGACCCTGAAGCCAGGCTTTCGAAGATTGTCGAGAAGATCCCCCTCGGCCAGCGCATGACCACCCCGGCTGAAATCGCTGACAGCGTGCTGTTTCTGCTGTCGTCCCGCGCCTCGCACACCACCGGACAATGGCTGGTGGTGGACGGCGGTTATACCCATCTGGACCGGGCGCTGACATGAGCGGACAGCGATTTTGCCAGGCCCTGGACCTTGCCGATGACCCGGCGTTGATCGCCGAGTACCAGCGTCTGCACCAGCGCATCTGGCCCGAGATTGCCGACCACCTGCGCCGCCAGGGCGTGCTCGACATGCAGATCTGGCGCCTGGGCACGCGGCTGTTCATGGTCATGGAAACCGCGCCTGAATTCCGCGCCGAAACGATGGACAAAGCCTCGGCCGAGCACCCCAGGGTGCAGCAATGGGAAGAGCTGATGTGGGCTTTCCAGAAGCCCACGCCATGGACCGAGCCGGGCAACAAATGGCAGCCGATGCAGCGGATTTTCAGTCTGGCGGAGCAGCCTCAGTAGTTCAACAAAAGCTGTAGGAGTGAGCTCCCTCGCGATAACGGCGTGTCAGGCAACCTATCAGACACAGAACGATCGCTATCGCGAGCAAGCTTACTCCTGCAGGGGTAATGCGCCTGTCTCACCACGCTTCACGCCTCAACAAAAACAAAAGGAGAGCGTCATGTTGACCGAAGACACGAAAGTCCAGACCCGGCTCTACCGGCAAGCCGTCCCCTCGGTGCGCCTGGCATTGATGCTGGTCACCACGCTGTTTTTTCTCTGGGGCCTGTCCTACGGCCTGCTCGATGTTCTCAACAAGCACTTCCAGGAAACCCTGCACGTCAGCAAGGCGCAGTCCGGCCTGTTGCAGGCGGCGTACTTCGGCGCGTATTTCATCATCGCCCTGCCCGCAGGCCTGCTGATGGATCGCTTCGGCTACAAGGCCGGGATTCTCCTGGGGTTGTGCCTGTACGCGGCCGGCGCGCTGTTGTTCATGCCGGCGGCCAGTGCCGCAAGCTTTCCGTTCTTTCTGTTCGCGCTGTTCGTCATTGCCCTGGGCCTGGGTTGCCTGGAAACCGCGGCCAATCCCTATGCCACGGTACTGGGTGACCCCAAAGGCGCCGAACGTCGCTTGAACCTGGCGCAATCATTCAATGGGCTGGGCCAGTTCGTCGGCCCCTTGCTTGGCGGCGCGCTGTTCTTCGGCGGCAGCGCGGCAAGCAGTGACAACACCTCGTTGCAAACCACCTACGTGGTCATCGCCGTGATCGTGCTGCTGGTGGCGGCGATGTTCGCGCGTACACCGATGCCCGATCTGCGCGAGCAGGAAACTCAGATCCAGCGCAGCGACAGCAAGACCCTGTGGCAGCATCGCGCGTTCGTCGGTGGCGTGATCACCCAGTTTTTCTACGTGGCCGCGCAGGTCGGCGTGGGCGCGTTCTTCATCAACTACGTGACCGAACACTGGGCCAGCATGACCAGCCAGAGCGCCGCCTACCTGCTGTCGGTGGCGATGATCTGCTTCATGTGCGGACGCTTCTTCAGCACCTGGCTGATGGGCCGCATCCCGGCCCAACGCCTGCTGATGGTCTACGCCTGGATCAACGTCGCGCTGTGCGCAGTGGTGGTCAGCGGCGTGGAAAACATCTCGGTGGTGGCGCTGGTCGCGGTGTTCTTCTTCATGTCGATCATGTTCCCGACCATTTTCGCCATGGGCGTGAAAAACCTGGGACCGCACACCAAACGCGGCAGTTCGTTCCTGATCATGGCCATCGTCGGCGGCGCGCTGATGCCATATTTCATGGGCCTGGTGGCCGATTATTTCTCCACCGCACTGGCCTACCTGCTGCCACTGGCGTGTTTTGTGATCGTGGCGTTTTATGGCCGCAGCGGGTTGCGGAGTCAGTAATCGGAGGGTCTGACTACCACCCTGGCTAGGAGTGAGCTTGCTCGCGATTGCGGTCTGCCTGTGACGCATACGGCGACTGACACTCTGCTATCGCGAGCAAGCTCACGCCTACAGGGAAAGGTGCCAGGCAAAAAAAAACGGCAGGAACACGCATCGCGCGTGCTCCTGCCGTTCCGGTTCAGGGTTGCGCATTCATCAGCCGCAGCTCCAGGTACTGCAGCAACATGATGGTCTTGCCGTCGCAGATCTCGCCGCTCTGGACCATGGCGATGGCCTCCTCGAAATCGATTTCCAGCACTTCGATGTCCTCGCCCTCCTCCTCCAGACCTCCACCGTCGCCCACCCGATCATGGGGCTGGTACTCACCGATGAAGAAGTGAATGCGCTCGGTCACGGAACCGGGGCTCATGAACGCTTCGTAGATCTTCTGCACCGAGCTGACCTGGTAGCCGGTTTCCTCTTCGGCCTCCTTGCGGATGCGTTCTTCCGGGCTTGCGTTGTCCAGCAGGCCGGCGGCCGCTTCGATGAGGTAGCCGTCGTGTTCGTTGACGAAAGCCGGCATGCGGAACTGCCGGGTGAGCACCACGGTGCGGCGCCCGATGTTGTACAGCAGGATGGTCGCGCCATTGCCACGGTCGTAGACCTCACGCGTCTGCGGCTGCCAGCTGCCGTCGCGGCGTTGCAGCTCGAAGCTGTACTTCTTGAGCACATACCAGTTGTCAGACAGCGTTTCCTGCGCGGTGATACGGATGGGGGTCGAGGGCATGGGAGTCCTTGGGCAGGTCGGATTGTTCGATAGACACCGACACACCCTAGCAGCGCTCGAACAGGGCGGCGAGCCCGGCACTGAACCTTCGGCCGCCTTCGGGCTCACTTGTTCAGGACGCATTTTCGACTCTCAGCACAGGATCTGCCATGGGCCGCCCTAGCTTCGCGAATACTTCAAGCGCTCGATCGATGGTGCGCATCGAACGCGAATTGAGCCTGCGCGCGGTCCTGACCGGGGCGCTACTGGGCATCCTGCTGACGCCGTCGAATGTCTACGCCGGGCTCAAAATCGGCTGGTCGTTCAACATGTCGATCATCGCCCTGCTGGTGGGCTTTGCGGTCTGGCAGAGCCTGGCACGCCGCAACCGAAACCTGCCGCCATGGACCCTGCACGAAAGCAACATCAACCAGACCGTGGCCTCGGCCGCAGCCTCGATCATCTCCGGTGGTCTGGTGGCGCCGATCCCCGCATACACCTTGCTCACCGGTCAGCAACTGGACCCGCTGCCGATGATGGCCTGGGTGTTTTCGGTGAGTTTTCTCGGCATCTGGATCGCCTGGTACCTGCGCCCGGCCCTGCTCAATGACCACGCGCTGAAATTTCCCGAAGGCATGGCGACTCTGGAGACCCTGCAACACATCTATGAACACGGTCATGAGGCCGTGATTCGGATCAAGGTGCTGTTCAGCGCTGCCCTGCTCTCAGCCTCGGTCAAATGGCTAGACGAGTTTGTCTGGGCGATACCGCGCTGGGCACCCACCCAGCAGCTGGAGCGGCTGACCTTTACCGCCGATCCTTCGTTATTGCTGCTGGGCTTCGGCGGCATCATCGGTATCCGCGTCGGTTTGAGCCTGCTGGCCGGCGCGGTCGTGGCCTGGGATTGCCTGTCGCCGTGGTTGTTGGCCCACGGCCTGGTGAATGTGCCAGCAGGCAGCACCGGTCCGCAGTTCGCCAGCCTCGTGGAATGGTTGCTGTGGCCCGGCGTCAGTCTGATGGTGTGCTCGACCCTGACTTCGTTGTCGATCCAGGCCCTGAACAAACCGCGGTCGGGGCCCGGGCACAGCGTGTTCGACCGTTCGACACTCGCCCTGGCGCCGGCACTGGGCCTGGTGACGTCGGTGATCCTGGTGGTGAGCCTGCAAGCCGCGCTGTTCGGCATCGATGTCTGGATGGCCCTGCTGTCGATCCCGCTGGCGATCTGCCTGGCGATCGTTGCCGCACGCGTGGTCGGCACCACCGGCATCGCGCCCATCGGCGCCATCGGCAAACTCTCGCAACTGACCTTCGGCCTGATTGCCCCGGGACAGGTGCCGATCAACCTGATGAGTGCCAATACCGCCGGCGGCGCCGCTGGCCAGAGCACCGACCTGATGAACGATTTCAAGGTCGGGCTGGCGATTGGCGCGACCCCGAAAAAGCAGATGATTGCCCAGTGCATCGGCATCTTCATCGGCAGTATCGTCGGCGTTGTCGTGTACCTGGCGTTGATCCCCGATCCGCAGCACATGCTGTTGACCGAGGAGTGGCCGGCGCCGGCGGTGGCCACCTGGAAAGCCGTGGCGCAGACCCTGACCCAGGGCCTGGGCTCGTTGCCGGCTGGCGTACGCTGGGCGATCGCATCCGCTGACTTGGCGGGCGTGGTCCTGGGCCTGCTCGACAGCCTGCTGCCTGCACGACTGGCGCGTTTTCTGCCCAGTGCCGCCGCATTGGGCCTGGCGTTCGTGCTGCCCACCTCGACCTCGTTGATGATGGCGCTGGGTGCCCTGCTGACCTGGTTGGTCGCGCAGCGCTGGCCGGATATCACCACGCACTTTGCGATCACTGTTGCCGCAGGCCTGATCGCCGGGGAAAGCATCACCGGCGTCGGCGCGTCATTCTGGGCCATGGCAACTCATCTCTGAACGGCTGGCCGCGCCTGCCGGTGATTGAGGCGCGCGACCGTTCGCCGATTGGTGGTGATTTTGCGTGAAACGATGATATGCATTTGCCATGATGGTTGGTCCGGCCCTGCCTCGAAGGTTAGAATGCGCAAAATCAGGACTGATCGATGACCGACGCACACGATTCCCACGTTCAGGACAGCATCGCCGACGCCGCCGCGCATTGGTGCATGCGCCTGCACGAGTCGGACTGCACCGAGGCTGAACGAACAGCGTTCGCCCAATGGCTGGCGGCCGATCCCCTGCATGCCGTCGAGTACCAGGCGATGCTGGAAATCTGGGACGTCGCCGATCACCTGCCCCGCTCCCCGGCCGACAAGCTGCTGCCGCTACCGGTCAGGCGCCGGAACTGGCGACAGTACGCGGTCGCGGCGGCGATCAGCCTGTTGGCCATACCACTGGCCGGTATCGCCGGCTGGAACATGGGCTGGGTGCCAAACGCCTATCAGCGTTTTGAAGCCGACGGCCAGGTCCGCCACGTGACGTTGGCCGATGGCAGTCAGGTCGAGCTGAATCTGGGCACTCACCTCACCTACGCCAACTACAAAGACCAACGTCGGGTCACGCTGGACGACGGCGAGGCGTTCTTTCAGGTCAGCCGTTCGGCCGCACACCCGTTTGTCGTGCGCGCAGCCGATGGCCAGATCCGGGTGACCGGCACCGAATTCAACGTCTGGAAGTATGAGGACCAGGTGCGCGTCACCCTGCTCAAGGGTTCGGTGCTGGTCACCGGCAATCGCCAGCGTGATGGCTACCGTCTGGATCCGGGGATGCAGGCCAGCTACAAGTCAGGCGACTACGAGCCGCAGATCCGCCAGACCTACGCCCAGGATTCCTCGCTGGCATGGCGAGACGGCAAGCTGGTGCTGGACAACCTCTCCCTGGACGAAGCCCTGCCGCTGATCAACCGTTACCTGGAACGCCCCGTGCAACTGGCCGACGAGGCCACCGGCAGGATCCGCATCGGTGGGGTCTACAACACGCGAGATATCAAGGGGCTGGTCAAATCGTTGCCCAAGGTGCTGCCGGTTTACCTGAGCGAGAACAGGGATGGCAATCCGGTGCTCAGCTCGACGCCAAAGACCTGATGGTGTTTGTTGCCAAGCCGTAGCAGCAATCACCCTCCGGCGCCGTGATGCCTACTGCTTGACCACCACCTGATCGCCTTCGCGAATGACCTGGCTGCTGTAATGGGCGTCGTCCCTGATCTGCTGTTCGGTGAATGGCAGTACGCTCCATTGTTTCTTCGAGAACGCTTCGGTCTGATCTTTCGAATAGGGCGAGGTCGGGTCGCTGGAAAGCGAGAACGCCAGCAGCCCCGTGGCGTGCGGGCCTTTGTCGTCGAAAGACACCACTTGCACGTAACTGGTGCCGCTGACCACTTCGCGCTTGCCACCCGGCCCCGGCACGCTTTGCATGGCGTTGTAGACGCCCAGATCGGAAGGGCCGCCATGGATCGCAATGCTCCTGCCGCCACTGCTGACTTGCTGGACGTCACCCCAGACACTGTCAGCCTTGAGCCCCGCCGTGGAGGTCTGTTCGACGGACGCCAGCATCGCCTGGCGCAGCGCTGCAGCGACGGCCGGCTGTTCGATGTCCAGCCCTCGTGGCGAATGCTGCGGGTCATCGGCGGTGAATTTCACCCGCCAGATATCATCGTTTTCCAGCAGCGCCTGCATGACGTTCTGAAAGTGCACAAAGCCGATACCGCTTTGCAGATTGGCACTGCCATCCCAGGCCTTGAGGCTTGAACAGAGTGACAGCAGCGTGCGGGCATCGGCGCCCAGATCCCCCGCGCAATAACGCAGCAGATCGGGCAGGACCTGCCCTGCCAGATACACCTGGTCGTCCATGACCATGTGCTGCAGGTCTTGCGCCTGGACCGGCCCGGCCTGGTCCAGCTCGGCCAGGCGCTGCAGGGCAAATCGCGCCCGCGCGCCCAGCGCCAGCCGTTCACGACTGAGCACCGGCGAGTACCCGGTCAAGGGCGCTGCGGGGTTGACCATCCAGGCCGAATCGTTGGAATTCTGCACGTAGTCGCTGCGCAGCAACTGTGGCTGTTGGTCGGCCGGATAAATACCTTTCTGCACACTGTTGGCGGCCACGCTCCAGCTGCAACCCTGGCGCGATCCGTCGAGCACGATCATCTCCAGCCCGGCGCGGGGATCGCTGCACTGCGCAAGCTTGGCGGCATCCACGTACGGCACCACCGACAGGTTCATGTACAGCGTCTGGCCCTTGTCGTCGACCGCCAGCGTATTGACCCACGGAATGCCGTGGACCTTGTGCACCGAGGCTTGGAATGCCTCGAGGCTATCAGCCCGGTTCATCGCGTACCACTGCTGCAGCACCCGGTCGTTGTCCTGATTGGCGTCGCGCAGGCTGAAGGCGACCTCGCGGTTCCAGTCCAGTTTGCCCGGCCACTGCACCACCGGCCCGAATGTCGAACTGTAGACCGTATGCGTCTGCATCTTGCTGCTGCCGTCGGCCTGCCTGACCTGTACCGACACATCGCGCTTGCCCATGGCCACCGACTTGCCGTCGAGCAGGTAGCGGGTGGGATCTTTGGGGTCCAGTTGCAGGCGATACAACGTGAAGTGTTTAGAGGTGTCGACGGTATGGGTCCACGCCAGATGCTGGCTGAAACCGATGTTGATCATCGGCAGGCCCGGCAACGCGGCGCCCATCACGTCCAGCTTGCCCGGGATGGTCAGGTGCATCTGATAGAAACGCATGCCGCCGACCCAGGGAAAATGCGGGTTGCCGAGCAACAGGCCGCGACCGTTGAAGGAGCGGTCACGGCCGATGGCCACGCCATTGCTGCCCCGATCCAGGGCGAAGCGTTGCTGGCGCGCCTCGGCCAGCTGGAACGAAGGCTCGCGCTGCACCTGCGCACTGTCTTGCGGCGGCCGCGCACCGGCCAGGGCCTCGGCGAACTGACCAATGCCACCCTCGGCCAGCAGGCGACGCGTGAGCTTGACCAGATCCAGCGCCGTGATCGGCCGCACCCACGCCGCCTGGCACGCTTGGGGCAGGGTTTTGCGCTCACTCAACTGGCGGTTGTAGCCGGCGACGTAACCTTCCATCAGTTTGCGCACCTCCGGCGTCTGCGCCTGCCAGAACGCCGACACCGCCTGCGGGGTATTGAGCCAGTTGAAAAACAGGTCGCTGGTGAGGTTGTCGCGCTGCTCGATGGTCATCTGCTCTGGTCCGAAATACTTCGAACGCTCGCCGTTGACCGTCACGACTTCATTGGCCAGCAGGCACAGATTGTCCTGAGCGTAGGCATACCCGATGCCGTACCCCAGGCCACGCTCGTCGGCCGCGAGGATATGCGGCACCCCATAGGTGGTGCGACGAATGTCAGCGCTGAGGTCGGTGTTCTGGGGTTTCGCCTGAGCGCTCAGACTCATGCCGATGAACAGCGCCGACAGGCAGAAACGAGGAAACGAACGAGCAATGATCACGCTGACTCCAGACCAGATAGGGGGCTTGCGGGGCGCTGGGTGCAACCCGCTGTTGATGTCGAGCATCGAACTGCTGCAGGACCCGAGGGTGCGTCAGCTGGCGGTTGCCAGCAACCCGTCATGAATGCTGCGAACAGGCACCTGCTGCTTGCCATGGGCGTACAGCGACGCGGCGATTTCATCGGCGCGTATTGGCAGGATCGACAGCAGCGTGTCGCTCAAACCATGGCTGGCCTGACAGAAACCCTGCATATAGATACCCGCCTTGCACCGCTCATCGGTGGCCAGCCGATAGTCACGATCGACCTGGTAATCACCCAGGTACTCAGCCAGCGGCGCCAGCAACTGGCGATGCATCTGGCGCTCGTAACCGGTGGCAAGAATCACCACGTCGTAGTGATGCTCACTCGGCTCGCCCGTCGCCGTACTGCGCAGCGCCAGTTCGATGCTGCCCTTGTGGCTGATGGC
Organism: Pseudomonas sp. NPDC087358; assembly: GCF_044900785.1. Taxonomy (NCBI): domain Bacteria; kingdom Pseudomonadati; phylum Pseudomonadota; class Gammaproteobacteria; order Pseudomonadales; family Pseudomonadaceae; genus Pseudomonas; species Pseudomonas sp. NPDC087358. Next base: position 74,747 of record NZ_JBJDOA010000016.1, read on the forward strand.
GCGCTCGACCGTGGTCAGGCTGCGAAACGCGTGACGCGGGATGCCCGACACTTTCTGCCGATAGAAAATGCCGTAGATGCGCTCGATCAGGTCCAGATCCACCACCGAATAATTGGTGCTCTGGTATTCGTTGATCAGCCGCTCACGTTCGGCGCTGTTCTGCTGGTAGATCAAGTCAGTGAACTCCGGTGAGAACACCTCATTGACGAACGGGCTGTCATCGGCCGGTTTCAACGCCGAGCCGCGCAGGATCCAGTCCACCTGCACCGAGGGGAAGCAATCGTTGAGATCGATGAAGGCCTCGGCGGCACTCTGTCCACTGCCGATGATCGCCACACGCAGGGATTGGCCGCTGATACTCGGTTGCGCCGCCATGCGCTCCAGGTAGCGCGAATGGTGAAACACCCGGCCATCGTCTTTCAGCGCCTTGAAGGGCTCGGGAATGCGCGGCGTGCCACCGGCGCTGACCACTACCGAGCGCGTGGTGCGCACCGACTGCTCGCCGTGGCTGTCACGCGAGATCACGCGCAAGGCCTGGACCTGCTGCTTGTGCAGCACCGGCTCGATGGCCAGCACTTCTTCCCCGTAGCGGCTCTGCGCCTGGAAGTGCCCGGAAACCCAGCGCAGGTAGTCGTTGAACTCCATGCGGCATGGATAGAACGTGCCCAGGTTGATGAAATCCACCAGCCGGCCATGGGTCTTCAGATAGTTGACGAACGAATACGGGCTGGTCGGGTTGCGCAGGGTCACCAGGTCCTTGAGGAAGGAAATCTGCAATTCGCTCTGGGCCACCAGCGTATTGCCGTGCCAGCGGTAGTCGGCCTGCTTGTCGAGGAACAGCACATCCAGTTCGCCGTGGGTCTGCGCATGCTCACGCAGGGCAATGGCCAGCGCCAGGTTTGAAGGGCCGAAGCCCACGCCGATCAGATCGTGAACGACAGCCGATGCGATTGCCTGAGTCATTTCCAGTGTCCTCTGGATAGCCCCTCAACAGTGGGGACGAAAAACCGGGTGACCTGATCGGCGCGCAAGGCGGCGCAGGTCGTCTGTTGAGTAGGAACGAGGACGCAGCGGCAAAATTTAGCAAGCGATGGCGCCGATTGCGGCGAGTCTCAACCGATGTCCCATTGCCGAACCCGCACGCGGCAATGTTTCATGGCGTTGACGATGTGCTTCTCCACCACACTGCGGGAAATACCCAGGCGTTCGGCGATCTGGGGGTGTGACAGACCGTCGATCTTGCGCAGCGTGAAGCATTCGCGGCACAGGTACGGCAGCTCGGCCAAGGCACGCTGCATCATTTCCAGGCGTTGACCGTGGTCCATGGTCGCCTGCGGTGAAGGGCTGAACAGTTGTTCTTCATGATCGACCGCGTCCAGCGGCTCGGTCTGACGAATCACATTGCGCCGGTGATCGTCGATCACCAGGTTCAGGGCCGTGCGATAGAGAAACGCGCGAGGCTGCTTGATCGGCGTTTCACTGGAGCGCTCCAGCACCCGCAGATAAGCGTCATGCACCACGTCTTCGGCCGACTGCCGGTTGCCCAGTCTGGCGTTGAGGAAACACACCAGCTCCCGATAGTAGTTTTCCACGATGACTCCCGCTAACCCTGCGCCTGTCCTTGCTGCCGTCTGCGCCACTCGAAAACGAGTAAAGGCACGATGATGGCAATCCGAGGGCGCTAATTTATAGTAATTCTCATCTGGAGTTAAAGATCTGTCGGTCGGCAGATACAAAATTCATTGCAGGACAGCCCGCTTGCGCGCCTAAATTTCCCGCACCACCCTTCGTTTATCTGGCAGTCCCCGTCTATTGCGTGTTCGAGCCTTGCGGTTCACTCCCCATGCGCCGGGGCGATTTCCAATTGCCGGAACCCTGCATGAAACGTCCCCGCAAACCCCGACGCGCGCTGCTCGCCACACTCTGCCTGATACCCGTCGTTGCCTGCGCCGCCTGGCAGCTGATGCCGGCCGGACGCGATCAGCTGGCCACGGTGCAAGTCAGCCGTGGCGACATCGAAAGCAGCGTGACCGCCCTGGGCACCTTGCAGCCCCGGCGTTATGTCGATGTGGGCGCCCAGGCTTCCGGGCAGATCAGGAAAATCCACGTCGAAGCCGGCCAGCAGGTCGAGGAAGGTCAGTTGCTGGTGGAAATCGATCCTTCCACGCAAAAGGCCAGGCTCGACGCCAGCCGCTTCGCCATCGACAACCTCAAGGCGCAACTGCAGGAGCAACGTGCCCTGCATGATCTGGCGCAGCAGAAATACCAGCGCCAGCAGCATCTGGCCAAAGGCGGCGCGACCCGCGAAGAAGACGTGCAGAGTGCCGAGGCCGAACGGCGCACCACCCAGGCGCGCATCGACATGTTCCAGGCGCAGATCCGTCAGGCCCAGGCCAGCCTGCGCAGCGACGAAGCCGAACTCGGCTACACGCGTATCTATGCGCCGATGGCCGGCACCGTGGTCGCGCTGGACGCCCGCGAAGGCCAGACCCTCAACGCGCAGCAGCAGACGCCACTGATCATGCGCATTGCCAGACTGTCGCCGATGACGGTCTGGGCCGAGGTTTCAGAAGCCGACATCGGTCACGTCACACCGGGCATGAGCGCCTATTTCACGACCCTGAGCGGCGGCGCACGGCGCTGGAGCAGCACTGTGCGCCAGGTATTGCCAGTGCCGCCCAAGCCGCTGGAACAGCAGAACCAGGGCGGTGGTAGTCCGGCCAGCACCAGCAAGAGCGGCAGCGGCCGGGTGGTGCTGTACACCGTGCTGCTGGACGTCGACAACAGCGACCACAACCTGATGGCCGAGATGACCGCACAGGTGTTCTTCGTCGCCAGCGAGGTCCGCAACGTGCTCACCGCACCCATCGCCGCCCTGCAGGGCGATGGCAGCAGCGACCGGCCGACGGTGCGCGTGGTCGCCAGAAACGGCGACATCGAATCCCGTCAGGTGCATACCGGGGTCAGCGACCGCCAGAAAACCCAGATCCTCGAAGGCCTGGTCGAAGGCGATTACCTGTTGATCGGCCCGGCCAATGGCAGCGGGGGCTGAATGCAGACGCCTTTGATCGAACTGCAGGGCATCTGCAAATCCTACGGCGGCGGCGACAGCCCCAGGGTCGACGTCCTGCGCGGGGTCAGCCTGTCGATCCATGCTGGAGAGTTCGTGGCCATCGTCGGCGCTTCGGGCTCGGGCAAGTCGACCTTGATGAACATCCTCGGCTGCCTGGATCGTCCAACTGAAGGCAGCTACCGTTTCGCCGGTGAAGACGTGGCCCGGCTGGACAGCGATGAGCTGGCGTGGCTGCGGCGCGAGGCTTTCGGCTTCGTATTTCAGGGCTACCACCTGATCCCTTCCGGCACGGCCCAGGAAAACGTCGAGATGCCGGCGATCTACGCCGGCATTCCCGCCAGCGAACGTCACGCCCGCGCCGCCGCCCTGCTCCGGCGGCTGGGGCTGGCCGAGCGCACCGGCAATCGTCCACATCAATTGTCTGGCGGTCAGCAGCAACGGGTGTCGATCGCCCGTGCCCTGATGAACGGCGGGCACATCATCCTGGCCGACGAACCGACCGGTGCGCTGGACAGCCACAGCGGTGCCGAGGTGATGACGCTGCTCGACGAGCTGGCAAGCCAGGGCCACGTGGTGATCCTCATCACTCACGACCGGGAGGTGGCGGCGCGGGCCAAGCGCATCATCGAAGTACGCGACGGTCTGGTGGTCAGCGACAGCGCGCGGGCCGCTGCACATGAGCAACCTGGCGCCAATCCCAAGGCACTGAACGCGCTGGATCTGCGTCAACGCCTGAGTGAAGGCAGCCTGCAGCGCAGCGCCTGGAAAGGCGAGCTGGTCGACGCGATCAAAGCCGCGTGGCGGGTGATGTGGATCAACCGTTTCCGGACCGCGCTGACCTTGCTCGGGATCATCATCGGCGTCGCGTCGGTGGTGGTCATGCTGGCAGTCGGCGAAGGCAGCAAACGCCAGGTCATGGCGCAAATGGGCGCGTTCGGCTCCAACATCATCTTTCTCAACGGCAGCGCACCCAATCCGCGAGCGCCGCAAGGCGTCGTCAGCCTGAGCGACGTGGCGGCGCTGGCCACCCTGCCGCAAGTGACGCGGATCATGCCCTTGATCGGTGACTACGCCGGTATCCGTTACGCCAGCAACGACTACAAAGTCTACGTCGGTGGCGCCAGCACGCTGTTCCCGGACATCTTCAACTGGCCGCTGTCCCAGGGCAGTTTCTTTACTCGCGCCGACGAGCAGAGCGCAGCCTCGGTGGCGGTGATCGGCGACAAGGTACGGGAAAAATTCTTCAGCCACAGCAACCCGGTCGGCCAGTACATCCTCATCGAGAACGTGCCGTTCCAGGTGATCGGGGTGCTGGCGGCCAAGGGTGCCAGCTCCGGCGAAAAAGACAGCGACGTGCGGGTGATGATTCCCTACTCGTCGGCAAGCATTCGCCTGTTCGGCAGCCATGATCCCGAATACGTGGTGATCGCCGCCAACGATTCGCGCAACGTCAGGGAGACCGAGCAGGCGATCAACGAGCTGATGCTCAAGCTGCACCGCGGCAAGCACGACTATGAGCTGACCAACAACGCGGCGATGATCCAGGCCGAGGCGCGGACCCAGAACACCCTGTCGCTGATGCTCGGCGCGATTGCCGCCATTTCCCTGTTGGTGGGCGGCATCGGGGTCATGAACATCATGCTCATGACCGTGCGCGAACGTACCCGCGAGATCGGTATTCGCATGGCCACCGGTGCCCGTCAGCGCGACATCCTGCGCCAGTTCCTGACCGAAGCGGTGCTGCTGTCGGTGGTCGGCGGGCTGACCGGGATTGTCCTGGCGCTATTGGTCACCGGGGTGTTGCTCGTCGCTCAAGTGGCCGTCGCCCTCTCGCTGGCGGCGGTGCTCGGTGCCTTCGCCTGCGCCCTGATCACAGGTGTCGTCTTCGGCTTCATGCCCGCCCGCAAAGCTGCCCGGCTCGATCCGGTGACGGCCCTTACCAGTGAATGAATTCTTGATCAGACCCTGCCTGAGTGTTCTCACCGTCTGCGTGCTGCTCAGCGCGTGCAGCGGCCCTGCCCCACACCTGGACAGCGGCATCCCGGCTCCGGCGGCGTGGCAATCGCCGCAAGCCTTGCACAGCCTTAAGGACAACCGCCAGTGGTGGACGCAGTTTGCCGATCCGCAACTCGACGCGCTGATCGAACAGGCGCGGCTGGGCAGTCATGATCTGGCAGCGGCGGTGGCCCGTGTGCGCCAGGCACGGGCAGCGCTCATCGTGGCCGGCGGCCCGCTGTTGCCGCAAGTTCAGGGCACTGCCAATGCCAGTCGCGAAAAGCTGCTGCGCGGCAGCGGCTACACCCAGCTCGATGCCGACAGCGAGAACAAGGCGGTGGACTACTTCGACGCCAGCCTGACCGTCAGCTACGAGGTGGATTTCTGGGGGGCTCGGGCGGCGGCTTATGACAGCGCCCGGCACAGCCTGCAAGCCTCCGGCTTCGATCAAGCCACAGTTGAGCTGACCCTGCTCAGCGCGGTCGCCAGTACCTACATGCAGGTGCTGGCGCTGCGCGAGCAGACGCACATCGCCGAGCTGAACCTGGCTAACGCGCAACATGTGCTGGAGCTGGTACAGACCCGCTACGACGCGGGCTCGGCGACAGCACTGGAACTGGCGCAGCAGAAAAGCCTGGTGGCCAGCCAGCAACGTCAGCTGCCGCTGATACGGCAACAAGCGCAGGAGGCGCTGATCGGCCTGGCGCAGTTGCTCGGCCAGCCGGTGCAGCAGGTCCGGATCGAGCGCGATGGGTTCGATCGCCTGCACTGGCCACGGATCGGCAGCGGCCTGCCCAGCCAGCTGCTGACCCGCCGACCGGACATCGCCAACGCCGAAGCGCAATTGGCAGCAGCGCAGGCCGACGTCAAGGTTGCGCGGGCGGCGATGCTGCCAACCCTGACCCTGAGCGCCAACATCGGCTCCGGCGCCGACAGCGCCAGCGACATTCTGCGCAGTCCCTTCTACAACCTCACCGCCGGTCTGGTCGGCCCGATCTTCAACAATGGTCGCCTGAGCGCCGAACGCGATCGCGCCACGGCCCGTCAGGAGGAACTGCTGGAGAACTACCGGGGCACGCTGATCAACGGTTTCGCCGACGTCGAAAAAGCCCTCAACGGCATCGCCGGCATCGACCAGCAACGCCAGTGGCAGGACGAAGAACTGCAACAGGCCCAACGCGCGTTCGACATCGCCGAACGCCGCTATCGAGCCGGCGCCGAAGACCTGCTCACGGTGCTCGAAACCCAGCGCACCCTGTATGCCGCGCAAGACCTCAACGTGCAATTGCGCCTGTCCCGATTGCAGGCGAGCGTGGCGCTGTACAAGGCGCTGGGCGGTGGCTGGCAAAGCGAAACAGCAGGCTTGTAGACGCCGGTCATGCCACGGGGAACGCGCGCCGTGCGGCATTGCGCCGGCTTTGCCGGTCGCGGGGCAGGCGCTGTTGTGCGGGTGTGATCGTTCGCCAATTTCTGTCACACAAAGTGCATCCCGATGAGCGCATTCAACTAGGTAATCGACACTACCGTTATGGGTTCATGGACCCATCAGGACAACGGAATGTCTGGATTATCGGCAAACAGCTATCGCTTGCGTCAGGGGCGGTTTTCGCAATCGGGGCGGATCTATCTGCTGACGAGTGTGACCCAGGATCGCCAGCCCGTATTTTCCGACTGGCGAATCGGGCGCCTGGTCGCCAAGGCCTTTCGCCTGGCAGAGGATGAAGGCTGCGCCAGCTCTCTGGCCTGGGTGGTGATGCCTGACCACTTCCACTGGCTGATTGAGCTCAAGAACGACTCCCTACCAGCGTTAATGCGCAAAGCCAAATCGCGAAGCTATCGCTCGGTCAGCGCGGCTACGGGAGATGAGCGCCCGTTGTGGCAAAAGGGCTATCACGATCGGGCAATCAGACACGAACAAGACCTTAAGGCCGTGGCGCGCTACATCATCGCCAACCCGATACGCGCAGGGCTGGTGACACGCTGCCACGACTATCCGCTGTGGGATGCAGTCTGGCTGTGAAATCAAGGGGCCCCGGAGCAGGACCGTAGGAGCGGGCTCGCCCCGCGAGCGGCGACGCAGTCGTCGTAGAACCGGTGAATGCGGAGTGTCAGGTATAGCAGCCATCGTGATCGCAGCGTGTCAGACACACCCGCATTCACAGACCTTACGACCGGTCCCCGGCCGCTCGCGGGGCCAGCCCGCTCCTACAGCTTCAACCACGACACCGCATCCAACCGCCATTACCGTCCTTGGAATGCAACTCAGCGGTAGAGACACGCACCCCGTAGGAGCGGGCTTGCCCCGCGAGCGGCGACGCAGTCGTCGTAGAACCGGTGAGTGCGGGGTGTCAGGTATAACAGCCATTGTCGTAATCGTGATCGCAGCGTGTCAGACACACCCGCATTCACAGACCTTACGACCGCTCCCCGGACGCTCGTCCGAGTGCGGCCCAGAGGCCAGCCCGCTCCTACAGCTTCAACCACGACACCGCATCCAACCGCCATTACCGTCTTTGGAATGCAACTCAGCGGTAAAGGCACACAACCCGCAGGAGCGGGCTCGCCCCGCGAGCGGCTATAGGGGTGCATGACAAACAAAAACCCCGCCAGGCTTTCACCTGGAGGGGTTTTGTTTGCGTCGGCGGGTGATCAGGCGGGTACAGCGCCCGAGCTACCGATCAGAACTTCCATTTGGCGTTGAACATCAGGTTGCGCGGTTCGCCGTAGGAGCCGGAGTTGAAGGTGCCCAGGCCGTCGTAGTACTTGCGGTCGAACAGGTTGTCGAGGTTGGCGCCGACGGTCAGGTGGTCATCGACCTTGTAGTTGGCCAGCAGGCCGACGACGGCGTAGGGGTCCTGGGTGGCTTTGTGCACGCCATCGTCGAACTCGTTGGCCGCGTAGATCTCGCTCTGCCAGATCACATTGCCGCCGATGGTCAGGCGATTCCAGGCGCCGGGCAGGCGGTAGGTGGTCCCCAGTTTGAACAGGTTCGAAGGCTGGTTGGTTTCCACGCGCTCACCGTTCTTGTCGTGGGATTCGCGGTAGGTGTAGCCACCGAACACGTTCAAGCCGTCAGCCAATTCACCGGATATTTCCGCCTCGACACCCTTGGTGCTGGTGCCGCTGATGGCACGATAGACTTCGCGACCGGTCACCGCGTCGTCACCGACGAACTGCGGCGTGTTCTTCTGCTCCACGTCGAACAGGGCAATGCTGGCGTTCAGCGCGCCGTTGAAAAATTCGCCCTTCAGACCGATCTCGTAGTTGTCGCCTTCAAGCGGGTCCAGCGAGGTGTTGGCGGCAGTCTTGTAGAAGGTCTGCGGCAGGAAGATATCGGTGTAGCTGGCGTAGACCGAATAGGTGTCGTTGATGTCATAGATGATCCCGGCGTACGGGGTCACTACACCGCTCTTCTTGGTGCGGTCGGTCGACTCGCTGTAGGCGTCTTCATCGGTGGCGAAGTTGCTGCTGAAGTCGTTCTGTTTCCAGGAGCTGACGCGAGTACCGATGATGATCGACAGCGGGTCGAACGGTTTGAAGTTGGCGGCGGTGTAGAAGCCAGTCTGCTGCAAGGTCGTGACGTTGTCACCGACGCGCGACAGGTGGGGCTTGTCGAGCTGGTGACCGTCCCAGGCAAAGATGTTCGGCACGTCCGGGTTCTGGTTCTGGTAGGTCGGGTAGTTCAGGTGAGTCCGGCTGGTGCTGCCACCGACGACCAACTGGTGCTCACGACCACCCAACTGGAACGGGCCGGAGGCGTACACATCCAGAGTGTCCTGCTCCTGATAGCTGTCCAGGCGGTTGACGAACATGAACACGCCTTCGCCCGTGCCCGGATCCGGCTGGCCACCGCTGGCCGAGCCGACCGTGCCGCGACGGTATGAATACTGATGGCTGTACGCCGCTTTCAGGCTCCAGTCATTGGCCAGCTTGTGCTCCAGCAGCGTGGTGAAGTTGTAGTGGGTGTTGTCCAGATAGCTCCAGCGCGCCGCCGGGTTGAACGAGCGCGAGAAGTTGGTCTGCGAACCATTGTTGTAGAACAGCGGGATGTGACCGAAGCTGACGCCGTCGGAGTCGTTGTTCTGGTAATCCAGGCTCAAACGCAGCAGGGTGTCTTCGCTGAGGTCGACGTCCAGTGCGCCGTACATGACCTTCTTCTCGGTCTTGTACCAGTCGGCGAAGGAGTTGGATTTTTCGTAAACCCCCACCAGACGACCACGAATAGTGCCTTCGGCGTTCAACGGACCGGATACATCGGCTTCGCTGCGGTATCGGTCCCAGGCGCCGGCCTCACCGGAGACGTAGGCCTGGAAATCCTGGGTCGGGCGCTTGCGCACCAGGTTGACGGTCGCCGATGGCGTGCCTGCACCGCTCATCAGGCCGGTCGCGCCACGTACCACTTCGACACGGTCGTACAGCGCCATGTCCAGCAGGCTGCTGGTGTATTGCTGGGATTCGTTGGCCACCTGCGACGGGATGCCGTCGTACATGAAGTTCTGGATCTGGAAGCCACGCGAATAGAAGGTGTAGCGATCACTGTCGCGGTGGTTGCTGGTGATGCCGGGGGTGAACTTGAGCACGTCATCGATGCTGGTCAGGTTCTGGTCATCCATGAGCTGGCGAGTGACCACGCTGACCGATTGCGGCGTTTCACGCAGTGACAGCGGTAACTTGGTGGCGGTCGAGGTCGCGCCGGTGGTGTAGGAACCGGTGTTTTCCGTGGTCAGCCCCAGGCCTTGGCTGCTGACGGTGGTGGCGTCCAGCGCAAGCGCCGAGCTGTTGGCGCTGTTGGCGCTCAGCACCAGATAGCTGCCGTCAGCCTGACGCGAGGCATTGGCGCCGGTGCCGGCCAGCAAACGCAGCAAGCCGTCCTGCGCGGTGTAACTGCCTTGCAGACCGGGGGAACGGCGCTCCCCCGCCGCTCCCTCAGCCAGCACCTTGACACCGGTGGCGGCGGTGAAACTCGCCAACGCACTGCTCAGGGGCCCTGCAGGAATCGAGAACGTGCTTTTGCCCGACTCGCTCTGAGCGAACGCCGAACCCGAAAACAGCGCTGCACCCACGGGCGCCGCCAGTGCCGCGCCAAGCGCGATGGAGCGAACGGCGCGCGGCAAGGCCTGCAGCGCGAAGACCCTGGTAGGGGAAGAGCGGAACGCGGTGGACATCGTGAATGATCCTTTTGATGACAAGTGGTGGACGGCGTCTTTTTGCGCCTCTGGTAACTGAGACGGGCCAGAAATAAAAACCAGACGCATTCTCATAAAAATAAAAGGTTTGTCTCAGCCCTTGCTGCATGCGCATCTGGCCGTTATCGGTGACCTGTAGCCGCACGGCTTGCCGACCCAGGCGCCCTGGACAGCGCTGCCATCGGCAAGCCGTCCTGCGACGGGTCAGTGGCACCTGAGGCGTTTCGGTCCGCCTCAATTCCAGGGAGTCGAACTGCTCAGATGGCGGGCATACCAGGGTCGCCTGGGTATGCGTTTGAACAGACCCGCCAGCGTGTCTTCGTCCTCGAAGGTGATGCGCAGCGCCAGTTTCATGGTTTCCGGGTCCATCTCCACGGTCTTGCCGGGAACCAGGCCCGGTGTGGTGCTGCAACCATGGGTGCTCGGCCCCAGCCATGGATCGGCCACCTCCACCCACCGCCCCGGGGCAAACCAGGGCACGCCGTTGAGCGTCTGGCGCGTGAGTTCACCGGGATGAAAACGCCCGTGGGCCAGGAACCAGTCCTCCAGGCGATCGTCGATCCAGCCATGGAAATGCCAGAACACCGGATTGACGTGAGAGGAAAACGGATCACCGAGAAAGTCGTTCTCAGGACTGAACCAGCGCGCGGCAAAATCGGCCGGGTCGCGGGCCATGGGCACCGCAGCGCCGTTGGACGGATCGCGGGGTACCGATGCCCAGCGCATGTGCAGCCAGTCGTGCAGGCCCAGTTCGATCTCCGAGCCGAACTGGCCCAGGGTCAGCCTCGACAGATAACGCGGATCGCGATAGCGCGACTCCCACACCTGAAAGTTGCTGTGGAAGGTCTCGGCGTTTTTGATGTCGCTGACCCATTGCGTGTATTCGTCATCGTCCTCGGCCAGCCAGGTCGGCGGGATCGAATAGCCGTCGTGGTTCTCGAAATAGCGGGCAAACCCCGGTCGATCACGCTCAAGTTCCGGCTGAGGCAGCGGGAAGTGCTGCCATGACGGCAAATCCTGCAAGGCGCGTGCGTGCCTGAGCATGTGGCGATGCATGAAGAAAAAGTCGACCCCCGAGCCGTTGCGGTCCTTGTGCTCGCCCCGCGCGTCACGCTCCTTGTCCCGCGGCCCCGGTTGCCAGCCGATCCCCCGCAGCGCATTACGCTTGTCCTGCGAGAGTTTGTGCCACTTGTCCCGCGAGGCATGCCAGAGCTGATGAAACAGCCGGTGTTCGGGGGCGATCAACGAGGCCAGCAGTGCTTCATCAAGGCCGATACGCTGGCGAGCCTCGGGAAACAGCCGCTTGACCGCGACCAATCGGTTGTCGTGCAGCGGCAGGCCGGCCGGGCGATCAAGGCGCAGCACGCGGCCGCTGAGGGTCGCGCCACCGGCGTTGCCGAACTCGGCCCAGACCTCGTCCAGGGTCAGCTCCAGCTCATAGCCAACCCGGCCATTGGCGGGGTCTGCGCTGAACAGCCGCCAGTGCAGCCCTGCCGCTGGGGTCGGGGCCGGGTCGAGCGGCACCAGATCGCCCATCAGTTGATAACGCGGTGGTTCATCGGCACGCAGCCGCTGGGGGGTATCGACGAACCCGCGCACGCCACGCCCGCGCTGGGCGATATCGATGAGTAATTGCAGGCCCGCCGCCGGCAATCCGTCGAGCCCGGCATCGGCGCCTTCGAAACGAATGTCCCAGACCCCGCGCAGGGTGTCGGCCAGTTGCCGTCCGTTGGTGTCCGGCAACTCCACCCGGGCCTCTTCCGGGGTGACCGGTTCTTCAGCGCGGGTCAGTTGGCGATGTGCGTAATACACCGCTGGCACCGCCGCGCCCGTGAGCGCAAGACCTGCGATGAACCCTCGTCGAGAAATCGTCATTGCTCTACCTGTTTGAGCCATGGAGCAGGCTTTATCCAAGCTAGAACGTTCCTCACCCGGGCAAATTTAGCGGCGCGGACACACAGCGCCAAGCGTCGACCACCCCAGGCTAAATTTGCCTGCCCATCGCTCGTTCTTCCCACATAGCAAAGCGCCCTGCGTTGACAGCAACCTGTGCTGCACCCGATCTGGACGGCGAACCTGACTGAGATGGCAATGACTAAACTGCGTTGGAAAAAAGCCCTGTACCTGGGCCTGCCATTGGCACTGGTGATCGGCGCCGGAGCAGGCTTTGCCGCCTGGGAACTGTGGTTCAACGAAACCCTGAGCTACCCGCTGAAGGTCATCAGGCAGGCCGATGAGCTACAGGAGCGGATTCTGTCTTTCGACAGCCACATCACCGTGCCGCTGGAGTTCGGCACCGCCGGCAACGAGGCCGACAAGGACGGCGAAAGCCAGTTCGACCTGGTCAAGGCCGGACGCGGGCGTCTGTCCGCTGCGGCATTGACTGTATTTGGCTGGCCGGAAATCTGGAACGGCGCCAACGCCCCGCACAAGCCCACCGCCGGATTCGTCGAACAAGCACGCCATCAGCAGGAGGTGCGCTACAAGATCATCCAGGGCCTGGTGCGCGATTTTCCCGAGCGGATCGGCATCGCCTACAGTCCCGATGACATGCGCCGGCTGCACGGCGAGGGCAAGTTCGCGATCTTCATCAGCATGCTCAATGCCTACCCGCTGGGTAATGACCTGAGTCTGCTCGACACCTGGGCCGCGCGCGGCATGCGCATGTTCGGTTTCAGTTATATCGGCAACAACAGCTGGGCCGACTCTTCGCGCCCCCTGCCCTTTTTCAATGACTCGCCGGACGCCCTCGACGGCCTCTCCGACATCGGCAAGCAGGCGGTGCACAGGCTCAACGACCTGGGCGTGATCATCGACGTCTCGCAAATGTCCAGCAAAGCCCTGGAACAAGTCGCGCAACTGAGCCGCACGCCACTGGTGGCCTCGCATTCGGCGCCACGGGCAATGGTCGACATCCCGCGCAACCTCAGTGACAAGGAACTGCAACTGATCGGGAACAGCGGCGGCGTGGTGCAGATCGTCGGCTTCGGCGGCTATCTCAAGCCGCTGAGCCAACGCACCCAAGGCAGGCTCAACGAGCTGCGCGGCACATTCGACCTGCCGCCGCTGCCGAACCTGGCCATGGCGCTGATGCCGGGCGATCCGATCATCGCCGCCTGGCCGGAAAAGAAGTTCGGCGAGTACGCAAGCCAGCTCTACGCGATTCTCGACGAAGAACCCAAAGCCACCCTCAAGGACCTGGGCGACGCCATCGACTACACAGTGCGCAAGATCGGCATCGACCACGTCGGCATCAGCTCGGACTTCAACGAGGGCGGCGGCCTCAAAGGCTGGAAGGATGTCAGCGAGGTGCGCAACGTCACCGCCGAACTGATCCAGCGCGGCTACTCGGAAGCCGACATCGCCAAGCTCTGGGGCGGCAACTTCCTGCGCGTCTGGGATCAGGTGCAGCAAGCCGCCCGCCCCGTGGCCAGCCGCTAATTCCTCTTTTCCTGCCGGATGAACCGTGCCATGACTGACCGCAGAACCTTTCTCAAGCAGGCCGGGATGCTCGCCGCCGCCCTGCCCCTGGGCACTGCCCTGAACGGCACCGCCTTCGCCGCTGATGCTGTCAGCAGCAAACAGCCGGCCGGGGTCTCCAGCGACAAATGGGCGCAGTTGCGCCAGCTGTTTGTGCTCGATCCCGACTACATCCACTTTTCCAACTTCCTGATCACGCCGCACCCGCTGCCGGTGCGCGAGGCCATCGAAAAGCACCGGGCCTGGCTGGACCGCAACCCAGGTCTTGCCATGGACTGGGATCGCGAGGAAACCTGGCAGCACGAAGGCGAAGTGCGCCATCAGGCCGGTCGTTACCTGCAGGTCAAACCCGCTCAGATCGCCCTCACCGGCAGCACCACGCAAGGGCTGGCGATGATCTATGGCGGGGTTCATGTGCGTGCCGACCAGGAAATCCTGACCACTGAGCACGAGCACTATTCGACCCAGTACATCCTCGAGTTCCGCACCCGCAAACAGGGCACGCAGGTGCGCCAGATCCGGCTGTTCAAGGAGCCGCAACAAGTGTCGGTGGACGAAGTGCTGGGCACTATCGCCGGCAACATTCGCCCCAACACCCGGGTCCTGGGCATGACCTGGGTGCAGTCAGGCAGCGGCGTGAAACTGCCGGTCGGCGAGATCGGCAAGCTGGTGCAGGAACACAACCGCAATCGCGAGGAAAAGGACCGGATCATCTACGTGATCGACGGCGTGCATGGCTTGGGCGTGGAGAACGCCAATTTCGCTGACTTCAACTGTGACTACTTCATCGCCGGGACCCATAAATGGATGTTCGGCCCGCGCGGCACCGGCATCGTCTGCGCACGCAGCGAGGTGGTCACCGACCTGACGCCCAACGAGCCGACCTTCTCCCAGGACGACAACTTCGCCACCAGCCTGTCGCCGGGCGGCTACCACGCCTTCGAGCATCGCTGGGCGCTGAACGAAGCGTTCAAGCTGCACCTGCAACTGGGCAAGGCCGACGTGCAGTCACGCATCCATGAACTCAACAGCTACCTCAAGGCGCGTCTGCAGGAGCATCGTCAGGTGGAACTGGTCACGCCGCTGAGCCCGCAGTTTTCCGCCGGATTCACCTTCTTCCGGGTCAAGGACCGCGACAGCGACGAGGTCTCCGCGCACCTGATGCAGCACAAAGTCATCGCCGACGCGGTGGACCGCGACGTTGGCCCGGTGATCCGCACCGCGCCAGGCCTGCTCAACAGCGAACAGGAAGTCGACCGTTTCAGGGCCCTGCTGAGCCAGGCGTTCTGACGCCCCCATTCCCCGACATCGAGAGGCCCCATGAAGCCGATATCCCCCATCAAACTGCTGAGCGGCCTGACCCTGGCGGGTCTGATCAACCTGCTGCCGGGTCTGGCCCATGCGGCAAAGCATGACGAGCACGCCAGCCATGCCGAGCTGCACCCGGGCAAGGTGTTCAAGGACTGCAAGGATTGCCCGGAAATGGTCGTGCTGCCCGCAGGCACTTTCACCATGGGCACGCCTGACGATGAAGTCGGCCGCCAGCAGGATGAGGGGCCTATGCATCCGGTGACCTTCGCCAGACCCTTGGCCATCAGCCGGTTCGATGTGCTGGCCAAAGAATGGAAGGTGTTCATCAAGGACACCGGCTACCAGATGCCCGATGGCGACACCCGCCCCGGTCGCGAATGCATCGCCGGTGAGCCGCGCTACCCGGTCGGCCCGACCCAGCCTGCGGTGTGCATGGACATGGCCGAGGTGCAGGCGTACATCGCCTGGCTGTCGAACAAAACCCACCAGCATTACCACATGATGAGCGAGTCGATCCGCGAGTATGCCGCCCGCGCCGGCAGCAGCGGACCGTTCCCGTTCGAGTTCGACGAAGGCAAGACCTACAGCATTGCCAGACACGCCAATACCTATGGCCCGGAGGATGGCTACAGCTACACCTCACCGGCCGGCGCCTTCGCGCCGAACGCCTTTGGTGTGTATGACATGCACGGCAACGTGTCGGAGTTTCTCGAGGACTGCGCCCACGACAACTACATCGGTGCGCCCAGCGATGGCAGCGCCTGGACCGAACCGAACTGCCAGTTGCAACAGATGCGCGGCAACGACTGGACCGAAGCACCGATCTGGTCGCGGTCGGGCAACCGCAACAACATCTACGCCACCGACCGCGGTGACTGGCTGGGCTTTCGGGTGGTGCGCGATCTCTGATCAGGGCGCGGCGTGGCTTGTCCCGCGAGCGCCTGCGCAACAGTCATGAAGACCCTTACGCGTGGCTGTTTCCGGGGCACCGGGTGTACCGGTTCACGACGACTGCGTCGCCGCTCGCGGGGCAAGCCCGCTCCTACGGCTCTGGTGCCAGGATCGGCCGCATCGCGCTAAATCCTTGCCCGGTTGACTCGTCTTCCTAGCAGTGATTCGCCGTCCGCCGTCTGACGACGAAAGCGTCTCAACCATTCGCCATCAGCACGTCGCCCGCCCCCGCGCTGCGACGGAGGTAGTTTCATGACCGCAAAACCGCGCAGCGCCCTTCGCGAAATCCTCAGCCTGCTCAAGCCGTACCGCGCAATCGTCAGCGGGTCCATCCTGTTCGGCATCGTCGGCGGTCTGAGCGTCACGGCGCTGCTGGCCACGGTCAACCGCGGGCTGCACAGCGAAGATGGCCTGAACAGCGCCGTGGTCCTGGCCTTCGCCGGGCTGTGTCTGCTGGCCCTGCTGAGCAGCATTGCCGCCGACATCGGCAGCAATTATGTCGGGCAGAAAGTCATCGCCGGCCTGCGCAAGGACTTGGGGGCCAAGGTGCTGGCAGCGCCAATCGAGCAGATCGAGCGCTATCGCACCCATCGGCTGATCCCGGTATTGACCCACGACGTCGACACCATCAGCGACTTCGCTTTCGCCTTTGCCCCGCTGGCGATTTCGATGACCGTCATTCTCGGCTGCCTGGGCTATCTGGCAACCCTGTCGCTGCCGATCTTCGCCATGACCGTGCTTGCGATCGGCATCGGTTCGGCGGTGCAATATGTCGCCCAGGGCAAGGGTATCCAGGGCTTCTACGCCGCCCGCGACGCTGAAGACAGCCTGCAAAAGCACTATCAGGCGATTGCCGAAGGCGCCAAGGAATTGCGCATTCATCGCCCGCGTCGGCATGCCATGCTGACCCGCAACATTCAAGGCACTGCCGATCACATCTGCGACACCCACGTGCGCTCGATCACCATTTTCGTCATGGCCAAGAGCTTTGGCTCCATGCTGTTTTTCGTGGTGATCGGCCTGGCCCTGGCCCTGCAGGCATTCTGGCCCAGTCAGAATCCGGCAATGATGAGCGGCTTCGTGCTGGTGCTGCTGTACATGAAGGGCCCGCTGGAAAACCTGCTGTCCAACCTGCCGATCATCAGTCGCGCGCAGATCGCTTTCCGCCGTATCGCCGACCTGGCCGAGCGTTTCTCTTCCCCTGAACCGCATCTGCTGCTGAGCAATGCCGAGCAGCAGGTGCCGGTGATGCACAGCCTGGAACTGCGCAACGTGCAGTACGCCTTCGCGCCGGTGCCGGGCAGCGAACCGTTCAGATTGGGACCGGTCAACCTGACCATCACCCCTGGCGAGATTCTGTTCATCGTCGGTGAAAACGGTTGCGGCAAGACCACCCTGATCAAGCTGCTACTGGGTCTGTACACGCCGCAGCAGGGGGAAATCCGGCTCAATGGCCAGGCGGTGGACGCCCGTGGCCTGGATGATTACCGACAGATGTTCACCACGATTTTTGCCGACTACTACCTGTTCGACGATCTGCCGGAAAGCGAAAAAGCCCTGCCTGCCGATGTCGGTCAGTATCTGCAACGGATGGAACTGGCGCACAAGGTCAGCGTGGTCGATGGCGCCTTCACCACCACCGACCTGTCCACCGGGCAGCGTAAACGCCTGGCGCTGATCAATGCCTGGCTCGACGAACGCCCGGTGCTGGTGTTCGACGAATGGGCCGCTGACCAGGACCCGACTTTCCGCCGGGTGTTCTACACCGAGCTGCTGCCCGACCTCAAACGCCTGGGCAAAACCATCATCGTCATCTCCCACGACGACCGCTATTTCGACGTCGCCGATCAACTGGTGCGCCTGAGCGCAGGGCAAGTGCTCGCCGAACGAGCCTGCGCCTGATGGGCACCTGGTGATCGTTCCCACGCGCCTGCGTACACCACCCGCCCGCTTCTACAGTTGAACGCGGTGTTTGCTCGTTACCACGCGGAGCGTGGGAACGATCAATCAATTTCGACGTGGCCGATCAACTGGTGCGCCTGAGCGCAGGGCAAGTGCTCGCCGAACGAGCCTGCGCCTGATGGGCATCTGGTGATCGTTCCTACGCGCCTGCGTACACCACCTGCCCGCTTCTACAGTTGAACGCGGTGTTTGCTCGTTCCCACGCTCCGCGTGGGAATGCATACCCTGACGCTCCGCGTCAGCTGGATACTGGACGCTGAGCGTCCGCGGCGGCGTTACCACGCGGAGCGTGGGAACGATCAATCCTCGGATTCTGCCCGAGGGGCCGGGGAACCATCACTCACAGGTGCCGGACCATCCGCTGCACCTGACAGCACATCCCCGCTAAATCTCGCCCGTCACGCTTCGTCCTTTTGAGAACGCTTATTTACTCCGTGCACGGCGACGAGATCGATCATGACCCCTTTGAACCAAACCCTTGACGACGACCTGCTGGCCCTGTTGATGGCTGACGAGCAAGACGCCGGGCATGGCATTCCCTGTGTCGCCGAGCGCGGGCCGAGCGTGCTGTCTTTCGCCCAGCAGCGGCTGTGGCTGTTGCAGCAGTTTTCCACCCAGAGTTCGGCCTACAACCTGCCCAGCGCCTTGCACATCAGCGGGGCGCTGGATGCAGCGGCGCTGGCCCGGGCGCTACAAACGGTCATCGAGCGCCACGACATTCTTCGTACGCGCTTCGGCGAAAACGCCGGCGTCGCCTTTCAACAGGTTGACCGCACAGCGCGGATCACCCTGCCCACCGAAGACCTCAGCGCCCTGCCCGCCGCTCCTCGCGGACAAGCGCTGCAAGGCATGCTGGAAGCGGAATCCGCCCACGCCTTCGACCTGGCCCAGGCGCCGCTGATGCGCGCCACGCTGATCCGGCTGGCGGCGGATGCACACGTGCTGTTGCTGAACATGCACCATATCGTCTCCGATGCCTGGTCCAACCCGATTCTGCTGCATGACCTCAACCGCGCTTATCAGGCAGCGCTCGAGGGCAACCAGGCGCCATTGCCACGCCCGGCGATCCAGTACGCCGATTACGCCCACTGGCAACGCCAGACCTACACCGATACCGCACACCAGCGACGCTGCGCCGACTATTGGAAACGCTATCTGGGCGAGCAGATCCAGGCGCTGGATTTGCCCACCGATCACCCGCGCAGCAGCGCCCTGTTTCACGGCGCCGGCAGTCATCATCTGAGCCTGCCCGACAGCCTGACCAGACAGATTCACCAACTGTGCGAGGCACGCGGCCTCACCCCCTTCGTGGTGCTGCTCGGCGCCTGGCAATTGCTGCTGGGACGCTACAGCGGCCAGCGCGACTTCACCGTCGGCGTGCCCAGCGCGACCCGCAGCCAGGGCGAAACCCAGGAGCTGGTCGGTTACTTCGTCAGCAGCCTGATCTACCGCGCACAACTGGAGCCGGACCTGAACGCCGAGGCGTTCCTGCAACGCCTGCGTCAGCAGAGCCTGGCGGCGTTCGAGCACGGCGACTACCCCATCGAACTGATCCTCGAACACCTGCAACTGCAACGCAGCGGCCAGGGTAATCCACTGTTTCAGACGCTGTTCGACTGGCACGTCAGCGGCCAGCAACAGGCGCAACCAATGCTCGGCGAGCTGCCACTGACGCTGATCCCGGTCAGTCAGCAGCAAGCCAAATTCGACCTGTCGCTGGATGTCGATTACAGCCGCCAGCAGATCTCGGCGAACCTTGAATACAGCACCGCGCTGTTCAACCAGGCGACCATCGCGCGCCTTGCCAACCACTGGCGCAACCTGCTGCAGGCGCTGGTCGACAACCCGCGCAGCCGGCTGAGCGAGCTGCCGATGCTGGACGCCGCCGAGCACCAGCAACTGGTCAACGACTGGAGCAGCGCAACCCTCGACTACCCAAGCGAGCA
Source organism: Pseudomonas sp. NPDC087358 (assembly GCF_044900785.1). NCBI lineage: Bacteria > Pseudomonadati > Pseudomonadota > Gammaproteobacteria > Pseudomonadales > Pseudomonadaceae > Pseudomonas > Pseudomonas sp. NPDC087358. The sequence continues at coordinate 94,651 of NZ_JBJDOA010000016.1, forward strand.
ACCGGTGCATGTGCTGTTCGAAGCGCAGGTCGCGCGCCAGCCTGAGGCGCCGGCGTTGTTGTTGGGTGACGTGGTGCTGAGTTACGCGCAACTCAACGCTCGCGCCAATCAGCTCGCCCGTCACTTTCGCGCTCTGGGCGTGGGCCCGGATGTGCTGGTGGGCATCGCCGTCGAGCGTGGGCTGGACATGATCATCGGCTTGCTCGCGGTGCTCAAGGCCGGTGGCGCATACGTGCCGCTGGACCCGGAGTACCCACAGGACCGCCTGCACTGCATGATCGAGGACAGCGGCACGCGGTTGTTGCTGACCCACAGCCATTTGCTGGCGCGGCTGGCAATTCCTTCGGAGGTTGAGCAGCTGTGTCTGGACCAAGACAGCGATTGGACGCTCTTGGGCAGCGACAACCTGAGCAACGTCACTCACGGTGAAAACCTTGCCTACGTGATGTTCACCTCGGGCTCTACCGGCCGCCCCAAGGGCGTCGGTATCAGCCAGCTTTCCCTGGCGCGCCACGCTTATGTGTCCCTTGAGTTTTTCAATCTCAAGGGCGACGACCGCATCCTGCAGTTCTCCACCTTCAACTTCGACGGCTTCGTCGAGCAGCTGTACCCGGCCTTGATCTGCGGCGCCTCGGTGGTGCTGCGCGGCACCGACATCTGGGACAGCGAGACCTTCTATCGCGAGCTGGTGGGTAAACAGATCAGCGTGCTCGACCTCACCACGGCCTACTGGAATCTGCTGGCCCGCGACTTCGCCCGTGCCGGGCGGCGCGACTATGGCCGTTTGAAACAGGTCCATGCCGGTGGCGAAGCCATGCCGCCGGAGGGTCTGGCCGCCTGGCATCAGGCCGGGCTGGGGCATGTGCGCCTGCTCAACACCTATGGCCCGACCGAAGCCACGGTCACGGTCACCGCGCTGGACTGCAGCGACTACGTCACCGGGGCCAGACCCACGCCGCTGACCATGCCCATCGGCAGCGTGCTGCCGGGACGCAGCATCTACCTGCTGGACGACAGCGGTTCGCCCGCGCCGATTGGCGTGGTGGGTGAGCTGGTGATCGGCGGCGAGCTGCTGGCACGCGGGTATTTCAAGCGCCCGGGCCTCACCGCCGAACGTTTCCTGCCGGACCCGTTCAGCCACAGCGGTGGCCGGCTGTACCGCAGCGGCGACCTGGCGCGGTACAACGCCGAAGGGGTGATCGAGTACGTCGGGCGCATCGACCATCAGGTGAAGATTCGCGGCTTTCGCATCGAGCTGGGGGAAATCGAAGCGCGCCTGCTGGAACAGGACGCGGTGCGCGACACTCTGGTACTGGCGCAACCCGGCAGCAGCGGCCTGCAACTGGTGGCCTATGTGGTGCCCAGTGACCCGCAGCACGCCAATGCCAATGCCGAACAGCAGGCCACCCTGCGCGAATCGATCAAACGCCAGCTGCGGGACAACCTGCCGGACTACATGATCCCGGCGTACATCCTGCTCCTCGAAAAGATGCCGCTGGGCCCCAACGGCAAGCTCGACCGCAAGGCCCTGCCCAAGGCAGACGCCAGCCAGTTGCAGCACGGCTACATCGCGCCGCAGACCGAGCTGCAAAAACGCATCGCCGCCATCTGGCAGGACGTGCTGGAACTGGAGCAGGTCGGCCTCAACGACCACTTCTTCGAACTCGGTGGCCACTCGCTGTTGGTGATGCAAGTCGTCTCCCGTGTGCAACTTGACCCCGGACTGCCCATGACCGCGCAACAACTCTTTCAATTCCCGACCCTGCATGCATTGACCGAGCACCTGGCACAACACGCCAGCCCGATCAATGCCGACAAGCTGGACATGCTCGAAGCGCTGTTCGACAAATTGGAGTACGTGTGATGGACCGTACCGCCGCAACACGGATTGCCCGCCGTTTCATCACGCTGCCGCTGCAACAGCGTCGGCAGTTCCTGGAAAAAATGCTCGCCGAAGGCGTGTCGCCGGCCAACCTGCCGATCCCCGAGGTGCAGTCGCACTACCCTGACATTCCCCTGTCGTTCGCCCAGGAACGCCAATGGTTTCTCTGGCAGCTGGACCCGCAGGGCAGCGCCTACCACATCCCCAGCGCCCTGCACTTGCGCGGCGCCCTGCAGGTGCCGGCGCTGGAGAGCGCCTTCAACCTGCTGATTGCCCGGCATCAGAGCCTGCGCACCGCCTTCGTCCAGACCGACACCGGTGTCTATCAACGCATCGCCCATGAGCAGACGCTCACTCTCACGGTGGACCCGTTGGCCGAGCCCGGTGGCGATATTGACGCGCAGATCAAGGCCTATGTGCAGCAGGCTGTCGCCGAGCACTTCGACCTGCAGACCGGGCCGCTCCTGCGGGTCAGGCTGCTGCGCCTGGCGCAGGATGAGCATGTGCTGGTGCTGACCCAGCACCACATCGTTTCCGACGGCGCCTCGATGCAGATCATGGTCCGGGAACTGGTGCAGCTGTACGCCGCCAGCCGCCTCGATCAGCCCGCCGAGCTGCCGGCGCTGAGCATTCAGTATGCCGACTATGCGATCTGGCAACGGCACTGGATGCAGGCCGGTGAACGCGAACGCCAACTGGCCTACTGGAGCCAGCGTCTGGCGGGCGAGCAGCAGGTTCTGGAGTTGCCGCTGGACCACCCGCGCCCGGCCACGCAAAGCCATCGCGGCGCGAGCCTTGAGCGGGCGCTCAGCGGCGCCCTGAGTCGCCAGCTCAAACAGCTGGCGCAACAGGAGAACGTCACGCCCTTCATGCTGCTGCTGGCGGCCTTCCAGGCCCTGCTGCACCGCTACAGCCGCCAGCGCGAAATCAGCGTCGGGGTGCCCAATGCCAACCGCAACCGGGTAGAGACCGAGTGCCTGCTGGGCTTTTTCGTCAACACCCAGGTGCTGCGCAGCGAAATCGACGGGCAGCTGCCGTTCCGCGATCTGCTGCAACAGGTTCGCCGGCACGCACTCGATGCCCAGGCGCATCAGGAGCTGCCATTCGAGCAATTGGTCGAGGCGCTGCAGCCGGAACGCAGCCTCGGCTACAACCCGCTGTTCCAGGTGATGTACAACCATCAAAGCGCAGGCAGAGACGCCACGACCAGTAACACCATGGCGCTGCAGGTGCAGGACCTGAACTGGGACAACCCCACTTCGCAGTTCGACTTGACCCTTAACACTTTTGATTCCGACGAGGGACTGATTGCCTCCTGGACCTGGGCCACCGACCTGTTCGAGGCGCCGACCATCGAGCGCATGGCGCGGCACTGGCACAACCTGTTGCAGGCCATCGTTGCCGACCCCGGGCAACGCATCGGCGAGCTGCCCATGCTCGATGGCACCGAGCAGCAGCAGACCCTTGAGGACTGGAACCGGCAACCGGCCGAACACACCAGCAGCGCCAGTCTGCATGAGTTGATCGAAGCCCAGGTGCAACGTACCCCCGAGGCCATCGCCCTGACGCTGGGCGACCGGCACATGAGTTACGCCGAACTCAACCGCCGCGCCAACCGGGTGGCCCACCGCCTGATCGCTGAAGGCGTCGGGCCGGAGGTACGCGTGGGCCTGGCTTGCGAACGCAGCCTGGAAATGCTCATCGGCCTGTTGGCCATCCTCAAGGCGGGCGGGGCCTATGTGCCGCTGGACCCGGCCTATCCGCAAGATCGCCTGGCGTTCATGATTCAGGACAGCGGCCTCGCCCTGCTGCTTGCGCAACCTGCGGTACTGGATCGTTTCGCACTGCCGGAGGATCTGCAGGTACTGCCGCTGGACGCCGAATCCGTCGCGGCAGATTCATCCACCACCGGGTCGATGCCCGCTGAAGAGCAAAACCCGAAGGTCTGGGTCGATCCGCAAAACCTCGCCTACGTGATTTACACCTCAGGCTCCACCGGCCAGCCCAAGGGCGCGCTGCTGAGCCACCACAACGTGCTGCGCCTGTTCAAAAGCACCGAAGCCTGGTTCGACTTTGGCCCGGCCGACGTCTGGAGCCTGTTTCACTCCTATGCCTTCGATTTCTCGGTGTGGGAGATCTTCGGCGCGCTGCTGTATGGCGCTCGTCTGGTCATCGTGCCCCACGCCATCAGCCGCTCCAGCGAAGACTTCTACGCGCTGCTCTGCGAGCAAGGCGTCACCGTGCTCAACCAGACGCCGTCGGCGTTCAAGCCGCTGCAGCAAGTGGCCTGCCGCGAGCAGCGCAGCGATCTGGCGCTGCGTTACGTGGTGTTCGGTGGCGAAGCGCTCGAGGTCCAGAGCCTGCGGCCGTGGCTTGAATGGTTCGGCGCCGGGCACGGCAACCGGCAGACGCCGCAGCTGATCAACATGTACGGCATCACCGAAACCACCGTGCATGTAACCTGGCGCCCGATCAGCCTCCAGGACCTGCAACACAACGCCGCCAGCCCCATCGGCGCGCCGCTCGAGGACCTGGCCTGGTACGTGCTCGACAGTCAGCTCAATCCGGTCGCCAGGGGCTGCGTCGGTGAGCTGCACGTCGGTCACCAAGGGCCGACCCAGGCCGGTCTGGCGCGCGGTTACCTGAACCGCAGCGACCTGACGTCCAGCCGCTTCATTCCCGATCCGTTCAGCCGCCATGGCGGGCGTCTGTACCGCACCGGCGACCTGGCGCGCTACTGCGCTGACGGCAGCATCGAGTACATAGGCCGCATCGATCAGCAGGTGAAGATCCGCGGCTTTCGAATCGAACTGGGGGAAATCGAAGCCCGCCTGTTGCTGCACCCCGCGATTCGCCAGGCAGCGGTGCTGGCGGTGGACGCTGTCGGTGGCCAGCAACTGGCGGCGTATCTGGTCGCCGATCATTCAGACGACGCCGCGCTGCGCGAGTCGATCAAGGCACATTTGAAAGCACGCCTGCCCGACTACATGGTGCCGGCCCAGTTGCTGTTTCTCGATCAACTGCCGCTGACCAGCAATGGCAAGCTCGACCGCAAGGCCCTGCCCGCCGCCGACACCCGTCAACCACAGGTGCAGTACCTGGCGCCGCGCAACGCATTCGAACGGCAGGTCGCCGGCATCTGGTGCGAAGTGCTGCAGGTCGAACAGGTCGGCCTGAGTGACAACTTCTTTGAACTGGGTGGTCACTCATTGCTGGCGACCCAGATCATCTCGCGTCTGCGTCAGGTGCTTGACCTCCAGGTGCCGCTGCACACGCTGTTCAGCCACAGCACCCTGCAGGCTTTCGTCGAGGCCGTGGACGTCAAGCCGGTTGTCGAGTCGAGCATTCCCCTGGCCGAGCGCAATCAGCCACTGGCACTGTCCTACGCCCAGGAACGTCAATGGTTTCTCTGGCAACTGGAGCCGCTGAGCAGCGCCTACAACATTCCGACCGCCCTGCGCCTGCGTGGCGAGCTGAACCTCGCTGCGCTGGAACAGGCCTTCAACGCGCTGATCGCCCGCCACGAAACCCTGCGCACCACTTTCGCCCAGCTCGATGAGCGCAGCGTGCAGGTGATTCACCCCGAGCTGCGCTTGCGCATCGGCCGCGAACGCCTCGAAACGATGCCGGACGAGCCGACCCGACAGTCACAGATCGAGGCGTTCATCCAGCGCGCCACTGGCGCTTTGTTCGATCTCGAGCACGGGCCCTTGTTGCGCGTCAGACTGCTGACTGTCGCCGACGACGATCATGTGCTGGTGTTGACTCAACACCACATCGTCTCGGACTTCTGGTCGATGCAGGTCATGGTCAAGGAGTTGATCGAACTGTACGCCGCGCAGACTCAAGGCCGTAGCGCCGACCTGCGGCCGATGACGTTGCAGTATGCGGACTACGCCATCTGGCAGCGCAACTGGATGGACGCAGGCGAGCGCGAACGGCAGATGGCCTACTGGTCGCAGCAATTGGGCGCGCAACAGCCGGTGCTGGAATTGCCCCACGACCACCCGCGGCCGGCCCAACGCAGCGACCGCGGCGCGCACCTGGACATCGAGCTGGACGCACACATTGCCAGCGGTCTCAAGCAACTGGCGCAGCAGCACAACGTCACGCCATTCATGGTCCTGCTGGCGTCATTCCAGACCCTGCTGCACCGCTACAGCGGCCAGGCCGACATCCGCGTCGGGGTGCCGATCGCCAACCGCAACCGGGTGGAGACCGAAGGGCTGATCGGCTTCTTCGTCAATACCCAGGTGCTCAAGGCGGAGTTCGCCGACCGCCTGCGTTTCAGTGAGCTGTTGCAGCAAGTGCGTCAGACCGCGCTCGATGCCCAGGCCCATCAGGACCTGCCCTTCGAACAGTTGGTCGATGCCCTGCAACCCCAGCGCAGCCTCAGCCACAGCCCGTTGTTCCAGGTGATGTTCAACCATCAGAACGGCGCCCCAAGCCACGCCGCCAGCCCGGCGCGCAGCCTGCCCGGCCTGCACATCGAAGGCCTGATGACCGAGGACCGCAGCGCGCAGTTCGACCTGACGCTCAACACCTTCGAATCGCCGACCTTGCTGGCCGCCAGCCTGACCTACGCCACCGACCTGTTCGAGGCCGGCACCATCGAGCGCATGGCCCGCCACTGGCAGCAACTGTTGCGCAGCCTGCTGGAAGATCCGCAGCAGCCTGTGTCGCAGCTGCGCCTGCTGCAAGCGAGCGAACAGCACAACCTGATCAACGGCTGGAATGCCACCGATGTCGGCTGGGATCTGGGCCAACCGGTGCAGCGCCTGATCGAGGCGCAAGTGCTGGCGACCCCGGAGGCCATCGCGCTGATCTTCGCTGAAACACAGCTGACTTACCGTCAGCTCGATAACCGCGCCAACGCCCTGGCCCACCTGCTGATCGAACAGGGGGTCGGCCCCGATGTGCTGGTCGGCATCGCGGTCGAGCGCTCGGTGGAGATGGTCGTCGGCCTGCTGGCGATTCTCAAGGCTGGCGGCGCCTATGTGCCGCTGGACCCTGAATACCCCCGCGAGCGCCTGGCCTACATGATCGACGACAGCGCCATCGGTTTGCTGCTGACCCAGGCGCATGTGCACGAGCGCCTGCCAGTGCCGGATGGCTTGAACGTGCTGGTGCTCGACCGTCTGCGCCTGGAGGGGTTTGCCACTGGCAGCCCACGGATCGAGGTCGACCCGGCGAACCTGGCCTACGTCATTTACACCTCAGGCTCCACCGGCAAACCCAAAGGTGCCGGCAACCGTCACGACGCCCTGGCCAACCGTCTGCACTGGATGCAGCAGGCCTACGCTCTGAATGCCAGTGACACCGTGCTGCAAAAGACCCCGTTCAGCTTCGATGTCTCGGTGTGGGAGTTCTTCTGGCCGCTGATGACCGGCGCCCGCCTGGCGCTGGCAGGGCCAGGTGAGCATCGCGACCCGGCGAAGCTGGTGCAGCTGATCCAGCAGCATCAGGTCAGCACCCTGCACTTCGTGCCGTCGATGCTCCAGGCTTTCCTGCTGGACAGCGATGTAAGCCAATGCACCGGCCTGCGGCGGATCATCTGCAGTGGCGAGGCGTTGCCGGTTGACGCCCAGCAGCAAGTGTTCGGCAAACTGCCGGGTGTCGCCCTGTTCAACCTGTATGGCCCGACCGAAGCGGCCATCGACGTGACCCACTGGAGCTGCCGCGACGAAGGCCGGGACAGCGTGCCCATCGGCCAGCCCATCGCCAACCTGCGCACCTACATTCTCGACGCCGAACTGCAACCGGTGCCGGTGGGGGTGATCGGCGAGTTGTATCTGGGTGGCGTCGGCCTGGCCCGGGGTTATCACCGTCGTCCGGCGCTGACCGCCGAGCGCTTTGTGACCAGCCCCTTCGGCGACGGCGAGCGGCTTTACCGTACCGGCGACCTGGCGTGCCATCGCGCCGACGGTGTCATCGAGTATCGCGGCCGTATCGACCATCAAGTGAAGATTCGCGGCCTGCGTATCGAACTGGGGGAAATCGAGACCCGCCTGATGGAACTCGAACAGGTGCGCGAAGCGGTGGTCATCGCAGTGACCGGCGCAACAGGTCAACAGCTGGTCGGCTATGTGGTGCCGAGCGACGAAGCGGCCGGTCTGGCGCATGCCGATCTGCGCGAGAGCCTGAAGACTCGGTTGGTCGCCAGCCTCGCCGATTACATGGTGCCGAGCCAGTGGCTGTTCCTCGAGCAACTGCCGCTGAGCCCTAACGGCAAGCTCGACCGCAAGGCGCTGCCGGTGCCGGATTCGAGCCATGCGAGCAAGGCCTATGCGGCACCCCGGAGCGCCACCGAACAGGCGCTGGCGACGATCTGGCAAGAGGTGCTGAAGATCCCGCGGGTGGGTCTGAGCGACAACTTCTTCGAGCTGGGCGGCGACTCCATCGTTTCGATCCAGGTGGTCAGCCGCGCCCGCCTGCTTGGCATCGGCATCACGCCCAAGGACCTGTTCCAGTATCAGACCGTACAGGCGCTGGCCGCCGTCGCGCGCGGCGAGGAACAACAGCCATCCGTGGATCAGGGACTGTCCGTCGGCTCTATGCCGCTGCTGCCGGTACACCGGGTGTTTTTCGACAGCGACATCCCTGAACGTCAGCACTGGAATCAGTCGGTGCTGCTGCAACCGCGCCAGGCACTGGACGCCGGGACGCTGGAGCATGCCCTGCGCGCCATGGTCGCTCATCACGACGCCTTGCGCCTGTCGTTCAGCCAGCAGGACCAGCAATGGCGCGCCAGTTACCGGGCACTGCCCGCCCTGCAACTGGACTGGCAACAGGCGCCGCTGCTGCACTGCGTCCACGCCAGGCTTGAGGACATGGACGCGCTGGCCAACCAGACCCAGCGCAGCCTCGATTTGCACAACGGCCCGCTGCTGCGTGCGTTGCTGGTGGATCTGGATGACGGCGAACAGCGCCTGCTGCTGGTGATCCATCACCTGGCAGTGGACGGGGTGTCGTGGCGGATTCTGTTCGAGGACCTGCAAACAGCCTATCAGCAGTTGCAGGCTGGCCGCCCACTCGCGTTGCCGAACAAGACCAGCGCCATCCAGAGCTTCGCCGAACAGCTGCAACGCCATGCCCGCGAAGGCGCCCTGCAACAGCAGATGGGTTACTGGCAAAGCCAGTTGAGCACTGCGCCCAGGGACTTGCCGCTGGATAATCCGCACGGCAGCTGGAGCAACCGTCACGGCCGCAGCCTGCAGACCCGCTTGAGCAAAGACCTCACCCGACAGCTGCTGCAAGATGCGCCGGCGACCTATCGCACGCAGATCAACGACCTGCTGCTGACCGCCCTGGCGCGGGTCATCAATCGCTGGACCGGCCAACCCGGCAGCCTGATCGAGTTCGAAGGCCATGGCCGCGAAGAACTGTTCGAGGGCATCGACCTGACCCGTACCCTGGGCTGGTTCAGCACGCTGTATCCGCTGCAACTGACACCGGTGGACGATCTCGGCGAGTCGATCAAGCGCATCAAGGAGCAACTGCGGGCCGTGCCCGATCGCGGCATCGGCTACGGCGCCCTGCGCTACCTGGGCGACGACCAGACCCGTCAAGCGCTGGCCGCCCTGCCGACGCCACGCCTGACCTTCAACTACCTGGGCCAGTTCGACGCCAGCTTCGATCACAGCCCTGACGGCAACGCCCAGGCGATGTTCATTCCGGCCCATGAAAGCACTGGGCAGGAGCAACACCCGGACGCGCCGTTGGGCAACTGGCTGACCCTGACCGGGCAAGTATTCGCCGGGGAGTTGAGCCTGAGCTGGGGTTACAGCCAGGATCTGCATCAGCAGGCGACCATCCAGGCGCTGGCCGACGATTTGCAGCAAGAGTTGACGGCCCTGATCAGGCATTGCTGCGACAGCCGCTACAGCGCAATCACCCCGTCGGACTTCCCGCTGGCGCGACTGACCCAGGCTCAGCTGGACCGCCTGCCTGTGGATGCCGCGCTGATCGAGGACATCTACCCGCTGTCGCCGATGCAACAAGGCATGCTGTTCCACACCCTGGAAGCTGCCGAAGCCGCGCTGTACATCAACCAGATGGCAGTCCCGGTGCAAGGCCTGGACGTGGAGCGGTTCGTTGCCGCATGGAACGGCGTGATCGAGCATCACCACATCCTGCGCACCGGTTTCTGGGCCGACAACGCCCTGAGCGAACCTCTGCAACTGGTCTATCGCCAGGCGCCATTGACCGCGCGAGTACTGGATTGGCAAGACCGCGCAGCGAGCGCTGATGATCTGCAGGCACTGGCCAGTGCTGACTGCGCCGCAGGTTTCGACCTGTTGAGGGCGCCCTTGTCCCGGCTGACCCTGCTCAAGCTTGGCGAGGACCGTCTGCATCTGATCTGGACCAGTCATCACATCCTCATGGATGGCTGGTCCAACTCGCGGCTGCTGGGAGAAGTATTCGCCCTCTACAACGGCCAGCCTGGCGCGGCCCGTCGCGGACAGTATCGCGACTACATCCAGTGGCTACAGCTGCAACCGGCAGACCGTCTGCAGCAGTTCTGGCAGGACAAGCTGCGCGACCTGGAAGGCCCGACGACCCTGGCCAGCAGTTTCGCCCCGCGCCCTGATGCCGACTTGCAGGGCCACGGCGCGTTGTATCTGAACTGGGACGCCAGCCAGACCCGGCGTCTGCGCGAACAGGCGCAAGCGTTGCGGGTCACGGCCAACACGCTGATCCAGGCGACCTGGCTGTTGCTGCTACAGCGTTACACCGGACAGCAAAGCCTGTGCTTCGGGGCCACGGTGGCCGGACGTCCGGCCAGCCTGCCCGGGGCCGAGGACATGCTCGGGCTGTTCATCAATACCCTGCCGATCATCCAGAGCCCACGACCGCAACAGCGGCTGGTGGATTGGTTGCAGCAGTTGCAGGGCTACAACCTGGAGGTACGCGATCACGAGCACGCCTCCCTGGCCGACGTGCAACGCTGGGCCGGGCAAGGCGGCCAGGCGCTGTTCGACAGCATCATCGTGTTCGAAAACTATCCAGTGGACGAGCGTCTGCAGGAGGCCGGGCAGGATCGCTTGCACTTTGGTGAGGTCGCCAGTCGCGACGTCACCCACTTCGCCATGGACCTGGCGATCCAGCTGGGCGATCGCCTGAGCATCGAATTCCTGTACCTGCGCAATCGCTTTACCGAAGATGCCACGGCGCAGATCCGGCGCAGCTTCGAACAGCTGTTGCTGGCCATGCTCCAGGCACCGGATGCCACCCTCGGCAGCCTGAACATGCTGTCCGGCGCCGAGCAGCGACAGCTGGCCGAACGCAATACCCTGCAAGCTGCCCCGCAGGCGCCGAGGCTGCTGGCCGAAATCATCAAGGGGCATGCGCTGCAGCAGCCGGATGCACTCGCGGTGGTCTGCGCCGAGGTGCAGTTGACCTACGCCGAGCTGGATGTGCGCGCCAGCCGGCTGGCCCATCAGCTGATTACCCAGGGTGTCGGGCCGGAGGTTTGTGTCGGCATCGCCCTGGAACGCTCGGTGGAGGTAATCGTCGCTTTCCTTGCGGTGATGAAAGCCGGCGGCGCCTATGTGCCGCTGGACATCGATTACCCGCCTGAGCGGGTCAAGTGGATCGTCGAGGACTCGAACATGGCCGTGCTGCTCACCCAACACAGCCTGCGTGATCGCTTCGAAGGGCCATGGGCGGCGACGCTGATCGAGCTCGACCGCCTGGACCTCGAGCGGCTGCCTGACACCGGCCCGACGCCGCGCGCAGCGCCGGACAACCTGGCGTACCTGATCTACACCTCCGGCTCGACCGGCATGCCTAAAGGCGTGGCGGTGTCCCACGAACAGATCCGCATGCACTGCCTGGCCATCGCCCAGCGTTATGAAATGGACACGCAGACCCGCGAGCTGCTGTTCATGTCATTTGCCTTCGATGGCGCTCAGGAACGCTGGTTGTCGACCCTGCTCAGCGGTGCGCGGCTGGTGGTGCGCGAGAACCGCCTGTGGACCCCGGAAGAAACCTGGCACGCGCTGCACGCCCATGGCATCAGCATCGCCTGCTTCCCGCCGGCCTATCTGCAGCAGTTGGCCGAGTTCGCCGACACCCAGCTCCAGGAGCCGCCGCCGGTGCGCATCTATTGCTTTGGCGGCGACGCGGTGGCCGAGGCCAACTTCGAGTGGGTCAAGCGCACGCTCAAACCGCAGTACCTGACCAACGGCTACGGTCCGACCGAAACCGTGGTCACGCCGCTGTTGTGGAAAGTCGCTGCCACCCAGACCTGCGGCGCGGTGTACGCCCCGATTGGCACGCGCATCGGCGAGCGCACGCTGTACGTGCTCGACGAACAGCTCAACCCGGTGCCCGATGGCGTCGCCGGTGAGCTGTACATCGGCGGCCAGGGCGTCGCCCGCGGCTACCATCAGCGTCCGGGCCTGAGCGCCGAGCGCTTCGTCGCAGACCCCTTTGCGGTCGATGGCGGGCGGCTGTATCGCACCGGTGACCGAGTACGCCAGCGCACCGATGGGGTGATCGATTACCTCGGTCGTCTCGATAACCAGGTGAAGATCCGTGGTTTCCGAATCGAGCTGGGCGAAATCGAATCACGTCTGCGCCAGTGTCTGCCGGTGCAGGACGCCGTCGTGGTGGCGCGAGACACGGCCGGCGGCAAGCAGTTGATCGGCTATGTGGTAGCCGCAGCGGACCCCGCACTGGCGCAGCGCCTGCGTTCGACCCTGCAGGCGGACCTGCCCGATTACATGGTGCCGGCTCAGATCCTGGTGCTGGATGCCTTCGCGCTCAACCCCAACGGCAAGCTGGACCGCAAGGCGCTGCCCGATCCGGACTTCAAGGGCCGCGAGTTCATCGCGCCGCGCAATCATGTCGAACGCTGTCTGGCGGCGATCTGGCAAGAGGTACTGGAGGTGGACAGGATCGGCGTCACCGACAATTTCTTCGAGCTGGGCGGCGATTCGCTGCGGGTCCTCAAGGTGCTGTCGAAAGTCCGCGGCCAGGCGGATCTGGATATCGAACTGAAACTGCGCGACATGATCGGCAAGCCGACCATTGCCGAGCTCTCCGGCTACGCCGCAGACGACGCCGGCAGTCTCGACCCCTTGCTGTTGCTCAACCGCGCGGTGGCCGATCAGCGTGCGCTGTTCTGTCTGCACGCAGGCTTCGGCACGGTGTTCGACTACGAGCCGCTGGCGCGGCGTCTGGATGGTCAGCGCAGCGTCTATGGGCTGCAATGCCGAATGCTGCTGGACCGCAATTGGCAGGATGAATCGCTGGACGCCATGGCCATCGACTACGCCCAGTACATCCGGCAGAAGCAGCCCCAGGGACCGTATCAACTGCTCGGCTGGTCGCTGGGCGCAACCCTGGCGGTGCTGGTGGCGGCCGAACTGGAGAGGCAGGGTCAGGCGGTGGAGTTTCTGGGTCTGGTGGACAGCTACCTGCCGTCACCTGACTCGGCAGTAAAGGCCTTGGACTGGAGCGCTGACCTGCGCAGCTATCTGGCTGTGATTCTGGGTGTCGCCAGTGAACAGTTGCCCGCCCTGGACGTGGCCGCTGACACCTCGACCCAGGTGCTGGAGCGGTTGATTGGCGGTGTCCAGCGCACCGTCGCCCAGACTTCGGTATACAGCCAGATCAGCACCGAGGAGCTGGCGCACACGTTCCGGGTTGCCATGGGGTTGAAGGCGTTGTCGCTGCAGATCGATGGTTTGCCCGCAACAGCCCAAGCCGCGCATTGCTGGTGGGCCCATGCGGCAACGGGCAGCGAGGCCAACCGTCTGGCGGCGGCACTGTGCAATGAGCAGATCGCCTGCGGCCACTACGAGATCCTCAAACATCCGGCGCTGTTGCATGGGTTGATCCAGGCGCTGCCCTACCCGGAACCTGTCACCGGCTGACCACTCACAGCCCGCCCCTGCTGACCGGGGGCGGTGTCCTCACCTGCAAACGTTCTGTTAAACAATTAAGGAACACCTGATGCCTCTGGACCCCGACCTCGAAGGATTTCTCGAACTGGCGCAAATGGGCCGCCTGACCGGCAAGAGCCAGGCCATGCACCAGCTCAGTGTCGAGCAGGCCCGCGCCCAGTTCGAGTCCACCTCGCAGATACTCGACCCTGCACCGCCAGACAGCGTGACGGTCAGCGAGCTTGAATTCACCGCGCGGGACGGACACCGTCTGGCCGCGCGCCTGTATCGCGGCAACGCTGCTTCGGCCCAAGGGCTGGCGGTGATGATGTATTTCCATGGCGGTGGTTACGTGGTCGGCAGTCTCGATTCCCACGACGCGGTGTGCCGGCGACTGGCCGCCAGCGGCAGCCACGCCGTGTTTGCCCCGGCTTACCGCCTGGCGCCGGAAGCGCCCTTCCCGGGTGCCGTGAACGACGCCATCGATGCCGCCAACTGGCTCGGCGAACAGGCCGCCAGCCTGGGGCTGGATCAGCGTCGGATCAGCCTGGCCGGCGACAGTGTCGGCGCGACCCTGGCCACGGTGCTGGCGATCAGCGCTGTGCAGGAGCCTGAGCGGCTTCGGATCAGACCGGTGGCGCAGCTGCTGTTCTACCCGGTCACCGACTGCTCGCGGATTCGCGACTCACACCGCCGATTCGCCGAAGACTACCTGCTGGAAAGCCAGACGCTGCAGTGGTTCTACCAGCATTACTGCGCCGAACCGCAACAGCGCCTGGACTGGCGCGCCTCACCGCTGCTGACGCCGAACCTGAGCGCGTTGGCGCCGGCCTACATCAGCCTCGCCGAATACGACCCGTTGTACGACGAAGGCCTGGCCTACGCCAGATTGCTCGAAGCCAGCGGCACCCCGGTGACCCTGGATGTCCGGGAGGGCCTGACCCACGACTTCCTGCGCATGAACGGCATCAGTGGCGCGATTGCGCCGGTGTACGCCGGGATCGAGCATTGGCTGGCGAATGCGGTGAACGTCACTCATTGAGGGCAGCAGCCAGAGGCTGCGGCGCAGTGCGGCCGGGCATGCGCGGTTTTCCCCGGTCACCGCCCTGTTGCCCGAGGGCGTGCAATCGGGCTTGCCGCCCCCCACGCCCTGCGGCCAGAACCGGACGCTGCTGCAGGAGCGTGGCTTGTCCGGCGAGCGGCGACGCAGTCGTCGTAAAACCTGAGATCGCGGTGATGCCTGACACACCGCATTTACCCAATCGACTGCCGCTTCACGCCAGCTCGCGGGACAAGCCCGCTCCTACAGGCCCGCGGCGAGAACCGAACGCGGCTGTAGGCGCGAGAACCGAACGCTGCTGTAGGAGCGTGGCTTGTCCCGCGAGCGGCGACGCAGTCGTCGTAAAACCTGAAGTCGCGGTAATGCCTGACACACCGCAGTTACCGAATCGACTGCCGCTTCGCGCCAGCTCGAAGGTGCATGTCAGGCTCCGACCTGCTTCTGCCCGATGGGCGTGGGCGTCCGGCTTGTCGGCGATCTACCAGAAGCGACCCTGCAGCGTCAGCATCTGGCTGCGCGGTTCGCCGTAGTAGTTGCCGCTGTCCGAGGCGCCGACCGTGAAGTAGTAGGTCTTGTCGAACACGTTGTTGGCGTTGTACGTCAGGCTCCAGTGCTCGTCCAGGCGGTATTCGAGCATCATGTTCCAGATCCCGTAGCCGGCCTGTTTGTAATCGTAATCCCGAGTAACGGCCGAGCCCGAGCTGTCGAGCGCAACGCTGCCGTCTGCAGCACGCACGGCAGCGGTGCCGCTGACGAAGGTCGCGCTCTGGAAGTTGACGCCGCCGCCCACCTTGAAGTCATTCAACGCGTCGGGCAGGCGATAGGTCGACCAGAGTTTCAAGGTGTGCCGCGGCGTGATGCTGCTCAAGGCCGCATCTTGCGTGCGATCACGGTTGAGGTTGAAGGTGTAGCCCGCCGAGACGCTGAGGTCCGGCAGCACTTCGCCGCTCACCTCCATGTCCACCCCGCGACTGACCACCTCGCCCTGGGTCACGTAGCAGCAGTTGCCGCCGAACAACACCGAGGTCGACGGATACAGCGGATCGAGTTGGGCCAGGTTGTCCTGCTCGGTGTAATACAGCGCGAACGACGTATTCACCCGCCCATCGAGCAATGCGCCCTTGAGTCCGACCTCGTAGGTTCGCCCGGTGGTCGGGTCGATCGGCTTGCCCGGCAGCGGCCCGCGCAGTTTGTCCTGCTGGGGCTTGAAGATTTCCGAGTAGCTGAAATAGCTGGACCACTGATCGTCCAGGTCATAGACCAGCCCACCGAACGGCACCACCCTGGTCGGTTCGCGCACGGCGATGTTCGACTGCACTTCCCAGGCCGCGCTGGTCGGGTCGAGCTGGCGGTACAACTGGGCGAACTCATAGCGCTGGGCCCGGGCACCGACGATCAGGTGCAGGGGATCGGCCAGTTGCAGGCGCAAGGTCGAATACGCGCCATATTGTTTCTGCCGGTTGGGCGAGTAATCGCGGGTGTAGTGCCGGTCGGTCGGCGGCGCGGTCCATGGCGTGGCCGCCGGATCGAACACATCCACCGGTTGGTCGATGCCGTCCAGCGGTTGAGTGCCGCGCCAACGGCTGGCGATCTTCTGGTAATCGATACCGAACAACCACTGGTGCTCCTGACCCAAGGCGCGGAACGGCCCGGACAGGTTGGCATCCCACAACACCTGATCGCTGCGGTAGCGGCTGTCGGCGCCATACCACAATGACCCCTGCCCGGTGTTCGGATCGACCGCGCCGAATGCCGATGAGGCCTTGGAAAAACCGCTGTCCAGCGTGCGGGTATAGGACAGGTTGAGTTTCCAGTCCTGGGCCAGTGCCTGATCGACCTTGGCGAACAGCTCCTGTGAACGACCATCCAGATAGGCCCATCCGGAGGTCAGGTTGGTGTGCCGTGGCAGTCCCAGATCCTCACCGGTGCTGTAGCGCGGCAGTTCCGAACCGTTGCCGTTTTCGTGGATTTGCTCCGAGCGCCCACCCAGGGTGAGGCGCGTATCAGGCAGGAGGTCGGCTTCGAGCACGCCATAGATCAGCGGCTTCTGCGTCGCGCTGATATCAGTGAAGTACTGCTTGTCGGTGTACGCGGTGACCAGTCGCCCGCGCAGTTTGCCGTCGAATGCCAGCGGACCGGTGACGTCGAGCTGACTGCGGTAGTTGTCCCAGCTGCCGGCCGAGGCATCGAAGGTCAGTTGGTAGCTGTCCAGTGGACGTTTGCGCACCAGGTTGATGATGCCGCCGGGATCACCGGTGCCGCCGAACAGACCCGACGCGCCACGCAGGACCTCGATATGGTCGAACTCGGCCAGCTCGTAGGTCTTGTTGGAGTAGAAACTGCCCGCCGTGGTGCCCAGCGCCATGGGGGCGGCGCCGTCGATCTGGATGTTCTCGATGCTGAAGCCACGGGAGTAAAACGCCGGCAGCCGGTAATTGCCCTTTTGCACCGTGACCCCCGGTGCGCTTTTCATCGCATCGGCCAGGTCGACCAGATGCTGATCCGCAAACGCCTGCTGGGTCACCACCGACACCGATTGCGGCACCTGACGCAGACGGGTCGGGCTCTTGGAACCGACACTGGTCAGGTCGGTGGTGTAGGACCCGGAATTCTCGGTCATCTCGCCCATGCCCTGGCCCTGGATGGTCACAGCCCCCAGTTCCATCGGCGCTGGCGGTTCGGCATGGGCGGTGAGGTAAATGGTGCCGCCTTCGATGCGGGCATCCAGATCGGCATCACGCAGCAGGCGGTTCAGTGCCTTGAGCGGATCCGTCTCACCGTGCACCCCCGGCGATTTTTTCCCCGTCACCAGATCCGCCCGGTACAACAGCTGCAGACCGCTCTGGCTGCCCAGCTCGGCCAGCGCCTTGTCCAGCGCCTGCGGGGCGATGTCGATGGCCAGCGGCCGGGCGAACAGATCCAGCGTCAGGCCGGTGAGCAAAATGCCCACACAGCCACGTGCCAGACGCCGTGGCACCGGAAGACGCCGGTTGTCGTCGGATTTCATGGATCGGGAAGCACCCCTGCGGAATCGGCATAGAGTAGCCATCGCCGAACACGGAGTAAATCGTAAAGATTCTTATTAAGAATTTGAACTGCGTTTGATTCTGCTCCCAGGCCGTGGAAGCCGGGTTGCTGGCGAAGGTGGGGGGTCAGTCAGCATCGTGATTCATGACCCCCCGCGTTCGCCAGCAAGCCACTGCGTTTGATCGCTCCCACGCTCCGCGTGGTAGCGCGTCGCCTGCTGGAGGACGCAAGGCGTCACAAGCTGCATTCCCACGCGGAGCGTGGGAACGATCAACCTGTGGCGGCCCATGAGGATCTGCTTCTGGCCGCAGGCCGTGGGAGATTCTATGGTTTCAAACAAGCTCCTCAAGTGGCTTTGGACTATTGCGCCGCCTGCTTTTGATTCTGGCCAGAGGCCGTGGGAGCTTGGCTTGCCAGCGATCTGCCGGGCACCGGCAGTAGAATCAGACGGCTCGGTAGGTCAGGCGCATAGCGTTGATCGCTCCCACGCTCCGCGTGGTAGCGCCTCGCCAGACGCTCCGCGTCGCCTGCTGGAGGACGCAGAGCGTCACAAGCTGCATTCCCACGCGGAGCGTGGGAACGATCAACCTGTGGCGGCACATGAGGATCTGCTTCTGGCCGCAGGCCGTGGGAGATTCTATGGTTTCAAACAAGCTCCTCGAGTGGCTTTGGGCTATTGCGCCGCCTGCTTTTGATTCTGGCCAGAGGCCGTGGGAGCTTGGCTTGCCAGCGATCTGCCGGGCACCGGCAGTAGAATCAGACGGCTCGGTAGGTCAGGCGCATAGCGTTGATCGCTCCGCGTGGTAGCGCGTCGCCTGCTGAATGACGCAGAGCGTCATAGGCTGCATTCCCACGCGGAGCGTGGGAACGATCAACGTGGCGGCACATGAGGATCTGCCTCTGGCCGCAGGCTCCTACAGTGGATTGGCGGTGTGTCACTGCACTCGGGCCTTTTCCAGCAGGGCTGCCTTCTGTTGCGGTGTCATTGCATCCAGACGCAGCCTGGCGCTGGCGAGCTTTTCCAGTTGACCCGGCAGGCTTTCCTGGTCGCGCAGCACCTGCGCCAGCGCCGCTGCGCTGGGGTGATCGAAGACCACACCGGGGTGAATCTCGCACTGCAACAGCTTGCCAATCCCCGCCACCAGCTTGATCACCAGCAACGAATGCCCGCCCGCGGCAAAGAAGTCCTGGGTCACGCTGAGCCGGGGAATATCCAGCAACTGCGCCATGCGCGCGGCCAGCAGTTGCTCAAGCGCATCCCTGGGCGCGACGTAGGACTCAAGCCGCTCGGCCATTTGATACAGCCTTAACGCCGATCGATCGACCTTGCCGTTGGCAAGGCGCGGCATGCTCTGCAGCACCTGGATCGCGTTCGGCTGCATCACCGCAGGCAGACGCAGGCTCAATCCGGCCTTCAGTTGCGCCGTCCAGTCTTCGGCAACGGCTTGCTGCGCGACCACGAACGCTTGCAGTCGCCCCGTTTGATGCATCACCACCGCCGCTTCGCCGACCCCAGGCAGACTCCCCAGTTGGTTCTCGATTTCCGTGAGCTCGATCCGGAAGCCGCGAATCTTGATCTGCTCGTCGCGTCGGCCGTGCAACTGCAAACCGCCTTGCAGGCGGTAACGTCCCAGATCACCGGTGCGATAAAGGCACTCGCCAAGCTGAAACGGGCTGTCGACGAACGCTTCGCGGCTGGCGTTGAGGTAGCCACGGCAGAGCTGGCGTCCGCCAATGTAGAGCTCGCCCAGTTCACCGGGGGCCACCAGTTGCAGGCGTTCGTCGAGCAGATACACCTGATTGCCCGGCAACACCTGGGTCAACGGCACCGCCCCGCCCTGCCCCGCGACCAGCGCGTGTACCAGCACGCCGACGGTGGTTTCTGTCGGCCCATAGTGGTTGAACACTCGCGTGCCCGGGTTGATCTGGGTGATGCGCTGCAGCAGGCCCGAGGCCGGCGCTTCGCCGCCCAGGATCAAGGTATCGGGCAATGCGGGCTGTACAGCGTCGAGCAATGCCGCCAGATGCGAGGGCACGATTTTCAGGCAGTCGATGCCCTGCTCGCGGATAAACCGGGCGAATGCCTGCGGGTCTTGCAGGGTCTGATCGTCAGCCACGTGCAACGTCGCACCGTTGAACAACGCACCGAACAACGTGGTGTTGCCCAGATCCGCGGCAACCGTGGAACTGAAGGCATGCTCACGGCAAGCCTGCAGACCCAGCGTCTGGCTTGCGCTTGCGATGTAACCAAGCACATGGCGCTGCTCGATCACCACTCCTTTAGGCACGCCGGTGGAGCCGGAGGTGAAAAGCACGTAAGCGACATCGCTGCCCTGGCTGCTGTGGGCCGCGACAGGTACCAGACCGGCGCCGTGATCGATGGCCTGGACCACGCCAAGCACCGGGACCGGCTGCGCGGCGTCGTCAGCCGGCGCGCGATGGTCGGTCAACAGTAACGCCGCCCCTGCTTGTTCGAGCACTTGCGCCCGACGCGCTGCGGGCCATTGCGGGTCCAGCGGCACATAGGCAGCACCCAGCCGCCAGCAGGCCAACAGGGCAACCACCAGCGATGCACTACGTGGCAGCGCCAGACCGACGATGCTACCGGCCGTGACACCGCGCTCGGCAATCGATGCCGCCAGCGCCGAGACCTGGCGTTCCAGCTCGGCGTAACTCAACGACGTGTCGCCATCGACCAGCGCCAGCGCGTGCGGCGTGCTGTCCGCCCACCCGGCGATGCGCTGGGGCAGCCATGGCTCCTGCAGAACCGTCGGCGGCGGGTTGAATGCCAACAGGCGAGCACGCTCGGTTTCGCTGAGCAGGTTGAGCTCGCCGATAGGCGAATCGGCATTGGCGACAATGCTCTGCAACAAGGTCTGGTACTGCTCCAGCAGCATCTGCGCCGCCAGCAGCGAATAGCGTTGCGCTGCGTATTCGAGGGTCAGGTTCTGCACCTGACCCTCGTCGCCCAGCGCTGCGTTGAGGATCAATTCGAAGCTGGGTACGCCTTGGCTGACCGGCTGCGCCGTCCAGGACAATCCGCCGTGCTCGCGGGTCTGCCAGGCAGACCGGCAGGCAAACCCGCACGCCGGGGCGGCCAGCTCCGGATAGGCTTGCGCCGACCAGTATTCCTGCCAGGTGCCGTGCTGTTCGAGGGTGGTGCTCAAGCCACTGAGCCACTGGCTGAACCGGTGCTGCGGCGTGACGTTGAGCACCAGCGGCAGGGTCTTTTCGAAGAGCCCGGTGGACGTGGCGAAGAACTCGTAATCACGCCGCGCATCGTGGCGCCAGCCCACGGCAAAGCCTTCGCGACCACTGATGCGCGCCAGCAGGATCCACCATGCCGCTTGCAGCACATGCTCGACCGGCACTGCGCGTTGCAGCGCCAGCTGGCCGACGCAGGTGCTCAACGCCGGCTGTAGCGCGAGACTGACCATGCGGGTCTCGGTCGCCAGGCCATCGTCGGTGCGATAAGGCAGGTCCGGCGCAGCAGGCACCGTGCCGTGCGGCAGTACGTGCTGCTGCCAGTAAGTGCGCGCAGCCTCGGCGTCTTCGTCGAACAGCACTTCGCTGCGCCAATCCAGATACTGGCTGAAATGCCCGGGCTCTTCCTTGGCAGCCAGCACACCTTGCTGATACGCAGCGAACAGGTCATCGGCCAGCAGATTGAGGCTGCCGACATCACCCAGATACCCTGCCAGGTCCAGGCGCACGCGCCAGTGGTCCTGCTTGATCTGTTGCACACAAACCTCAAGACCGGCATCGGCAAGGCTGGCCGGTCGTTGTGGCCAGGCTTGAAAACGCTGCTCGATCACCGAGGCCGGCTGGATGTCGGCATGCACCGTCAGCGCCACCGCCTGCGCAGCGCAATCCTGCACCAGACGCAGACCGTGGTACCCCGGCACCGCCACGAAACGGCTATGCAACAGCGGGTGACGGGGCGCCAGACTGTCCAGCGCCTGCTGCAACCGCTGCACCTGCAAGGCCCCGCGGATATCCAGCAACAGCGCGTGGCTGACGTCGGCGCGGCAGGCGCCCTGCTCGATCAGTTGCAGGTAGCGCTGCTGCTCGGCGAGCAAGGCCTGACCGATATCCTGAGTGTCTTCGCCTGGCGTGCTCATGCGTCTGCCTCCTGCGTTTGTGGGATGGGGTTACGGACCTGGGACGGATCGTCCAGTTGACTGCGATCGATCATTTCGCCCATGGCCACGACGATCTTGCGCGGGCCTTCATAGGGGTCGCGGGCATGGGCGGCGAGCATGTTGTCGAGCAGGATCACGTCGCCCTTCTGCCAGTCGAAACGCACGGCGCAGGCCTCGTATAGCTCGCCGATCAGTTGCATGACCTCATCCTCGATCGGCGTGCCGTCGCCGTAGTAGACGTGGCGCGGCATGCGCGCTTCGCCGAACAGCGCCAGCAGGTCGTCGCGTACATCGGCGTCCAGGCAATGGATGTGATGCAACTGAAGCTGATTGAAAAAGGTTTTTTCACCGCTGACCGGGTGACGAATGATCGCCGGGCACGGCGTGCGGATCTGCAATTGGTCGTTGTCCAGCCAGGTCCACTGAATGCCGGCCAGCTGACAACGGGCTTCGACTTCCGCACGCAGGTCGGTCTTGAAGAAATGCTGCCAGGACACGTCGAGCTTGTCGGCGAAGGTACGTACATACAGCAGGCCCTGGCTTTCGAAGCGTTGCTGCAGTGCGGCTGGCAGGCGCTGGTACATCAGCCGGCAATCGACTACCGGGGTGGCGCCGCCGACCGGCGACGGCAGTTCGCAATAGAACATCTGCTTGCGCGGCCAGCGGTCCTGGTGCGAGCTCTCGTTGTGGAAAAGAATCATCTTCTTCTCCGGATACGGTGTAGAGCGGTAGGTGTTCTTGCCGCCCTCTTTCTTCGGCAGGTCACCGTACTGGCCGTAGAGCCCCGGTTGCACGGCTTCGGCAAAGGCTTCGAAACCCTGGATATCGCCCAGGTTGAAGCCGCGAAAGAGTATGCCGGCGTGGCGCGAGAGCTTGTCTTCGATCAACGGCCGGTTGGCCTTGACCCACTCCACCAGATCCAGACCGGGGTCGCCGGGCTCCATCAGCAGCGGGAACACCTGCCCGGCCACCAGCGGCGTTTCGCGGATCAGCGCGGCGCTCGGGCGCTGACCAGGCGCTTGGGTCTTTTTCAGGAACTTGCCGAGTTTGTCGGCCTTGCTCGCGGTGCTGGCCGGGGCTGCAGGCTGGGCGCAAGGCGTTGCGGCTGCGGTGGATGTTGGCACGATGATCTCCCCTAATGTGATGGTGGTCCGGGCAACGATCTGCTCGAGAATGCCGGTCCAGTCCTTGACCAGATGGGCGATGCGCTCCGGCTTGAACAGGTCGCTGGCGAACTGCCAGGTGCCCCGCAGAGACGCGCCGTCCAGCGCATCGATTTCTTCGTCGATGAACAGCGCCATGTCGAACTTCGAGTAACCGCTGGCGCTGTCCAGCACCTGCACCTCAAGGCCGTCGATCGAGGCACTGCGCAGCGGCAGGTTGTTCATCACGAACAACGCCTGCAGCAGCGGGTTGTGGCCCTTGTGACGCGGCGCGCCAGCGGCCTCGACGATCATGTCGAAGGGCAGGTCCTGATGCTCGAAACCGCTCAACAGCGTGTGCTGGGTAGCGCTCAGGTAATCACCCAGCGCCAGGCTGGTGTCCAGGCGTGAACGCATCGGCAGGATGTTGACGAAAAAGCCGATCAACCCTTCCAGCTCAGGCAGCGAGCGCCCGGCGACGTCGGCGCCGACCAGCACATCGTCGCTGCCGGTGATGCGGTGCAGCAGCAGCTGGAAACTGCCGAGCAAGGTGCTGTAGAGGGTGACGCCTGCCCGCCGCGACAACGCGTGCAGTTGCCGACACAGCATCGGGTCGAGACTGAAGCCCAGATCCTGCCCTGCGTAGCTGGGCGTCGGTGGTCGCGCAAAGTCGGTGGGCAGAGGCAACAGCCCGTCGTGCCCGGCCAGCGCCTGATGCCAGTAAGCGGCCTGTTCAGCGAGGATTCCGGCCTGCTGCAATTGCAGTTGCCACTGCGCGTAATCGGCGTATTGCAGCGGCAATGGCGCCAGCGGCGTGTGATCGTCGGCCTGAAGGCGGCTATAGATTTCCACCATTTCGTTGACCAGTACCGACATCGACCAGCCATCGGAAATGATGTGGTGCATCGAATACAGCAGCACGTGCTCGGTCGGGCCCAGCTTGAGAATCCGTGCGCGCAGCAACGGTGCCTGCAACAGGCTGATCGGCTGGCGGCTGTTGTCCTCCAGCGCTTGGGCGACGTATGCCTCCTGGTCCGAGGGCGCTAGCCCGCACAGGTCCTGCAGCGGCAAATCCACGCGCAGTTCAGGGCTGATGATGGCCAGCGGGTCGCCTTCGTCGTCCGTGACATAGGCCGTGCGCAGCACCTCGTGACGGCGCACCACGCTATTGAGGCTGGTCATCAGCAGCGTGACGTCCAGCTCGCCGTTGAGGCGCACGGCCAGCGGCATGCCGTAGGCACCGGAGGCCGATGACAGTTGCTCGACTACCCACAAGCGTCGTTGCGCCAGGGACAGGCTGGCCTCGGTCCGTGGGCCGCAGGCAACCAGCTCAGGCAACGCACGAACCGCGACATCCTGCTCGATCCGACCGGCCAGCAGCGCGCTGAAACGGTTCAAGGTCGATGCACCGAACAGGTCGCGCAGGGTCAGCTGGCAGCTCAGCAGCGGCTTGAGCCGTGCCACGACCTGAGTCGCCAACAGCGAGTGGCCACCGAGTTCGAAGAAGTGGTCGTTGAGGCCGACCTGCTCCAGTTCCAGCACGTCCTGCCAGATGGCGGCGATGCGTTTTTGCAGCGCGGTCTGCGGCGCGATGTAGCCATGCTGCAACTGGCTGGCGTCTGCCTTGGGCAGGGCCTTGCGGTCGAGCTTGCCGTTGGGGCCCAGCGGCATCTTTTCGAGGAGCAGGATGTACGCCGGGATCATGTAGTCCGGCAGGTTGTCCCGCAGCTGGCGTTTGATCGATTCGCGCAGGGTGGCCTGCTGTTCGGCATTGGCAGTGGCGTGCTGCAGGTCACTGGGCACCACATAGGCCACCAGTTGCAGACCGCTGCTGCCGGGTTGCGCCAGTACCAGGGTGTCGCGCACCGCGTCCTGTTCCAGCAGGCGCGCTTCGATTTCCCCCAGCTCGATGCGAAAGCCGCGAATCTTCACCTGGTGGTCGATGCGCCCGACGTACTCGATCACCCCTTCGGCGTTGTACCGCGCCAGGTCGCCGCTGCGGTACAGCCGGCCACCGCTGCGGCTGATCGGGTCCGGCAGGAAACGTTCGGCGGTGAGTCCCGGGCGCTTGAAATACCCGCGTGCCAGCAGCTCGCCGCCGATCACCAGCTCACCCACCACGCCAATCGGCGCGGGCGAACCGCTGTCGTCCAGCAGGTAAATACTGCGTCCCGGCAGCACGCTGCCGATGGGCATGGTCAGCGGCGTGGGTCTGGCCCCGGTGACGTAGTCGCTGCAGTCCAGCGCCGTGACCGTGACCGTGGCTTCGGTCGGGCCATAGGTGTTGAGCAGGCGCACATGCCCCAGCCCGGCCTGATGCCAGGCGGCCAGACCTTCCGGCGGCATGGCTTCGCCACCGGCATGGACCTGTTTCAAACGGCCATAGTCGCGCGGCCCGGCACGGGCGAAGTCGCGGGCCAGCAGGTTCCAGTAGGCCGTGGTCAGGTCGAGCACGCTGATCTGTTTACCCACCAGCTCGCGATAGAAGGTCTCGCTGTCCCAGATATCGGTGCCGCGCAGCACCACCGAGGCGCCGCAGATCAGCGCCGGGTACAACTGCTCGACGAAGCCGTCGAAGTTGAAGGTGGAGAACTGCAGGATGCGGTCGTCGCCCTGGAGATTGAAAAACTCAAGGGACACATAAGCGTGGCGCGTCAGGGCAAGCTGGCTGATACCGACGCCCTTGGGGCGGCCGGTGGAGCCTGAGGTGAACATCACGTAGGCGAGGTTTTCACCGTGAGTGACGTTGCTCAGGTTGTCGCTACCCAAGAGCGTCCAATCGCTGTCCTGGTCCAGACACAGCTGCTCAACCTCCGAAGGAATCGCCAGCCGCTCAAGCAGATGGCTGTGGGTCAGCAACAACCGCGTGCCGCTGTCCTCGATCATGCAGTGCAGGCGATCCTGCGGGTACTCCGGGTCCAGCGGCACGTATGCGCCACCGGCCTTGAGCACCGCGAGCAAGCCGATGATCATGTCCAGCCCGCGCTCGACGGCGATGCCCACCAGCACATCCGGGCCCACGCCCAGAGCGCGCAAATGATGGGCAAGTTGATTGGCGCGAGCGTTGAGTTGCGCGTAACTCAGCACCACGTCACCCAATAACAACGCCGGCGCCTCGGGCTGGCGCGCAACCTGCGCTTCGAACAGCACATGCACCGGCTGCTCGCTGGGGTAGTCGAGGGTCGCCGTGCTCCACTCTTCCACCAGTTGCCGCCGCTCCCGGACGCCTAACAGGTTCACTTCTCCAAGCGGCTGATCGGCGCTATCGGCCATGCGCTCGAGCAGATGCCCAAGATGCGACGCCAACCGCTGAACCTGGGCCGGATCGAAATGGGCGCGGGCGTAGCTGAATTCCAGTTCGAGGCTGTCGCCCAGATTGACGCTCAGGGTCAGCGGGTAATGGGTCTGCTCGACATTGACGATCTCGCCAAAGCGCAATCCCTGCGGCGCGCCACGTTGCAGCACCTGCGACACCGGGTAGTTCTCGAACACCAGAATGCTGTCGAACAGCGCTTCGCCGCCATGCCCAGCCCAGCGCTGGATGTCGAACAACGGGGTGTGTTCGTGCTCGCGCAGGCTCAGGTTCAATGCCTGCACCTGTTGCAGCCAGTCGCCGACAGATTGTTCGGCACGGGGACTGGCAACCACCGGGAGTGTGTTGATGAACAGCCCGATCTGCTCTTCGACACCCCGCAAGTCAGCCGGACGCCCCGCCACGGTGGCGCCGAATGCCACGCAGGCCTGTCCGGTGTAGCGCTGCAACAGCAGCAGCCAGGCGGCCTGCATCAGGGTGTTGACAGTGACTTTTTGCTGCCTGGCGAACTGATGCAAGCGCTGGGTTTGCGCACTGTCAAGCCGTTGCAGGTGTTCGCCGTAGCCCTGCTCGCCACTGCGTTGCCCGTCGCCTTGAGCCAGACGCGTCGGCGCTTGCAAGTCAGTCAGTTGCTGGCGCCAGAAGGCTTCGTCCAGCGCAGCGTCCTGACGTTGAAGCCAGCCGATGTAATCGCGATAACGCCCGGCCGCACTGGCCACCTGTTGGCCGCTGTAGCGCTGCAGCACCTCACCCAGCAGGCGCGAATTGCTCCAGCCGTCCATGAGCATGTGGTGGCTGGTGTAGATCAAGTGATGGCGGTTTTCAGCGGTGCGCACCAGTTGCAGGCGCATCAGCGGCGCTTGCTGCAGGTCGAAGCCGCGACGGTAATCGGCAGCGGCGAGGGTCTTCAGCGCATCGGCAAGGTCGGCGTGATGACGCCAGTCATGCAGAGTGAATTCCAGGCTCGCCTGCTTGAGCACGACTTGCAGCGGCTGCTTGAAATCACCCTGCCAGAGGAACGCGCTGCGCAGCACCGGATGCGCGTCCACCGACGCCTGCCAGGCCTGCTGGAAGCGCCCGGCGTCTAGCCCTTCGACATCCAGGCACATCTGGTTGACGTAGTCGCCGCTGTCGTGCTCGGTGCCGGGCTCCTGATACAGGGTGTGGAACAGCATGCCCTGCTGCATCGGCGACAGCGGGTAGATGTCTTCGATGCGCTGAACGGCAATCGGCAACGCGTCGAGTTGCGCCTGATGCAGACCGCACAACGGAAAGTCGGCAGGTGTGGCGGCGGCCTGTGGCAGGTTCAGGCAATGCTCGATCAGCTGTGTCAGTTCGGCGCTGTAGGCATCGGCCAGCGTCTGCATCTGCGCTGGATCAAACACCTCGCCACTGAAGGTCCAGGCCACGTTCAATTCACCGTTATAGACCTGACCGTCCAGGCTCAGCCAGTTGCCCAGCGGTGCATCCAGGCTCTGCTCGCGCCCTGCGTTTTCAGTGGCCGGGGCAAACAGCGCGTGGCGGGCAAAGCTGGTGTCGAACTGGCCCAGATAGTTGAAGGTAATACGCGGCTGCGGCAAACCGCTAAGGGCCGCACGGGTCTGGGCCGGGCCCATGTAACGCAGGGCGCCGAAACCGATGCCTTTGTGCGGAACAGCGCGCAGTTGCTCCTTGATGCCCTTGATCGATGCCGCGACATCGGCCATCGGCGTCAGACGCACCGGGAACAGGCTGGTGAACCAGCCAACCGTGCGGCTCAGGTCCAGCTCCTCGGACAGGCTCTCGCGACCGTGTCCCTCCAGCTGCACCAGCAGCGAATCGTGCCCGGTCCAGCGCCCCGCTACCCGGGCCAGCGCCGTCAGCAGCAGGTCGTTGACCTGGGTACGATAGGCCGCCGGCGCGTTCTGTAGCAGCTGGGCGGTGAGGGTCCGGTCCAGACGCGAATGGACTTTCAGCGCGTGACGGTTCAGTTGCGCGCCGTTCGGGTTGGCACACGGCAGCGCGACGTCGGCATGCTGCACAAGCGCCTGCCAGTCGGCGGCTTGCGCCTGTGTCGCAGGGTCATTGGCATAGCGCTGCAAATGCTCGGCCCACGCCTTGAGCGAACCGGTCTTGGCGGGTAACTGCACCGCCTGCCCCTGAGCCAGTTGTTGATAGGCGACCTGTAAATCTTCGAACAGAATCCGCCACGACACGCCGTCCACCGCCAGGTGGTGAATCACCCACAACAAGCGTTGCTCACCCGACGGCAGGCTCGCCAGCACCCCACGCAGCAGCGGGCCGTTTTGCAGATCCAGACTGCGCTGGGCCTCTTCACCCAATGCCGTCAGTTGGCTCAGATCATTGATTTCGCTGCGCCACAGCAACGGTTGATCAGATGTCTGGGCAAAGGCTGCGCTCCAGCCACCGGCCTGCTCGACGAAACGCAGGCGCAATGCATCGTGATGAGCCACCAGCGCATTGAGCGCCTGCTCCAGGACCTGGGCCTGCAACGGCTGTGCAGGCTTGAGCAGCACCGACTGATTCCACTGCTGACGCATGGCAATCTCGGTGTCGAAGAACGCCTGATGAATCGGCAGCAGCGGCGTCGAGCCCGTCACCGCACCCTGCTCGGTTGCCGGTTGCTCGCTGACCCGACGCGCCACCGCAGCCAGGCTGCGCACGTTCTGATACTGGAACAGGTCCCGCGGATTGAGGTGTATGCCCGCCTGCCGCGCGCGGCTGACCACCTGAATCGATATGATCGAGTCGCCGCCCAGCTCAAAGAAGTTGTCGTCCAGCCCGACCTGCGACTGGCCGAGCACCTCGCACCAGACCGCTGCCAGGGCCTTTTCCAGTTCGCTGCCCGGCGCGATGAAGGTTTGTTGGGGGGCAGCGTCCGGCAACGGCAGCGCCTTGCGGTCGAGCTTGCCGTTGGCGGTCACCGGCAGTTTGTCCAGGGCGACCCACCAGGTCGGCACCATGAACTCGGGCAGGCTTTGCAGCAGCCAGCTTTTGAGGGTTGCCTGCCAGTCGTCAGCGCCATGCCCGTCGTTGAGCACCAGCCAGGCCACCAGTCGCTTGCCATCGGGCACCAGCACCACGGCTTCGCGCACCGAGGCGTGCTGCATCAAGCGGCTTTCGATCTCGCCCAGCTCGATGCGCAGCCCGCGCAGCTTGACCTGATGGTCGAGGCGACCGAGGTATTCGATGACCCCGTCAGCGCGCTGGCGCACCCGGTCGCCGGTGCGATACAGGCGCGCGCCCTGTTGAAACGGGCACGGCACGAAACGCTCGGCGCTCAGCCCCGGACGGCGATGGTAACCGCGGGCCAGGCCGACGCCCCCCAGGTACAACTCACCTGCCACGCCGGACGCAACCGGGTGCAGTTGCGCGTCCAGCACGTGGGTGCGCAGGTTGCCGATAGGTCGCCCGATGGGGACCTGATCGGCACCTTCGTCGACGCAGGTCCAGTGGGTCACGTCGATGGCGGCTTCGGTGGGGCCATACAGGTTGTACAAATCGGCATCGGGCAGTCTGGCGAACACCTGGACCTGGGCGTCCAGCGGCAAGGCCTCGCCGCTGCAGACAATCCGCTTGAGACCGCTGCAGGCCTCAACGCCGTGCTCATGGATAAAGGCCTGGAGCATCGACGGCACGAAATGCAGGGTGCTGATGCCGTGCCGCACGATGCTGTCGATCAGCTGCGCAGGTTCACGATGCACGCCTGGCTGGGCGATCACCAGACGCGCCCCGGTCATCAGCGGCCAGAAGAACTCCCAGACCGAAACGTCGAAGCTGAACGGGGTTTTCTGCAGCACCGCATCGCTTTCATCCAGCGCATAGGCCTGCTGCATCCAGCACAAGCGGTTGACCAGCGCCGCATGGCTGTTGCCCGCGCCCTTGGGCCGACCGGTGGAACCTGAGGTGTAGATGACATAAGCCAGGTTGCGGCTGTCGCTGATTTGCACCGGACAGCTTTGGCTGTAATCGTCGAGCCAGCCGACCGGCTGATCGAGAATCAGGGTGCTGACACTGCCCACCGGCAACGTTGAAAGCAGTGCGTTCTGGGTCAGTAACAAGGCGATGCCGCTGTCTTCGATCATATACGCCAGGCGTTCGCGCGGGTATTCCGGGTCCAGCGGCACATAGGCGCCACCGGCCTTGAGAATCGCCAGCAAACCGATGACCATCTCCAGCGACCGATGGGCGGCGATACCCACCAGCACGTCTGCTCCGACGCCTTGGTCGCGCAACCGATGGGCAAGCTGGTTGGCGTGAGCATCCAGCTGCGCATAGCTCAGTTGGTCTGCGCCGAACACCAGCGCCACGGCGTGCGGTGTACGCCGGGCCTGGGCATGAATCAGCTCATGGATGCAGACACCGGTGGGGTAAGGCTGCGCGGTGGCGTTCCAGTCATGCACCAGCACGTGATGCTCGGCCGGGTGCAGCATCGACAACTCGCCGATCCGTTGATCGCCCTCGCTGACCAGCGCCTGCAACAGCCTGGTGAAGTGGCGGGCCATGCGCTCGACGGTCGCCGCCTCGAACAGATCCTCGGCATAGGTCAAGGCAGCGTGCAGACGCCCGCCCTTCTCCCAGGTGTCCAGGGTCAGGTCGAACTGGGTGGTGCGGCTTTGCCACTCGATAAGCTCCAGCGCAAGGCCGGACTCGGTGTTCAGCGCGGCAATGTCAGCCACCTGCGGCTGATGGTTGTACATCACCTGGAACAGCGGGTTGTGACTCAGGCTGCGTTCCAGTTGCAGGGCCTCGACCAGCCGCTCGAATGGCAGCTCCTGATGGGCCTGGGCGCCGAGGGCGGTTTCCTTGATGTCGCGCAGCAGTTCGCTGACGCGGGTCTGGCCGTTGAGCCGGGTGCGCAGCACCTGAGTGTTGACGAAGAAACCGATCAAACCCTCGACTTCGCTGCGGTTGCGGTTGGCGATCGGTACGCCGACGCGCAGGTCATCCTGCCCGGTGTAACGGTGCAGCAGGATATTGAAGGCGCCCAGCAACAGCATGAACAGCGTGACCTGATTGTGCTGCGCCAACAGCCGCAGTTGCTCGGCCAGTGCCGGCTCGATGGAAAACCCATGCCGCGTGCCACGGTAGCTCGGCATTGGCGGACGCGGGTGGTCGGTGGGCAGCTCGATGACCGGATGCTCGTCGCCCAGTTTGGTCTGCCAGTACTGCAACTGGCGCTCCTGCTCGCCGGCCTCCAGCCAGCGGCGCTGCCACAGCGCGTAGTCGCTGTATTGGATCGGCAGCGCGGGCAACTGCGGTTGCTCGCCCCGAGCGTGGGCGTCATAGCAGCGGGTGAATTCGTCGATCAGTACGTTCATCGACCAGCCGTCAGAAACGATGTGGTGCAGAGTCAGCAGCAGCACGTGCTCGGCTTCGCCAAGCTTGAGCAGTTTGACCCGCAACAGCGGGCCGGTGCCCAGATCGAACGCCAACAGCGATTGTTGCTGCGCCTGGGCAATGACTGTCTGCTCGCGTGCCTGTCGGGGCATGGCGCTGAGGTCTTGATGCTCGACCGCCACTGCGTGTGACAGCGGGACTTGTTCGAGTCGATCATCGGCATGGCGCCTGAACACCGTGCGCAGGGTTTCATGGCGGGCCACCAGGCTGGCGAAGGCCAGGTCGAGCGCACTCGTGTCCAGCGGGCCGGTGAGGCGCACCGCGCCCGGCAGGTTATAGGCGCCGCTGTGTGGGTCCAGTTGCCAGAGAAACCACATGCGCTGCTGGGCATACGACAGCGCCTGGCGGTCCTCGACCTGGACCTCTGCCGGAATGGGAAACACAGAAAAATCGATCTTCTCCGCACGCAAACCGTCGAGAAACGCCCGACGCTTCTCCACAGGCAGTTCGATGAACCGGCGGGCCAGTTTCAGGGACTTTTCAGCATTCATCCGGGATTCTTCCGTACAGGTAGGGTCACGAGCTTTGGCTCTGCTATCCCTACGGAACGGATGAAGCACGGGGAAAATTAAGCGGTGGGCCGGGGCAAACAGGCGCAAAGCCCCGGACGGCGCCGCCAGCCGGCGCCGGGCAAACCGCAGGTATGGTGCGCAGCGGCAGCAAACCCTGCCAACGCGGGGTGTCTGATACGGCGGAGGTGTCTGGTTCTACTGCCGGTGCCCGGCAGATCGCCGGCAAGCCAGGCTCCCACGCCCTCCGGGCAGAAGCAGAATGGAGTGCGGTTAATTGATTTGATTCTGCCCGAAGGGCGTAGAAGCAGATTGGAGTGCGGCGACTGCTTTTGATTCTGCCCGTAGGGCGTAGAAGCAGATTGGGTCGGCGACTGCTTTTGATTCTGCCCGGAGGGCGTGGGAGCGTGGCTTGTCCCGCGATCTGGCGCGCAGCGGCAGCAAATTCTGCTAACGCGGGGTGTCTGATACGGCAGAGGTGTCTGGTTCTACTGCCGGTGCCCGGCAGATCGCCGGCAAGCCAGGCTCCCACGCCCTCCGGGCAGAAGCAGAATGGGGTGCGGTTAATTGATTTGATTCTGCCCGCAGGGCGTAGAAGCAGAATGGGGTCGGCAACTGCTTTTGATTCTGCCCGTAGGGCGTGGGAGCGTGGCTTGTCCCGCGATCTGGCGCGCAGCGGCAGCAAATCCTGCCAACGCGGGGTGCCTGATATGGCAGAGGTGTCTGGTTCTACTGCCGGTGCCCGGCAGATCGCCGGCAAGCCAGGCTCCCACGCCCTCCGGGCAGAAGCAGAATGGGGTGCGGCGAATTGATTTGATTCTGCCCGAAGGGCATAGAAGCAGAATGGAGTGCGGTTAATTGATTTGATTCTGCCCGTAGGGCGTAGAAGCAGAATGGAGTGCGGCGACTGCTTTTGATTCTGCCCGTAGGGCGTGGGAGCGTGGCTTGTCCCGCGATCTGGCGCGCAGCGGCAGCAAATTCTGCCAACGTGGTGTGCCTGGCACGGCCGGGGTGCGAGGGGTGACTACCGGCAGTAAATCCTCTTCCCCTCCATCCGTTTACAAGGCATCCACTTCGCTAAAGGTGCCGCTCATGAACGCCGCTGTCGGGCTGGTTTCATCCCTTGCTCAGAACCTGCGCAGACTCACCGCTGGCGGTACGCCGAAGCTAAGGCCGTATCAGCTGTTCGATATCGAGCTCAAGCAGCGCATCACCATCAGCCCGTCCCTGACCCGCCTGGTGTTCACCGGCCCCGCTGTGGCATTCATGCAGACGCTGGCGCCCGATCAGCGGGTCAAGCTGTTCTTCCCTGCCGCTGATGGCAGCCTACCGGCGCTGGCCAACAACGGTGACTGGCACGCTGCGCGTCGGGCCCTGCCCGCGCACCGGCAGCCGCCAATGCGCACCTATACCATTCGTGCGCTGCGAGCGGATCAAGGCGAAGTGGATGTGGAATTCGTGCTGCATGGCGAAACCGGACCGGCCTCGACCTGGGCCACTCATGCGCGGGTCGGCGACCGGCTGCAGATGCTCGCCCCGCACCGCGACGCCCAGGAAAATCCCGGTGGCTATGAATGGCTGCCGCCGACGGGCATTCGTCGAGTGCTGCTGATCGGCGATGAAACCGCCCTGCCGGCGATTGCCGGCATTCTCGAAGCGCTTGCCGATCTGCACGACGGTCCGCAGGTGCAGGCATTTATCGAAGTGCCCCACGAGGGCGATTGTCAGCCACTGCGCTGCGCACCTGGCACGCAGTTGACCTGGCTGCCGCGCGATGTGATTGGCAGTCTGCAGGGCGAAGGCATGCTGCATGCCGCCCGTGAGCTGGCCAGTCTGCCTGCGGTTCGCCCTGGCGATGGGTCTGGCAAACGGGTCAGGGATGTGGATCTGGAGAAGAAGATCCTCTGGGACACAGCGCAATCGAGGGGCAACGACTTTTACGCTTGGGTTGCCGGCGAATCGGCGGCCGTGATGGCGATTCGCAAACACCTGATCAATGAGCGCGGCCTGGACCGCAAGACCCTGACCCTGATGGGTTACTGGAAGATGGGCCGGGCGCTGGACTGACCCCGTGCAGCGGGAGTGAGCACCGCTGAAACATTTTCTTTCATCTTCCCTGTCGGGATTTGCCCGGCTCATCCGTCTTTATAGGTAACCCGGCCGCTACCCGCGCCCGTTCGGCCCATAACGCTGCTCCGTAACGCCTGTGCCGACGCCCAGGCGCCGCCGGCCCGGCGCATTGGCTTGTCCGCTATCAAGACGCGTATTCCATGTCCAAGAAGTCCCGCTCGAAAATCTGGTTCCTGGTGCACAGCTGGCTGGCGCTGCCCATCTGGTTCTTTGTGCTGATCGTCTGTGTCACCGGCACCCTGGCGGTGGTCAGCCAGGAGATCGTCTGGCTGGCCAATCCTGATGTGCGTGCCAACAAGCCGTACGACGATGCGCAATGGCTGGGCTACGACCAGATCATCGCCAACATCGCCCAGGCCCAGCCCAAGCTGATTGTCGAATCCATCAGCCGCCACGACGAATCGCATTTTGCCCTGACGGTCGGCATGTCCTGGCCCGACGGGCGCTCCATCGATGTCTACGTCAACCCCTATACCGGGGTCATCCAGGGCGAAAGCCCGGCTTTCAACTTTGAACGGTTCACCCGCGCGCTGCATGGCTGGTGGCTGGTGCCGTTCACCAATGGCTACAGCTGGGGCTGGTACCTGGTGTCATTGCTGGGTTTGCCGCTGCTGGCCTCGCTGGTCACCGGCCTGGTGGTCTACAAACGCTTCTGGCGAGGTTTTTTCAAACTGCCGCGACTGGCCCAGGGCGCGCGGATTTTCTGGGGCGACTTTCACCGACTCGCCGGGCTCTGGTCGATCTGGTTCATCGCGGTGATTTCCATCACCGGCACCTGGTTTCTGATTCAGGCGGTGCTGGGTGACAACCACATCAGCCTGTCGAGCCAACCCGTGGTGCCGGTCATTGCCCGTGAAGACGTCCCCCCTGCGGTCGATGGGCAGCCGGTGGCCAAGGTCGGGCTGGACCAGGCGATCAGCATTGCCAGCCAGCGGATTCCAGGCCTTGAAGCCAGCTATATCTCGCTGCCGGCCAACGCCTACGCGCTGCTGGAAATTGGCGGGCGCGGGTGGTATCCGCTGATGTACCAGTCGGCAGAAATCAACCCCTACAACGGCAAGGTGGCCGCCTCCCGCCTGCTCGACGACCGCTCGGGCCTGGAGTTCGTCACCGAATCCATGCGTCCGCTGCACACCGGTGATTTCGGCGGGCTGTGGATCAAGATGATCTGGTTCCTGTTCGGCCTGCTGCTGAGCATGATGGTCCTCAGCGGCCTTTTGATCTGGACCAAACGCACCGCACAGGCCACCGCCAACGCCCTCAAGCGCAGCAGGAAGCGCGAGCACCCGCCCGCGCTCGCGCAACCGGTTCGGCGCCCGCTGGCGCTCATCAGCGACAAGACCCCGGAGGGCAACCTGTGAATGCTTCGTCAGACAAGGCAATCACCGCCAGCGGCTCAAGCATGCGCCGCTGGTGGCACACGTGGCGTTTCCACCTGAACATCCTGCTGCTGCTGATCCCACTGGGTTTCATGCCTAAATACTTCTCCGATGTCGCGCTGTTTCGTGGCGACAGCGGCCTGGGCGAGCGCGACATCGGTGACATCCAGGTCGGCCCATGGAGCCTGAAGCTGGCCGAATTTCGCGATCAGGCGCCGCTGCTCGATGGCCCGGCCGGCTACATGAAGACCTTCAACGGTGCGCTGTGCGAGCGCTGCATCGGCCAGGTCAAGGCCACCTACCTGCGCATCGGCAAGCCCCGCAGCCTGCGCGCCGCCGGCTCGATCTTCTTCGGCACGCCCTACCGCATGGGCACTACGGTTGCGGTGCCGGAACGCACCGCTGGCGATGCACAACTGTGGATCACCATGGAAGGCTGGGACGGCTCGCTGCATCAGGCCGCCGTGCCCCTGACCCAGGCCTCGCCGGCGACCGTCGCCTGGCTCGAAAAACAAGGAAACAAACGATGAAGTTGGCGATACACCACCGTCCGTTGCGCATGCTTGTGCTGATCGCCTGCACCGGCTTGAGCAGCGCCGCCCTTGCCCACAACCCGATGTGCCAGTGCAAGGAAATCGAAGGCGAGCAGATCCGCTGCACCGGCGGTTTTTCCGACGGCAGCGGCGCGCCGGGGGTGACACTCGATGTCATCGGCTATGACGAAAGCATTCTGTTGCCGGGCAAGCTGGGCGCCGATTCGACCCTGACCTTCAACAAGCCCGGTGGCGAGTTCTACGTGCTGTTCGACGCAGGCCCCGGCCACGTCGTTGAAGTCGACCACGCGGATATCGAAGGCGAATGACCGTGCGCGCGACCACTCAAGTCATCCGACCGGCAGGCGCTGGCCACGAAACCCTCTACGTGCTGCTGTTCTGCCTGCTGGTGCTGGCCGCTGCCGCTTCGGTGGTTGCCTGGCACGGCGAACGCCAGCAGACCCACCGCATCGCTGAGTACCAGGTCGACGCTCGACGTGACCTGAGCCCCGGTGAACAGGGCATCTACGCCGACCTGCGGGTCACCCTGGATGAAATCCGCCTGCTGCGCGAAGAGTCCGGGAGCCTGCCGTTGCCAGAACAACTGGCCGAGCAAGGTTTTGCGCCGTTCGCCCGCGACGCCAGTTCGATCAGCCGTGGTGGGCACGTCTGGCATCTGCTGGAGCAACCGGCCTATCTGGGCCTGAGCCAGCAGCCGGACACAGCCGGTTCGTTCCTGATGCGGGTCATTGCCGGCGAGCCACAAGCGGACATCTGGCTCAACCCACGCCGCGACCTCAGCGCGCCGCAGGACCTGGGTGACCAGGCACTGATCGCCAGCGGCTGGAAACAGATTGCCGCGCAGTTTGACGCCGGTGTCACCCGTCAGCATCGCCACTGAGCCATCTCCCCCCTTCCTTCGATCCGCTGCAGAGAAGAGTTCTCCATGTCCTTCACCTCACTGTTTTGCCAGCGCCGCCAGCTGCTGGTCGGTCTGCTGGCCACGCTGCTGACCCTGGCCTTGGCACCCGCGGCCGCCGCCGACTCTGCCAAGCGGCTGCGCATCGGCATCACTCTGCACCCTTACTACAGCTACGTGGCCAACATCGTCGGCGACAAGGCCGAGGTGGTGCCGCTGATTCCGGCCGGTTTCAATCCCCATGCCTACGAGCCCCGGGCCGAGGACATCAAACGTATCGGCACGCTGGACGTGGTGGTGCTCAACGGCGTTGGCCACGATGACTTCGCCGACCGCATGATCGCCGCCAGCGAAAAACCCGGCATCGCCATCATCGAAGCCAACGAAAACGTACCGCTGCTGGCTGCCACCGGGGTCGCCGCACGGGGCGCGGGCAAAGTGGTCAACCCGCATACGTTCCTGTCGATCAGCGCCTCCATCGCCCAGGTCAACAACATCGCCCGGGAGCTGGGCAAACTCGATCCCGACAACGCTGCCACTTACACTGCCAACGCCCGGGCCTATGGCAAACGTCTGCGGCAAATCCGCGCCGACGCGCTGGCCAAGCTGACCCAGGCGCCCAATGCCGACCTGCGCGTTGCCACGGTTCACGCCGCCTACGATTACCTGCTGCGCGAGTTCGGCCTGCAAGTCACGGCGGTGGTCGAGCCGGCCCATGGCATCGAGCCCAGCCCCAGCCAGTTGAAGAAAACCATCGATCAGCTGCGCGAACTGGACGTGAAGGTGATTTTCTCCGAACTCGACTTCCCTTCCACCTACGTCGAGACGATTCAGCGCGAGTCCGGGGTCAGGCTGTATCCGCTGTCGCACATTTCCTACGGCCAATACACCGCCGACAAGTACGAAAAAGAGATGACCAACAACCTCGACACCGTCGTGCGGGCGATTCAGGAGGCAGGCGCATGACGGCCGCGCAACGCATCGTCAGCGCCAGCGCCGGCCCCGCCATCGCCTTCAACGACGTGAGCCTGGTATTGGGCCGCACCACCATCCTTGATCAGGTGAGTTTTCAGGTGCGCCCCGGCAGCGTGCATGCGCTGGTCGGGCCCAACGGCGGCGGCAAGAGTTCGCTGATCAAGACCCTGCTCGGGCAAATGCCGCATTGCGGTCAGCTGAGCCTGCGCTGGCCGGGTGAGCCGGGGATCATCGGTTATGTGCCCCAGGCGCTGGATTTCGACCGAGGCCTGCCCATGACCGTGGATGATTTCATGGCCGCCATGTGTCAGCGCCGTCCCGCGTTCCTGGGGTTGTCCCGGCGCTACAGCAAAGCCATAGCGCAGGCGCTGGAGCGGGTTGGCATGCAGGACAAGCGCAAGCGCCGGATGGGTGCGCTGTCCGGCGGCGAACGGCAACGGGTGCTGCTCGCCCAGGGGCTGATCCCTTCGGCGCAATTACTGGTGCTGGATGAACCGATGTCGGCCCTCGACGAGGCAGGGATACAGGTCTTCGAGCGCTTGCTCGGCGACTGGCGTCAGGCCGCAGTCACGGTGTTGTGGATCGAGCACGACCTGGAGGCGGTCAAGCGTCTGGCCGATCAGGTGACCGGTCTCAATCGCCGCGTGCTGTTCGACGCCCCGCCGGCACAGGCGCTGACCCCGGAACGCCTGCTTACCCTGTTTTCCACCCACCCTCGCGGCACTGACGCAGGCCCTGCCCTATGACTTATGAAGCGTTTCGCCTGTTGATCCAGCAATGGGCATCGGCCGGTTACCTGCCCGCGGCGCTGGCCTACGGATTCGTGGTCAACGCACTGCTCGCCGGGCTGTTGATCGGCCCGGTACTGGGTGGTCTCGGCACGCTGGTGGTGGTCAAGCGTTTTGCCTTCTTCTCCGAGGCCGTGGGGCATGCGGCGCTGACCGGCGTGGCGATCGGCATTCTGCTCGGCGAACCCTATACCGGCCCCTATGGCGCGCTGTTTGGCTACTGCCTGCTGTTCGGCGTGTTGCTGAACTACCTGCGTAACCGCACGGGCCTGGCGCCCGATACGCTGATCGGCGTGTTCCTCTCGGTATCGCTGGCGCTGGGTGCGAGCCTGCTGTTGATACTGGCTGGCAAGATCAACGTGCACATTCTGGAGAACGTGCTGTTCGGTTCGGTGCTGACCGTCAACGGCAATGATCTGCTGGTGCTGACCATCGTCGGTTCACTGGTCATGGGCCTGGCGTTGCCACTGTACAACCGCATCATGCTCGCCAGCTTCAACCCGCAACTGGCGGCAGTACGCGGGGTGGCGGTCAAGACCCTGGATTACCTGTTCGTGGTGCTGGTGACGCTGATCACCGTGGCAGCGGTCAAGGTCATCGGGGCGATTCTGGTCGGTGCGCTGTTGGTCATCCCGGCCGCTGCGGCGCGCCTGCTGAGCCAGTCACTGAAGGGGTTTTTCTGGATTTCGGTGCTGATTGCCACGCTCAGTACCCTGTGCGGCATCCTGCTGCCGATCGTCTTCGACCTGCCGCTGCCGTCCGGCGCGGCGATCATTCTGGTGGCCGGCGCCGCGTTTGCCCTGGCGGCCCTCGCGCGCGGTGTCGTGCCCAGCCTCAAAGGGAATATCGGATAAATGAAACTGCTTCGTGCCTCACTGCTGGTCATGGCCCTGAACCTTGCCCTGGCCCATCCGCTGCTGGCGGCAACCGACAGCCCGCCGGTCACCGTGCTGGCCAGCCTGCCGATCACCTACGGCCTGAGCGACTTGCTGCTCAAGGACAGCGGTGTGCTGCTGGAGCGTGCCGCTGACGCCAAGTTGCCGGGCAGCCGACAAAGCGCTTATTTCAGCGGGCGCGGCGCCCCTGCCCTGCAACAACTGGCCAGTCATGCAGACGCTGTGATCGACCTGCGCGCGCTGTGGTCGGAGGACCCGCTTTACCCCATGGCCCGACGCAGCAACATTCGCATCGTCGAAATCGACGCCACGCGACCGGTCGATGGCAGCCTGCCGGGCATTGCCCTGCAACCGGGCGCGGCGGCTGAGGGCCTGAACAGCCAGCCGTGGCTGTCAAGCAATAACATGGGACGCATGGCCGATGTGATCGCTGCCGACCTGGTGCGTCTTGCCCCGCAAGCCAAGCCACGGATCGAGGGCAATCTGGCAGCCCTCAAGCAGCGTCTGCTCAAACTCAGCGCCCGCAGCGAAGGCCTCCTGGCCAGCGCGGACAACCTGAGTGTGTACAGCCTGTCGGATCGGCTGTCCTACTTGTCTGGCGGACTGAATCTGGAGCCCGTCGGCAGCGAGGTGCGCAGCGACGAGGAATGGACCGATGAAACGCTCAAGGCGCTGACCGACACCCTCAGACACGGCGAGGTCAAAGTGGTGCTCGATCACCGCCAGCCGCCCGCCAGGGTCGTGGCTGCCGTCAGCGCGGCGGGCAGCCAGTTAGTGGTGATCGACGGCGATGCTGCCGATCCTGTCGCGGGCCTGGAAGCTTCGATCGCTCAGGTGCTCGCGGTGCTGGCGCCGCAGAAAGCCGAGTAAATTTTCTGCGCGCAGGCTCGTTTCCTCTTCAGACAGGCACGCTGCCCTGCCCTGCCAGGGCATGCCGCGGATTTCGATAATCAAGACCGCTGGCGCGCGTGGCATGCCCGGCGAGCGCCCAAGCCCGTCGCCGAACCCGTGCCCGCCGTCTGCCTGCCCCCATTGAGTGGGTATTGCATTGACCCGTGAAAAACCGAGAGGAAACGCCGTGGACCTGCAGATTGTCCTGACCAAGCTGTTCGCCAATGCCGGTTCGGTGGGTATCGAAGGGGTTTTTCAATTTGTCTTCGGGCCGGATCAGGCGTTCTGGTCGCACGTGGGCGACACCTCCACTACCGCAGCCGGGCGCCACGCCCGTGCGGACGTCATCATTTCGGTGACGCCGCAGGATTTCGCCGGGATCATGACCGGCCAGGCCAACGTCGAAGAACTGTTCGCCAGTGGCCGCTTGAAGATCGACGGCAACATGGGCCTGGCCACGCTGCTGCCGCAGATCATCGACAGTGCCCAACAGGGTGGCGCCAAGGCGGAAAAGGTCGACATGAACAAACGCTACCCCACCCCGCCGCGCTTCAGCGAACGGGTGTCGGCGGCGCAACCGGTGCAACGGATCGTCGAGCGGCGCAAGCGCGCGGACCTTTCACTGGCGCAGTTTCGCGATCACTACCTGCCCGGCGGCATCCCGGTGGTGATCTGCGACGCGCTGCATGACTGGCCGCTGTTCAAGCTCAGTCGCGAGGAGTCACTGGTGCATTTCGCCGAGCTGCAGGGCATCACCCGTCATGGTGACTACGTGAAGAAGACCTTCTCCACCGAACGTGATTTCCGCTCCACGTCGATGGCCGAATTCATCGCCTCGCTGGACCAGCCTGCCGAAAAACGGCCCGATGGTTCGCCGCCCGCCTACATGGGCAACAACATCCTGCCCGCGCAATTGCTGGAGCAGATCAGGTATCCGGGCTATTTCGACACATCGCTGTTCATCGCCCCGCGCATCTGGATCGGTCCCAAGGGCACCCTGACCCCGCTGCACCGCGACGACACGGATAACCTGTTCGCCCAGGTCTGGGGACAGAAGTCCTTTATCCTCGCCGCCCCCCATCACCGGGAAGCGCTGGGCACCTGGTCGACCGCGCCACAGGGTGGTCTGGATGGTTGCGACTTCAACCCTGACGCCCCCGACTACCAGCGCTTTCCCGCCGCGCGCAACGTGCCGTTCCTGCGCGTGATGCTGCAGGCCGGCGACATGCTGTTCCTGCCCGAGGGCTGGTTCCATCAGGTGGAATCGGTGACGACTTCGTTGTCGGTGAATTTCTGGGTGGATTCGGCGCGGGGCTGGTAATGCCGGGGCAAAGGCCAGCGGTGGGAATAACCGTGATTGCGCCTCGAAGCACTGTTCGGGCCACAAAAAAGGGCATCTGAGGATGCCCTTTTTCATCAGCGCCAGCATCAACCCGTCACGGCTGCCTGCTCTTGCATTTTCTTGCGCAGGCTCAGCGGACGCATGTCGGTCCAGGTTTCTTCGATGTAGGCCAGGCATTCCTTCTTGAAGCCACTCTTGCCCACGGTACGCCAGCCTTGTGGCACGGCCTTGTAGTCAGGCCAGATCGAATATTGCTCTTCGTGGTTGACCACTACCTGGAACAGGATGTCGTCGCGGTCGAATACTGAAGTCATTGCGGTTCTCCGTGGTTGTCGGGATTGGCAGCCTGCGCGCCGCTCTCCTGTAGAAAGAACGGTCGGAGGCCGGAAAAAATTAGAGTGCAGCGATCGCCGCCGGCAGTGCCTGGGCAAAGATGTGCGCCACTTCGTCGATCTGCTCGGCGCTGATGATCAGCGGTGGCAGAAAGCGCACGACGCAGCCGTGTCGCCCGCCCAGCTCGATGATCAGTCCGCGCTTGAGGCATTCGCGCTGTATCAGCGACGCCAGCCGACCGAACGCCGGGGGGTGACCGAGGGTGTCGGGTTCGCCGCTCGGATCGACGATTTCGACCCCCAGCATCAGCCCGCGCCCGCGGATATCGCCCAGCTGCGGGAAGTCCTGTTGCAACGC
Organism: Pseudomonas sp. NPDC087358; assembly: GCF_044900785.1. Lineage (NCBI taxonomy): Bacteria > Pseudomonadati > Pseudomonadota > Gammaproteobacteria > Pseudomonadales > Pseudomonadaceae > Pseudomonas > Pseudomonas sp. NPDC087358. Next base: position 137,560 of record NZ_JBJDOA010000016.1, read on the forward strand.
CCGCAGTTGTTCGCAAAGACGCTCACCCATGGCGCTCGCGTGTTCGGCGACCTTGTGTTCCTTGAGGTAGCGCATCACCGCAGAACCTGTGGCCATGGCCATCTGGTTGCCGCGAAAGGTGCCGGCATGGGCGCCCGGCAGCCAGGTGTCGAGCCAGTCGCGATAGACCATGACCGCCAACGGCAGGCTGCCGCCGATCGCCTTGGACATCACCACCACGTCGGGGATGATGCCGGCGTGTTCAAAGGCGAACATCTTGCCGGTTCGGGCAAAACCGCTCTGGATCTCGTCGACGATCAGCGCCACGCCAGCGTTCTCGGTGATACGCCGCAGGCCACGCAGCCACTGGACATCGGCCGGGATCATGCCGCCCTCGCCCTGCACGGCCTCGACGATTATCGCCGCGGGCCGGTGCACGCCGCCTTCTGGATCGCTGAGCAGGTTATCCAGGTAATGCAGATTGATCTTCACCCCCTGCTCACCACCTATGCCGAACGGGCAGCGGTAGTCGTAGGGGTACGGCAGAAATTGCACGCCGCTGCTGAGCAGTGCCTCGAACGGCTTTTTCGGCCCCAGGCTGCCCATCAGGCTCAGGGCGCCCTGGCTCATGCCGTGGTAGGCGCCCTGGAAGGACATCACCGTGCTGCGACCGGTGGCGGTACGCACCAGTTTCAGCGCCGCTTCCACCGCGTCAGTGCCCGTGGGGCCGCAGAACTGGATCTTCGCCTGCTTGACCAGTTCGGCCGGCAGCAGACCGAACAAATCCTGCACGAACTGATCCTTGACCGGCGTGGTCAGGTCCAGGGTGTGCAATGGCAACTCATCGGCCAGCACCTGCTGGATGGCGGCGATCACCACCGGATGGTTGTGACCCAGGGCAAGGGTCCCTGCACCGGCCAGGCAATCGATGAAACGCCGACCCTCGACATCCTCGACATGAATGCCTCTGGCACGTTTGAGTGCCAGTGGGATGCGTCGTGGGTAGCTGCGCGCGTTGGATTCCTGCTGAGCCTGACGGGTCAGCAGCGGTGAGTCATTGAATTGATAGAGCGTCTCGACCACCGTCGGTGACACGCGAACCGGTGGTGGTGCCTCAAGACTGCTAGCGACTGACATGAGCCGATCCCTCAATATGCGGGCGATAGTGAGCAAACCTTCATCCGCGTACCGCAGTGCGCGAATTTCCTGTTCTGGAAACGTGCTGGAGGGCGAAGGATTTAGGGGGACAGACCGAATACGTGCGGGGTTTCTGACACACCGGGTTATCTGGATTTATGAAGATCTGGCGCGCAGCGCCAGTAAACCCTGTGAAGGGTATGCACCTGACCCACCGAGTGGCCTGATTCTACTGCCGGTGCCCGGCAGATCGCTGGCAAGCCAAGCTCCCACGGCCTTCGGCCAGAATCAAAAGCAGGCGGCGCAAGAGAGGTGATCGCTTCTGCCCGGAGGGCGTGGGAGTCCGGCTTGCCGACGATCTGGCGCGCAGCGCCAGTCAACCCTGTGAAGGGTATGCACCTGACACACCGACTGGCCTGATTCCACTGCCGGTGCCCGGCAGATCGCTGGCAAGCCAAGCTCCCACGGCCTACGGCCAGAATCAAAAGCAGGCGGCGCAGGAGAGGTGATCGCTTCTGCCCGCAGGACTCCAGATGCCGACCGCTTCTACCCGGAGGGCTGCAGATGCCGATCGCTTCTGCCAGCAGGACTACAGATGCCGACCGCTTCTGCCCGGAGGGCGTGGGAGTCCGCCGGGGTGGCGCTCCACCTTGCCGACGATCTGGCGCGAAGCGCCAGTAAACCCTGTGAAGGGTATGTACCTGACACACCGAGTGGCCTGATTCTACTGCCGGTGCCCGGCAGATCGCTGGCAAGCCAAGCTCCCACGGCCTTTGGCCAGAATCAAAAGCAGG
>NZ_JBJDOA010000017.1:0-24184 GCF_044900785.1 Pseudomonas sp. NPDC087358
CCGATGGTAGTGTGGGGTTTCCCCATGTGAGAGTAGGTCATCGTCAAGATTAAATTCCGAAACCCCATCTGCTCACGCAGATGGGGTTTTGTTTTAAGTGAAGGTCATACTTTTTTCGCTGACACGTTACCCGTTAACGGATCGGCTACAGAATTTCTTGACGACCATAGAGTGCTGGAACCACCTGATCCCATCCCGAACTCAGCAGTGAAACGGTGCATCGCCGATGGTAGTGTGGGGTTTCCCCATGTGAGAGTAGGTCATCGTCAAGATTGAATTCCGAAACCCCTGTCCGCATACGCAGACAGGGGTTTTGTCGTTTCAGGGCACAAAAAAAAGACCGGCCCGGTAGCCGAGGCCGGCTTTGATCAACCCTGTGCTTAGAACTGATAGCTCAGGGTTGCACTGACGTTGCGCTCCTCGCCCATGTAGCAGAAGTCCAGACTGGCACAGGAGGCGATGTAGGACTCGTTGGTCAGGTTGTTGGCATTGAGCCGCACATCCACCCCTTTCAACCCCACTTTGCCAAGGTCATAGCCCACCGACGCGTCCCAGAGCAGGTAGGAAGGCACCTTCATGGTGTTCTCGGCATCCACCCAGCTCGAACCGACGTAACGCAGCCCGCTGCCCAGGCGCAGGCCGTCCAATGCGCCGCTGTTGATCTTGTAGTCACCCCAGACTGACGCCATGTGCTTGGGTGCCTGAGTCGGCGAGTTGCCTTTGTTGTCGACATCGCTGACGGTGCTGACCATCGACTTCGAATAGTCGATATCGGTCAGGGTGTAGCTACCCAGCACCTTGAAATTATCAGTCAGCTGCATGTGCGCCTCGAGCTCCAGGCCCTGGGAGCGAACAGCGCCGATAGCGCGGTAGAAGTTTTCCTGAGGTAGCTTGGTTGCCAGGTTTTCCTGATCGATACGGAAAACCGAAGCGGTAAACAGATGATCGGTCCCCGGCGGCTGGTACTTGATGCCGGCTTCCCACTGCTTGCCATCGGTAGGCGCCAATGGGTTTCCCGCGCTGTCGGTATAGGAGTTAGGGTTGAACGACTCCGAGTAGCTGATGTAAGGCGCAAGGCCGTTGTCGAACAGGTAAAGGATGCCAGCGCGGCCGGTGGTCTTGGTGCGTTTATCGTTGATCCCGGTGCCCTCAGGGCGACCGAATTCAGCGATCCGATTCTCGTCTGACGTCTCGACCCAGTCATGGCGCAGCCCTAGCGAGAAGCGCCATTTGTCCCACTCGATCAGGTCCTGGGCGTACACACCGGTCTGCTCCAGGCGGCGTAGGTAACTGGTGGGATCGTAATAGGTAATCTGCGAATTGCCGTAGACCGGGTTGAACGCATTGATCGGCGCAAGAGAGCCGCTTTCCCAATCGACTACCGTCTTGCGGCGCTGATAGTCAGCGCCAAACAGGGCTGTGTGCTTGACCGGGCCGGTGAGAAATTCTGCCTGCAGCATGTTATCGACGATGTACGAATGCAGATGTTCATTGGCACCCGAGTAATAGCGATTCAGCTCATTACGGGTGGGTGAGGTCCAGCCGTAGCTATAGACCTGATCCAGACTCACTTTGGAGTCCAGGTAGCGGAAGTTCTGCCGTGCGGTAAAGACATCGTTGAAACGATGCTCGAACTGATAGCCGAAGGACTGCTGATCACGGCTGTATCCATCGATACCCGGCTCGCCCTCAAAGAAGTGCTCAGAAAGACGCTGACCATTGCGCTGGTGCAGCGCGCCGTCTGCCGGGTTGCCACCGTGATAACCCCCCTCCGGGTCATGCTGCAGATAAGCCTGCAGAGTCAGTGACGTGTCTTCGCTGAAATCAATACTCAGGGTCGGGGCCAGCGCGTAGCGCTTTTCTTCGGCATGATCGAACTGAGTGTCAGATTTATCGGTCAGGCCCACCAGGCGGTACGCAATACGCTTGTCGTCGTCCAGAGGGCCGCTGAAGTCGAACCCGACACCCCGTTGGTGGTTGGAGCCCACGGTCGCCTGAATCTGATGACCGGGCTCGTACAGAGGTTTCTTGCTGGTCAGCGCCACCAGACCGCCAGGCGAGCTGCGACCATAGAGGACTGATGAAGGCCCCTTGAGAATATCCACGCGTTCGAGGAAGTACGGGTCGACCTGCATGGTGCTGTAGGTACCGCTGTCGCCCATGGACTTGAGACCATCCAGATAGATGTTGTCCACCGAGCCGTCGTTGAAGCCGCGCATCGCCACGTAGTCGTAACGATGAGTTGCCCCATAGGGATTGGTCAGCACGCCGGGCGTGTAGCGCATCGCTTGCGCGACGGTTTGCGAACCCTGGTCATCCATCTGCTCGCGAGTAACCACGGACACCGACTGTGATGTTTCCAGCAGCGCGGTGCTGGTCTTGGTCGCGATCTGGCTATGAGTTGCGTTGTAACCCTCCATGCTGCCCAGCGCGTTGCCCAAGGCAAAACCGTGCACATCAGTGGTGGGCAACGACATAGCCTCGCCCCCTGCCTGGCGCAGCACATAGCTGCTGCCATCCTGACTGGCCGCCTGCAGGCCGCTACCACCAAGCAGGATCGCCAATGCCTGATCCGTCGAATAGCTGCCTTGCAGGCCCGCTGTGCGAGCGCCCGCCGTTTGTTCCGGTGTGGCCGACAACATGATCCCGGCCTGGCGGGCGAATTGATTCAGCGCCTCGCCCAATGGTCCTGCCGGGATCGAATAGCTGCGCGTGGGGTTGATGATCACGGCAGAGTCCTCTGCCAGCGCCGTCAGCGGCAGGCTACAGGCGGTCAGCGTCGTGGAGATCAATGCGGCGCGAATGGCCGTACCGAGCAGCGAGGGCCTGGAAGACACAGAACCAAGGCAAGCATCATTTGCAGCTGAGGAGGACGGTGTAGGTTGAAGCCGGATCATTGTCAGATTCCGTCGAGGTCGGTGAAGAGGAGGGTGCTGATCTCTAAGCCGGACTCATGGGCGAAACCCGCCAAAACATATTCGTCATGCAGTACGTTGCAGTGTCACCCACCAGCGAGTGCGGTAATTGAGGCGTACCGGCAGTGTCTGCGGCAGGATCGCCAGCAGCTTGTCGGTGTCCTCCAGACGGAACACGCCTGACAGCCGAAGCCCGGCGATAGCTTGTTCGCAACCCAGATAACCCCGGCGGTAGCGCGAAACCTCTGCCAGGAAGTCATCCAGGCGCATGTTCCGGGTGACGATCAAGCCGTCTGCCCAAGCGCCGGGGTCCATGTCCAGTTCGGGGAGCAATGCCGCGCGTCGCCCGTTCACCGAATAGCTCTGGCCGCTGTCCACGGTGATTGCCGGTGCGTCTGGTAGATGGATCAGCACACGACCCTCGGTGACGCTGAGCCGCGTGCTATCAGCCTCCTGGCGCACCACAAAACGTCCGAAAGCGCCTTCGAACAGACCATGCTTGCAGCTGACCAGCAGCGGACCCGGGCCCTGGGCGCCGCAGATCACGAGAAGTTCGCCCCGCTTCAGCGTGATCAGACGCTGGTTCGCATTGAAATCCTGATTCACCGCCGTATCGGTATTCAGTCGCAGGCGGGTGCCGTCGGCAAGAACGAAGCCCCGGTGCTGGCCGATGCCGGTCGCGAAGTCGGCATTCCACTGCTGCCAGGGTGTCAGATCCCGGGCCAGATACGCACCTGAGCCCAGCACCAGCAGCCCTGACAGCAGCTTCAGGGCTTGCCTGCGTCCCAGACGTTGCGCGCTGTGTTCCAGTGCTTCAAAGGCAGCGCCCCCGGCCGGCAGGGCTTGAAACCGACTGTTCAGATCAGTATTGAGCGACTGCACCCGCTGCCAGGCGCATTGATGATCGGGATGCGCGGCGAGCCAGTGTTCAAAACGTCGATGCAGACGGCTGTTTTCCTCCTGACCGTTCAAGCGCAGCATCCATTCGATAGCTTGCCGGACAACGGCCGGGGAGGGCTGACGATGCTCGTTGGCCGAAGCGTGATTCATGATTGGTATCGCAGCAGATAGCAGTGATACAGCGCGTCGGCGACATAGCGCTCAACCGAGCGAACAGAAATGTCCATCTGCGCGGCGATCTGCTTGTGGGTCAGGCCTTCACACTGGGCCAGCAAGAATGCCCGGCGTACTTTCGGTTTGAGTCCGTCGAGCATCCTGGCGATACCCTCCAACAACTCGAACACCAGCTCGCGGGATTCTGGAGAGGGGGTTTGCTGTGGAGGAAGATGAGCGAGCGCTTCGAGATAGGCGCGTTCAAGCTCTTCGCGGCGCCAGTGATCGATGACCAGCCCACGTGCGACCGTGCGCAGGAATGCCCTGGGCGCCTGCAGTTCCAGCCATTCGCTGCGATTGAGCAGCCGAACGAAGGTGTCTTGGGCCAGGTCCGCGGCATCGGCTGCATTGCCCAGCGTGCTGCGCAGCCAGCCGTTGAGCCATCCGTGGTGGTCGCTGTAGAGCGTGCCCAGCGTTGATTCGGAACAAGGCATCAGAAACGCGCCATCCCAGCGCCGCTTAAATGATAATGCGTCCCATTGTGTTGAGGTGCGTCACATTTTGCAACTCTACCCATTAACGTCAAAGCCCGCTCAGGCGTGTGCCTGAGCGGGCTCAAGAGCGACAGCCTGTCCGTCAGGCGAACAGTTTCTCTACGTTGCTCATCGCGCCGTCGGCAAAACTCTGCAGGAAGTCGCGGAATGCCTCCGCGCTGGCGGGATTGTCCTCGGCAGCCTCGGCGATGATGGTCCAGGTTGCGTCGCAGCTGTGTTCATCCCTTGGCACTACGGTCATCGAAGCCCACAGATTGCGAATACCCAGGTTGTTCTGAATGGTTGTCCAGGTCATTGAAAACGCGCTGTCGTCGCGAGAGTTCAGTTGCTCGACCACCACCAGGCCTCCCTCCTTGAACTTCTTGTGGCGCACCGCGCCGACGCCATCGCCGATCACTTCGATGCTCGCCAGCGCCGGAATGAACCGCGCGAAGCCGCCGAAATCGCCGACGACCTCCCAGACCTTGCTCGCCTGGGCTGCGACCTGCACACAAGACACCACAGGCTCGCCAATCGGGTTGCTGATCAGCGTGCCGGGCTTGAGGGTTTCGATCTTGTTGATTGCGTTCATGTCGTTCTCCAATACGTTTATGGGTATTGCGTTATGGGGTGAGTCAGATGAAGTCGATTTCTTTCAGGTAGTCGCAGCCCTTGCGCAGCAGCGCCGGGGTTTTCTGCGGATAGCATTCGCCCATGCGCTGCACACCGGCCAGGGCGTTCTGGTAGGCAATCATCGAGATATCGCCGATGTCCTCCTCGAAGCCGTCCAGGTAGAAGCCGAGCACGCCAAACAGCGCGTTCTGGCTGTCGACCCGGTTGAGCTGGGTCTGCCAGTGCGCAACGCTGACCATCTGGAACTCGCGGCCGGCCTCGCGAAACGCATCGACGTAACCGCTCCAGCTCAGGGGCTCGGGGTTATGCAGATTGAAAACCGCGCGTGCCGGCTGGTAACGGCTGCTGTGAAAGCCGATGAAGCGGGCGAGGAAGTCCACCGGCATCAGGTCGAAGGTCATGGAAAAATCCGGGACCTGTCCCAGTTGCATCGAACCCTTGAGCATCAGCATCAAACGGTTCTTGTGCGGCTGGCAGACGCCGGTGACGCTGTTGAAGGCGATGTTCCCCGGGCGGTAGATGTTGACCCACGCACCCTGTTCGCGAGCCTGCTGCAGGATGCGTTCGGCGACCCATTTGGACAGGTTGTAGCCGTTCTTGATGTAGATCGGCGGCGTCTGCGCGGCAGGCTCTTCCAGGACGCTGCCAGCGTGGTCCACGGCGCTTGAGGCGGAGAGTGTCGAGACGAAGTTGAAGACCTTCTTGCTGCGTCCTTCGCACAGGCGCAGGCATTCGAAGATCGGCGCCACATTGTCTTTGGCCAGCGCTTCGTAATCCTGCACGTGATTGACGTTGGCGGCGTTGTGCACCAGCGCGCCAAACTCACGATCCAGTCGCTGGTAGACCTCGTCGCTCAAGCCCAGCTGGGGTCGGGTAACGTCCGCTGCATAGACCCGCACTCGGCTGAGGTCCAGATGCTCCAGGCGGTTTTCACGCAACGCCTGGCCGAACCGGTCCTGCGCGGTCATCCCGCCGCCTTCACGCACCAGGCACGCCACCTCGGTCGCGCCCCAGGCCAGCAACGCCTGGACGATATGCACACCGAGAAAACCATTGGCGCCGGTAACGATGACCTTGTGCACATCGCCCAGTTGGTCGACCGGCAGCGCGCGCAGCTCGATGGGTGTCGTGGCGTCCCTGATCGCTTGCGGGCTGACCGTCCAGGACGACGAACCATCGCTGTCTAGCAGGGACGCCAGATTGATCAGCGTCGGCGCTTCAATGAAACGGTTGATGGGAATGCTGCGCCCGAAATGCTCGCGGATCCCCAGCAACATCTGCGACAGCAGAATCGAATGGCCGCCCAGATTGAAGAAGCTTTCATCGGTTGATATGTCCCCCGGTGGCAACTCCAGCAAGTCGGCCCAGAGGGTCAGCAACAGACGTTCGTTTTCAGTGACAGGCTCACGCCGCGGCGCTTGCTCGATCAGGTTCACCGGCAACTGCAGCAGCGCTTTGCGGTCAATCTTACCGTTGTTGGCGAACGGCATTTTCGCAAGCTCGGTGTAGGCAGCCGGGCGCATGTAATCAGGTAGCAGGCGCTCGACATGCGCCTTGAGCAGAGGCCGCGCCGCATCGGGCTCGACCCCTTGCGGTTGAGCGAGAAAGGCCAGAATCCGCCGCTGCTCATCGACCACCACCGCCACCTGTCGGTACAGCTGACTGTCGCGCAGGCAGTGTTCGACTTCTTCGGGCTCGACTCGAAAGCCGCGGATCTTCACCTGATTGTCACGCCGTCCGCACAGCTCGACACCGGCGTCGGTCCACTTGCCGATGTCGCCGGTGCGATATGCGCGCAAGCTGTCTCCATCGCCAAGCGCCAGGTGCACGTAGCGCTCGTCGGTCAGCGCCGGATTCTCAATGTAGCCCAGGCACACGCCCGGCCCGACGATATACAGCTCGCCCGGCGTCTGTTCGGCGACCGGCTGCATCTGTTCATCGAGAATCAGCAACTGACTATTGGCGATAGGGCGGCCAAGGTTGCGGTTGCTGCTGCCCGGCTGAAATTGCCCGGCGGTGATCAGCACCGTCGCTTCTGTCGGGCCGTACAGGTTATGGAAGTCGCACTGCGCGGCCAGATGCTCGATAACGTACGGCTCGCACACGTCACCGCCGGTCATCAGGTGATCAAGCTTGAGTGGCCGATCCATTGGCAGGATGCTCAACAGTGCGGGCGGCAGGAACGCGTGGCTGAGGTCCTGGTCCAGCAGTGCGATGAGCTGTAATGGATCGCGGCGCTGATCTTCACTGGCCACCACCAGCTCGGCGCCGCTGAGCAGGGTCGGGAAGATGTCGATCACCGACGAATCGAAGCTTAGCGTCGAGAATTGCAGCACCCGACTGCGGTGGGACAACCCGACGTATTCGGCATACCAGGCGGTGAAGTGGCTCAGGTTGCGCTGGCTGAGCATTACGCCTTTGGGATGGCCCGTGGTGCCCGAGGTGTAGAGCGCCATGCACGGCCCATCGATGGCGGGGTGGCAGTTCAACAGCGGCTGCCCGGTGGGAGTGACCGCGACATTGCTGATATCCAGCCCCGGTACGCTCTGCCCCGCCAGTGGATGCTGACCATCGTGCAGCAGCAGAACCGCCTTGGCGTTCTCCAGAATGTACTGCTGGCGTTGCAGCGGCTGGCTTGGATCGAGGGGCAAGTACACTGCGCCATGGCCAAGAATCGCCAGAATCCCCGCAAACAACGCAGCAGACTTGGACAGGCAGATACCGATAACTGGCGGCTCACCGGTTGACGCATCCACAAGCGGTCGTATCAAAACCTGAACTGCAACGGCGTGGGCGCGCAGATCCTCGTAGCTGATACGTTGGCCGTCGATGTCCAATGCGCAGCGATCGGCAAACGCGGTGAAGCTCTGGTCCAGTCGCGTCACCAGCGGCACCTGGGCGATGCGCAGCAAGTGTGGTTGCGCGGTCTGGTTGAAGCGATGCTCGAAGGCCAGTCGATCAAGGCGTTGCAGTCCCTCTTGCCAGTCGCTTTGGGGGCCTTGCAGTGGTGCTGTGCCAAGCAGGTGCTCGGCATCACGCGAGAGGCGACTGACCAGCAACGTCACGCTGTCTACCAATGCTGCGACGGCGACATCGCGCAGCATACGGCCGTTGCCCGAAGGTTCGGCCGGTACCTCCTGACGCAGGATCAGCCGCTGCGCCGTCGCCGAGCCATACCAGCACAGCAACTCAAGATGCGGCATGCCGTGCTGCATATCCGGCCTCAGGCCGACACGCAACCCCAGATGCGCGTCGGTCTTGAAAGCCGCAAGGCGACTGCTGCTCAGGTCCAGCGTGCCGTCTTCGATGAGCAACGTAACGCCGCTGACGAGGGTGTCCTCCAGCGCCCGAGTGTCTGACAGTGAATGGATCAGATGCCCATGGGCGTCCAGTTCTACGCCAAGTTCGCTCAAGGCCCTGCTATGACCGATGAGCACGATCTCCAGGCGTTTCATTGCACGCCCCCCGCCGGCAAATAGTCGGCGATGGCCTGTTGTACGCAAGCGCAATCAAGCATCGAGCTGGTCCTGAAGAAGCGCACGATGTTGCCCACCAGGGGGTGATGACGGTTGATCGGGAAGCACATCGCCTGGGCTTCGTCCTTGAGCGCCTGCTTGATCGGCGCGGCGACCGCGAGGTGATCGATGAGCACGAAGTCGAAAGACTTCTGAATGTCATTGGTCAGGTATTGAGCAATGAACACCGGCATGATCCGGGCAATGGCTTGCCGATCCTCTTCCGGTGCCGCATGCCAATAGATCCGCACCAGACGCGCCCAGAACCCCGAATGCCGGCCTTCATCGAGCAGGTGGTCGGCCATCAGCCCCTTGATCGACTGCTTGACCGTGTCGTCCTTGGCGAACGCGGCCACATCATTGGTCACGGTGTTCTCGGCGATTGCCACGCAGATCAGCTCCACTGCACTGCGCAGGTGATCCGGCGCCAGCGCAAGGGCTGCGGGGATCGCCCGGCTCAACTCGATCTCCGACGGCAAGACGATGGGTTCGATCCCGGTCATGGCAATGGTCTGCTGCATGAAGTCCATGGCCACCAGCGCGTGATAGTCCTCGTCGACCACCACGGTCATCGCGTCGTAGCGGCAGGCGAAGGGGAAGCGGATCGCAAAGTTGTCCTTGGCGATACTGCGAGCAGTCTTGTCGACGATTTCGGTCTCGAAAATCACCACGTCGTTGATGAATTTGTACAGGCTCTGGATCAGCGCGAAGTCACGCAGATGCGGACACTCACGGGTGAAGGTCTGACTGAGTACCAGCGGTTGGCGGCTCAGCGGATAGATGAGTCTTGCGTCGTTCTCGACGATGCGGCGCGGGCGGGTACGGATCGTCGCACGGCCTTCCCACGCATCGACGAAGGACAAGTAGTCTTCGGCTTTCATGATGTCGTCCCTGTGTGTGGAGCAAAGAATTTGCCAAGCCGCGAGCGGCTCATGCGCTGACTTCCAGCAGCGGTTCACGCATGCTGGCGCGCAGGGCGTCCCACAGCGCGATACGGCTTTCCACGGCGGCGATGGCGGCCGCGTAGACTTCGGCCTCGCGTCGCTGGTCGCCGTCCACCAGGCGTGCGAGCAGAGATTCGGCGGCCGGCCCGTGGTCCTCCGAATCCACTTCGATATGGCGTTGCAGGTAGTAACGGAAGGTCGGGGCCTGATTGGCGGTGATGCCCCAGTCATCGAGAATGCGCTGGAACATGTGCGGGATGACGCTTTCGCGGCCATGCAGAAACGCAGCGGCAACGCTGTGGGCCGATGCATTGAGAGCTGTGTCCAGGGTGTCTTTGACGAAGCGCCTTGCAGCCTGGCCGGCGTTGACGCTGTCCAGCGCGGTCTCGTAATGCACACCTTCTTGCTGGAGCTCGACGAAACGCTCGATACGCGCGGTGCTGGCGCCCACTTCACGCATCGCGTCCAGGTACAGCTCGAAATGGCTGTAATGGCCATGATCCAGGCGATTGTCAGATTCCTCGCCGAGTACGATTTCGTTGATCAGCCGGGCTGCTTTCGGGTCCTTGGGCGGCAGCCAGGGCAATTGCGTGCAAGTGAGTTCCTGCTGCAGCCTCTTGGTCAGCGACATGAAATCCCAGACCGCGAACACATGCGTTTCCATAAAACGCCGAAGTACATCCAACGAATCAATTTCGGCGAATATCGGATGAGCGCTTAGTTCGGATTTCTTACGGTTGAGTAGTTGTTTGTTAGTATTCACGGTGACGTCCTTGATATACGAAAATATTCCACGATCAACGCCGTTGTCTTGCCTGAGTGTTTCCACGTTGGGCGGACAACAACCCGCTGCAACGATGGCGAATAAACAATAGGCGAGCAGGCAGCGTGACGAATACTTCGTTTAATGGTCTCGAGGGTTGTGTGCCAGGCCCAAGGCTGCTGGCGTGTTGCCGCCCCTGGTAACAGATGAGCTGGGTTTTCCGGCTACCGGAAAGTTGGCGACAGGAAAACGTTAAAGCACTTTTTAATATCAGAGCAAATACTTTTTAATAAATTTTTCCGTATTAAAAACAAGGCGCGCAGCATGCTGATAAAACATTACCAATATGTTTTATTGGGGCGAGCGTAACCCCTCCGGCTCAATAGAGTCAGAATTGATAATAATGAACGAATGCCTCGTTCAGAGTTACGCGTTAACTAAACAATCGCGGTAGAAGGAATTTTGTGTGGGCGACGTTGATGGACTGCTCTCAATTCGTCTCCGCCCCTTGCACTGCTCCTTTTGTTGCTCCATGAGAATTGCGCTTGCGGAACCGACTGCCAGGCGAGTTCGTCCCTTGAGTTTGCCTGAAACACAGGAATTCGCTGCGTTAGCGCAGGCAGTATCTGCCAGGGATGGCTTAGCGCACTCCTTCAGGTGATTGCTCTCCCGGCAAAGCGCGTGCTGTTTTTAATGTGGGTAAACGAGGGACAGGGGCAGGATAGGGGCGCGGTAGAGGCTCAGCCGCCCAGCAGCCCCAGATGCGTGTTGATGATGTGCAGCAGACGATTGCGCTGCGATCGGAGGAAGTTATGGTTGCCGCGCACTTCGATCAACTCGAATTCGCGGCGGGTGAATTCGCGCCAGTTCATCATGCTGGCGGCGGTGTCGAGCGGATCATCGCTGCCGTACAGGGCGGTAAGGGGGATATCCAGGCCGTCGTCCGGACAGTGTGACCACAGCTCCGAGAGCTTCAGGTCGCTGCGCATCACAGGTTCGAGCAGTCGCATCAGCCTTTTATCCTGAAGCAACGATTGCGGCACGGCGTCCAGTTTCACAAGCGCTTGAACGAAGTCATCCTGGGGCAATGTGTGCAGATACGGCAGGGGCTGTTGGCTGTCAGGACTGCGGCAGCCGGAGATAAACAAGTGTCGGGTCAGGCCGCTGTAGTAAGTCTGCGCCAGTCTGGCCATTTCATAAGCCAATCGGCCGCCGAAGCTGTGGCCGTAGAAGGCGTGGGGCTCGCTCAGATAAGGCTGCAGAGCGAGGAAGGTGTCTTCCAGCAGCGGCGCCCAGCGGTCGTAGGGGGTTTCTTTGAGGCGGCTGCCATGACCAGGCAGGCGCAGCGTCACTAATTCTATATGGTCGGCCAGGCCTTGCGACCAGTCGCGAAACTGCTCTGGATCTGCGCCGGCATGGGGGAAGCAGATCAGGCGCGTGCGGACCGGTTGCCCGGAATTGACAACCATCAGCCATTTGCTTTTCGGCGCGTACACTGAGAATCCCCAAGCCTGCTCGTGCAGACCCTTCACAACCGTGGGGCCGGTTCCATCGGCGCGGGCACCGCAATGACCGGTGCTCAATAAACCCCGAGCTGTGTCCAGCCGCTATGACGGCCGCAAGCTGGGGCGCGAATGCTGGACCGTGAACAGCCGCTGTTCACGATCGTCAAACCCTCACTGGGCGAGGGCGCGCTTCCTTGACGTGGCAGGTGTGGCGGTTTGCGTCGCACGACTGTTCAGGTAGTTGTTGATCGCATCCACACCACGGTTCAAATGGTAGGCCAGAGCGTTGATCGTCGCATCGATTGCCCCGGCCTCGGCCAGGCGCAACAGCTCCAGATGGTCGTGCTGGGAAACCTCGCCCAGCTCCATGTGCTTGAGGTTGAAGCGCAGGAAGCGTTCCTCCTCGTTCAGGCCATCCTCGACCAGTTTGAGCAGGCGTTTGTTCGATGCGCGGGAGTAGAGGCACATGTGAAACAGGCGGTTGAGCGTGCCCATTTTCGCGTAATCGGTTTCGATCTCCAGCTGCTCGATGTAACTGCGAGCGGTGCTGATGTCCTGCGCGGTCAGCAAGGGTATCGACTGACGCAGCGCCTCGGACTCCAGCAGGATGCGCAAGGCATAGGCATCGGTGGCATCTTCGTTGATCAGCGGTGCGACGACGGCGCCCTTGTGGGTTTCGACCCGCAACAGTGATTGCGCCTCCAGCTGACGCAGGGCTTCGCGTACAGGCATGCGACTGACACCGAACAGCGTGGCCAGCTCTTGCTGACGCAACGCCACTCCGGATGGCAGGCGGCCGTCGAGAATCGCAGCGCGCAGTTTTTCTTCGATCACGGCGCGCGCCAAGTGTGCGGGCGGCTGCTCGTTCCCCAGGATTTCCCGCAGAAATTGTTCTTTCTCGGTCCGGCGCATCGCTACTTCTTCTTCCAATGTTCAGGTTTTGGATCCAATGGAACACTAGAGGTCCCAGTCATCCTTGTCAAACTTTGCCAGATCCACGGCCAGCGTGCGGCGGACGGCATTCTACAAGGCTTTATGGGATTGATGTGGGTGTCGTGTTCTATCGCTTCGGGCGATACAGGCCGCCGCAAGCAGCCTGATGAACACGGCATTTCTGCGATCAACCGGGCAGCCAATCGAACTCATTGATTTGCAAGCCAATATCCCTAGGCGTCCTTATTCTGCAGGCGTGAACGCCTGTCATCGGGTACCTGCGGTCGATGCGGCAGGCTGACGACAATCGCGATTCGTTTCGCGGTCCAGCGATGGGGGCAGGGGTTCGCAGGGCGGGCGCCCTGGGCATGACGCGAGGGTAGAGCGAGCTTTAGCACGTCGGCTCGCTGGCGGGGCGATTCTTGCGGCCCCGCCGGCAAGCCGTACGGCTAAAGGTCAGGCAGTGCGTTTAGAGGTACCGCCCCGTCACAAAGTGCTGAACATCATTGAAGCCCGGGGTCGAGGCGTGCCCCGGTGTCACCAGCGAATCGATGAACGCCTCATCTTCGGCGGTAATCTGCACGCTCAATGCCTTGGTGTAGCTGTCCCATTGCTCTTCGGTGCGCGGACCGACGATGGCCGACGTCACCGCCTGGTTGTTCAGCACCCAGGCAATGGCAAACTCCACCAGACCCACACCTTTGTCTTTGGTATACGCCTGCAGTTTTTGCGCGATGTGCAGCGACTCCGAACGCCATTCGGTTTCCAGAATCCGCTTGTCCTGACGCCCGGCGCGGGTGGTGCTGTCGGGGGTCACGTCCGGCGCATATTTACCGCTCAATACACCGCGGGCCAGCGGGCTGTAAGGCACCACGCCCAAGCCGTAGAACTTCGCCGCAGTGATCTGCTCGAGTTCGGCCTGACGATTGACGATGTTGTACAGCGGCTGACTGATCACCGGCTTGTCGACGCCCAGACGCTGGGCGACGTTGACCACCTCGGCGATGCGCCAGCCGCGGAAGTTGGACACGCCCCAATAGCGAATCTTGCCTTCGCGGATCAGGTCACCAATGGCCGAAACGGTCACCTCAAGCGGTGTGCTGTGGTCTTCTTTGTGCAGGTAATGGATGTCGATGTAGTCGGTGTCGAGGCGGCGCAGGCTGGACTCGACCTCGTTGAAGATGTGCTTGCGGTTAAGGCCGCTGCTATTGGGCGCGGTATTGCCGGAGCTGCTGCCCACTTTCGTGGCCAGGACCCATTCGCTGCGGCGCGAGGCAATCGCCTCACCGACGATTTCTTCGGAGCGGCCGGCGTTGTAGACATTGGCCGTGTCGATGAAATTCACGCCCTCGTCCCAGGCCTTGTCGATGATCCGCAGGGACTCTTCAGTGCTGGTCTGCACGCCGAACATCATGGAGCCCAGGGTCAGCGTTGAGACATTGAGGCCGGATTGGCCAAGAACGCGGTATTTCATTGCTCGATATCCTTTTCGTCAGGAAGGTGAAAATCAGGACAGTCTGGATCAGGCTTGCAAGAGGTCTCGTAAAGCGCTTCGGACTGACAGCTCAAGGCCCGACATACTCGCCTGTTTGCTGCGGATTTGAAAAGTGACAATTTACAGCGCGATATCGGGATGGGCGGGCTTGACCCGGCGTGCGCTCATAAAACACAAGGTACCGCCGATGGCGGTCAGACAGGCCAGCACATAAAACATCGTCGGCGCTGGCGTATTGATCAACAAATAACCACAAATCACCGGGCTCATCGCGCCACCGAACGCCGCCAGGTTCTGTGCGCCGAGATAGCTGCCGCGCAGATGATCAGGGGCGATAGTGTCGACGAACAGGTATTCGGTCGGGTAGATGATCATCTCGCCCAGGGTGAACACGAACATTGCAGCGCACCAGGCCAGGGTCGTCGCGGCAAAACTGAAACCGATCAGGCCCAGGACGAACAGCGCCGAACCCAGGCAGATCCAGTTCGACAGTTGTTCGCGCTTGAGAAAACGGCCTATCTGGTACTGCATCAAAATCACTGTGACAGCGTTGCAGGCCAGTACCGCCGAGAGGATCTTCAACGCCTGCTGCGAGGTGTGGGTGACCAGCAGAAACTGAGAGAGATACAGCGTGTAGCGGCCATGCACGATGGTGCTCAGCAGGCTGCCGCCGGTGAACAGAATCAATGTGCGGTCGTTCTTCAGGGTCAGCAGCGTGTCGAAAAAACTGCGCGGCGCATCCTGCACATTGCGCACGGTCGGCGGGATACCGATCATCAGGAACATGCTGCCGAACGCGATGGCGCTGGCGATCAGGAACGGCGCCAGCGGCAGTTGACCGGCAATCACCACGCCGAGCATCGGACCGGTGGCGTAGCCGATATTGGTCAGGGTGTAGCGCAGGGAGAACACCTTGGCGCGTTGGCCGATGGGCAGGTTCTCGCTGATGATCGCCTTGGAGCCGATCAGAAACAGTGCCGAAGCGGTTTCCGTGATCACCAGGGTCAAGGTGGTCAAGTAGACGTTCTGGGCGAAGGTCAGCAAGGTGAAGCCGATCGAGCTGGAGAGCATGGCCAGGATCAGCAGCTTGCGCTTTTCCAGCCGGTCGATGATGTAGCCGCCATACAGACTCAGCAGCGTTGCCAGGAACACTGCGATCCCCATCAGCAACCCGACGTCCTGCTGGTTCAACCCCAGTTTTGTGCTCAAGAACAGCGTGAGTAACGGGCTGGTCATCGCCCGACTCATGACGATGGTCAGCGAGCAGACCATCAGGCGGCGGATGACGAGGGAGTAGGTGGCCACTGTTATTGTTCAGTCCTTGGTGCTTTGCTGCAAACCCTTGTAGGAGTGAGCTTGCTCGCGATTGCGGTGTGTCATCAGGCATGTACGTATCTGACTAAGCGCCATCGCGAGCAAGCTCACTCCTACAGGTCATCGCGTTTACCTGTGGAGCGAGCTTGCTCGCAAATCGGGCAGGCGTCGTTTACTGCCCCTGATCCATCCCGATCTTGGCCACTGCGCCTTGCTCAAGATTCCACTTCTTGAGGATCTTGCCGTAAGTACCGTCGTCGACCATCGCCTGCATCGCTTCGGCGATGGCCTTGGCCAGCTCCGGGTTGGATTTGCTTACGCCAAGCCCGGTGAACTGCTTGGAAATCGCCAGGCCAATCGGCTTGTAGGTGTCCTTCTCCTGCGCCATCAGGTAGGGAATGGTTTCGCTGCCTTGCATGGCGGCGTCCAGACGGCCCTGACGCAATTGCGCACGGGCGTCGGCCGAGCCTTCGGAGCCGGTCACGATGATTGCCGGTTTGCCTGCTGCCTCGCAGTTCTGTTTGCTCCACTCGGCAATTTCCGCAGGCCAGGTGGTGCGCCGGCTGGTGCCGACCTTCTTGCCGCACAGGTCGATCGGCTGGTTCAGTTCGGTGTTCTTGGTCAGGGTGTACAGCTGCGGGCCGCTGGTGAAATAGTCGACGAACGTTACCGATTTCTGCCGTTCGGCGGTGTCGGTCATGCCCGACAGAATGATGTCGAAACGCTTAGTGACCAGGCCGCTGACCATCTGCTCGAAAGCGGTTTCCTGCCAGCTGATCTTCACGCCCAGACGCTCGGCCAACGCATTGCCCAGATCCACGTCCAGGCCGGTCAGGGTATTGCTGGCGGTGTCCTTGAAATCCATCGGCGGGTAATTCGGCACGATGGCGGCGGTGATTTCGCCTTTGTCCTTGATGCCGGCGGGTACTGCTGCGAATACCGAAGTGGATGCCATCAGGCCAGCGAGCAAGGTAGGTAGGATCATTTTTTTCATGGTCGTTCTCGTTTGTTCTGGTTTAAGTGCGAACGGCAGAAATGAAGCTTTGAGTTCTTGGGTTTTGTGGGCTTATTAGAATGTCTTCGGGGCTGCCGGCCTCCACAATCTGGCCGCCGTCCATGAACACCATGCGGTTGGAGACTTCGCGTGCGAAGCCCAACTCATGGGTCACGACGATCATGGTCATGCCGGAATGCGCAAGGTCGCGCATCACCGACAACACTTCGCCCACCAGCTCCGGGTCGAGGGCTGAAGTGGGCTCGTCGAACAGCATCAGCTTGGGCCGCATCGCCAGCGCGCGGGCAATCGCTACGCGCTGTTGCTGGCCGCCGGACAGTTCGACGGGATACGAATGACGCTTGTCTGCAAGGCCGACCCGGGCCAGCAGTTCCACGGCTTCTTCGTTGGCTTCCTTGGGCGAACGCTTGAGCACCTGAATCGGCCCTTCGATGACGTTTTGCAGCGCGGTCATGTGCGGGAACAGATTGAAGCGCTGGAACACCATGCCAGTGCTAAGTCGCTGGCGCGCCACCTGGGTTTCGTTCAGCTCGTGCAATTTGTTGCCAACGATGCGGTAGCCGACCAGTTCGCCATCGACCCACAGACCGCCCTTGTCGATCTTCTCCAGCTGATTGACGCAACGCAGCAGCGTACTCTTGCCCGAACCCGAAGGTCCGATGATGCACAGCACCTCGCCTTGCTCGACCTCGATGCTGACGTCCTTGAGCGCATGGAACTGGTCGTAGTATTTGTTCAGGCCGACGGCTTTGACGATGCTTCTCATGTGGCTTCTCCTGGGCCTGAACTTACGAACGCTTGCCGGCGCCGCGAGCGAAACGCAGCTCCAGCCGGCTTTGGCCGAACGACAGCACGGTGACCACGGCCAGGTACCAGATACCGGCGACGATCAGCAGCTCCATCACCCGGGCGTTGGCGTAGTAGATGTTCTGGGCGTTGTGCAGCAGCTCGGAGTACTGGATCACACTGGCCAGGCTGGTCATTTTCACCATGCTGATGAACTCGTTGCCCACCGGCGGAATGATCACGCGCATGGCCTGGGGCAGGATGACCCGGCGCAGGGCTTGCAGGCGCGGCATACCGATGGACTTGGCAGCCTCATACTGGCCGGTGTCCACTGACAACAGGCCGGCGCGAACCACCTCGGCGGTGTAGGCGCCCTGATTGATACTCAAGCCCAGCAGCGCTGCGACGAAAGGCGTCAT
Organism: Pseudomonas sp. NPDC087358; assembly: GCF_044900785.1. Classification (NCBI taxonomy): domain Bacteria; kingdom Pseudomonadati; phylum Pseudomonadota; class Gammaproteobacteria; order Pseudomonadales; family Pseudomonadaceae; genus Pseudomonas; species Pseudomonas sp. NPDC087358. The sequence goes on from NZ_JBJDOA010000017.1 coordinate 17,824, forward strand.
CAGGGTCACGGTATCGAGTTGAAACACGCCGGGGATGCCGATCACCGGGAAGATCAGCGCCAGGTTGAACCACAGCAGCAGCTGCAGGATCAACGGCGTGCCACGAAACAGCCAGGTGTAGGTGATGGCCACATAGCGCAGGATCGGGTTGGCCGACATGCGCATGATCGCCGTGATTACGCCGATCACCACGCCCAGGATCATCGCCAGAATCGACATGATGATGGTGTTGAGCAGGCCCCACATGATCGCCTGGGAGGTCAGAAACTGGCCGATGTAGCCCCACTCGATCTGCCCGTTGGCGAAAGCGCGGGCCAGGCCTGCCAGGGCAATGACGATCAGGGTGGCGAAGAAGATTCGCCCGTAATAGCGACGCGGCACGTGCTCGTACTGAGTGATATCGAACTCGTTTTCGGACTTCTTGCGCTCGGCTTGCAGCCGCTCTGCCTGGTTCTGGTTCATGGTGATTCTCCGAAGCTGTGTTCAGGCCGCGCAATGTTCGATAACAGCAACTCACCCTCTGATCTGCCGATCACGGTACGCACAGGTACCTGAGGTTGTAGATATTTGCTGAGAGTGAAGGGCAGTTTCGCGTTGCAAGTCCTGATCAAAGTGTCAGGTTTTATCGTTGTTAGATCAGTGAGCAAGTCACTGATCAGGGCGTAAAGCAGATGGTTGCCAATCGCCATTTTCTGTGTTCATTATTATCAATCGGGCATGTTTTTGTTGTGAGTCAAAGCCTGTTGAATATGACAGGTGAGGTCAATAATCATTATGGAAACTCCACTTTCCACTTCTGGAAACGTGCCGCCAAAACCCGGTATTCGTCCGCCCTTATCGCTGAGCGGGATGGACTTCAAGCTGCTGCGGGTCTTTCAGGCCGTGGTCGAGGCCGGGGGCTTCAGCGCTGCACAGAACGAGCTGAACGTGGGTCTGGCAGCGATCAGCAAGCAGATTTCGGACCTTGAAATTCGCATCGGCATGCGCCTGTGTACCCGCGGGCGGGAAGGCTTTCACCTGACCGAAGAAGGCAAGCTGGTCTATCAAGCGGCCATCGAATTATTTTCCTCGGTGGACACTTTCCGTGACCGCATAAGTTCGGCACAGAATGAGTTGATCGGCGACCTGAGCATCGGTGTTATCGATAACACGATGTCCGATAAAAGTTCGCCGTTAATAGCCTCGCTTAGAACAATGCACGATGAAGCGCCCAAAGTAAGATTGCGCCTGCATGCCTCTCAACTCGATGAAATCGAACGCGGGGTGGTCGAGGGGCGTTTGAGCGTTGGTATCGTGCCGGTCTATCAGCGCCGCGAAGAGTTCGATTATTTCGAGCTGTACGAGGAGCTTTCGCACGCTTACTGCGCGGTCGGGCATCCTCTGTTCGAGTTAGACGACAACGATCTGGACATCGACAGCCTGCGGCATTACCAGGTGATCAATCACCGTTACGCCATCCACCGCGACAAGGCCAGCTTCGTCAATTACGACAGCCAGTCGGCTTCGGCATCGCAGGTCGAAGCGGTGGCGATCCTGATTCTCACCGGTCGCTTCATCGGCTTTTTGCCCGAACACTACGCACGCAGCCTGCTGCGCGACGGCCAGCTACGCGCGTTGCGCCCCGACGTCATTCACCTGCGTACACCCTTCCACCTGATCCTGCGCCAAAACGCCCCGCGCAGCCCGCTGGTAAAAGCGTTCGCCCAAGCGCTTGGGGTGGATTTGAAACGGGTGGTGTGAAGCCTCCGTCAGGTGTTTCTTTCGGCAGGTGAGGCTCTGTGGTTCTGCCGCTACGCGCCAGCGCCCCCGGACTGCTTCTGCCCGCAGGGCGTGGGAGTCCGGCTTGCCGACGATCTGCCGGGCACCGGCAGTAAATCCTGCCTGACACCAGGTTTTAAAAGTCCACCGTAGCCGACACCTTCAACGTTCGTGGCTCACCCTGGGTGAGGTAGTTGTTCGCCGTCGAGGCCGAGGCCCAGTAGGCTTTGTTGGCGACGTTTTCGACGTTGGCGCGCAAGGTGATGTAGTTGTCGTCGGCCTTGAAGCCATAGCGTGCGCCCAGGTCGACGCGGGTCCAGGACGGAATGCTCAGGGTGTTTTCCGCGTTGACGTATTCACCGCCGGTACGCAACATGCGGCCGCTCAGGGCGGCGCCTTCGATGCCCGGCAGGTCCCACTCGGCACCCAGGTTGTACTGGAAGCGCGGCACCCCGGCAGCGCGGTTGCCATCGGTAAGACCATTGGAGGTCTTGCTCAACTCGGTGTGCATCAGCGTCGCTCCGGCCAACAGGCGCAAACCATCGACCGGCTCGCCGAACAGGTTCATTTCCAGACCTTTATTGACCTGCTCACCATCGACGCTGAAGGTGCCCAGACGATTGCCCGGCGCAGTGGTCGTCGCGCTGTTGGGTTGCTCGATCCGGTACACACCGAACGTCGCACCGTAAGTGTCCCAGTCGAACTTGACCCCGGCTTCGGTCTGCTTGCTGCGCCGTGGCGGGAACACCTCGTTGGGGTTGGTGACGTTGGTCGCCGGTGCAGTCGGTCCCTGCGCCAGCCCCTCGATCCGGTTGGCATAAAACGATACGTGTTCCCACGGCTTGATCACCAGGCCGTACACCGGCGTGGTGATCGATTCTTCATAGTTGGCCGTGCGTGCGCCGGTCGTGGTGTTCCACGCATCGACTTCAATGGTCTGGCGACGCACACCAACCGTCAGCAATACGCGATCGTCGACAAAGCCCAGGGTGTCCGATACCGCCGCGCTCTTGACCCGGTTTTTGCCGACGATGCGCGGGTCATGGATATCGCTGCCGAAATAAGTCACGGTCGGACGAGGGAGTTGCACCGGGTTGTACAGATTGTTGGGCTGGCGGTTGGCGACCAGAATCGCCTCATAGGAGGAGCGCTGCTCGCCCCAGATGCCCGACAGACCGAAGTTCATCTGGTGCGTGACCGGCCCGGTGTTGAAATGACCATTGAGCCCGGCGATTGCGCTTTTGTTGTCCTCATCGTGGGGCGAATAGAGGAAGCCCGTGCGCGCCGTGCCGTTGTCATCACTCACATAGAGCGACGAATACTCGCCGTTTTCACGGGTGTGCTTGGCGCCGCCACCGGCATAGGCTGTCCAGTGGTCGTTGAGGTCGTACTCGGCGTTGACCATGCCGTAAGTGTCTTCCAACTGCGACCAGGTCCAGTCCTGGGTGTAGTTGTCTTTTGCCGACGGCGCATGCGGCACCACGCTGCCGTTGGGATAGACCACCGAGCGGCCCTGGTTGATGCGCTCTTTCTGGTAGCCAAGATCGGTCGATACCCGCAACCGGTCGCCGCGATAATCCAGGGCGACGGCGATCAGCTGCGAGCGTTTGGTCTCGTCATCGATCGCGGTTTCGCCGCCATGTTGCGCGAGGTTGATCCGCGCGCCGAAACGGTTGTCTTCACCGAAGCGCTGACCCACATCCAGATGGCCTCCGACCTGACTGTCGCTGGTGTAATCGAGCGTCACGCTGCGAGTGGGCGTGTCTTCGGCGCGCTTGGGCACGATATTGACACTGCCGCCGATACCGCTGCCCTGCGGCGCCACGCCATTGACGAAGGCGTTCGGGCCCTTGAACAGTTCGACGCGTTCCACCGCTTCGGTGGTGATGATCTGCCGAGGCAGGATGCCGTACAGGCCGTTGAACGCGATGTCGTCGGTTTGCAGTGGCAGGCCGCGAATGGTGAACACTTGAGAGAAGTTACCGAAGCCGGCCGACTGACGCACCGACGCATCATTGAGCAGCACGTCACCCAGAGTACGGGCCTGTTGGTCGGCGATGGTCTTGGAGGTGTAGCTCACCACGCTGAACGGCACGTCCTTGATGTCCCGGGTGCCCAATACGCCAAGGCGCGCGGAGCGGGCGACCTGGCCACCGGCGTAGGTGTCGGCCTGAGCGTTGTTCAGCTCACCGTTGACCGTGGTCGCGCCCAGCTCCATCGCGTCGCCCAGCTTGACCTCGGGCACGACCGTGTAGCCGTTGTCGCCGGTGCTGAGCAAGGAATAACCACTGCCTTGTAGCAGATGGGCGAAGCCCGATTGCACGGTGTAACTCCCCTGCAGGCCCTCGCTTTGTCGGTCGTTGAGCAGCTTGGAGTCAAACGACAACGGCACGCCAGACACCGCGGCAAACTGCGCGAGCACATCCCCGAGCGCGCCGGGTGCAATCGAGTAAGTGCGCGCGACGCTGCTCTGCACAGGATCGGCCGCCATGGCGCTGTGCAGCGGCGCAAGGCCAGTCAACGCAATTGCCAGGCTCAAGGCTTTGACGGGGAAGCGAGTGGGACTCATTCTGAACGAGTGCTTGAGCGGCCTGAAAGTCATTCGGCAATCCTGTCGACGCAAAGAAAGTGAGGGGTTCTCTCCCTCACCGAACGACAGGGGAAAAGGTATCAGCGAAATACAGAATTTTTTTCGGCGCAGTAGAGGGTGATGGCTTCCGCCCGCAGACCCACAGATGTCGACTCGCTTCTGCCCGGAGGGCGTGGGAGTTCGGCGGGGTGGCGCTCCACCTTGCCGACGATCTGGCGCGAAGCGTCAGTGAACCCTGTGAAGGGTGAATACCTGACTCACCGAGCCGCCTGATTTTACTGCCGGTGCCCGACAGCTCGCGGGGCAAGCCCGCTCCTACGGGCCTTCGGCCAGAATCAAAAACACGCGGCGTAGCAGTCCAAAGCTGCTTGAGGAGCTTGTTTGCAACCATGGAATCTCCCACAGGCAGCTGCATCCGAAGAACATGAAGTCTGCCAAGACGCTACCCGCGAGGCTCCACCGCCACCCAATAGCGCGTCAGGCTGCTGACACTGATCGGCAGCGTGTTCTGCAACAGTCGCAGGCTGGCGTCGGTATCGCGCAGGGAAAACGCCCCGGAAACCGTGAGGTTTGCGACCGAGTCATGACAGCGCAACACTCCTTGGCGATAACGGGCCAGCTCGGCCAGCAGATCGGCCAGGCGCATGTTCTTCGCCACCATCATGCCGTTTTCCCAAGTCATGCTCGCCAGGTCCAGGGGCTGTACAGGGGCGCTGGCGTCTGCACTGAACCCGCTTTGCTCGCCGGCGTTGACGATCACGCCCCGGGACGAATGTACCGGCAGCATTTCCACCGCGCCCTGCACCACGGCCACGCGGGTGCCGGGATCATCGACTCGGACACTGAACCGTGTGCCCAGTGCGCGGGCGGTGCCGTGGCGGGTCTGGACGATAAACGGCCGATAGGTCGGCGAAAGCTCGCTGGCGGTGGTAATCAGTACCTCGCCGCCCAGCAATTTGATCCGTCGCTCGCTGGCGCTGAATGCGATGTTCAGCGAGCTGTTGGTGTTGATCAGCAGGCGCGTGCCGTCGGGCAGGGGCAGGTTCTTTTGCTCGCCGATCGCGGTGTGCTGATCGGCCATCCACTCCTGCCACGGCAGCTCCCGTTGCGCCAGCCAGATCGCCGGGCCTGCCAGCAGGAACAGACCGATACGGTTGAGTGCCTGCCGCCGACCGATACCTTTATTGCGGCCGATGCGCTTGATCGTATCGCTGGCAATCGAGCCGGGCACGGTCTGGAAATCACCGATGATTGCCTCGGCGCGCTGCCAGGCCTGTGCATGCTGAGCGCTGCGACCCCGCCACAGCTGAATCGCCCGACGGTCCTCATCGGTAGCAGCCCCGGACTGCAACTGCACCAGCCAGTCGGCAGCCTCTCCCAGAATCACCGGATCGATGGGCGCGTTCATCAGGCCACGCTCAGGCAGGCAAGGAAGGCGTCGCGCATGTAACGTTTGACGGTGACCAGCGAGACCTTGAGTTCGCTGGCAATCTGCGGGTAGGTCATGCCATCGAGCTGCGACATGAGAAAGGCCCGGCGGGTGTTATCCGGCATCTCGCGCAACATGCTGTCGATGCGATATAGCGCCTCAAGGATCAGCCAGCGGGTTTCCGGCGATGGCACCTGCGGCTCGGGCAGATGCGCGATGGTTTCCAGATAAGCGCGTTCGACATCCTGTCGGCGCCAGCGGTCGATGACCAGCCCCTTGGCGATGTGGGTCAGCAGCGCACGCGGCTCCGCGCCCAGGCCGGCCGGGTTCTGGCGGGTCAGCAGACGTACGAACGTGTCATGGGCAAGATCGGCCGCATCGCAGGTGTTGCCAAGCTTGCGATCCAGCCAACGGTGCAGCCAGCCGTGGTGTTCGCAATACAAATTCTGAACATGCAGGTTGAGCGATCGATCGACTGACGACATAGAGACCACTGGAAACATTCCGCGCGTCCGTGCCGGATGTAATTAAGAATTGATCGCATTCTATAGTCGGGAGGAGAGCGCTGGCAATCTTGCTCGCGG